>JAAFIR010000037.1 GCA_013297885.1 Leptospirales bacterium | reverse complement strand
TAAAAATAATTTTATGATCTCTGTTCACTTTTTTTTCTTAAAATACTTTTTTTATATTGACAAAACTTTTTTCTCTGATTTAAAATTAACAAAAGATTTACTATACACAATCTTATGGGATAGTCTCTGGGAAATTCTGTTGCTTACACAACTGGAATTCTTGTAAGTGTAACTCCAACAGTTTCAGGAATTGTGACATCTTGTTCTTCTAGTCCTGCTCTTCCTTCTGGGCTTTCTCTCACTGCCACAACTTGTAGAATTTCAGGAACACCATCTTCTGTAACTCCTGCAAATAATTATACAATCACGGTTGGGAATTCTGCTGGAACATCAAACACTGTTCTTTCCATTTCAGTTTTTCCACCAGCACCTTCAAATTTGCTTTATCCAACATCTGGAAATTTATCTTTTGCAGTGGGTGTTGCAAAAACAATCACTCCCACAAAAACAGGCACCATCACTTCTTGTTCTGCAAATCCAACACTTCCGACAGGACTAACTATCAACCAAACAACTTGTGCTATTTCTGGAACTACAAATGCAGAACAAACACCAATTGCTTATGTAATCACAGCATCCAATTCTGGTGGAAATGTCACTGCAAATATTACAATCACAGTTGCACAACCTCCGCTTAACTTGTCGTATCCCACACTGAATAACACAGGTTATGCAAATAATACTACAATGAATATTTCACCTAGTGTCACAGGAAATGGAATTACTTATTCTATCTTACCTGCCCTTCCCATTGGGATTTTGTTTAATACGTCCACTGGTGCAATTTCAGGAACTTACATTGAAAATGAAGGTTCCACTTCAGCGTACACAATCACAGCTACCAACTCAGGTGGAAGCACAACTGCAAATATCACTTTGACATTTTTTGGAAAACTTCCTTACAAAACAGGACAAACATCTTGTTATAACGTTAGTGGAAATGTGATTTCTTGTGCTGGAACTGGTCAAGATGGAGAATACCAATCTGGTTTACCACATTCAGTGTATTCTGGTCCAAACCAACATCCTGTTTACACAAACGATTACACAACCACTGACACAACAACAGGGCTTGTGTGGCAAAGTTGCCCAACTGGACTTTCTGGGGTTAGCTGCAATGTTGGGAGTTTTAATAATTCTTATCAGGATGATTGTGTTTACTTGAATGGTTTAAATGGGGGTGTTGGATACTCGGGTAGAAATGACTGGAGAACTCCTGATATCCAAGAAATGGATAGATTTGGAATTTTATACAATACTAACACTTCAATGAAAAATAATTTTCCAAATCAGAATTCGATAAATTATATTGGGAATTATATAAATAGTAATTTTCAACCAGTAGTGTTTTCTTTGTTTTATACAAATGCAGGAAGACTTCAATCGGCGGTTTGTCATGGAGAAAAGGCAAATATTGGGGGTCTATGCCCTCAAAATAATTTTTTAAAATGTGTTGCTGGCTCAAGAATTCATAAAGAACCAAAAACTTTTAGAATAAATAATGATTATGTTTTAGATGCAAACAACGGAATCTTATGGCGTAAATGTACAGAAGGTATCACTGGTTCAGATTGTGAAAATGGAACTCCAACAATGATGACTTGGATAGCTGCTATTAATTATTGTAAAAATATAAATTATTTAGGAAAAACTTGGCGACTTCCTAATATAAATGAAGCTATGACAATGTATATTTCTCTGGAAGAGTTTCAATTGAATCCTGATTTCTCTTGGGATAATTCTTATGGAAATATGTGGACTTCAACGACTATAGAGGGTGACTCTACAAAAGCTTTTAAAGTAGAATGGCCAGGCAGAGATAAAAAACTAAAAACAGACACTAACCGAGTCCGTTGTATCAGCGTGCCATAGGAGTCACTTTGTCAGGCTTTTAACAAAGTGTGATGTTTTTTAAAAGTAAAATTTTTATTTATGCAAATAAAATTAATCCTAGATTTAGAATCGAATGCAGTGAGATTCTAAATCTGGGTAATACTATTTTTCCATTGACAAAGACAATTTCTGTTTGAGTATATGATTCAGATTTTAATTGGAGTCTGTCATGCAACTTTCTATCGACTTACCAAATAGTTTTGAATTGTACAATCGAGAAACCCTACTTGAAGATATTCAATTAAGCATTGCAGTTTTTTTTTAGCCAAAAAAAAAAGTTTCAGTTGAGAAAGCAGCTCAAATTGCTAAGTTATCTCTTTTCGACTTCCAGAAAGAATGTAAAAAACTTGGAATCTATGTTGTTAATTATTCTTCAGAAGATTTAGAAAAAAAAGTGATTTCTTTAAGGAAAATTTTGAATTGATTTTTGTTGCAGACAGTTCTGCTATAATTACTTTATCTATGAAGGTTCAATTGTCTGAGGTGAAATAGCAGCTATGGTTCTGTATCGAAAATTAAACGCAAACTGGCTATTAGTCGATGATGAAAAAGCAAGGAAGGTTGCACAATTAAATCGAATTCAAGTCATTGGAAGTCTTGGCGTTTTAGTCATTGCAAAATAACGAGGATTGATTAAAAGTATTCTTCCATTGATTGAAAAAATTAGAAATTCTGAAACTTATTTTTCTGAAAGTTTACTTAAGAAAGCAATTAGTATGGCAGGGGAAAATTAATTCCTTTCAACTTTTGTAGCTCTAAAAGAGCGTATAACAGTGCAGTTTATTTCTTCCAAATTTTAATTTTTTATTCTTAACTTGAAAAGAAATTCTCTTTAAACTTTTCAAAACTAATTCTTGAAGTTGCAGATTTTTTTTTATAATCATCAAATTCTGATTTTGTAAAGTTTTTAAATTCCTCTAAAGGTTTATCTTTAAAAATTGATTTGATTTTAAATTTTGGTTCATTTGTATAAATATTTTTTTTCTTAGCAACTCTAAAATTCCAAGGGCAAACATCTTGGCAAATATCACAGCCATAAATCCAAGAATGTAAATTTTCATCCTGTTCAAGTTTTGATTTTTTTTCAATATTCAAATAACTTATACATTTAGTAGCATCTATTTTGTATTCATCAAAAATTGCATTTGTGGGACAAGCATCCATACAAGCTCTACAACTTCCACAACGATCTGAAATTTTTTCATCAACTTGTAAATCTAGGTCAGTTAAAATTGCAGAAATAAAAAAATAAGAACCAAATTCAGGATTTATTATATTTGTGTTTTTTCCCTGCCAACCAAGACCAGATTCTTTTGCCAAAACTTTTTCGGAAATGGGAAGAGAATCAACACCTTGTCTAAAAAAATTTTTTGGAAATTCTTTTTTTAAATAATCCAAAATTGGTTTTGCTTTTTCTTTAATTACATCGTGATAATCTTCACCCACTGCATATTTTGAAAAATGAATTTTTTGTTTTGAAAAAACTTTTTCATATTCTTCATCTAAATAATTTAATGAAAGTAATATGACAGATTTCACTTCAAAACCTAAATTTTTAAATTCTAATTTTATAGGTAAATTTTTTTCAAACCAAGACATCTCTCCATTTAAGCCATTTTTTACCCAATCTAAAATGTTTTGTTTATCAGTTTCAGGAATGATTGCTTTAGTGATTCTGCAATTTTCAAAACCTAGTTCAAGAGAAATGGATTTAATTTTTTCTTCTAACATCTTTTTTTTAGAATTGTAATTGATTAAATTTTGTAAATTTTATATTATAACTCATATTACGTAAATTTTATTTATAAGTTTTTGAATACTCAAAAGTAATAATAAAAATTTTAGTTTCATATTAAAATATAAAAAAAGGAGTAAAAAAGTGAATAACAAAAAAGTTTTATTTCTAATTCTTCTTTCTTTTTGCAGTCCTTTAAAACAAGATTTAGATGCGACAAGACCCAGCTGGAGCTTTAGCTCGCCTTTGGCCAGTTTTTTTTCCAGGGCTAAAACCATCAGATGCTAAATCTTTAAAATTTTACCAAATTTCTTCAACCAATTCTTCAGGAATCATAACAGGCAAACAAGTGAGTTTAACAGTTCCATTTTCTACAAATCTAAACTCTCAAGTGGCAACTTTTTTTTACACTGGAGCAAGAGCTAGCGTCAGAGGAATAGAACAAAGATCTGGTGAAACTGCAAATAATTTTTCTAACAACTTTGCTTTTCAAACTAGTGCCGCGTATGGAACAATATTCAATTATACAATTGGTACTAAAACAGGAACTGCTGATTCAAACACATTACTAAATTTTCAATTTGATTCTGTTGCAGCAAGAGGAGTTATCGTGGGAACTAACGTTTCTGTTTATATAGCTAATGGAACTGGTTTGACTAATCTAACTTCTACATTTTCACATAATGGAATCAAAGCATTAATCGGTGGAATAGAACAAATTTCTGGTAGAACTGCTAACAATTATTCCTCTCCAGTTTTATTGAACATCCAAGCATTTAATAATTCTACAAAACAATATACAATTTCGGTTATCACTGGCTCACCTTCTTCCAAAGAAATGAAGTCGTTTATTTTGAATTCTTCATCCGCAACAATTTCAGGATCGAATATATTTGTTTCTCTTCCCATTGGAACAAATGTAACTAACCTAGCTGCAAGTTTTGCTCACACTGGAAAAAGAGTTTTGGTGAATGGAATAGAGCAGTTAAACGGAGAAAAAGAAAATGATTTTACGAATTCAATTAAATACACGGTAGTAGCATCAGACAATAGTAGTCAGGATTATAATGTAATCATTAATTTTGTTCCAAATGCAGGCATTGGTGGAACTGTTGTTGGTTTAATTTCTGGAAGAACTCTTGTTTTACAAAATAACACAATAGACAATTTAACAATAAATACAAATGGAAGTTTTGTTTTTCCAGCTATTCCGAATAGTGGAAGCAATTACAATGTGATAGTTGCAACTCAACCTTCTATTCAATCTTGTTCAGTTATAAATGGCACAGGAACAGTTTCAAATAATGTAATTTATTGTTTAGTTCAATCAGGTTTGCAATCTTTTACAGACAATGGAGATCAAACAATTTTGGATAATAATACTGGGTTAACATGGATGAAATGTTCTATGAGTAGTGCAACTGGTGTTCCTTTGAGTGGTGCTACTTGTTCTGGAACCCAGGGAACATACCAGTTTTGTAATGCAACTACAAATGCCTGTAATGGAGGCTCTCCTAGCTTACCTTTACAACCAGCAGCATCTTGGATTGGCGGAAGCACAAGTTTATTGTGGAAAACTTGTAATGATGCTAATACTATACCTGGTGGGGGTTTTGCAGGTAGAACTAATTGGAGAGTTCCCAACAAAGATGAATTGATTAGCATTGTGGATTATACACTTTCCTCGAGCCCTACAATCAATTCAACATTCTTTCCTAGGACATTATTTGCTGACGCTTATTGGAGTTCTACTCCCTACGCTCCTGATAGCTCCAATGCGTGGCTTATCCTTTTCGGTGCTGGCGATGTCACCTCAGGTATCAAGCTCGCTGTTCTAAATGTTCGTTGTGTGAGTGCACCTTGACCTAACAATAGAGTTTAAAAATTTTATGAAACAAATTTTTATAATAACTTTTTTTTTATATAGTATACCTTTATTCAGTCATACTCTTATTTTTAGGGATTTACAGGTTGTCAAAGGAATTGTATACAAACAAGATAATTCTTATGTATATTTTAAAACTGAAAATGGAAACAAAGATGTAAAAGTTCGAAAAGAAACTATAGGAAGTATTATCATTCAAGATATTACAGATAATGCCGTATTAAAAAAACTCATTAAAGGTATAAAAGATAAATATCCAAATTACAAACCGCCAGCAAAAGATTCTCCAATGCAGGAAGGAATTGCAGACATTGAAATACAAAATGTAGGCTTTCTTGTTGCTGAAATTGAAGAAGACGAAAAGTTAAATACAATTAAATTAAAACGAAGAGATGCTCTTTTTAAATCTATATTGTTTTCAGGTCTTGCTCATTTTGAACTAGATAGAAAAACTTGGGGATATTTTTATTCAGGAACTTTTTTAGTTTTAACAATTGGTGCCATTTACCAAAATCAAAAATTAAATGAAGAACTTTCTAAATATGAAAAAAATGTTTCCAATAATTTGTTTTTAAGTTTTCTTTATAATCCAAATTTTAACGAACATAGAGGAATTAATGCTTCTTTATTTTCTTCTCAATTAGATCAAAATGCTTTTAAAAATGTAGAAGCAATGGAAGCTTCCAGAAACCAATTAGCAATTGGAGCTGGTGCAATTTATTTAATTCAAATTGCTCATACTTATTTGATTGGAAAGTCTTCTGAAAAAGAATTGGATAAAAAAAAATCTAGTTTAGATTTTAAAGGAAATAGAGAGAATTATTTTGGTAACCAAGGCTTTTTTGCAAGTGTCCAATATGATTTTGTTTTTTAAAAAATATTTTAATTTTATTGACTAAATAAAATTCTTAGAATAAAAAAATATTTGGAGAACTAATGAAAAAAAAATTACGGATGAAGAACTTTTAAGAATTGGAGATCGGGATGTTTAAATTCATTTTTCTATTTTTTATTTCAATTCAAACTATTTTTAGTTTAGATGTTCCTTCATTATCAGGAAGAATAATTGACCAAACAAACACTTTATCCAAGCAAACAATTTCAGAACTAAAAAATACTTTAAAACTACATGAAAAAAAAACTTCAAACCAAATTGTAGTTTTAATTATTTCTAGTTTAGAAGGAGAAATTTTAGAAGACTATTCCCATAAAATAGCAACTACTTGGCGACTTGGACAAAAAAATAAAAATAATGGTGTACTACTTTTAATTTCAAAAAATGATCACAAACTTAGAATTGAAGTTGGTTCAGGTTTAGAAGGAGCTCTCACAGACCAAATTGCTAGTAGAATTATCCAAAAAGAAATCATTACTGAATTTAAAAAAAATAATTTTGACCAAGGTATAAAAAATGGAATTGAAAAAATTATTCTTACAATCAAAAATGAATACTAAATGATAAGATTAGATTTTTGTTTTAAGAAAGTTATATTTTACTATACTCGATTTGGGAAAAGATCAATTTTTGATAAGTATACAAAACATTCTAGTTTTTCAATTAGTGAAAATTGAGTTTAGAATGTATTTTTTATTGGAGAAAAAAATTTTAATACAAATGTAAGATTTAATATTTGGTAAAAAAATGATTGACAGAAATTTGTATAGTATTAATATATTAGTATGAAAGAACTTACAGACAAACAAGAACTAGTTTTAAAATTTATCACTTCCGTCATTAAAGACAGAGGTGTGCCACCAACAATTCGTGAAATTGGTGACAAATTTGAAATCACTGCAAAAGGTGCTTACGACCATCTCAAAGCTATAGAAAGAAAAGGTTATCTCAAGACTTCTAAAAACCAATCTAGAGCCATCGAGTTACTTCGTCACTCAGCTGAAGACGGCATCCCCATTCGTGCAATGAGCATTCCACTTCTTGGTAGAGTTGCTGCGGGGATTCCCATTTTTGCTGAAGAAAATATCAGTGATTACATCCCAATCACAGACCGCATGGCAAAAAAAGGCACACTATTTGCTCTCAAAGTTGTAGGTGAGTCCATGATCGGTGAAGGCATCAATGATGGTGACATTGCAATCATTCAAAAAAAAGAAGTTGCTCGCGATGGTGAAATTGTTGTAGCTCTTTTAGAAGATGAAGCCACTCTCAAAACATATTTCAAAGAAAAAGATTCAGTTCGATTAGAAGCAAGCAATCCAAAATTCAAACCAATCAGAGCAAAAAAAGTTTCTATTGTTGGAAAATTAGTTGGTCTTTACCGTTACTACTGACTTTAATTTGGGAGTTCCCTTTTTTTTAACATGTTAAAAAAAAGGTCGGGCTTTTCGCTACTTCTGAATCCTCTGACTAAAGTCAGAGGCTATTCAGAAACGCTTCAATCCCTAACTCTAGTGTTTGGAAATTTAATTCTCAAATCATTCAATTGAAAAAAATTTGAGTTATTTAAAATTATAAAAAAAGTATCTTGTCTATAAGCCGGATTCTGTATCTGCATGCAGATGATAATCATTTATCTTGGCTTTGGAATTACTTCCAAGCTCTTTGCTCTCTACCCGTTGCCAACTGGAATGGGTTTAATGGCAACATACTTGAGATTGCACCATGAAGGGTTTACCCTGCCTCGATTATTACTAACCAAGCGGTGAGCTTTTACCTCGCCATTTCACCCTTACCTTTCGGCGGTATATTTTCTGTGGCACTTTCCATCCAAAATTTTTTTCAAAATTTTGTTCCGGGAATTACCCGGTTCATTCATTCCAAGGTGTCCGGACTTTCCTCACTTTCGCGCGATTATCCAACAAGATAATTTAATTTTATTTATTATAAGTTTTAATCAAGTAGAATTTTAATGGGAATAGCTGATTTTTGATTCAATAGAAGTTGTATATTTTTATATTTATAAAAATACTATCGTTTTACAGTAGTATCGTTTAACAATGGTATTATGGACCTGTGACACAGCGGGCATTGTAATCATTAGTCGTGACAGTTCCATTGTTTTTAGTATCTAAAGTTACACCAGCAGGTGTTGTCAAATTAAATCTATAATTATAAAGAACACTCCCAGCTAAAGAAGTACTAGAATTAAAATTCCTATTATTTCCACCGCTTGGAAAATTAACAAACAATGGATTCACATAAGGTGCTGTTGCTTTTGTTAAATCCAAAAATGAAGCTAATTCATTTGAATTTGGAAGCCTCCATGTTCTACCAGCTAAAGTGAGTGAATTACAAGTATTAAGTGAATTTGACCAAGTGATTTGAGAAACTGTTCCTGAACAAGCGGCATCATTTGTTTGTCCAATTGCACATTTCTGCCAAATTAATTTTGATCTTTTTTCAGTGACTGTTCCATCACCATTATCCAAATAATCAGAATTTGGATAAGTTCCACCAGAAACACAGCGTACATAAGTAGCAGTACCATCTGTTGCGAGAGAAAATGATCCATTGGCGCCACCATTTGAAACAAAACTAGAAGCTGCATTTGGAATGATTCTGGACGATGTTCTAGTATTTACAGCATTAATCGCCCCTGGAAAATGAATTGGGTCAAAATAAACTGCATTGGTAATATAAGTTTGGGATTGCAATAATTCTTGAAGAACAGGAAGTCTCCAATTTTTTAATCCAGCATAACCAGCTCCTGAATTTGCAGAATTCAAATTGGAACAAGCAATATTGGCATTAGTCAAGATCATTGTGTCTGCTGTGCCAGTCGAACAAATAGAATCAGTTTTATCTTCAACACAAGTTTTCCAAACAATCCCTGTTAAAATATTTTTTGTAACAAAATCATTTGTATATCCTGTGTTTGTGGTCAGACTTGTTAACCCTCTTGAATTTGGTATATCCATCATATGGCCATCTTGTCTTGGAAAAGTAGCACTAACTGATGCACAAGTTTGTATTGAAGAATCGTTGTGACAATTAACTTGTCCCGTATCTTCAACCGGGGTTATTTGATACACATTCACTGAATAGGTTTTTGTGGAACCATCCTGTGCTGTTACGGTATATATGCTGTTAGTTGAAAAATTATTGGAAGTAGTTGCGGATGTTTGAGTCACTGAAGCAACAGTCACAGTTTGCCCTGTTGTAGTGAAAGTGGGAATTAAGTTTAGACCAACTCCATAAGGCAAATCCACATTAATTGTTGTGTCAGTTATAGTTGCATTATAGTTTTTATTTAGACCAGTTTGAGCCATTGCAAAACTAAAAGTAGTGATGTCTTTTGAATTTGGAAGAATCGTAGCTGGTGTAGTGGGGGAAGGAGTTGGTGTCGTGGGAATTGGTGATGGAGAGTTTGAAGCTTCTGATGATGATTGAGTATTTACTTTTATATTACAAACAGAACTATTTAATTTAAAAATAGAATTTAAAATCACCAGACCTTGAAAAGTTTTGTTTTTTGGATCACAAGGTGAAGTGATATTTTGTGGTGAACATTTTAGAATTACAAATATCAAAAAAAGGGATTTCATTAACTTAAACTAATGTTTAACAATTTTGTGTCAAACTAAATTGATACTTCATTTTTTTTAAACAATAGTTTTCTTAAGAAAAAAAAGTAAGACATTTTTTTTCTAAGTTTAAAAAAAAATTCATTTGTCAGTTAGATATAACTCATCGAAAAAAAATAAAAAAATTTTTCTGTATTATCATAAAAAAATTTTTAATATTGGATTGGGTTTGTTTTAAAACTATGGTTTTAACTATGAAAGCAAATTCTAATTTCGCAATGTTTCTTCTTCTTTTGACACTTTTTTTGGATGTAATGGGTTTTGGAATCATTATCCCTGTTCTTCCAAGATTAATACGTGAACTCACTGGTGGCACAATTTCAGAAGCTTCTGCTTATGGCGGTTGGTTGTTATTTGCATTTTCGTTACCAATGTTTTTATTTTCACCTATGATGGGAAATCTCAGCGACCGATTTGGAAGAAGACCAGTGCTACTCATTTCTATTTTAGGACTTGGACTTGATTGTATCCTACAAGGTTTTGCAACAAACATGTATTGGTTATTTATTGGACGAATAATTGCTGGGATGATGGGAGCAAGTTTTGCAATTATCAATTCCTATATTGCTGATGTAACTGAACCAGAAAAACGTGCAGAAAAATTTGGTTTGGTTGGAGCAGCATTTGGTCTTGGATTTATTTTTGGTCCATTACTCGGTGGCTTAGTTAGTCCATTTGGATCTAGGGTTCCATTTTTTGTTGCAGCATCTCTATCTATTCTCAATTTTATTTTGGCATTTTTCTTTTTACCAGAATCATTAGCCAAAGAAGAAAGAAGAGAATTTAGTTTTAAAAAATCCAATCCAATTTCAGCTCTCACTGGATTTAAATTTTATCCAAAACTATATGGATTATTTTTAACTGTGCTACTTTTAAATCTAGCTCATCATGCAGTGAGAACTACTTGGTCATTTTATGTAATTGAAAAATTTGAATGGCAAGAGTCAACAATTGGATTTTCGTTAGCTGCTGTTGGTTTAATGTACGCCATTGTACAAGGTGGGCTAATTGGTGTTATACTAAAATTTTTAGGTGAGAAAAAAACTTTATTTATTGGATTTAGTTTTTATATATTAGGAAATATTTTGTTTGGATTTGCTTCACAAGGATATATAATGTTTTTAATTATCATTCCCTATTCACTTGGTGGAATGGAAGAGCCTGCAATACAAGGAATACTTTCTAGAGATGTTCCCTCAAATGAACAAGGTCGACTCCAAGGTTTAATAATGAGCTTAATTTCGATTTCTTCTATTTTTGGTCCACCATTGATGACAGAAATTTTTTATCATTTTACTAAAAATAAAGAAACTCTATACATTCCCGGGGCACCACTTTTTCTTGGAGCAGGTTTAACATTTATTTGTTTATTTTTAGCTTATTATTCTTTGAAGCGAATAGAAAAAGTATAACCTTTAATCAGCAAATTGTTTTATAGATTTTTTAAAATTCAAGTAGCTTTGTTTATACATATCATAAGCTACTTGATTTTTATATTCAATTCCAAAAATTAATTTGGTTGGTCCGTCTTCATTACTTGTTTCATGAAACGATCTTGTGTATTCTGAATTTTTATTTTTGAAACTATACCAATTTTGTTTAGTGTTATTTTTCGTTTCAGTTTTTTTGTCACTTTCGATTTCAGTTTTAGGGTCAATTAAAATATCTGTTGGATCCCCTGACCATTGTGGTGAATAAACATAAAATTTTACTTTTTTATCAGGTGAAATAAAAAAGGCGGAGTCATATTTTTTAGGAATATTTGATTTGATAGAGGGTTTCACTGTGAAATTTTTTGGATATTCAATTTCAAAAAATGCACCTTTATAAATTTTAGTAGATGAATTTACTTTATCTTTAGATACTAATATGGAACTGAAAATTAAAAATAAACATAGGATAAAAAATTTGTTAAATTGAGTCATTAAAAAAGAATTAAAAATGGATTTTTTATTTCAATTAGAAAACGATTTTATTAAAATTTTTTAAGGAATTAAATTCTTAAATTCAAACTTGGTTAGGGTTTTTTAAAAATCTAACTTTTTTTTATAAATAAATATTTATTATTTTTTTTATTTACTAAAAAAACTTTAACATTATTAATCCATTTTGATTTGAAATTAAATTCTACTTGTAAAAACACTTAGGAAAATAAAAATTATCCAAACTTGATAAAAGTTTTTAGTTATAAAAAGAGGATTTTATGCAACCAAATGAAGAATTAATTCAAAAATTTTACCTAGCGTTTTCAAAAAAAGATGCTAAAACTATGGGAGAATGTTATGCTGATGTTAATGAGTTTACAGATGAAGCATTTGTTGGACTAAAAGGTAATCAAACTAGAGCTATGTGGTCAATGCTTTGTGAAAGAGCAGTTAATCTTTCCATTGAATTTTCGAATATCAAAGCAGATGAAAAAACTGGATCAGCAGATTGGATTGCAACTTATGATTTTTCAAAAACTGGCAGAACAATTAAAAATATCATCCATGCAGAGTTTGTATTTGAAAATGGAAAAATTGTAAAACATAGAGATAGTTTTAATTTATGGAAATGGGCTGGAATGGCTCTTGGGTTTAAAGGTTATTTATTAGGATTTTTACCTTTTATGAGAAAAAAAGTTTCTTCAGAGGCAATGACTGGTCTCACAATGTACATGAAACGAAATAAAATCAAAGAGTAATGACAGAATTTAGTAAAATTTTTTTTGTTTTGAGTTTTTTATTTTTATTAGTGGGAATTTATTTTCATTTTGGAAATAGATTTCCAAATCTCAGAAATCTTCCTTTAGACTTTAAATTTGAAAAAGAAAATTTTAAATTTTATTTTCCATTTGGAACTTCTATATTGATTTCTATTTTGCTTTCATTCATTTTTTATTTCATTAGAAAGTTCTAATATGTTTTTGATTCAAAAATTTAAAGAAATAAGAAGCCACTTAAGAAAACATTCTAGATACAATATTCCTTATTCAATCATTATTTTATCCTTAATGGGTTCAGGAATAAATATAATTTATTCTGTTTATGCTGCATTAATTATCCCTTTAGATGTTTTATTTGTTTTAATACTTTTCGCTTTTTCTTGGACAGTTCCAGCTTATCTTTTTATTTATTGGAGACTTGAAAAAGAAATTACAATTTCTATTTATGCAATAAAAAATAATTTACCAATAGAACCAAAAGTTTTTGATAAAGCAAAAAAGCGTCTCAAAAAAAGACCACTTTATTCTTCACTAATGAATTTTTTGTTTTGGTTTTTAGCTGGAATCCAAAATTCTTTAGTTGTAGGTTATTTGAATATATTAACTCCTTGGGAATCACTCCAATTATTTATTGGAATTGCTTTTCTAGCCAATCCTGTCATTTCAGTGATTTGTTATTTTATGGTAGAAGTGATGTCTAGAAATGATATGAGAGTTTTAGAAATTGATGTAAGTTTAGAAAAGCCACAGTTTGGTATTAGATACAAAGTATTGTTCACAATGATTTTTTTATCAACTTTATTTATAATTATGATTACTGCAACATCTTTACAAAGTTTAAACGAAATGATGTTATCAGCTAGTCAAACTGTACATGAAAAGCATATAAGAATGACATTTATTTTAAGTGGCATTTGTATTTTATATATTGTGTTAGCTGCTTATTCAGTAGCTAAAAGTATTATCGAACCAATCGAAGAACTTTCCAAAGCTATGAAAAAAGTAGAGGATGGTGATATTTTTAATAATGCAAAAATTATTTCTACTGATGAAGTTGGTGGTCTCACAAAAGGTTTTAACTCGATGATGTTTGGACTTCGTGAAAGAGAAAATATCAAAAAAGTTTTTGGACATTATGTTTCAGAAGAAATTAGAGATCAAATTTTGAATGGAAAATTTTCTGAAGATGGGGAAGAAGTATTTGGAGCAGTTTTATTTTCTGATCTCAGAAATTTTACAACTATTTCTGAAACTCTTGAGCCAAAAAAAATGATTTTACTTCTTAATGAATATTTTTCAGAGATGGTAGAAATCATTACTATTCATGAAGGTATTGTGGATAAATTTATGGGGGATGCTGTAATGGCAATTTTTGGTGGACCAAAAAAATTATCAAACCCAAGTTTAAATGCAGTAAAGTGTGCAAAAGAAATGGTAGAAAAATTAAAAATCTTAAACCAAAATTTTGAAGAAAGAAATTTACCAATTTTAAAAAACGGAGTTGGAATCGCCACTGGAAATTTTGTAATGGGCAATATTGGTTCCAAAGAAAGAAAAGAATTTACCGTAATTGGAGATATTGTAAACCAAGCTTCAAGATTAGAAAGTTTAACCAAAACGATTGGAAAAGAAATCTTATTCAACGAAGAAACTTTTTCGATGTCCAAATTGGGAACATTTATTTCAGAACAAGAAGTAAAAGGTAAAACCCAAAAAATTAAAATTTATACTATTTAAATTTTTTGTGAATTTATACTCTCCAAAAATTGGGCTTATCACTTCCAGTGTCAACTGGTAAGCTCGACAAGATTTTTCCTGTACTTGGATTAAAACCCGAGCTTTTAAGAAAAGCTTCGATAATCCTTAATTCTATGTTAAAAGATATTGGTATTCCAAAAATTATAGGTAAAGAATCTTCAGGAAAAGGAATTTATTTTTTAGGTTTTAAAAATCATTTAGGTGGGTTTTTAAGAAATATTTCTATTGAAGCAATATCAATTGGAGAAGAAATTTTAAGAAATAATAAAAATTGAATTTACTATTTCAGATTTAAAAAAAATTCCAAACTATTAATTCAATTAATCAATCAATTTTTTTTCTTACACAACAAAAAAAATATTATTTAATCGAGCTTAAGTGAGAAAAATTTAACCAAGTAACTAAAATTTATTTTAAGTTATTGAAGATCAATCTCGAATAATTATAGTATCTTCTCTTGAAGGAAGCCTGTTTTCGGGATAATCTGTTGAATAATGAAGCCCACGACTTTCTTTTCTTAACATTGCAGATCGAATCACCAAATCTGCAATTTGAACTATATTACGAAGTTCTAATAGTGGATTGGAAATAATTGTACGGTTGTAATAATCTTTAACTTCTTCATTAATTAAATCAATTCTACGTTTTGCACGTTCTAATCTCAAATTGCTTCTTACAATCCCCACATAATCATTCATGATTTGTTTGATTTCCATTAAATTATGCGAAATCAAGACCCATTCTTCGGTGTTTTTTAAGCCTTCTTTATTCCATTCAGGGATTTCATCATGTTCTTTTTGAAAATCTATATTTTCTTTTTTGATTTGGTCTGCAATTCTAGCTGAGAAAACAAGTCCTTCTAAAAGTGAATTAGATGCTAAACGATTACCACCATGAACACCAGTGGAAGCTACTTCACCAGAGGCAAATAAATTTTTTATATTGGTTCTGCCATAAACATCTGTAGAAACTCCACCACACATATAATGTGCAGCTGGCACAACAGGAATTGGTGTTGTAGTAATGTCTAATCCAAGAGATTTACATTTTTTATAAATCGAAGGAAAATGTTTTATGATTTCGTCTTTATCGATATGAGTAATGTCTAGAAGAACGAATTTTTCTCCACTTTTTTTTAGCTCGTTATCAATTGCTCTTGCAACAATATCTCTTGGTGCAAGATCTTTCATTTCATGGTATTCTTGCATAAAAGATTCACCATTTGATCTTTTTAAAATTCCACCTTTACCACGAACTGCTTCTGAAATTAAAAAAGATTCTGATCCTTGGTAGTATAGAGAAGTTGGATGAAATTGAAAAAATTCCATATTTTTAATTACAGCTCCAGCACGATATGCACATGCAACTCCATCTCCTGTTGCAATTGTAGGATTTGTAGTATGAAGATAAACTTGTCCACCACCACCTGTTGCTAAAATTGTTGCTTTTGCGAGAACAGGAAAAACTTCATTTGTTTTAGAATTTAAAGAATAAGCTCCATAACAAATTATACCATTTGATTTTTTCTTTTTTAGATGATGACCTGTAATTAAATCTACACAAGTATGATGTTCTAAGATTTTTATGTTTGGATTTTTTTTAACAGTTTCGAGTAATGTTTTTTCAACTTCTCTACCTGTTCTATCAAAAGCGTGAACAATTCTATTTTGTCTATGTCCACCTTCTAGACCAAGGTCTAAATTTCCAGATTCATCTTTTACAAATGGAACACCTAGATCAATTAATTCTTGAACACGAAAAGGTCCTTCTTCAACTAAAATTTTAGATGAAACTGGATCACATAGTCCTGCTCCAGCTTCTAAAGTATCTTTAAGATGAATTTCTGGATTGTCAGTTTTTGAAAATACAGATGCTATGCCACCTTGTGCATAATTCGTATTTGATTCATAGTCAAATTTTTTAGTAATGATCGTAACATTACCAAAAGCGGCAAGTTTATTTGCACAAAATAAACCAGCCACCCCACTCCCAATTACTAAAAAATCTGTTTTCATTTTTTTAAATTAATTAAAGCATCCATATAATCAATAGTGCGTATTAATTGATAATCTGGTTTTATAGAATCATTTTTATGTTCTTTGAGAAAATTGTCAGCTTTTCCATTTTTAGTAACATATTCTTTAATTTTTGGTATATCATAAAATTGTTTAGTTTTGACATTGTCAGCTTGAATTTTTGGTAAATGATGCCACATATTTTCTTCTCTAAATTGAAAAGGAAAACTTCCATCCTCTTCAGGTGAAACTTCGATATCTGGCTCTACACCAACAACTTGAATTGTTCTTTTTGAAGGAGAATAATATCTCGCTTGGGTAAGTTTAATTAAATATTGTGGATTTGTAGAAAGTGGTTTTAAGGTTTGAACAGTTGCTTTACCAAAAGTTCTTTCACCTAGTAAAAGTCCTTTACCATGAGATTTAATAGCACTAGCAACAATTTCCGAAGCTGAAGCAGATTTAGCATTAATCAAAATAATTAAAGGAATATCAGTTAATTTTTTTTCTGTTACTGCAACTTTTTCATCTTCTTCTTCTCTTCTAAGTCTAGAATCATATCCCTTCGTACTAACAATTACTTTATCTTTTGGAACAAAAAAATCAGATATGCTAACAGCCAAATCCAAATATCCACCAGCATTATTTCGGAGATCAAAAACTAAACCTTTAAGTTTGATATTTTTTTCTTTTGCTTCTTGTTCTAATTCTTTAAAAGCATTTTTAAATTGAATATCCGATCCATCTTTTCCATCTAATCTTACAAAACCAGTAAGTTTAATATAACCGATGTATTCATGATCTTTAATTAATTTTTTAGAAATATTTTTAATTTCAATATTTGTTCTTACAACTGAAATATCAATATTTTTTGCTGAACCTTTTCTTTTGATACTTAGGGTTACAGTTGTACCTTTTTTTCCTTTGATACTTTTTACAACTCTATCAAGTAAAACACCTTTAGTTGATTTTCCATCAACAGCTACAATTATATCCCCAGCTCGAATTCCCGCTTTTACTGCTGGTTTGTCTTCTAGTGGATTTTCTACAATTACTTCTTTTGTTCCACCACCAGAAAGAATTGCACCAATTCCTTCAAAACTAGAATCTTCAATTTGGCTTAATGATTTTTTCCAAGTTGCTTCAGGAAAAACATTTGAATGTGGATCAAGTGAATTTAAGTATCCATTTGCAGCAGCAATATAAATATCTTTTTCAGAAAATTCTTCTTTAGGTTGATCTTCTTCATCAAGAGTAACTTCATTTTGTTCTTTTAGTGGAGGAGTTTTATATTTAGTATAATTTTTTACTACAAAGTCTAAAACCCTTTCAAACTCTTTTCTACCAAATGCAATTTGTTCAAATCTAGATGCTAAAACTTCTTTTTTATTTTGTTCTCTTTCAACTAATTTTTTTAACTCTTCATTCGAAAGTTTTTTATCTGATTTTTGTTTTGCTTTTTTCATCTCATCTAATTTTTTATAATTTGGATCAAAAATTAAAAATGGATCTGAATCAGCTAATTTAAAAGTGGTTCCTGGAGCTAAGTCTTCTTTTTCTTCAAAAGATTCTCTTTCATTATAAAAACTTTCTGGGTATAAAAATAATGGATGAGGTAAAGACATTAAGACATAAGCTGCTGCATCAGTATAAGCTCTATTTTCATCTATACTTCTATCGATGTAATTATCTTTTACTTCTTTTACAACAGTTTCAAATTCAGATTGGCCAAAAACACCTGTTTGTGTAGGATTTTTTTTAGCAGAAGAAGGTGAGCAAAGTAGGGTGAATAGAAATGTTAGAATTAGTGTTTTAAATAATAAAGAAAATTTTTTCAAAGTGGTTGCCTTTATAGTTTTGTGTTTTTAATATTAATTCTCAAATATTCATGTCAATATGTTTTGATTGAAAAAAAACAGAAAATTTCCTCCAAAATAACAAATTTAAACTATAGTTAGTATGGGGCTAATACAAAAACTATTAAATTTTTTTCTTCCAAATCCATGTTCTAATTGTGGGAAATTGGATAAATTTTCCAATATTCTAGGAATATGTAAAAAATGTTTAAAAGAAAATTCTAATTCTTCGATTAATTTTGAATTTTGTGAAAATTGTGAAACCAAAAAAGACTTCTGTGATTATTGTAATTCAAGAAATAAATTTTTTGAAAAACTTTATTTTTTAAGGGAGAAAAATCAATTTGAAAGAGATTTAATTCAGAAGTTAAAATTTAAAAATGAATTTTGGCTTTCAAATTTTTTAAGTCTCAATCTAAATTTTATTTTTTCTAAGCTAATCTCAAACAATTATAATTCAATTTTATATATTGATTCAAGTAAATCTTCAATCAGAAAAAGGCCGTATCATCCTTGTTCTGGTTTGATTAAACGTTTAAAAAAAAAATTAAAATTAAAATCTTTTTGTCCATTTCAAAAAATTTCAAATGAACTTCAATCTGGAAAATCATATCGAGATAGATTTATTCATGCTTCAAAAGCATTTGAAATAAAAAAAAACTATTTACAAAGTTTTAAAGGAAATTATCTTTTAGTAGATGATTTATTTACTACGGGAGCAACAGTAAATGAACTTGCAAAACTCTTAATTCAAAATGGTGCATCAAAAGTTGATATTTTGGTTTTGCTTAAAGGGAAAGAAAATTAGATCACTTTCATTTTTTCAACATATAAAAAAATTGTAGCTAATACTTCTTTACCTATTTCCAAAACTAAAGAATATTTTCCTTCAGTATTTATTAAAACTGTGTTTAAATTAAAAACTAATTCAATCATATCTTCGTTACTTTTGGAATCAATTTCACCATTGATAGGAAGAATGGATTCATTAGATTCTTCATTGATTAAATTTAAATGAAAAGAATGTTTCCCAAATAAATTTGTGATACTTGCATAAATTGCAAAAGGAGCAGACTGAACTGGAAAACTACCTGCATATAATTTTGAAAAAGTTCCAATGATTCCTTTTTTTCCATTATTCTCAATTATAACTCTATCTGCAAAAATTAACGCGGTACATACAGGTTCACTCATGATTCCAAAAATATTAATAAACATTTTTTTTCAAGTAATGAATTTTAATAAGCATATCTTTGAGAAAGAACAAATCGAAGAATTTTTTGAAACTTGGTTTTGTAACTAGATATCAATTGATTTTATGAAATGAATATTTAATTTTAAGTATAAATCAAAGATAAATTAAAGTTTATTATATTAATGAATGAGCCATTTTTTTAACATATTTTCTAAATCTATTAATTTAAAAGGTTTTGATAAATAATCATCCATTCCAGCTTCCAAACATTTAGCTCGATCTTCAGTCATAGCATTTGCGGTAAGTGCAATAATTTTTATTTTATTTCCTGATTTACGAATAATTTTTGTTGTTTGGTATTCATCTAAAACTGGCATTTGACAATCCATTAAAATTAGATCAAAATTATTATTTTCTAATTTTATTAATGCTTCTTTACCGTTAACAGCAGTAGTGATAATAGAATTAAATTTTTGTAGAAATTTAACAGTAACTTTTAAATTTATATCGTTATCTTCTACAACTAAGATTAAAAATTTACTTGCTTCAAAAAGTTCTTCTGATGTTGTTCTTGGAAAAGTTCTGCTAAGTATTAAATTTTCTTTTTTTAAATTTATAATAAAATTAAAATTTGAACCTTTATTTAGTTCACTTTCAAAGTGAATTTTCCCTTTCATTAATTCTACTAAGTTTTTTGAAATTGTAAGACCAAGTCCTGTTCCAGCAAATTCTCTAGTTGTAGATGTATCAGCTTGTGAAAAAGATTGAAATAACTTGGTTTGATTTTTTTTAGAAATTCCTATACAGGTATCTATTACTTCAAATAAAAATTCAGCAAAATTATTTTCTATACACCAAAATATCCAGCTGTAAAATAATCATATGGAGCTTTAAAAGATATTAAAGATCGCGTTGTTCCAACCCTAAAAGGGGCCTCTTCAGTTATTCTAAAATAAAAAGTTTTTATTTTTATATCTTTAGCTTTATTTAAAGGTAGCCAAAACCAATTATTTGGATATAATTTACTTTCTTCTCCTCTTAAAATTCCAGTTAAAACTGGCCTTTCGTAAAATCCTTTTTCATTAGGAGAATAAAAATCTATTTCAAAAGCCAATGAAGTTGCAACCAACAACCAAACATCTTGATCTGTTAAATTGCTAATATCAAATTTAAACCAAAATGCTGATTTAGTTGCTGGTCTGGAAAAATAATCTTGATCCAACTTTTGGAATTTTTCTTGGTTTTCTTTATTTAGTATATCTTTAAGTGTGTAGTTTCCATTTTTATCTTCAAAATAATAACCATAATTTTTTAAAGATAAGACTTCATCTTGGTTGTTTAGTTTTAAAATTGGTTCTGCGAAAACATCCAAACTAATATAAATCATAAAAAAAAGAATTTTTTTCATAAATAACCAGTTGGATTTATATTTTTTGACTTAAACTCTAGAGGATATACTAAAAAAAGAAATTAAATGTAATAAAAATTATTTTTGTAATGTGATTACATTATGTAAAAAAAATTCATCTATTTGTAACAATCATTTTTTCTATTAATTCTTGTCTAGAATCAATACAACAAAAAGTATAGATTCCAAAGAGAAGCTATGCAGAATAAACAAACCAATAAACCGATGAAGAAAAAAAATTTAATCTTTGTTCTTAATATAATTTTTTTAACAGCTTTAATCTTAACCCTTCATTATCTAAATTTTCCTCATTATTATTTAGGTTGGATTGCTTTTGCAATTGCCTGTTTTTCTGTTGCTGGTAATGATGCGATTCAAACTGTTGGTACTTTTATTGAAAGCAAAAAAAAGCTACATTGGTTTCCAAAAGTGTTTATGCTCTGTGGTTTAGTGATTGGTGTTTTTACTTATGGCTATATCGATCAGGATCATGAAATTCATTTTAATCTTTTAAGTAAGTTTGAAGAGCCAAAAGATTTTAATCCACTTCAATTACTTGCTCCAATTGTTCTAGTCATCATCACAAGACTTAAAGCTCCAATTTCAACAACTTTTTTAATACTTGGTTTATTCAGTACAAGCAAAACTGGAAACATAGAAAAAATGTTAAACAAATCTTTTTTGGGATATGGAATTGCATTTATTTCTGCAATGGCATTCTGGGGAATACATGCTTTTTTCTATAAAAAAGAATACCAAAAAGGTTTTGAACCTAAACCAAAAAAAGAAAAAAAATGGGCAAGACTTCAATGGTTATCAACTGCAATACTTTGGGTTGCTTGGCTATTACAAGACAGTGCAAATATAGCAATTTATTTACCTAGAAAATTAAATATATATGAGTTTTTAATGGCAATTTCTATTTTATCTTCTGCAATTGGTTTTATCATTTATTCAAATGGTGGTGCCATTCAAGAAGTTGTTTCTGAAAAATCCGATATTACTTATTCCAAAGCTGCTACACTTGTTGATTTTGCTTATGCTAGTGTTTTAATTCTTTTTAAAGTGATTAGCAATATTCCAATGTCAACTACTTGGTTGTTTCTAGGGCTACTTGCAGGTAGAGAAATCATTTTGCATTTAATAACTAAACAAGATAAACCTTATTTACAAACTTTTAGGCAAGTAGGAAAAGATGTTGTTCTCGCTTCGCTTGGAATCACTGTATCAATGGGAGTTTATTTGCTGAGTTTAAAAATGTATCCTCCAAAAGAAGCAGATAAACCTAAAACTGAAATCATAGAACAAAAGTAGTAATTAAGTTTGGGAGTCACCCTTTTAAACTTTTACTAATTGAATTAAAAGTGATAGAAAAAATTAAAAGGGTCAGGCTAAAAAAGGGTTTCGTCAAGCCAAAGAAGGCTTGACTTGCTTTCGCAACCTTTTTTATCCTTGACTCTAGAGTTGAAAAATTTTCTTAAAAAAGAATTTCATTTAATTATTCTGTTGCCTATGAACTCTCACTGGGGTTGCTGTTTTTCCTACAGATGCATATACAAAATAAATACTTCCATTTTGAATTGAAATTGTAGAATAAATTTGTTTATTTGTACTTGGATTTAAAAACCCATCTCCACCTATTTGAGTAAAATTAGCTTCAATTGTGGGATTAGCTAAATTAGTCCTATAAACTTTGATTCCAGTTGGGTTATCAAAACCAACATACAAATAACTTCCATTTGGTTGAAGCATTGTGATTTGTTTATTATTCACATCACCAAAATTTGTAAATCCAGAACCATTATCTGCAACTAAACTCCAATCCCCTGAATCACATTCAGTAGCAGAACCTGTGAGTGATGGTTCACATTTCCAAAGCTGAGGTCTTTCATCACCATTAGCACAATAAGTATCATTTGTACATTGCTGGTTTGAGTGACAGGATGCGTTCATCTCTAACAAAACTGTTCGACAAGAATTTCTAATTGCAAATAAATTTCCTTGATAAGTTTCAATTTTTGGAACAGGTTTTTGTCCTGCTATTGGTGCAGCTGTTATGGCAATTGTTGGTAATCCAATTGAAAAAAATTGTTTGTATTTAGTATCAGTTGGTGAGATATTAACCCATTCAGGGCAACTAGTATTATTTGTACAAGTTTTGGGATTATTATTAACTGATCTTGTAAATCCACCAGTCTGCTCACATGCACCTGGAGAATAAACAGAACCATTTATACATTGACTTCCTAAGCTATTAAAACGTATCGAACCAGAATTCATCATATAAACTCTATCATTATAACTTTGCACAACAGCACCAAGCATGTCTGCACTAGCTCTTAATGGTTCTGATGGTCCAAAAGTAGTAGAGGAAACAGCTGTTATGTTGTACTGATTTCCAAAACCTGGAATCCATCTTGGATTGATAAAGTGACTTTCATTTCCACCAGTATCGCAATCAATGTCAACGCTAGATATTAGTGGAAATGAGGCAGGTCTAATTTTTGCGATGAAAGGTCTATTTGGTCCATTCCCTGGAACTGACCAGTAGATTCTGTCATTAAAAATTTCAATTGAATCTGTGCCTTGGTTCTGGGTTACAACTGGAGATACTGTGCCATTTGGGCATGAATCAAATACTCGTGAAGTATCCATATGCTTAAATGTGAAATTAGTATCTAAATCGCTGCTAAAATATAAATAATCATTATTTGGTCCAAGTGGGATATGAGAGGGTAATGTACCAGTTGTATATCCTGAAATAAACATATACTCTTGTCCACTAAGTGTACCAGATACAAAAAGCCCTCGGCCATCTTGGTTATCTGGTCCACAACCATTTAAAGCATTTGAGTTTTCAATACAACCTGAACTACCAATTGAAAAAAATGGAGCAGCCGCAGTATTTCTAGATTGTCTACCAGTAACATTTGCACCTGGAGGAGTAGCATTTCCAGTTATATCTTTTTCAAAAGTAAATGTAATTGATTGAGGATTCGAACCATCAGCATTAAATCAACTTGCAGCATTTCCAGTTCTATTTGGACCAATATAAACTTTGTTTGAAAATATAGTCAAAAAACCAAAATCTGAACCATCTGTAAATGGATCCAAAATCACTGGTCCATCCACAAAATTTACTGAAGGGATTCCACATCCAAAAAAACTTCCACGATCTTTTGGGGAAGATTGCAAGTTTTCTGTGTCAGCAGAATTTCGAATTGCTCCCCAACCTAAATTATCAAATCCATCTCCGTTAGTATTGTTTGCCGATACTACTGAATAAATTGCTCCATTTTGAAGAAGTGAAGTTGTGATACATACTTTTGAAGAGTCTGCAGCAAGTCCTCCACAAACTGAACCATTTAATACTCTTGCTGATATAATATTTCCTAAATCAGTAGCGCCATTAATTTTGTAGCGATTACTACATTCTGTAGTTGTGCTACATTCAGCAGAACCAAAAACATTTATTCCAGTTTTAACAGGTTTAGAAAAAGTTAGTATTATATTTGATGTTCCATTACAATTCACATTTGAAACTTTTAATACTTCATTTCCAACAAAATCGGCATTATTTGGACAACCGAGTAAATTTGGAGTAGTAGCTAAATCAGTAATTACAGTTCTATTTCCAACTAATGTGTACAAAGTTCCTGTGTTTTGTGAAGTTGCTAAATTTAAATCATAAGTTGTTGAATTTATTGTTGTAATACTATTAATTGTGATTGTAGAAACATTTCCTGTAAAGTTAGTATTATCTGAACAAGTTCCTAAACCACTTGTCATTATTTTTATACTAGAAGTAGTTAAATTATTCACTGGTTCTGAAAAAACCACCCGAACTAGAATTGGTGAAACTGAACTTGCTGATGTAATTGTTGGAGGTGTTAAATCTGGTGTTACTATTAAATTAGCAGTTTTTTCTAAACCATTTAATCTAGCTTTTACTGTTGTATTACCAACGCTAACTCCGTTAGTTAATCCGTTTTGAGAAATAGTAGCAATTGATGAATTATCAACTGACCATTCAACCCCTGTTTCTATTGTTTCATTTGTTTGAGAATTAATTGTTGTAAAATAAGCTGACTCCCCTACTTGTATTGTTCTCTCTGTTGGATTAATTATAAAATCTATTTGTGGGTTTAGAACAACAAGTGAGATAGGAGTTTCTGGAGTTGGAGATTGTGTTGGATTTTGAGATGGGGGTTGTGGAATAGGGTTTTGATTCGAAGGTGGACTTGAACTTCTATTCTGTCCAAGTAATAAAAAACAGACTATACAAGCTCCTTTATCTTTTTTTCCTAAAAATATAAAAAAAAATGCACTTGGGTTAGCAGTACATGAAGGTAAAAAAAAGATTATACAGATATAAAGAAAAAGCTTTTTCATAATAATTTTTACGGAAATTTATTTCCAAATCAAACTGTATTGTATTTTTTTTATATTGTAAAATGAAATGTATTACTTTAAATATCGATTAATTTTTTTTAAGAGGCAAATTAAAATAAATCTCTAAATCATCAATAATGTGACTATCAATATTGTCATCAAACTTTCGAGCAAATAAATTATCTCCAAGTAACAAAAATTTCATATCTTCAGAAGTAAATGTTTTTGGTCTTAACTTAATATCACCATCTGGTATCCAAATAATTGCTCGTTTATCATCATTGATTAAAACTCCTTTAAAGGAAGTATTCATTAATACAGTTTGAAAAAAAGATTCATCAGCAATTAAAGTGTTCAAATAATATTCTTCAAATTTTTTTGCTTCGCCACTATTACAAATAAATTCACAACACTCTCTAGTTAAAATCATCCATTGACCACCAATATAAGGGATTACATCTTTTAAATAGGCTCTTCTAAAAGTGATACCACTAAATCCATCATTTGTTTCAACAAAATAGTTTTCTATTCGATTCATTGTTTCAGGTCTTTCAGTCAATTGGTTAGCAATTTTAATAAAGTTATTACCAATATTTTCTGTAAGATAATCTCTAATAATTTTTTGTGATTTTAATGGATAATCTTGACCACTTAAATTAATAAAAAAATCCCAATTTAGATTTAATTTTAATAAATAATTCATGCCATTTAATTCGGCTTGAACCATGCTATATCCACCCCAAACCACATTTTCACTTTCTAAAATAAATGTATTTGGAAATTCTTTTAAAAATAATTTGATATCTTCATAAATTTCAAAACTAGTTTTTTTATCTAAATGTATTAAATAGTAGTTTTCTTTGTGGTATAGTGCATTAAAAAGTCTTTTAAATTGTTCAGGGAATCTATGAACTAATATAAAATAGGCAATGGTGATTTGTTTTGGGGTAGAATTCTCTATATTAAACTCGCAATGCAGTATATCTTGAATGAATTTATTCTAAAAATACCGTTATTTACATCTAACTAATATTGAGAAAAAAAATCAATCTTTATCTTTTTTGGTTAGAAAGTATCATGGAGTAACTTTGTGTTTTTGGGTCTAGGTTTTGTATAACTTTTTCCAATTCTTCTTTTGAATTGGATCGACCAAGCCTTACCACAAAAAAATTCTCATCTTTTTGTACGATTGGAACATAATTTTTTCCAAGTTTCTTATTTGATTGTATTACTTTATTTTTAAATTTTGTAGCTTGTTCTTCAGAGCTAAATGCCCCAAGTTGTATTGAATAAAAAACAGTTGTCTCTTTTTCTTCATTCAGGTTTTCTTTTTTTGAATTTTTTTTTTTAATACGTTTTGAATATGTTTTAGTAACTTTTGCAGGTGTTATTTCTTGTTTTTTTTCTTCAGCTAATTCTACAACAGGAGTCGTTGTTTTTGCTTCTTCTTTAACATTTGATTTTAATTCAATTGTTTCTGAATTTTTTTCAGTTTTAATATTTTCTAAATCAGAAAGCTTATCAGTGGATTCATTTTTTTGATCAACAGGATTTTCTTTTTTTATTTCTTCAACAATTTGATTTTTTGCTTTTTCTTTGTTTGAAACTCTTCCTAAAAAGAAAAAGTAAGCGAAAAAAAGAAGTAATATGAATAAAATAATAAGAATTCTCTTCATATCTAAATTAATTGTGTAAAATGTTCTTTCTTTCATTTTAAATCCTAAGCAATAGTTTATCAAAAATTTCTTTTGATTTTAATTTTAAATTTTCAATTGTAGTATTGTTTTCTATTATAAAATCGGATAGTTTGATTTTATTCTTAATATTCATTTGATTTTCTAATCTTTTTTTGAACTCTTCTTCTGAAATCCCATCTCGTTTTTTTACTTTTATAAGGGAATTTTCATAATCCATAAAAACAGTTAAAGTAAAATCACAAATTTCTTGTCCATTGGTTTCAAAAAGTAATGGAGCTTCCCAAACAATTAACCCGGTTTTATTTTCAAACTCGTCAATCGTTTTTTGTCTAATAAAAGGATGCATCAATTGATTTAATAAATTAAGTTTTTCAGGATTTGAAAAAACTATTTTAGCAATTTTTTTTCTATCAAATGAGTTGTCCCCATTTAAACAATTTTCACCTAAAATCTCATTTAATTCATTTCTAATCGGGGTTTTACTAGAAGTAAAAAAATGTGCTATTTCATCTGCTGAAATTTTATAAGCTCCAAGTTCTTCAAAAATTTTTGCAACAGTAGATTTCCCTGAACTCATATTACCAGTAATACCTAAAACAACTCTTCCTTTATTCAAATTTACCCCTTTATACTAATTAAAGATTATAAATTTTAAAAGCAAGAGATTAATTTAAGGGAGTTACCCCTTTTTAAATCAAGCTTTAAAAAAGGGGTCGAGCTGCAAAAAGCTTGGTGCTTTTGCACTCTCTTCGATACTTTTTGCATCTCTAACTCTAGTATTGTGAAACAAATTTAAAAGAATAAAAAACGGAAACTAAGATTAAAAGTACCGATGGTCGGAATCGAACCAACCGCAGCTTCGAGCAGAAGCGAGGTTAGGAGTGGCGAGCGGAGTGGTTAAGCCAACTCCTAAATTTGTGAAACAAATTTAAAAACATAAAAACGGAAACCAAGTTAAAAAGTACCGATGGTCGGAATCGAACCAACCGCAGCTTCGAGCAGAAGCGAGGTTAGGAGTGGCGAGCGGAGTGGTTAAGCCAACTCCTAAATTTGTGAAACAAATTTAAAAGAATAAAAAACGGAAACTAAGATTAAATGTACCGATGGTCGGAATCGAACCGACACGGAGTTGCCCCCGGTGGATTTTGAATCCACTGCGTCTACCTATTTCACCACATCGGCGTTAAAATTATTTTTTACTCACCTGCTTCCATGTATTTACCTTTTCCGCGTGCAACGATTTTACCGATTTCGTTTTCAATTTCAGCACGATTTTCAATGACTCTTTTATTTTTTTTCACAAACCATCCTCTAAGGTGAAGAGGTTCATTTGTCATGGCAGGTTGTAGATAACGAATTGTAAGTTCGCCAGTCATAGTTTCAAAATTCATTGCTTCGTTAATTTTAATCATTATTTCATCTAAAATTGTTGCAATGATGCCTGGATGAATATTGTCAGGATTGCCTTGAAACTTAATTGGACAAGTATAGTCTCCATAAGCAGTTTTAGTATCTTCATCAAAAGTGATTTTTAATTGAAGCCCATCATGATTGTCTGGGCTGGAACCGAAACTTAAGTTTTTCTTGGAAACTAATTTCATCTCAAACTAATTTTCGGTAAAATTTCTAATTGTCAATAACTTTTTTAATTCATTATTAAAAAAACTTACTCTACTTAACACGATTTATTTTTAGTAACCTGAGTTTGGTTTGTTGGTTTTAGTAAAAAAATTGATTTCAATTTATTTTATGATTTAGAAAATTCTGGTCGAATATTAAATAGAGCCATGTCTGATTCCAAACAAAGATTGTTAAGTTTTTCTGTTAAAGAAATATTAGGTTCAGACAAAAAATTAAACCTATTATATAAAAACCCTTTAAAAAATGCAGAATCACTTATCAATAAAGCACAATTTAAAAGTGCAATGGAAATCTATTCAAGAATTTTAACTAAAATTAATAATATTGAAATTCAGGAAAGGATTTCAAGGAATATTTCAGATATTCGTGATATCATTCGTAGAGAAAATCCTGAACTTGAAAAATCTATTCCTAAGAATTTAAAACAAAAAAGTCTTGATTTGCCTTTAAAAGAACTTTCAGAAAGCCTAGGTGGTTCTTTAACAGAAAAATTAAATATTCTAAAACAAATTGAAACAGTTCCAGAAAAGGAAACTCCTAAGAATTTTCCTCATTCGATAGAAAAACTAAAACCAGAAAATTTTCCTCCCCAAACCCAAATAGAGGAGAAACTAAAACCTGAAAATTTTTCTCCACAAACCAAGTTAGAAGAGAAACTAAAACCTGAAAATTTTTCTCCACTATCAAAAGATAAAACTGAATTTAACCCTATAGAATTTAGCATTGAAGCTGATAAAGTAAATTTGCAAAATCAAAAATTAAATGTTGAAGAAAAAATTAATCAAACTAAACAAAATAATCTTCAAGACCAAAAAAAGAATTTTGAATCTATTGAAGAAATTTTTGAAGATGAATTGGAGACACAAAAAAAAGCTCCAGAAGAAAAAGCTGAAGTTGATCCTAAAGACCTTGATGAAAAATTAGATTCTCTTCTAGATGATAGTTTTAGTTTAAAGAAAAAAACTGATGATTTCAAGATAGAAGATTTAAAACCAAAACAAGAAGTTGAAGAATCAGAAATTTATTTTAGTGAAAAATCCAATTTAAATAAAATTAAATTATTAGAAGAAGAATCTATTAGGAAGAAAAGAGTTAAATCAAAAAAAGATTTTAAAGATTTTGAAGGTTTCCTAAATGATTCAGAAACCGATGATTATTTTGATCAAATTTTAAATCCCACTAAAAAACCCAGTTCAACTTTTGAAGAAGAATTTTTGGATATTAATCCAGGTAAAAGAAAAAAAGGAAAAGGAAAATCTTTAGTTGAGTCTATAGTTTCTAATTCTGATTTAGAGCAAGAAATTTTACAAGAGTTTGGTTCATTTATAAAAAATAAAAATAAACCAGAGGAAGAACACTTCCAAACTCAATCAGAGATTAAATCTCAAAAGGTTCCAAGATCAGTATCAGAAAAAAAACTTTTAAATGAAAGTCAGGTTTCAGATAATGAAGTTGAATTCATTGCAAATAATTTTGAAAATCCTGTTTCAGAAAAAAATTCTGAAAGTAATCAAAATAAAGTTCCAGAATTAAAAGAACTTCAAAATGAACTTCAATTTGTTCAAAAAATTGATAAACAAATTGTTTTAGAAGAAAATTCGGAAAGCAAACAAAATAAAGTTCCAGAATTAAAAGAACTTCAATTTATAAAAAAATTTGATAAACAAATTGTTTCTGATGAAAATACCAAACCTATATTTTTAATACAAAATAATGAAAAAGAAAATGCTTTAGAAGTAGTAGAGAATAAAATAGAAGCAAAAGAAACAAAATTATTAACTAATGAAGAATTACAAAAAAATAAAATGGAAGAAGAAATTTTTTCTCCTCCCAAACGTTTTCCAAGAGAAATTGATATAAATGATAAATTATCTAATCTTTATTATTCAGAGGAGTTTCAAAATTTTAAATCTTTACCTTTTAAAGATAGAAGATCTGGAAATGAAAGAAGAATTAAAAAAAGTGAAAATTTAAATAATGATAGAAGAACTGGAATTGAAAGAAGAATTAGTATTCCTGATAAATTAAAAAAACGAGCAGAATTTTTAAAACAGTGGGAAGAAAATTATTTAAATCAATTTGCATCAAGCCCTGTCCCTGAATCAATTCTAGATACACCTGCATTTCCAGGACAATTTAAAGAAATTGAATTTTTACCAACTGACTCTCCAAAATACAAGCCAAGAGAAGTTCCAACTTCTAAATTAGAAACATTAGATTTACCAATTGCTGATGAAAAAAAAGAAGTTAACCAAAAACAAGAAGATTATTCTAAACCAGCTCCAAAAGAATTTTCAGATAGAACTGAAACAACTTCTGCAAATACCGAATTTGTTATTAAAGAAGAAACAGATTTAGTTAAAATAGATTTACCTGAAGCTAATTCAATAAATATTATAGGTGAAAAAACAGCCGAAAATCAAAATCCAAAAAATGAACCATCTAAATCTGACAATAAAGCTAATGAAGAATCCTCAAAATCAGGTAAAGAAAATAAAGCTAATGAAGAATCTTCAAAATCAGGTAAAGACAATGAAGCAAATGAAGAATCTTCAAAATCTATTTCAGACAAAAAAGAAAGTTTAACTTCATCTGATAGTGGATTTGAAATCAGAGAAATTGAGTTATTAAAACTTGATTTACCTGATCCAAAAGATTATGTTCGTTCAAAGTCTGGACATTTAGTTGATCCATTTGAAGAAAAAGAAGCACCAGAAATAAACATTGGGGACACTGAATTTCCAGAAGACTTGCCACAGTCTGAAGAGGAACTTCCTCAAGTGTCTGGACTTCCAGAAATAACAGAAGAACCTAAAGAACAAGAAAAAATTATTCATGGTGTATTGGAGCTCAAACCCCCTGAAATTGATGATGCACCTTTTTTAACTTTAACTTATGATTTTAGTAAAATTCCACATTCTTATAAACTTTCAAAAAATTATAATATTATGGAATACTCCTATTATAAATACAAACCTATGCTTATGAAAGCACAAGAATTTGCCCGAAGAAAAATGTTAAAAAATGCTTTGAATTATTATCGCGTAATTAAGTCCCAAAACATTCCACCTGAACTTAAAAAAATGATTACCAGAAACATCATTGACATCACAGAATTTTTAGAAAAATTTACAATGAGTAAAGGTGGCTAATCTATAATTCTAATTAAATTATTATTATAATCAGCAACATACAACTTTCTACCATCTGAAGAAATCTGAGATGGTTGATTAAATCTAGCATTGATCAAACTTCCATCAATGTTTCCAGATACACCATTTAAACCTGAAAAATAACTTAAGGTATTTGTGCTAATATGAAATCTTCTAATAATATGAGATGTTCCACTTTGAGCGATATATAAAAAAGTTCCATCTGAGCCAATACCTTCAGCTTGTTCCAATCTTGAAGATAATCCAATTCCATCAGTTGTTGTGCAGTTTGGAGTTGGTGGTGGAGAACCAGCAATAGTTGATACTTGATTGTTTGACAAATCCAAAGTTCTAAGGGAACAATTTAATCTATCTAAAATATAGATAATTCCGTTTTGATGATAAATAGTTCCATAATCATTATTAAATCTAGCAATAGTTCCAATACCATCGGCATAACCAGTTGAAGTAGTTCCTGCTAAATAAGTTAAGGAATTGTCTGAGATTTTTATTCTTCCAATTCTCGTATAAGTAAAAAAATAAACATATATTCCTTCAGTTGTAATTCCATAGGGATTTGAAAGACCTGTTAGAATTGTGCTAACTTGGTTATTACTTAAATCAATTTTTCTTATTCTTCCACCACCTAGTTCTGTAATAAATAAAAAATTATTATAATACAAAGATGCAGCAGGATCGTTAAAACTTGCAAGAGTTCCAATTCCATCTGCAGAACCAGTAACTCCATTTTGACCAGCAATTGTGGTAGCTATATTTGTACTTAAATCAATTTTAAGAATGATATTATTTGGACTAGAATAAGTGGGATATAAAAATCTTCCGTCAGTGGTCATTCCATTTACTTTAGGAGAACTACCTGTTATATTTAAAGTTGTTACATTTCCATTTAAACTTAAAGGATTGATAATTGTTCCTGCACTTAAATTTCCATTTGAGTTTCCTTCTTTACAAGAAAGATCAATTGTTTTGTTAGAGTTAATGATTCCTGAACTTTCACTTAAACTACAAAATTGGCCTACTACTTGGTTTGGGATACTAACTACAAAATTTTCAGCTTGGTTAAATTTTTTTTGAAAACTTTTTAAACCAGTAGATGTTATACTTAAAGTTTCAGTTGAATTAAGCGAAATATTAATTGTAGTTATAATTTCAGTAGTATTGATATTTAGAATATAAGTTGTGTTATTTTGAGTAGTTGGAGTAATTTGTATTGGATTTGAAGTTTGAGGTGTGGGATTTGGATTGGAAATTACAAAATTTGAAGAATTGGTGAGTGAAAAAAAAGTTTTTATTTTTGGGTTGATTGAATTTTTATTACAATAAAAAATAAAAAAACTTAATATCAAGTATTTCATAATACTATTAACTAGATTTCACAAAAAAAAATCAGCAAAAAAAACCTTTTTAGTTGAAAAAAAGTGTGCAAAAATTTTAATTCTTCAACTTTATTCATAATTTTTTCCTTCTAATTTTTGAATTGTGAGGTTAGTAAAATCGTGAAGAATTTCTTGGAATATTGGTAGGACTAATTTTTTTAAATTTTTTTTATCATAAAATTTTAATCTAACTTTTTCTTCGTTGTTATAATAAATCCCTTCTTTTTCATTAAAATTTCTTTTATAAGTTTTTTCTAGAATAATTAAATTTGATTCGATTAATTTAAATCGTATATTTATCTCTGCATCAATAACTTTAAATGGAAAACCTAAAAAATATGGTAGCCAGAGAGTTGAATATACCCTAATCCACCAAGCACTCCAGCTACCTTGGCCACCTGTAGAGCCGGTTAAAATTGCAAAACTCACTAAATACAATTCAATTTGTTTTTGTTTAATTTTTGATTCTAAAAATTCAATCTGGATATATGTTTTATTTTTTTCTATTTTAAAATCTTTAATAAGTTCTGTTTTAGAAAAAATTTCTTTATAGTCTAATTCCATTTTTAAAAATTCATTTAAGTTCATGAAACCATCCTCAGAAAGTAATTGATTTCTGTCGTTTTCACAATAATGTAAAATTAAAGTTTTTAAAAAACTACATCCATCATGATTTTTATTTTTATCAGTTTCTTTAATTGGTAAAATGAATATTTCTTTTTTTAGTTTAGTTTTGGAATTTATAGTTCCAAGTGGAGTATAATCAAAACTTGGTTCTTTGGGTTTTTCTTGAGAAGCAGTACAAGAAATCAGCAAAAAAATTATTATAATTTTCATTTTGTCTCAGTTGGTTTTTACTTTTAACAATAATTTTTTAATTAAATCAAGTCTAGAAAATTTTTTCATTGCTAGCAAAAGTGATTGAAGCGGGGTCAATTTTTTTTCTTAGAAAAAAATTGACCAGAGTTGAGAGCACGGTTTTTTTGTGTCGAATGACACAAAAAAATTTGCCATTCTAAATTCTAATCACTAAAGACTAATTATTAAAATTTTGCAAAGAGAAATTTTTCTAATGACAGTTTCCAAAATTAAATTAATTTTGAATTATGAAGATTGTTTTACTTGTATTGGTGTTTTTATTTAGTTGTGAAAAATTAAAAGAAATAGGGCAGGAAAATTTTAAAAAAAAAGTTACCCCAAAAACTCCAAAAGAAGCTGAGATTGAAAGATGGAAAGAAAAACTAGACCTCACTGAAGCAGAAATGAAAGAGCTAGAAGAAAAAATTCGTAAGCTTGTAAAAAAAACCAAAGAAGCTGGAGCACTTTCTCATAAAATTGCACTCTCTTATATGAAAGTTGGAAATTATGAATTAAGCACAAGGTATTATGCAAAAGCAATTGAAGAAAATTTACCCGGAAAAACTGAAACTATTTCCCATGAAGTTCATTTTTTTGAAGGTGCAATTCCTTTTTTTGAAAAAGTGATGCTTTACAAAGAGTTAAATGATGATATTTTATTTGAAGCTGGTCTTGCTTTTGCTAATGCTTCACGTGATCGAGGCTGGGATAAAGAAAGACGAACTACCGCAGTAAATATTTTTAAAGGACTAATTACCAGAGACCCTAAAGACCAAAGGTATCCATTTGAGTTGGCTTTGATATATTTTGATTCTTCTATCACTGATGGTTTGGTGGATGGGGTAGATCCAAATGGTTATAATGAAACAGACAAAGCCATAAAATTAATTAGTTCTGTAATTGCAAAAGAGCCAAATAATATCCCTGCAAAATTTGCTCGAGCGAATTTTTTATTTAGGCTTGGTAAACCAGAACTAGCAGAATCAGAATATTTAACTATTAAATCAAAACTTGAAGAAATGAAAAATTCTGGAATTATTAAAGAAAGTTTACAAAAAAATAATTCTTACCAAAATGTAATAAAAAACTTAAAAAAAATTTCAGAGAAAAAGTAACTAATTCTGCTATCTATTATGATGGCAGATTATATCAAAATACTATTTAGTTTTCCTTTATTTCTAAATCCTGTAAATAAATACAATTTACAAGAAAGATTTACTTCACTTGCTTCCATGTTTGATTATTTGGTGAACTTGTTTTCAACAAAGGAACTGGACAAAGTTAGAAAAGAAGCAGAAATTTCTTTTGCAAATCAAAATAAACTTGGAATCAAATCCATAGACTATTATGATTCCTTCTATCCAGATTCATTAAAACAAATTTACAAACCTCCAATTGTTCTTTTTTATATTGGAGATATAAATTTATTAAAACAGGAATTTATTGGTATCGTGGGAACCCGTAAACCATCTCGCATTTCTGTTCTTGCAACTAACTTACTTGTCGAAAAAATTTCTCTCACCAAATCTCATGGAATTATTTCTGGACTAGCAAATGGAATTGATAGAGAAGCAATGTTTTCTGCAATTGGGTTTGCTCTTCCTGTTATTGGTGTGCTTGGAACAGGTCTTGAAAAAAAATATCCGAAAACAAATTCAGATCTATATAATAAAATGTTAAATTATAAAAAATCATTATTTTTATCTGAAATGAGAGTAGGGGAAAAAATTGGAGTTTGGTCTTTTCCAAAAAGAAATAGAATCATCAGTGGAATTGCAAATTCTATTTTTTTAATGGAAGCTCCAAATAAATCAGGAGCTATTTCAACTGCTCATCATACAATAGATCAAAATAAAGAATTAATTATTTTTGATGACAAAGCTTCATTATATAATGAAGGTGGAAAAAAATTAATTGAAGATGGTGCTGTAAAAATTTCTATAAATGATTTGATAGATAAAAATAATTTTTTTCATATTTCAGATTTTTAGTCTACCAAAGAAGGTTTTGAAGAAACACCAAGGCTTTTTGCAAAATTAAATGAGCTAGAAACATATGGAGAAATTTCTAACCTTGGGGGTGGATATTATAAAAAAAATTTATCTTTTAGCAGAAGCGATGATTGATTCAATTATATCTTTTGCTTCTTCTGATGAACCAGCTACTCTAATATGGTTTTCAAGTCTTGTAACCAAAAACACTTTTTTTACAGAATCAGTAATATTTGTTACTATGAATTCACCACCACGTTTTCTCAGCCAACCAACGATTTGAATAAATGCACCAATGGCAGAAGAGTCAATGAACTTGCAGTCTGATAAATCAAATACTATAAATCTATAACCTTCTTTAATTTGAGATTGAACCGCATTTTTGAGATCAGGGCATTTATAGAGGTCAATATCACCAATAACTTTATGTTCATATATTCGATCGTGCATTTCAATTCCAGAAGTGTCGATGATGTCTGTTTTTGAATAAAGATCAGTACTTTCAGATAAAAATTGTTTAGTCATATTTGCTGAAGGCGAATTATCTCTAATTTTAACTTCAATATTTCTTAGTCTTTGCAGAATGGGTATTAAAATTTCGTTGGAAAGTTTTAAGTTTTCTTCAACTTTATCAATAGAAGTTTGTAAAATGGAACGTGCCAGAGTAATATCATTTTCTTTAATTAATCTTGCAACTTTCATAATTGTTTTGGCTGAAGAAGCGATTAATCTTTCAATAACAACTTCTTTATCTAAAGGTGGTTCCAAATCTGTTTTGATTAATGGAATCATTTTTTCAACTTTTTCTAATCTCATTTTTTCAAAGAGATTATAATAACTAACTGAAACTGATGCGATATCAGAAGCATTTGTTAATTGGTTAGAGTCTATATCTAGTGAAAGAACTAAATTTCTAGAATCATCTGCTCTAATGTCTCCAGCTTGGATTGTAACAGAATTATCTGAATTGGAAATAAATGTAAAATCATTGTATATTTCTGCCATTTTTACACCAGGTGAAAAATTTATTGTAACATCTGTTGCTTGAGAATACAAAGCCCCAATATCTCCAAACTCTCTGAAAAAAATTTCTGAAGTTTCTTCAGGTGATGAAACATAGTAGAAATTGCCTTTTCCATACATTGCAATATCTTTGAGGGAAGTTTCATTAAAGTCTTCACCAAAACCAATTGCAGTAGTGGAAACTCCTCTTCCCGAATGGTCTGCAGCAATTTGGTTAAATTGCACAGGGTCTTTTATTCCTAAAGTAGCTTGACCATCTGTTAGAAGAATTACTCTTTTGTAGGCGTTTGGAACACCTGCACTTTCAACTCCTCGTAATGCTTGAAGCCAACCACCACTTAAATTTGTTGAAGTCCCTACTTGAATAGAACGAATTTTATCAATAACTGCAGTTTTTTCTTTTAATTGAATTAATGGTTGAACAATTTGTATGTCAGCTGAGTAAGCTATGATGGCTATAAAATCATTTCTAGTTAGCCAATTAACCATGGAACATGCAGCTTCAATTGTTGCTTCCATTTTTTCACCTTTCATTGACCAACTTTTATCAATAGCTAAACCTATAACTAGTGGTTGTCTTTGGGGTAAATGAACAGCAGGTGGAGTTTTTAATTTTAATAATAAATTATTGTTTTGTAAACGGTTCGGTAAAATGCTTGGCTTCTCAAGTCTTGCTTCTAATTCCATTCTAAAATCCTAATGCAATTACTTTAAAGAATTCACTTTCTAAGTCAAGTGATTTCTTTTTTCAGCTTCAGATTTTTTCTAGCATTATAGCAATCATGTCTCCTTGATTTGTAAATTTTACTAATCTATCACAGAATAATTTAGTTAGTTTATATATAAAATTAGCATTTTTTTTTGCAGTTAAACCTGAACCATAAGAAATTTGTTGAATCACTTTATATCCAAGTTCTTCGCATAAACTGACTAAATTTTTTTTAGAATAATAATAAAGATGTTCAGGAACATTTAAAAATCTCCATTTAATTCCTCTTAAACGAGCTAAAAATCCATATCTACATGTACTGATTATAACTCTTCCGTTTGGTTCTAAATGAGAATAAATTTTCCTGAGTGTTTCTTTTGGATGATGCAAATGTTCAATTGATGCCCAAAGTGTAATGAGCTGAAATTTATTTTTTTGTTCAATATCCCACTTTAAAAAATCTTCTTTGAAAACTATTTGTTTTAAAGTTTCTACAGAAAATTTTACTGGCTCATCAGAAATTTCAATTCCATATGAATCCCAGTTTTTATATTTCATATAAGCTACAAAATACCCAGCAGCAGAACCTATATCCAAAGTTTTTTTGATTTTTAGAGTTTTTTCCCACTTAAAAAAATTTAAGTCTGATAGATTTAATTGAAATACTCTTTCAATTTCTTTTCGTATTTCAGAAGAATAATAATTATCATAACCCCTGTCAGTTCTTTTTGTAAAATAATCATTTGTATAATATTTTGCAACTTCTTCAAAGCTTGGCTGAGGATTTACTTGAACTAGATTGCAAGATTTACATTTTACAATTTCAAAAAATTCATTTAAATGGGAAGATTTGGAATACAAAAAATTAAAATCATTAGAGCCACAAGAATTACATGGAATTAGTTTCATAATTTACATTTCTTATTGACCAAAAAAAAATTAAATCAAAATCTTACTCGAAATTTTAAATATGCCAATTTGTCTTATCATGACAAATAAACAGGATAAGTGATTAAAACTTTTTGATAAAAATTCATTAAATTTTGCAGTAAAGAATTTTATGATACATATTGATCGAAAAAGTCTAAGAAAATATGAAGTTTATAATTTTTATTTTTTTGCTAAATTGTAATAATGAGATATTTGATGACGGCAAAAAACAAAACCAAGAAAATCAAACCAGATTTTTTTTAGCTACAATTTTTAGACAAAATCAGACAAGCCCCACAACCATTTCAAATGCTCCTGAAAATTTTGCTAGTTCTACTTGTGCTGGAATAACTACAACCAATACTTCTACATCAGGAAATTCAGTTTACACAGTTGGATATAGGCAAGTGAGTTCTATTAATCAGGATGCATTTGTAAAAAAAGTTACTAGTGGTTTAGAAGATTGGAATAAATCTGATTATGATACCTCCCCAGATGATTCTCGAGGTGAAGCACTATTTGCAAATTCAGGCAATTTATTTGTTGCTTTTAGTGCAACAGGTGGAAACACAGGACTCAGAAATTTTGTTTCTTCTGATGCTGTGCAACGTTCTTATGGAAATGGAGGTGGACCAAAAGTGACTTTTCTTGCTAGAATTGATCCTTCAAATGGAAATATCATAAGAGGAACTTTTCTTGCTGCTAGATTAGATAATGGTAGAGTAAATACTTTAAAGCCTTGTTCTGTTTCAGTCACTGGTTCAGATGAAATTACCTTTATTGGAGAAACAGCTTATGATGGCGGAGTAGCTTCAGATAGTTTAACCCAAGGTCAAGTTTGTGCTTCTGGCAGTAAAAGAACAATAAGACTAAATTTTAATTTGAATTCTAAAATTTCTGTAACTTGCGAACCAAATTAATAGCTTCAATTTAAATTGATTAAATAAAAAAAAGATTTAACCTTTTTTTATACTAGGTGTTAAAAGTAATTCTATTACTTTTAGCTAGGTGTATGTCCGTTTGAATTTTGTTGCTTAAAATAGGTAATTAGTATTGTCAATCGGTATAAGTTAAAGAGTGAAAGTAATAACTAGTTCATCACTTTTATTTAGCTTACAAACTAAAGTTTGAAAAGTCTGTTTTTTTTGGGTTTTGGTAGTTGGTTTAATTTTTTGTAAAAAATTAAAAATTTGTATCATTAAAAGGAATTTACCGAAAAAAATCTTTCAAATTATTTAAATACATTTGGTTTAAAGTAAATTAATTAGATTTTAAGATTCTTATTGACAAAATGCAATCAAATTTTAAAAAACTATTGTTTAAGAAAATTTAGAAATATTAGGTAATTATGAATGTAGAACTTAGAGAAAAAAAGTCAATACCCATTTTGGATATTAAAGGTGAAGTGACTATGTATGATATTGAACCAATCAATGAAGTGATGCAAGAATTAATGGCTCAAAAAAAATATAGAATTGTATTCAATTTTAATGAAGTTCCATTTATTGATTCATCTGGAGTTGGCGTGATTCTTAGAACTTTATCAAATTTATTTAAGCATAATGGTATAATTCATATCTGTAATTGTCATGGTGCAGTAGAAAACATAATTAAGCTTTCAGTAAAAAACACTCCATCACAAATGTTTGCTGATGAAGATTCTGCTGTTGAGGCTTGTTTAGAGCTTTAAAAAATGAGTAATAATCAGATTACAATCGAAGAAATTGCCGGAATGGATGAAATAGATTCAATGAAATTATTGGATTCTGAATTTATAAATTCTAAAAAAATTATTATTATGGTTTATGGATTCACAAATTCAATTGAAGAAGTTATCAAACATGCTCTCAAGTTAATTTTGATAAAATATAAAAAAGAAAAATTAATTAACACAGTTTACAATATTATTTTTGAATCTATTCTAAATGGTGTTAAAGCAAATGCAAAAAAACTTTTTTTTCTAGAGCATGCTTTAAACATAAAAGATTCGATGGAATATCAAAAAGGAATTATTGAATTTAAAAAACTAATCAACAAAGCTAATCTTAGAAATTACGGTTTGAAAAATAAAGATAAAGGAGTATATGTAAAAGTTCAATTTAGTTTTGATGACCAAGGACTTGAAGTTGAAATTTTAAATAATACTTTACTTCTACCATCTGAAGAATTAAGAATTCGTGAAAAGCTAGCATTAGGTGAAAAATATGATAACCTTATGAGTTATTATATGGAAAATGCTGATAATACAGAAGGTGAAGGTCTTGGACTTGTCCTAAGTTTAATTCTTCTTAAAGCTGAAGAATTAGATCCTTCATTATATCGAATTGGAACTAAAGATGGAAATACTTTTGCTCGGATTGAAATCCCTTTTAATTTAAATTTTATCAGTAAACGTCATATTGCGATTTAAAAAATTCATTAGGATTAGAGGTATATAAAAACTCAAAATTCCAACTGGAATTAAATACGCAGAAATTAGTTTAAATTCAAAACTTAAATATATTGTTATAAAAATAGAAATTAATAAAGATAAAATGCAGTTAAATGATGATCCTTCTTTTTTTGATTTGGTAAATCGAATATAAAAAAATAATCCAATTAAACTTCCATAAAAATAAGAAGCAATTTTTAATCCAATTTCAACTAAATTTTTTCCAAAATCCTCAGTAAAAAAATAAGGAAGCATGGAACTAAAAAATAATACAAGAGACCAAATTAAACTTAATAAAATATTATTTTTTTTTGAATCCTTATTTTTTAGCCAGTCATATACAATTGTCATCGACATTGAATTTATGGAGCTGGATAAAGTGGACATAGCACTTGCTAAAATTGCAGCTAGAATTATGCCTAAAAGTGGAGATGGAATTTTTTCAGTTATAAATTTTGAAAATACTTTATCTCCTTTTATTACTTCATTGGAATAATAAATAGATAATAATAAACCAATTCCTAAAAATAAACAAAACTGAAAAAATACAATAATACCTGATAAGTTAAGAGCAAGTTTGCTTTCTTTTTCATTTTTTGTAGCTAAATATCTTTGTGCAAACATTTGGTCAACTCCGTGTGAGCCAATTGAAATAAAAATACCTGCAATCACACCATTAATACTAACAAATAATGAATAAATTAAAGATAAAAAATTTTTAATTTCTAATGTAATATATATTTTATAAATTAAATTTAATGTACCTTTAAAATCAAAAATTTGTAATTTATTTTTTTCAGATAAAATTGAAATGATTTCTGTTGAATTTAAATTGAGTAAAGAATATAAAAAATAAAAAGAATAAATTCCACCAAAAATATAAATAAAAAATTGAATGCTATCAGTAATGATTACTGATTGAAAGCCACCAAGAATTGTATAAACCCCTGTTAAAATTGTAATTAGTAATAATGAAAAAATTCTAATTTCAGTATCAGAAAAATTATTTAAAAAAGACTGTTTAAGTAAAAATGAAATTGGAATTGAAGTTGCATAAAGCCTTATTCCATCTCCTAAAATTCTAGAAATCAAAAAAATTCCTGAAACTAATTTTTGAGCTTTTACTCCAAATTTATTTTTCACAAGTTCGTATATGCTAGAATAACCTTCTTTAAAATAAAAAGGAATTAAAATTGCTGAAACTAAAAATCTTCCGATTATAAAACCAAGTGCAATTTGTAAAAAATTTAGATCTCCTTTATAACTTATTGATGGAATATTCAAAAAAGTTAAACTAGACGTTTCAGTTGCGACTATTGAAAAAAGAATTAAACTCCAATGTAGATTTTTATTTCCTAAAAAATAGGATTCTTTTGTATTTTGTTTAGAAAATTTTAAACCAAAATAAACGATTAATGCTAAATAACTAATTAAAAAAATTAAATCCCAGATTCCCATATATAATCCATTCTAGACTGTAATCTTCAAGTCAAATAAGAACTGGAATCAAGTCAAAAAAGTTTTTTTGAAATAAATTTATTTTTTTATTCATTATACAATTCTATGTCATTTTAGATAACTTTGGTAATTTTTACAAATAAATTTTTTTAAATTTAGATTTTTATAATTATTTCTATTAATTTTTAAAATCCTAATTGTAAAAATAAAAAATGTTTGGAATCTTGTTCAAATGAGTTTAAAATTTGATTCTTACGAAGATGGCTCCAAACTAATTTTTAAATTAGAAGGAATGCTGGATATGATGACATTTAAAGAATTTGAAATTGAACTAAAACAAAAATTAGCTCCTCATATTTTTACTGTTGGAATTAGTATGAAATTATGTAGAAATATTGATTCTTCTGGTATGGGTTCAATTATTCGTTTGATTAACGATTTTAAACGAAAAAATATAACTCTTTTTATTTTGGATCCTCCAACCAACATTAGAGGAATTTTAAAAATTTCTCAGATCGAAAAATATATCCCACTCTCAACACTTGAAAATTTTTTAACTATCTAAAATATATTATTAAAACTATTATTCCAAGAAATATTCTATAATATCCAAAACTTATAAAAGAATATTTTTTTATAAATCTTATAAACAATCGAATAACTAAAATTGAAAAAATAAAACTAAGCACAAAACCAAATGTTAAAATTATTAAATTTTCTGAATTTAAAATTGTTCTATATTTAAAAAGTTTATATGCTGATGCTGAAATCAAAACTGGTATAGCAAGAAAAAAGGAATACTCAGCTGAAATGTCTTTTTTTAATCCAAGGATTTTGCTTGTCATGATAGTTGCACCAGATCTTGAAACTCCGGGTATTAATGCTACACATTGAAAAATTCCAATTAGGATTGAATCTTTAAAAGTAAGTTGGGTTTTTGTTTCAGTGGAGAAAAATTTTTCAATTGTTAAAATTAATACTCCTCCAATTAACCAAGCAAGTCCCAAAACCAATAATAAGTTTTCACTAGATTTAATAATATCTAATTTTTTTTTAAATATAAAACCAAAAACTAAAATGGGAATAGTTCCTATCAAAATACTTATAAAAAATTGAATTCCTGAAAAATCTTCAGTTTGTTTTTTTAAATAATTTACACTAAGTAAAAATTTTTCTTTTAAAAAAGAAAAGTACAAAACTAAAACTGCAAGTATAGCTCCAGACTGAATAAAAATATCAAATAGATCATCAAATTCATTTGCATTTTCAATTCCCGTAAAAGGGAAATTTGAAGAGAATAAAAATAAATGCCCGGTTGAAGATACGGGCAGAAATTCTGTAATAGATTCGATTATGCTTCTTAAAAAAGCATTTAAGAAAATTCCCAATTATTTTTTTTCAGATTCTTCTTTCTTGGATTCGTTTAATTTTTTTAAATTTTCAGGAATACCTGATTTGAAATATTGGTCTAGTTCAAATTTTTCATTATGTTTAATTGAAATTCCTTCTTTTACTCTTTCATAAATTTTAGGAAGCAATTCTCTTGAAGCTTGTGCTTTTAAATATCCACGAGCATATTGAGTTAGTTTGTCTAAAGGTTCATTTCTAAATTTTGCATCTTTTCTTAAATCTTCCACTTTAGTTTTTATATCATCTTCTGAAATTTGAATTTTTTTCTCAACTTGTTCAGTGATGTAAAGTTGGTTTACAGTTTGCATTTCAGCAAATGCAATAATACTTTTTATATCAGCTCTTGAAGTAAAACCAGATTTATCAGCAGCTTTTTTAACCATTAAAGCATTTCTATATGTTTCATAAAAATTTTTCTTTTGAAATTGTTCGTAAAGTTGTAAACCAATTTGGTCATCATCAGAAATTTCTGATCTTTCTTTAGAAATGATTTTAATCAAATTTTCTTTTTCCACATTTTGCATACGACTCATAGACTCAATTGCTGTTTCATAGGCTTGTTCAAATTTTTTTACAGTGAGTTTGTCACCGTCAAGTGTTTCAATTACTGGTGAATTATCATCACAATTATAAAGACTAATCGCAAATAAAATTATTAGTAAATTCTTCATTTTTACCTTCTTAAATTCTATTTTTAGCAAAAACCTGACCAGTAAAGTATTTTTTGAATTGGTCTTAGTTGTTTTTTTGGGCGAATTTTTCTTTTCTGCTTCGCAGAAAAAATGTTGAATTTAAAATGAAGAATGTAAAATTAAATGAGTTAAAACTCATTTTTAATTTTTCATTTTTAATTCAATATTTACGAAAAACCGGGCTTTCAACTTCGGTCATAAAATTTTATTCAAAATTTTATGACCCCGTTTCAATCCCTTTCGCAGCAACAGCATTGTATAGGAAAATTCTTTAGTTTAGAAGTAAATTTCTTTTAATAAGGATTTTTTTTAAGTGAAAAATTTGATTTGCAAAATAGACTTTAGTTTTTTTAAATTTTTTTGTTTTGAGAAATCTTTTTGCCAAATGAATAGTTATGCAAAAAATTTTTTGTGTAGTGAAACTCCCTGAAATTGCAAAAAAACGAACTTAACAGGAACTCCTTTGGTTTAAGTTGTTTAGTTTTGCAAAAAAAAATCACAAAAAAAATACATTTATCTGAAAAGTTTGGTTACTAGAGTTCATTTTCTATAGAAAAAAGGCTAGCCCTTATCAAAAAAACTTTGCTAATTGCAATAAATTTATTGACAAGTCTGTTCAATTTATTATAATTTATCAAAAGCTGATATCATTTTAATCTTCTTTTTTTTACCATAAAACATAATTTGTATCAATTCTTTTTTACCATGTAAAAGTTTTAGGAGTTAATTATTTTAAAAAAAAGTTTATTCATTTTCTTTTTATCACTTTTTACAATTTCAAATTGTAAACCATTGACAACCGAAGATGATTCCAAATCTCTTTTCCCTGCAGCACTTCTTTTTTGGAGAAATTCAAACCAAATTTCTATTTCAGTTCAAGCAGTAAAAGGTATTATTCGAAACGGAATTGTTCAAGTTGCACCTATTAATAATTTAGGTATTTGTGATAAAGGTAATATTTTAGCTACTGAAAACACAAATTCAGTTGGCGTGTTTACAATATCAGATACACCAAAACAGGTAGATCTGGTTATTACCCAAAAAACTGTGTTAAATTTTTTGAAAGCAAAAAGGATTTTACATGCCAAAGTTTCTATTTATTAGTTTCATTTTATTTCAACTTAATTGCCGTGAAGCAAAAAAATCTATATTTGATTTTTCTAACACCAATAATCCGGTTACAAGTAGTTTGATAACTACTGGTTTAATTCGATTTGTAGGTGTAACAGGTACTCGAACAGGAGTTGCAACAGGGACAGGAACAGGAGTCGCAACAGGGACAGGAAGTCCTGCTCGAAGTTTCACACTAGGTGGCAACATAACTGGTTTAACTACAAATGGTTTAGTCCTTTCAAGTTGGAGCTCCTTCCAACCAAACATTAACCATCAATTCAGGTTCCTCTACATTTCAGTTTGCTAATACTTTATCATCTGGAATTGCTTATTCTGTATCTATAACAACCCAGCCTACAAACTCAACTTGTAATGTGACTTCTGGTTTTGGCACAATTTCTGCAAATGTTTCAAATATTTCTATTTCTTGTTCCAGCACAACCCCAACATTTTCACTTGCATCTGGAAATTATTCCACACCCCAAACCATCACTTTCACATCATCCAATTGTGGACAAATTCGTTGCACCACAAACGGAAACGAGCCAACTTCAAATTCAACAATTTATTCCACACCAGTAGATGTTTACCATCTTGCTGGACTCACTTTAAAATGTAAAAATTTTAAAGATGGAGTGGGATCAGACACAGTTACTAGAGAATATTCTTATCTCTCCATTCGCACAGGACAAACAACCGTTTACCAAGCAGGAGATAATGGCACAAACCAAACTGGTGTTGCACGCTCTTACACAAATAATATGGACGGAACTGTAACAGACAACTATTCTGGATTAATCTGGCAGAGATGCTCAAGGGGACTTTCTGGTGCAACATGTGGAATTGGTACTGCTACACAGGACACCTGGGCAAACCAAACAACTTATTGTTCTGGTTTAACTTTAGCTGGAAGAACTTGGCGTGTCCCAACAGTAAATGAGCTAGTTGACTTAGTGGATAGTGGAGTTTCAAATCCATCAATCAATGCGGCTTTTCCGGCTACGGTTTTTAACACTTATTGGAGTTCTACTACCAACGCAACTAATACAGCACTAGCGTTGCTTGTTTATTTCTCTAATGGTGTTGTCAACAACTTCACTAAGACCAATAACGCTTATGTACGTTGTATATCCGAACAAGAAAACTCAACTCAAAATTTTGTGGACAACAATAATGGAACAATACTAGACAAAAAAACTGGACTAATCTGGCAGAAGTGTAGCAGAAGTCAGAACAACGATGCAACCTGTTCAGGCACTGTAAACAATTATCAATGGGGGAACTCTGTCAATTCCTAAAATAGGTATACCACTTTTCGTAGTATGCTTCATTAGGAGTTTTATAATCTATACTTTGATGAAGTCTAGATTCATTATAAATTTTAATACTTTGCTTAATTGTTTTGTAAGCT
>JAAFIR010000059.1 GCA_013297885.1 Leptospirales bacterium | reverse complement strand
ATTTAAAGCAATAGGAGATGCATTTCAAATTGATTTATCTTTGATCCCTGTTGGTCCTGTAAGTGTTATGACCACTTCTGGTTTTGGAAATAATGTACATGTAAATCCTCTTGGGGCAATTCAAATTTTTAAAGATGTAAAATCAAAATACATGATTCCAATTCATCATAGCACTTTTTACAAAAAAGGTGGATCTGAAATGGAAATGCTTGAATCTTCTGTCAAGAAATCAAACTTAAAAGATAGAATTTTTATTTTAGAACAAGGTGAATCTATTTTAATTGATGATAAAAGAAATGCTAAACTTAATTAGTTTCTAGATTTAGTTTTAAATATTTTTTTTGAATTTCCTTAAATTTTATTTTATTTTTTCCTAAATCAATAAATTTAATTTCTTTTAAATTTTCAATTCCTTCAATCTTAGAAATTTGGTTGTTTGATAAATCTAAAATTTCCAAATATAATAAATCTTCTAAACCTTCTATTCTAGAAATTTTATTATGAGATAATTTTAAAATATTTAATTTTGGCTTTTGACTTAAACCATTAATTTTATTTAATTGATTTACACTTAAATCTAATTCTTCTAAATTTTTCAAATTTTCTAAATTAGAAATTTTTAAAATTTCATTTTCTTCAAGATGTAATTTTCTTAATTTTTCTAAATTGTTTAAACAATCGATCTCTGAAATATTATTTTTGTTTAAATAAACTTCCTCAAGATTTTTCATTTGTTCCAAACCCTCAATTTTTTGAATTTTGTTAAAACTTAAATCTAATTTCTTTAGCTTTTTTAAATTATCTAATCCATCAATTTTAAAAATTTGATTCATGGATAAATCTAAAATTTCAAGATTTTTTAGATTTTTTAAATTTGGAATTTTATTTATTTGATGTTCTCTTAGTACTAAAGTTTTTAAATGTATCAATTTTTCTAAATCTGAAATTTTTTTTAATTTAGAATTTGTTTCATCTCCAATAATTATTAAAATTTTTAATTCAATTAAATTTGAAAAAACTTCTAAAGATGAAATTAAATTTGTATTTAATTTTAAACCATCAACTCTACCATTTTCATCAAAAGAAATTTGGTTATCTTGGTCTTCATCAATTTTTGTAAAACTTGTAACTTGTTTTATATTTTCAAACTTTAAATTCGCAATATTCAAAATTTTTTTTAATTCCTCCTTATCCTTTTGCTCGTTAGAAAAAATAGAATTGGAATGGATCAAAAAAATAATTATAATGAATTTAAATATAAAACTTCTCATATTTAATTATACTATGAAAAGTTGCAGAATGCAACAGGATTGTAAAAGAATTTAAAAATTTTTGAGAAATTTTATTTTTATTATCATAAAATACGAAAAATAGATACTAAGACTAAATTCATAAAAATAGAAGAAAACTTCTTAGAAATAATGAAAAAGTTTTATACTAAACTAAATTACTTATTAACTCACCTTACGCACTCCGTGCTCAGGTGAGGTTTTTGGGTACTCCTCGCGGGAGGGCGTGCTGCCGCTGGCTTCCTTAATTTGTTCGTAAATAATGACTTTGTAAGTCTCTTTAATATACAAAAATATTCTAGAAATTAATTTTGCGTAATATGAGTTATTAAAGAATTTGTTTTAAATTAAAGAATAATAATTGAATATTTAACTAAAAATAAAAAATAGTTTCATGAAAAAAGTTTTCTTATGTTTAATCATGATTTTAGTAGCTTGTGAAAAAGAAGAATATCGTTTCCCTGCAGAGTGGGAAAAACATGATTCGATTTGGTTAGCTTGGGCAAGTTTTGAGAATATAAAAGGACGTAGCTCTACTGATGTTCAAATGAATATTATTAAAGAACTCGCACCTTTTGTAAAAGTTGATTTATTAGTTCAGTCTGATAAAGAAATAGAAATAGTAAAAAATAAAATAGCTGAAAAAAAAATCCCCACTTCTCATATAACATTTCATGTTATTGCACATGAAGATTTATGGATGAGAGATTTTGGGGCTATTTTTTTAAAAAACGATAAAACTAAAACATTAAAAGTTGCTGATTTTTCTTTTAACCAATGGGGTTATTCAAAAGAACTAACTGCAGATGATGGAATTGATGTTGCAATTGCAAAAAAATTAAATTTACCAATTACTAAAACCAAACTAATTGCTGAGGGCGGTGGATGGGAAACAAATGGTCAAGGTGTTTTAATGACAACAGAGTCTGTAATGTTTCAAAGAAATCCAATTTTAAGTAAAGAAAAAATTGAAAATGATTTAAAAAGTATTTTAAATATAAAAAAAATTATCTGGATAAAGGAAGGAGTTCCAGAAGATAGACAAGCTACTTTAGGAAAACTTCCAGATGGTTCCTATGTTCCAATTACTACAGGTGGACATGTTGACGAATTTGTTAGATTTGTAAAAGAAGATACAATTTTATTGGCAGAAATTAAAGAAGAAGAAGTAAAAGGAAATGAAATTTTAAAAGAAGGTAGAAGAGTTCTGGAAGAAACTTATAAAATAGTTTCAAAAGCAACTGATAATAATGGTATTCCTTTCAAAATTATTCGTTTGCCAACTCCTGAACTTTTATATGAAACAATATCAGATGAAGATGAAGTTTTTAAAACCTTACAAAGTTTCGAATTTAAAGATGGATCAAAATTAATTAAAGGTAAAAAAGAAAAAATTATATTAGCAACTTCTTATATGAATTTTTTAGTCACAAATGGTGTTGTTTTAATGCAATCCTATTATAAACCAGGAAGGTCAAAAATATTCTTAGAAAAAGATTTAGCAACTGAAAAAATATTACAGTCTATTTATCCTGATAGAAAAATTATTATGATTAACCCAGAAAATTTGAATATCGGTGGTGGTGGAATTCATTGTATTACCCAGCAACAACCTAGTTTAAATTGACAATCTTTCTAGATTTTGATAATACTCTTTTTCCAACTAAATTTGCTTATGAATATGCAATAACGAATTTAGAATTTTATTTTCAGAAAAAATATAAAACTGAATTTAGAGAATTATATGAAAAAAATAGAGCTGAAACAAAATTGCAATTAAAAAATCATTCTTCTAATCGACTTAGAATTTTGTATTTCAAAAAAATGTTCGATGAGCTTAACGGTCAAATAAGTGTAAAGGAAAGTTTAAATCTAGAAGAAAAATACTTTGATTTATTTTTAGAAGGAGCTAGAAAATATTTTAAAATAAACAACAAACACTATCTTGATTTATTTGAAAACTTAAATGCCGTTGGAGAAAAACATAAATTAGCAATATTAACAAATGAGAATTTAAGAACTCAATTATTAAAACTTAATATTTTATTACCTTCTTATCTAAAAGTGAAAATCCAATTATTTTGCTCAGAAGAAATTGGTGTTGAAAAACCTGCAAAAGAGTTTTTTGAATACTGTTTAATCAAAACTAATTCAGAACCAAAAGATACATTTATGATTGGGGATAGTTTAACAGATGATATTATTGGTGCTACGAAACTTGGAATTTATTCCATTCATGTTTTATCTATGTTTGATGAGTTTAATTATTTAAATCAAAATCAATATAATAAAAATCAATACCAAGAAGTGAAAAATATTAATAGGGCATTAAAGTTAGTTAGATAGATTTTTAAATATAGAATTTATTGTTATTTTACAAGAAAATATAATTCTCAATTTATAAAATGAATTTTTTGGACAGAGTAATAAAAGTTTATTTTGATATAAAAGCTGATAATTTAAAACTTTTATTTGAAATTAAAGAAGGTATTTTCAAATAAACCAAAAAAAATCTGTAATCAAAAAGATAGATCTAAATGGTAATGTGATAGGATTCTCAATTTAAAATATTAGTAAATTAGAAACTCACCATTTAGTTTATTTTTAAAATTCGCCGCAAAGTTTAAATCAATTCCACAAAAAAAAAGCCTGCAGTTAAAAACACTACTGACAAAATGTATCCCCTATACGAATAGGGGTTGTTGAAGAGAGAAAATTCCCATTGCAAAAAACCCACTTTTTGTCCCCAACTCTTTCACTATCTTCAAGCCCATCAAAACTTTCGTTTGGATAGGGTGAAAGCGAAGTAAAGGGTATTTCAAAAGGGATTCCTGTTTCTGTTTTTTTAAACTCATTTTTTCAAATAGATTTTTTATTTTAAATGCAGTTTCTAAAATCCCGACATTTGCAAATGTAGCTAAAAAATAAATTAGCAAAATTGGAATTTCATAATCTATTCCATATGCTGGAATATTTACTGTTCTTAAAATTTCTTTTTTTAATTCAAACTGGATTAATTGATAGTTAATTCCCATCACAAAAATTCTTAATCCATTTTTTATAGAAATTAATTTTGTTAGTTTTAATAAAAATTCTAAGAGTACTGAAAATATCACTTCTAAAACTTTTGCTTTTTAATTACTACTTCTTTCATATCAACCTCATATAAATTTAAGCCTGAGCTTCTTTACATTTCTCGAATTGAATTTTTTTACTCTTAAGTAGAAAATTTTTTTTAAAAAAATATTTTTTTGAAACTTGCGTTTTTTACATTTTTTTATATTGTAGGGTAATACTATTATGACATTTAAATTCAATTTGGATTTATAAAAACTCAAATAATCTATCTGTTTTCTTTTACTCAACAACTTCTTAAAAGCATTTATTCTGCATCTTTTATGGAATTTCTTCGAAGAATATGGGAAAAAGATGCGGACAACATGCTACTTGTGTGCTGTTTGAGACGAAGTAAGTAGGGAGTTTGAACTTCACCGAGAAAAAGAACCTCACCCAATTTTACAGAGGTAGAAAAATTTGTTTTTTGAAATGCCCTCTCCATTTTTTACAAAACGGAGAAGGCAACTTTATTTCCCATCTCTAAGTTGTCAAACTTAGAGAGGGGACAATGCATAAAAAATAGTTCAACTTCAGTCTAGTTGGGGTGGGGTTGGTTTCATAATATATAATTTTTAAACATCATATTTTATTAAAACACTAGTAATAAAATATTTATTTTATAAAAAAAAACTATGGTAAAAATACTTTTTATATGAAAATTAGTGTAATTTTTAATTTTGGAAAAAAATTAAATTGGAGCTTAAATTGAAAACACAAAGTTACAAATTAAAAAAAGATTATTTTAGGATAGAAGATATTAGTTTTATTTTTGTTCTCTTTCAAAAAACTATGAACACCAAATTTCACTTAGTCTCTTTTCTAAATTCAGTTAAGGGGACTTGAATTTTTTAAATGGTACTAAAATTGATTTTATCTTTATTCTTGACATTAGATGGAACAAAAATTTTTTGTATGATTTAACATCTCCCAAAAGGATTAAACATGAAAAAATTCTATTTCATTATTTTAGTTTTATTAAATCATATTTTTTTTCAGTGCCAAGAAAAATCAGAAGACCCAATTGTAAAAAACGCTCCTTTAATTCTTGCTTGCTACTAGAAACACCAGCACAACAACCACTAATGAGACTAGACCAAGTAGTTGTAATTCTTCTGGAATTTCAACAGGTTGTAATTCAAGTCAAGCTTTCAGTTATTCTGCTACTTCAACTTGTTACCGTAATTATGATCTTTGTGCAGCTGATACTCTTTGCCAAACTTTTAGTTATTCTAGAAGTTTTAGTGCAATTCGAATTGGTGAAACAATTGGAGCAGGTCCAAATCAATTTTCTGGAAGCAATCTTTCATATTCAGTGACAACTGGAAATTTGCCAGATGGATTGAGTTTAAATAATAATACAGGAATCATTTCTTGTACTGCCACAACGGCAGTGGCAACCTCAAGCATAACAATCACTGCAATAAATCGATCAGGAAGTATTACTTCTACCAATTCCATGAGAGTTTATTCAACTGCAGAGATCACCATTTCAACTTGCAACTTTTGTTGGTTGTAATGCTGGAAATCCATTTAGTTGTCCAAGTAGTGGAAGTTGTTTTGTAACTTTAGCAGGATGTCAAACAACTAGTCCTTGTTTGTTTTGAAAAAAATCATACTATTCTATAATTGAAATTAATTTTACAATTTCATTTTTTAAAATGGGGATATCGAATTTAATGATATCCCAAATAATTTGATAATCAACATCCCAGTAAGCGTGTGAAACCCGGTTTCTTAAAGAATATATTTCATCCCATTCAATTTGAGGATTTTCAAATTTTAATTTATTGGAAAGATGATGACTTGCTTCACCAATTTCTTCTAACCATTTTTCAGTTGAAGTTTTTAATAAAATATTATCATGAAAATTTTCAAAATTATCAATATTTAAAGTGTTGATTTGAATTAAATCAATTGCTTCTAAAATATGTTTTAATCTGATTAAATCAGTTTGTTTATTTTCTTTCATAGATTAAAATTTTTTCAGAATCAACTTGAGGTTTAATAAATTTTGAAATTGAATTTGTTGTTAATAAATCTACTTTTTTATTTAAAATTTTTGACAAGTCTGATTCCATTTTGAAAAAACCTAATCCAATTCTTACAGAATAATCCAATTCAACTAAAATATCAATATCACTTTTTTCAGTTGCTTCATCTCTTGCATATGAGCCAAACAAAAAAACTTTAATTATTGGTTTAGTCTCAAAAAAATTTTTAATTTGCTCGATTATTATATTTTTTGAGTTTTGCATAAACTTAGTTTTACTTTGAAGTTTTTCATGTCAACCAAATTCAATAGAATAATTCTTTCAAACTCTATTCGATTGACCCAGTATAATTGTTCTGTCGGTCAGACCGGGAGTCGAGACCAACTGTCTGACTAAATCCGATCCAAAAGTGGGTCGTGAACCCCTGAACTTTTCAGAGAATCAAAAAATACTCAAGTATTCCAAAATAAATTTCTAGAGTGAACTTACTTTTATATTCATAATAGTAAGTTCACGACTTCCCCAAAATAGCCAAAAAACTCTTGATAGCCTTGATTTTATTGGTAATTTTTCTAATCCATAAAATAAAAACTGTTCAATTTGCTCTGGATTTTATAGTATTCGTTTTTTAACTGCTAAAATTTTACTCTTCAAAATTGAAAATTACTTGTAAAATTTTAGCAGTTAAAAAAGTATGTAACCATACTCTTGTAACCATACTCTTGTAACCATACTCTTGTAACCATACTCTTGTAACCATACTCTTGTAACCATACTCTTGTAACCATACTCTTGTAACCATACTCTTGTAACCATACTCTTGTATGAAGGGCTAAATTATATTGTATATTATTATTTAACTAATATTCAGAATTGAATAGGAATTAAAATAATATTTGAGAAAAATTAGATTTTGAAAACGAATCGGAGGTTTAATATGAAAAAATTTCTCTATATCAAAAACTTATTAAAAAATGCATTAGCAAAAAAAAGTAAATCCCACTTTTTTAAAGTGCTACTATTAATTGCAATTTTTACAAAAAACGTTAACAATCCACCACCAAACACAAAAATGACTTCATGTACGTTAACAGGTGCAATTTACGCTACTTATAGCTATAAAGAAGGTGAATGTGATGTTTTTTAAAATATTTACAACATTCCTATTTTTTTTATTTTTTACATGTATATCTATTTATGCACAAAATACTGAAAAAGAATCAAATTCTGAAGGAAGTAAAGTAGCTCAATCAAAAACTTCAGATTCAAATCCACTAACTCAAGCTGATTTGAGACTCAAGAAAAAATATGTTTTACAAACTGGAATTGGATTTGCTTCTCCTAAAGAATTAATATTAATAAATCCAAGTTTTTTATTTAATTTTAACCAATATTTGACATTTGGAATCTCTTATTTTCAAAGTGAGAATAACTGGCAAATTAGTCGCCCAATTGAATATTCTATTACAAGTGTAACATACCAAAATTCAAAAAAAATAGTAACATTAGCCTCAAGGGTTTATTTTTTTGAAAAAATACCTCTTTACTTAAATCTTGGACTTGCAAGAAATTTAACTGGAAAAAATATGGAAGTCAATTATATCATAGCTTATCCAGAGGGATATTTTGCACTTTACAATTTTAACATTGATACAAAGCCAAGTAATTCTACTATATTTGGACTGGGTTTCAACTGGATTTTCGAAAATGGACTATCACTAAATTTTGAATACATAAAATTAAATTATTTACAAAAACAAAACCAAAACCTCCAAACTGCAGGATTTGCAAATTTTCAAATTCAAAATTCTGATTTAATAAGTAGCTACATAAGCAATAAAATCTTTGTTGAAAAAATATACATTGATGCTGAAAGAATTAATAATATTTTTTCATTCTCTTTCGGTTATGCGTTTTAATGGAGGTTATAGTGAGAAAAATTTTTAACAATACTGAAAAGTTTTTCAATACAAGCGTTAAGGATATGAAGCACAGTAGGGTCTTTGCTTGCAAAGACCGAAGTGATAGCGAAGTGCGTAGTAGCCTGACCTTTCTTTATTTTCTCAATACTATTCGTTTAATATTGATTATGCGGAAGATTCAAAATAAAGAAAGGGAACGCCCATCTTTTACAAATGATGCTTATATCCATAAAAGACCAGGAAGACCTGACGAGCACACAATTTATTTTAAGGATGGAGATTCAATACTTGCACAATGGACACGTCAAGACGCAGTCTTACCAAATATTGATCTTGGGTTTGTGCCTAATATAAAAGAAGATTCATTTCTTACTGAAATAGATTTTAGTTTAATAAACCAAGCATTAGCCCCAACACTAGCTTTGTTATTAACGATACTTGCTTTTAGTAAAATGAAAAATTTTAGTTTACCGCTTAACTACAAATATGTGTTGTTGGTATTGCTATATGTATATTGTTCAGGTGGAGATAAAAAAGCACTTCCATTTGCAGTATTAATGTTAAATTCAGGAATCACAGAAGATACACCTAGTATTGGGGAGGCTGGTGATCCTTGTCTTGTCCTGAAATAGTTGACAATATAGGAGGGACAAAAATGGAAAAAGTAAGTCCTACGTATATAAGATACAGTGAATCGTTTCAGAAAAAAGTGGTGGAAGAAATCAGGCGAGGTAAATTTA
>JAAFIR010000030.1 GCA_013297885.1 Leptospirales bacterium | reverse complement strand
AACAAGATCATTAAAATCATCATCGCGATTATTAAAAGCAACAAACCTTATCTACCTAATTTTGTTTCTATTAACCCAATTTTTAAAAAATGATTTGACTTTTTGAACCATAGAGTTCGCAAGTATTAAAAAAATTTGTTTCTTGTTTAGGAATTTTTTATTTGATGAAATTATGTTTGAACCAAATCCAATTATTTTTAATGAACTAAATTTTTATGAAGAAATTTTAAAAGAACATTTTGAAAAATACCATAATCACTGCCAAAGAGTTTATCAAATTTGTATTGGGTTAGATAAAAACAAATCCAACCATGAAAAATATGCAATTGTATTAGTGTTTCATGATCTTGGAATTTGGACAAATCAAGATTTTGATTATTTAGAACCATCCATTGAGCTTGCTAAAAACTATTTAATCAAAAAAAACAAATCAGAATTCATTCCTGAAATTTCAGAAATGATAAATTTGCATCATAAACTCACCCCTCCAAATAAAGATAGTTTTTACACTACTAAAGTTTTAAGAAAAGCAGATTTGAGAGATTTAAGTTTTGGGTTATTTTTGAATCCCCAAGAAAAAAAAGAATTTTCTGAATTAAAAAAAACTTTTCCATTTGATGGATTTCATTTTTATTTAATCAAATTATTTTTTATAAATTTATTTAAAAAACCACTTAAACCACTTCCCATGTTTAAATGTTGAAGAATTTGATTTAATAAAAATTATCATTGATTTTGAAATAATAAAATCTTGGGATTATATAACTGAACCTATTTTTTCTAGACAAAAATTGAAATTATATTGATAATACTATATAGATAAATATTGTCAATGAAAGTTAATTTTTCTGTTGAACTAAAAAAATAGTAGGTTATTTATGAAGAATTTTAAATTTTTATTTATATTTATAATATCAATATTGTTAATGAACTGTCCAGAAAAACCAAAAGACCCTATAACTCAGAATGCTCCTTTATTTTTACTTTCTTTAAATAATAATCGTCCAAAAGGAACTAAAGTAACAATTCCAGATTCATTAGTTTATACAAGTAGTGAATTTGATGCAACTACTAGCTCACATACAGCTGTTGTAGGGTCAACTTCATTTATCACAACAAAAAACTCTGAATTTTTTTCACCTCAATTTACAACTTTATATACTATTAGTCCAAGTCTTCCAAAAGGACTTTCAATGGATCGTGCTGAAGGAGGGATCAGAGGCACTCCTCAAGAAACTAATCCAGAAACAAGTTATACAATAACTTGCAATTATGAAGCAAGACCTGGATTTGTATTAAATAAAACAACTCTTACAGGAGTTATAAAAATAACGATTTTGGGGTCAGCTAGTATTCCTACAATGTTAAATTATTCAGGTAATTTATTGACCTCGAGCGTTAGGCTTGTAGCAGAAATAAATTCTCCTTTAATATTTAGAAATTTAACATCTGTACCTGGAACTACTGTAAGTTATTCAGTTAGTCCTGCTTTACCAGCTGGTTTATCAATTGATACAACCACTGGTAATATCTCAGGAACACCAACTGTGAGTCAAAATTTAATAAATTATTCTGTTAGAGCAACATATACAGTTCTACAAAATTTTCGAATGAGTGGTAGTAATCCACTGACAACAGTTGTTACACTTTATATAGACTCTGCTCTTGCTATTAGTAATAGAACTTGTAATTATTCTGGAGTTGCTCCTGGTTGTACAACAAGCATTCCTTTTTCTTGCCCAAGTTCTGTAATATGCTCTAGCCAACGTTCCGGTTGTTTAATTGGTTCTAGTTGTGTTCAATAGATAAATACAAATAAAATCTAAATTTATAATTTTGGAAGAAAAGCACTAAATCACTTAATTGATAGAATAAAAAAAAATTATCCAATAATCTCAAACTACTCTCACCTTTCGATACTAACGCTAAACAATAGTAAAATTTTTTGGTGGTCAATTTAAAAACGAAAAGATATTCTCTCGTTAGAGAGAATGGGCTTTACATAGCAGAGCGTAATGCAAAGAGAAGGTGAAGCGGTGTCAAAAAATTGCATAGGCAATTTTTTGATTTAGCTAAAAACTGACGGAATGCTTCTTCAGAAAATTATCTCACTAAAAAAGGAAAAGTACATTCCGATTCGCCCAATTCCTAATTCTACAAATTCGTACTTGAAGTTAAATTCACTTTCAAACTATCACCATCTAATTCATTAAATTTTACTGATCGTTTGATGGATCTTTTTTTATCATCGTTTAAATTTACCGAAATTGTTTTATTTAATTTTTTATTTTTGGAATCAGTTAGTAAATTTACCACCACTTCTTCCCCATCAGCATGATTTTTTAAATAAACAATTTGAGCGAGTTCTAAAGTGTTTAATAAAACGAGTGAACCTTTGTTAAAATCATTTTTTTTGTTTAATGAATTTTGAATATCATTGATAAATTTTTCTGCAATTCTTGGAGCAAAATGAGATCCTGTATATGTTTCAATTATTGAAATTGATTCTTCTGGGGAAAAAGCAGGTTTATATGACCTGACAGTTGTGAGAGCATCATAAACGTCAGCAAGTCCAACAATAACAGAATAATCATCTAGCTTATCCCCAGAAATTCCTCTTGGATAACCTTTTCCATCGTACCGCTCATGGTGTTCATAAGCCATGTTCACAATTCTTGGATTTATATTTTTATCTTTACTCATAATTCTATAGGAATGAGAAGGATGAGATTTCATAATTCTTTTTTCTTCTTCACTTAGAACTGAAGTTTTATTGATAAGACTAGCTGGAATAGAAATTTTTCCTATATCATGTAAAAATCCACCAAGCCCAATTAATTTTACAGTTTCATCATCATAACCCATTTTTTGTGCGAGTGCAAGTGAAATAATTCCAACATTTATCGAATGACAATATGTATAATCATCATGAGTTTTTATATCTAACAAATTTACAATTGCAGAAGGATTTGTTTTGATTTGTTCGTACACAGCAAAAATAGAATTTTTACAAGAATCAAAATCAATGGAATCATTTCCGTTTAACATATTGTAGGTGATGTTTCTAAAACTAATTGCAGATTCACGAATGGTTTCTCTGGTGATTCCACCATAATGAAAACCTTCTAAAATTTTTTCAATTTTGTCTTCTTCTTTTTTTTCTTCATCAGAAATTGGTTTTTCTTTTTCACGAGCTTCAAAAATAATTTCGTCAATTTTATCTTTTTTCAGTTTCTCAATTAATTGTTTTGTAAATAAGGTTTTATTTGGATAAAGTATACTCCCTTTGTTTGTGGAAATTTTTCCATCAAGTAGAGTTCCAATTTTAATTTTTTCTAATTTAATTTTTTTCATCGAATTTTGTAGCTTAAATTAGATATTTATTTCTAATTCTAGAAAAAAACAAGTACTTTTATTAAATTTAGGTAGATTCAATTTGACAGTTGGGATAGTCTTAAAATTATGTATTTTATGGTAGTTTTTGGCTAGCATACTGTTGCCCTCTTAGCTCAGTGGTAGAGCACTTCCATGGTAAGGAAGGGGTCACCAGTTCAAGCCTGGTAGAGGGCTGGAACTAGCCCTGTAGTTTAATGGTAGAACAAGGATCTCCAAAGTCTTTGGTGGGAGTTCGATTCTCTCCGGGGCTGCCAAAAAAAGAGAAAGTGATGAAAGCAACAAGTTTTTTACAAGAATGTAAAGCCGAACTTCAAAAAGTTCAATGGCCTGGAAGAGAAGAAGTAGTTAATTCTACAATCATAGTATTAGTAAATGTAGTTGTGTTCTCTTTATTTTTATTTATTGCTGATGGTATATTTTTTAAAGCCTTAAGATGGCTATGGAATTTGGTGGCTTAAAAATTTATGTCAGTAAAATGGTACGCACTTCAAGTTTATTCAGGTCATGAAAGTAAAGTGAAAGCAAATTTAGAAAAATTAATTTCACAACACGCACTTGAAGATAAAATTTTACAAGTTAAAATCCCTACATATGAAGAACCAGAAATTAAAAAGGGTAAAAAAACAATCACAAAGAAAAAGCTCATGCCTGGTTACTTACTTCTTGAAATGATCTTAGATCCTGATTTACAATTTAAAATTACTTCTTTACCATCTGTATCAACATTTGTAGGCAGAAAGACCCCAGAACCTTTAACAGTTGATGAAATTAAAAATTTATTCAGTGAAATGGGTGATATAAAATCAGAAGAACCTAAGAAGCCTCGTTTATTATTCAATATTGGTGAAACATTAAAAATTATAGATGGACCTTTTGCTAATTTTAACGGAATCGTGGATGAAATATTTCCAGATAAAGGTCGTTTAAAAGTGAAAGTTGAAATTTTTGGTCAACCTACCAGAGTTGATTTAGATTATTTACAAGTTGCAAAAACATAAGATAAGGTATAAAAATGGCTGCAAAAAAATTTGTTAAACAAATAAAATTACAAGTAGAAGCTGGGAAAGCAAATCCAGCTCCACCGGTAGGTCCTGCACTAGGTCAAGCAGGACTCAATATCATGGAATTCTGTAAACAATTCAATGAAAAAACAAAAGGACAAATTGGATTAAAACTTCCTGTTGTGATTTCTGTTTTTAGTGATAAAAGTTTTACTTTTGTAACTAAATCTCCTCCAGCAGCCCTACTCGTTAAAAAAGCAATTGGAATTGAATCTGGATCTGGTACACCACATGTAACCAAAGTCGGAACAATTACTAGAAAACAACTAGAAGAAATAGCAACAACAAAAATGGCTGACTTAAATGCAAATGATTTAGATGCAGCTGTAAACATTATCGCCGGAACATGTCGTTCTATGGGCGTAACTGTAGCGGGGTAATTTATGAAACACGGAAAAAAATACAAAGCACTTAAAGAAAAAGTTGATAGAGAAAAGCTTTATACTCTGAATGATGCTATTGCATTAGCAAAAGAAACTTCTTATACAAAATTTGATGGTACAATAGAAATTGCAACTCAAGTAAATTACAAAAGTTTACAAAACGTGCGTGGAACAGTTTCTTTACCAAATGGTAATGGAAAAAAAGTTAGAGTACTTGTTTTTTGTAAAGGTGATAAACAAAACGAGGCAAAATCTGCAGGTGCAGAATTTGTTGGTGATATGGACTTAATCGAAAAAGTTTCAAAAGGTTGGACCGACTTTGATGCCTGCGTGGCAACTCCAGACATGATGAAAGAAGTAGGTAAACTAGGACCTGTGCTTGGTAGAAAAGGTTTAATGCCAAAGCCAAAAGCAGGAACAGTAACTAATGATGTAACTAAAGCAATCACAGAATTAAAAAGTGGTAAAGTAGAATACAGACCTGATAAAGGTGGAGTAATTCATTTAGGAATTGGTAAAGTTTCTTTTGATAGTAAAAAAATAGAAGAAAATATTACAGCTGTAATTTCAACTTTAATAAAAGATAGACCATCAGATGCTAAAGGTGATTACATCAAAAATTTAAGTGTAAGTGCAACAATGGGTGTTGGTGTAAAAATCGATTCCAAAGAAATAGTAAATTCAATAAATTAAGAGTAGAATATGGCGAATAAAGAAAAAATTGAAGCAGTAGCAGAATTAAAAGCTAAATTAGAAGAACACCCAAATTTTATTTTGGCTTCTTATTCTGGTTTAACAGTAAAACATATGTCTGATCTCAGAGCTACTCTTAGAAAAGAAGGTTCAGAAATGAAAGTTCTTAAAAATAATTTATTTTTAAGAGCTTTAAAAGAATCAAAAAATCACTCTGGAAAAACAATTGATTTTGGTGAACATTACAAAGGTCCTTTAGCGGCAATTTTTTCTAACGAAAATTTGCCTACTATTGCAAAACTATGTAAAGATTTTGCTAAAACTAATGAAAATTTAAGTTTCAGAGCAGGTTATTTTGATGGTGAAGTTCTTGATCCAAAAGGTGTTGTTGGAATAGCTGGTCTTCCTTCAAAAGAAGAGCTACTCACTGTGATTGCTAGAGGGTTAAACACTCCAACAATTCAAATTGCTAGTGGTATGAACCAAATCATGTCTAGTCTTGCTCGTGGGATTCAGGCAGTAGCAGAAAAAAACAATAAGTAATACTTTATATCAGTATTAAAAGGACATAAGGAGAAAGCATGTCAACAGAAAGTTTATTAGAGCAGATTGGAAATCTTACTTTAGTTCAGGCAGCTGAATTAGTAAAGGCTATGGAAGCCAAGTTTGGGATCTCTGCTGCAGCACCGGTTGCAGTTGCAGTTGGTGGTGCAGGAGGGGGAGGAGCTGCGGCTGCTGAAGAACCTGCTGAAGTAAGTGTTATTTTAAAAGCACATGGAGATAAAAAAATCGATGTGATTAAAGTAGTACGTGAGATTACTGGTCTTGGCTTAAAAGAAGCAAAAGACTTAGTTGAAGCTGGTGGAAAACCTGTAAAAGAAGGAATTTCAAAAGACGAAGCTAACACAATCAAGAAAAAATTAGAAGAAGTTGGAGCACAAATAGAAATTAAATAATTTCTTTTTGCTTATTTCGATTAAATTAAGGACAGAAAAAGATAATTGCATTTATTGGTAAATGTTATGTCTTTTCTGTCCTAAGTTTTTTTATTACAGATATTATAATTCTGAGCATACCTAGGGAGTTTCAATGATAGTTAAGAATGAAAGAAAAAGAGTTAATTTTGGAAAAATCACAAATTTAGATTATTTACCAAATCTAATCCAAATCCAAAAAAAATCTTTTGACTGGTTTTTGCAGGCTGATGTAAAAGATCCAACAAAAAGAAGAGCCCAAGGACTAGAAGCAGTCTTTCAAGAAACCTTCCCAATTGAAAGTCCAAACAATGATATCATTATGGAATATATGCATTATATTTTAGGTGATATAAAAAGAAATCCACAAGAATGTAAAGATACAGACTCCACCTACTCAATTCCACTTAAATCTGTAATCAGACTTATTATAAAAGAAACTGGTGAAATTAGAGAACAAATGGTCTATATGGGTGATTTACCTATTATGACAGAACAAGGAACATTTGTAGTTAACGGAGCTGAAAGAGTTGTTGTTAGCCAGTTACATAGATCACCTGGTATTTTCTTTAATTTTGAACCAATCAAATCTGCATTTTCTGCAAGAGTTATTCCCTATAGAGGATCTTGGCTAGAATTTGAAATTGATAACAAAGGTATCTTAGTTGCAAAAATTGACAGAAAGAAAAAATTTCCAGCAACACTATTACTAAAATGTTTAAATGTAGGAATAAATGAAGATGTGCTTAGATTATTTTATTCTTCAACAAAGGCAAAAATTTCTGGATCTTCACCTAAGGATCTTAAAAAAATTATTGGTAGAAGAACAATAGCTGACATTATCAATTATGAAACTGGTGAAGTAATGCTTGAGGCTGGTTCAAAAATCAATGAAGATAATATTGACATTTTAAAAGAAATGAAAGTTAAAGATGTTGAATTAATTGAATTTCCAAATGGAAAAGATAATCCAACAATTATCAACTGTCTTGAAAAAGATGGTGTAAACGATTACGAAGAAGCAATCAAAAAATTTCATATGATTATGAGACCAGGTGAGCCTTCAAATGTTGAAAATGCTGAAGCAGAATTAAGAAGATTATTTTTCTCACCAAAAAGTTTTGACCTTGGAAAAGTTGGTCGCTACAAAATTAATTCAAAATTTGAATTTCATAAACCTGATGAATTTGAAAAATGTGAAGTGAGAACTTTAAGAAAAGAAGATATCATTGAAACAGTTCGTTATTTGGTAATGTTAATTTCTGAAGTTGAAAATTATTACCATGATGATATTGATCATTTAGGCAATAGAAGAGTAAGATCAGTTGGTGAACTATTATCTAATCAATTAAAAATTGGTTTTTCAAGAGTAGAAAGAGTGATTAAAGAAAGAATGACAGTTCAGGAATTAGAACAACAAACTCCACAACTTTTAATTTCGATTAAACCAGTAACAGCAGTTATAAATGAATTTTTTGGTTCCTCACAATTATCACAATTTATGGATCAAACTAATCCTCTTGCTGAGCTAACACATAAAAGAAGATTAAACGCACTTGGTCCAGGTGGACTTTCCAGAGACAGAGCCGGATTTGAAGTGAGAGACGTACATTATTCTCATTATGGTAGAATGTGTCCAATTGAAACTCCAGAGGGTCCAAACATTGGTCTTATTTTATCGATGGCTTCATATGCAAGAGTAAATGATTATGGTTTTTTAGAAACTCCCTACAAATTAGTGAAGTCTAGTAAAGCCCAAAAAAATATAGAATTTTTAACTGCAGACAAAGAAGAATACCATTATATTGCACAGGCAAATTCTGTTGATGAAAAAGGTGACTTAAAAAACAAAATAGTTTCTACAAGACATAGAGCTGATTTTCCGTTTAGAAATCCAAATGAAATTCAATACATGGATTTAGCTCCAATGCAAGTTGTTTCTGTTTCCACTGCACTCATTCCATTTTTAGAACATGATGATGCAAACCGTGCATTGATGGGTTCAAACATGCAACGTCAAGCTGTTCCATTAATGGTAGAGCAAGCACCTTATGTTGGAACTGGTATGGAAGGAAGAGCTGCATACGATTCTAGAATTTGTGTTATTGCAGAAAAATCTGGTGTAGTTGTAAAAGTTGACTCGAGCCAAGTTGTTGTGCGTGAAGACAATGGTAAAGAAAAAAAATACTCTATAGTTAAATACAAAAAAACAAATCAAGGTACTTGTTTTAACCAAAGACCAATTGTTACAGTTTATTTAGCAGAAGAGTCAGGTAAAATAACTAAAATTACAAAAGAGAAAATTGAACTTAGTACTATGGGTGATAAAAAATACTATTATCCATTAATCAATGGCACAAAAGAATTTGAAGCATTGGTAAAAGAAGGTACAACTGTTTCTAAAGGTGATTCACTTGCTGGCGAGATCGTTTTGGGTGAAAAATTAGATGACCAAGGAAATATTTTAATAAAAGGAACTATTCTAGCTGATGGTCCTGCAATTGATAATGGTTATCTTGCACTTGGTAAAAATGTTCTAGTTGGATTTATGCCTTGGGATGGATACAATTTTGAAGATGCGATTATTATTTCTGAAAACATTGTAAAACATGATATATTTACCTCTATTCACATCGAAGAATTTGAAATCCAAGCAAGAGAAACTAAACTTGGTCAAGAACAAATCACTCGTGACATTCCAAATCTTTCAGATAAAGCATTTAGAGATTTAGATGAAACTGGTGTTATAAGAATTGGAGCTGAAGTTAAAGCTGGTGATATTTTAGTTGGTATGGTTACTCCAAAAGGTGAAACTGACTTAACTCCTGAATATAAATTACTTCATTCTATTTTTGGTGAAAAAGCTAAAGAAGTTAGAGATTCATCTTTACGTCTTCCAAATGGAAATGAAGGAACTGTAATCGACATTAAACGATACAAACGTGAAAATGGAGATGAACTTCCAGCTGGTGTTGAAGAATTAGTAAAAGTATTTATCGCAAGAAAAAGAAAACTTCTTGTAGGTGACAAAATGGCTGGTCGCCATGGAAACAAAGGTGTTGTAGCAAGAGTTGTTGCTGTAGAAGATATGCCTTATATGGAAGACGGAACATCTTTAGATATAGTTTTAAATCCACTTGGTGTTCCTTCAAGGATGAACCTTGGTCAAATTTTTGAAACACAACTTGGATTTATTGCTCATAAACTTGGTTTAAATTTTGAAACTCCTGTTTTTGATGGTGCAAATGAAGAAGATATTTATTCTTATGCTAAAGAAGCTTCTACTCCTGCAAATTCTAAATTCAAATTATTTGATGGAAGAACTGGCGAACCATTTTTAAATGAAGTATTTTGTGGACATATATATATGTTAAAACTTGCACATTTAGTTGATGATAAAATCCATGCTCGTTCTACAGGACCATATTCTCTTGTAACTCAACAACCACTTGGCGGTAAAGCACAGTTTGGTGGACAAAGACTTGGGGAAATGGAAGTTTGGGCCTTAGAAGCTTATGGAGCTAGTCACACATTACAAGAATTGCTAACAATAAAATCTGACGATATGTTAGGTAGAGCTAGAATTTACGAAGCGATTGTGAAAGGTATTAACTCAATTAAACCTGGTATCCCTGAATCATTTAACGTATTAGTTCAAGAACTTAGAGGTCTAGCATTAGACATTGTAATTACTGATACTGATGGTAATACAGTTGATATTGCAGATTATGAAGATGAATATTCTAGAAACAAAAAGAAAATAAAAATAGAATCTATAGAGAACGTTTAGGAAGAAAACATGAAAAATTACGCAAGATTTGATTCCATCACTATTAAAATTGCCTCACCTGAAAGAATAAAAGAATGGTCATATGGAGAAGTAAAAAAACCAGAAACCATCAACTATAGAACACTTAAACCAGAAAGAGAAGGTTTGTTTTGTGAAAAAATTTTTGGAACAACAAAAGACTGGGAATGTTATTGTGGTAAATTCAAATCCATTCGTTATAAAGGTGTAATTTGTGACAAATGTGGTGTTGAAGTAACTCATTCAAAAGTTAGAAGAGAAAGAATGGGTCATATTGAACTCGCTGCTCCTGTTTCTCATATTTGGTATTATCGCTCAGTTCCGACTAGAATGGGACTACTACTTGATCTCACAATGAACCAATTAAAAAGTATTTTATACTTTGAAAAATATGTTATCATTGATCCTGCTGATTCAGGAAGAAGCAAAGGTGAATTACTTGATGAAGAAGAATACCATAACTATTTAGATGAGTATGGTGATAAATTTTTAGCTGGTATTGGTGGAGACGCTGTAAAAGAATTACTAGCAAGAATCGATATTGAATCTGAAGCTAGAAATATTCGTCAAAAAATACAAGACAAAAAATCAACAGACAAGCGTTTAGTAAAAAGATTAGAAGTTCTTGAAGCATTTAGAGACTCTGGGAACAGACCTGAATGGATGGTGTTAGATAACGTTCCAGTAATTCCCCCCGAACTTAGACCAATGGTTCAACTAGATGGTGGAAGATTTGCAACTTCTGATTTAAATGATTTATATAGAAGAGTGATCAATAGAAACAATCGTTTAAAAAGATTATTAACTTTAAAAGCACCTGAGATTATTGTGCGTAATGAAAAAAGAATGCTTCAAGAAGCTGTTGATGCGTTATTTGATAACTCTCGAAGAAAAAGAACTGTTAAAGGAAAAGGAAATAGACCTCTAAAATCTATTTCTGATATGTTAAAAGGAAAACAAGGTAGATTTAGACAAAACTTACTTGGTAAGAGGGTCGATTATTCTGGTAGATCTGTTATTGTCGTAGGCCCTGAATTAAAATTTCACCAAATGGGTTTACCAAAGAAAATGGCTCTTGAATTATTCAAACCATTTATCATGAAAAGATTAGTTGACCTTGAACTTGCTCCAAACATCAAATCTGCAAAGAAAAAAGTTGAAGCTGAAGATAAAGATGTATTTGAAGCATTAGAAACTGTAGTCCGTGAACATCCAGTATTACTAAATAGAGCACCTACTCTTCACAGGCTTGGTATCCAAGCATTTCTACCTATTCTTGTAGAAGGTAAAGCAATTAAACTTCATCCACTGGTATGTCATGCTTTTAATGCTGACTTTGACGGTGACCAAATGGCAATTCATGTTCCATTATCACCTAAAGCACAATTAGAAGTTTGGATGTTAATGCTTTCACCTCATAATATTTTGAATCCTGCAAACGGACACCCTATTTGTGGACCAACTCAAGATATAGTTCTTGGTATTTACTACTTAACTTCTGAAATTAGTAATGGTAAAGGCGAAGGAAAATTCTTCACTAGCTTAGAAGAAATATATTATGCCCTAGATGGTGGTTGGTTAGATTTAAGATCAAAAATTTCTGTTCTTTACAAAGACAGATTGATTGAAACAACACCTGGAAGATTAATTTTTAATACTGCACTACCTGAAGGTTATGAATATGTAAATAAAACATTAGGTGATAAAGCTACAAATAAAATTATTGCAGATGTTTACGAAAATATTGGTCCCGCAGCAACTGTTCAAATGTTAGATGAAATTAAACGTCTCGGATATAAATACGCTACTAGATTTTCTCCAACAGTATCTATTGAAGACATCATTATACCTCCACAAAAATCTATATTAGTTGCTGAAGCAAATAAAGAAGTTGAAAAAGCAGACAAAGAATATCGAAACGGTATCATTACAAATGATGAACGTAAGAAAAAAATCATCGAAATCTGGACGAAAACTTCAGATAAAATTGGTGAAATCATGATGGAAGAGTTAAAAAAAGAAAAAAATGGTTTTAACCCAATTTATGTCATGGCTGAATCTGGTGCAAGAGGTTCTAAAAAACAAATTCTTCAATTAGCTGGTATGAGGGGTTTAATGGCAAGACCAAATGGTGATATCATAGAACTTGCAATTAAAGCAAATTTCCGTGAAGGCCTTGGTGTATTAGAATTCTTCATTTCAACACATGGAGCTAGAAAAGGTCTTTCTGATACTGCATTAAAAACAGCAGATGCTGGTTATTTAACTAGAAGATTAGTAGATATTTCTCAAGATGTGATTATCAATGAAATAGACTGTGGAACAAAAGATTTTGTAGAACTTTCAACTGTTAAAGAAGGGGAAAAAATTATTGTTTCTCTTGCTGATAGAGTTTTTGGAAGATATACAGCTGAAGAAATTATTGATCCAATAACAGGAAATGTAATTTTTCCAAAAAACACACTTGTTACTAAATCAGTTGGTCATAAAATTGAAAACTTAGGTCTTCAAAAATTAAAACTTCGCTCTGCATTAACTTGTGAAACTAAACAAGGAATATGTATCAAATGTTATGGTATGGACTTAGCAAGATTAATTCCTGTTGAGATTGGTGAAGCAGTTGGAACAATTGCAGCACAATCAATTGGACAGCCTGGAACACAGCTCACAATGAGAACTTTCCATGTGGGTGGGGTTGCATCTGCAAAAATTAAGGAAAAAGAACATAAAGTTGCTTATCAAGCAATTATTAAAGCAATTTCAGGTAGAACCACTAAAAATGAAAAAGGCCAAACTCTATTCAGTAAAGCTGGTTCTATTTTGGTTCAACATTTAATTCAAGACTATAAACTTACTGATTTAATGAATGTAAAAGTTGCTGATGAACAAATTGTTTTAAAAGGTGAATTAATCGCAATTAATTCAAAAAATGAACAAATTCATGCTGAAGCTCCAGGTAAAGCATTAATATTAAAAGATCGTTTAAGAATTGTTGGAGATGATTTAGTTATCCCATGTAAAATTGGAACGATCATTAAGGTTTCTGAAAATGACATTGTACCAGTAAGTACTGCAATTGCAGAGTTCGATCCATTTAATGACTTAGCTATTTCAGATATCGAAGGAACTGTTACTTGGGTCGATTTAGAAGTTGGTAAAAATATTAGAAGAGATGAAGATTCAAAAACTTCTAACGTAATTTTCAAAGTTATTGAATATAAACGTGAAAAATTAAATCCAAGAATTATTGTTACTTCTGGAAAATCTACTGAAGAATATTTTGTTCCTGTTGATGCAATTATTTCTGCAAAAAAAGAAGACAAAGTAAAAGCAGGTGATAGTTTATTTAAAATTCCTTCAGTAGCTGAAAAGACAAGAGATATTGTTGGTGGATTACCAAGAGTTGATGAATTATTTGAAGCAAGAAGACCAAAAGATGCAGCAACACTTGCTGAAACTAGTGGAAGAATTGAAGATAAAGGTGATATTGTAAAAGAAAAAAGAGTATTCTACATAATTCCTGATAATCAAGATTTAGAAAGAGTAAAAGTTACAATTCCTTTAGAAAAACAGCTTAGAGTTCAAAATGGAGATTTTGTAAAACAAGGTGAACAATTAGATGATGGAAATTTAGATCCACATGATATTTTAAGAGTTAAAGGTTCAGAAGAATTACATGCATTTCTCGTAAAAGAAGTCCAAGAAGTTTACAGACTTCAAGGTGTTCATATCAATGATAAACATATTGAAGTTGTTGTTCGTCAAATGTTAAGAAAAGTAATTATCACTGACTCTGGAGATACAGCATTTGTTACCCAACAACAAGTTGATAGATTTTCTTTTAAAGAAGAAAACACTAGAGTTGAAGCTGAGGGTGGTTCACCTGCAATTGCTCAACCTGTTTTACTTGGACTCACAAAAGCTTCACTTAACACTGAATCATTTTTCTCAGCAGCTTCATTCCAAGAGACTACAAAAGTTTTAACAGATGCAGCAATCAAAGGGAAAACAGATCAATTAATTGGATTAAAAGAAAATGTAATAATTGGTCATATGATTCCTGCTGGAACAGGTATGAAAAAATACCAAGACATAGATGTTTACAAAGACATCTATGGTGATTTGGACAGAATGGATGATGAAGACGAAAAAATTGAAATGCACACAAATTCAATTGCTGTCTTACCTTCCACAGATGAAGATGATGAAGATTATGAAGATGATTAAATCTAATTTTTCTTTACTAGAAATGATATGCGAAAAACATGACAATAGGCTTTTGAAAAAAGAACAGGGGAAGTAATGCCAACTATAAATCAATTAATTAGACACGGAAGAAATAAGCAAAAAAGAAAAACTAAGTCACCCGCACTTAAAGCATGTCCTCAAAGAAGAGGAGTTTGCACTAGAGTAATGACTTTTACTCCAAAAAAACCAAACTCTGCTTTAAGAAAAGTTGCAAGAGTTAGGCTTACTACTCAAATTGAAGTTACTGCATACATTCCTGGTGAAGGTCATAATTTACAAGAACATAACGTAGTTTTAATACGTGGTGGAAGAGTAAAAGACTTACCTGGAGTTAGATACCATATAGTTAGAGGAACAATTGATACTCTTGGTGTTGACAAAAGAAGAAAAGCTCGCTCCAAATATGGTGCAAAAAAACCAAAAGCTTAATTAAGGATTAAATATGTCTAGAAGAAGAACAAAAGCTGATCAAAAAGTAATCGAACCTGATTTTAAATTTAAAGATGTAGTAGTTGGAAAATTTATTAATTGTCTAATGTATGATGGAAAAAAACAAACAGCACAAACTATTTTTTATGAAGCATTAGATACTATTCAAACTAAACTGAACACTGACGCATTCAAAGTTTTTCAAGAAGCTTTAGATAACGTTAAACCTGAAGTCGAAGTAAAATCAAGAAGAGTTGGTGGTGTTACCTACCAAGTTCCAATTGAAGTTAGACCTGAAAGAAGACTTTCATTAGGTATTAAATGGATCATTCGTTATTCTAGAGATAGAAACGAAAAATCTATGAGTTCTAAATTAGCAGCAGAGATCATGGATGCACATAAAGGCACTGGTGCTTCAATTAAAAAGAAAGAAGATATTAGAAAAATGGCAGAAGCAAACAAAGCATTTAGTCATTACCGCTGGTAGAAATTTCATAAAACCCTCAAACAGTTGGTTTCAACCAACTAATAGTTGAGGGTTTTTTTATGTACGATTGATTGGGCGAATTTTTCTTTTTTTGTTTCACAAAAAATGAAAAAACGTGCTTTCAGTTCGGTCAAAAAAATTTTATACAAAATTTTTTGACCTCTGCTTCAATCACTTTCGCGTGTTAGTTAAAAAAGGATCAAATGAGGTACAAATGGAAAAAATTTCTTATCCCCTACCCTTTTATCTAAAATCAAAATTTATACAAAGTATATTAGCAAGTAGAAAACCTAAAAAATTTTTTAAAACTGAAGTTGTATTAAAACAAAAACTAATTTTGCTTCAATTAAAGAATAAAACAAAATTTTTATCTCATTATACAAAACATCCAAACTCTAAAGGTTTAATTATCTTACTACATGGTTGGGAAGGTTCATCACATTCAGGTTATATCCTAAATTCTGCAAATTACTTTTACCAAAAAGGATTTTCTATTTTTAGATTTAATTTTAGAGATCATGCTGAAACTCATCACTTAAATGAAGAGTTATTCCATGGAAACTTAATTGAAGAAAATTTTTTGGCAATGAAAAAAATTTTAGAAAATTTTAAAGAAAGAAAAAATTACCTAATTGGTTTTTCAATTGGGGGGAATTACACAATAAGACTTGCACTAAAATTTTCAAAAGAAAAACACAAATCTATAAACCATTTTTTTTCAATTAGCCCGAGTATAAATCCTGGAAAAGCAACTTTAAAGATGGATAAAAACTTTCTTTTAAGAAATTATTTTCTTAAAGCATGGAGAAATTCTCTTGAACTAAAAGAAAAGTTTTTCCCTTATAAATATAATTTCAAAAAATATTACAATTCAAAAACAGTTTATGAATTAACTGAGCAAATAATTACCGAATATTCAAATTTTAATTCTGCAAAAGAATATTTTGATGCTTATGGAATAAAATCAGATTTTACAAAAAATTTAAAAATTCCATTATTAATTTTAACTTCTGAAGATGACCCTGTGTGTCCTGTAGAAGATTTTTATAATTTAAAAGAAAATTCTTTTTTAAAATTAATTATCACCAAATATGGAGGGCATAATGGATTTATTCAAAATTTGAAATATGAAACATTTTATCATAAAATAATTTTAGATGAATTAATTATTCAAATATCTTTATTTTGAGTTTATAAATTCACTCTTTCTAAAATATAAACTCTCCAACGATCTATTTTTGTTTCCTCTAATATTTTATAATCACCTTCAGATAAATTTGGATTATCCTCTGAAAAAAGTTTTAAAAATTTTTCAGAACCTTTTTGAAATTTATGCCTATTATGCCAATCATATACTAAATCAACTTGAACAAGGGCGATTTTTTCTTTTTTAGACCTTTCAAAGATTTCATCATGTAACTTTAAATAATGAATATTTTCCCCATAAAATGGACTAGAAAGATGTTCTCTTTTTGAATTTTTCATTAAGTTATATGAAACCCAATGATTCGCAAAACTTATTAAAATTTTCTTTTCTTTGAAGTATTGATTTATCTCAACACTACCTGGACATCCATTAAAATCATAAAAGCCTTTTCTTGTATAACCTTGAAGGTATGCAAAAATATTTACACCAAAAAAATAAATCAAAAATGGAACTAAAATTATTTTATTTCTACTCATAAAATAAAATAAAATTAAAGTTGAAATGCTAACAGTCGGCATTAAATAACGAATTCCAAAATCATCTAATTCTCTATTAATATACAAAATCAGAATAAAGTTTAAGATTAAAGTAGATAAAAATGTGAGAATAAAATAAAAACGGATATCATTTAATTTTATTTTTAATTCTTTAAATGGATTTAATTCTTTTAAAACTAAAAAAATAAAAAAAATAAAAAGAAAAATATTGATTAAATGAATTAATTTTAATTGCAACTCTCCATAAAAAAAGCCATAATATCTCATAAAAGGGTGTGCTAATAAACCGAGTACAGTATCTAATCCATAATTTTTAAGAACGAATAAATTTGTTTTAAGATAAAAAAACGGTTTATGCCATAAAACTGAATTATAAATAAAGTCCCCAATAGCAAAATAAGAACCAATAAATTCTGGAATAAGACCAATTAAAAAACCAACTAAATAAAAAATAAATGGTTTTAAATAATTTAACCTAAATTGAGTTAATAAATATAAATTACTGAAAAATAAATAATTAGCTAAAACAATTAAATTAAGATGAGAATTATAATAAGTTAATCCAAAAAATATTCCTGATAAAAATAGTTGACTTAACTTATTTTCAAATACAAACTTTAAATTAAAAAATAATCCTATCAGAAATAATAATGCTGAACCAAAATGTCCCCCTTGATAGGTTGCTGACATTATCATAAGAAAGGAAGAAGGGATTAAAAAATAATAATAAGTAATTTTTGCAACTAATTCATTAAAGATTAATTTTGTTATTTGAATTGAAAAATAAGCAAATAATAAATATATAATTAGCAAACCCAATTGATTGGATAAACCAGTATTTCCAAAAAAAGGAATAAATGGTAGAACAAATAAAAAATCTGAAACACCAATATAATTATGATCAAATGGTCTTAAAATGAATTTTTCATTTAAAATTGTTTCATGTACTAACCAATGAAAAGCTTCATCACCGTGCATCCTTTTTTCAGAATTAAAAAAATAAGGTAATCGAAAAAGAAACTGAAAAATAATTAAGTATAAAAAACTGTATTTTGATTGATAAAAGTTTTCTAAATAGGTTGTGATTTTTTTTATCATAATACAAATTTGAATCTTATTAAAGAAAGTAAATTCTAATTTGTTTCTAGTAATTCAAAGAATAACATCAATCATAATTTAATTAACCGATAATTAGTCTAACATAGAGGTTATTTTATGAAAAAGAGTTCTAAAGAAATTGAGTATATCCTTAAATTCCTGAAGACCATCCCAATTTTTGAAGCAATTCAAAAAGCTTCACTTCAAAAAATTGCTAATCAAATCACAGAAAAATTAATTCGCAGTAAAGAAATTTTATATTTAAAAGGTGAAAGATCTGAAAATATCTTTATTATTCGATATGGAGAAATTAATATTGAAAATGAATCTGGAACCATTTTTCTTACTGCAAAAGATTTAATTGGAGAAAACTCTTTAATTAGTGAAAACAACCACTCTAGTTCTGCGATTGCTATTATAGATAGCTTAGTTTATCAAATTCCTGGAAAATTATTTTTACAATTGGCATCAAGTGAAAAAAACTTTTCCAAGAACATAATTAAACTTATGGCAAATAGAATGAGATTTCATATGGAAGATAAATCTTTTAAGAAAAAAATCACAAAAAGATTATTTTTTCATATACCTTTAGAAATTAACTCTGAATTTAAAAAAGAAATTTTAGAAATTCATAAAAATTTTGAATCTGAAAAAGAATTTAGTATTCTATTTGAAGCTAAAAAATTTTTAAACTTAGATGTTTATAGACTTAGTGAAGAACTAACAAAAATTAGAACTAAATATAATTTAGTATCAATTTATGTTGATAATTTTGAAGAAGCAAAAAGTTTTATCTCACTTATCATACAATCTGATTTTATAATATTTCATGATCCAAATCCTGAAACACTAGTTCAAGATAAAAACTCGAAAGTGGAATTTTTTCTTCCTCGTATAAGAAATTTTTTTGGTAGAAGTATTTATTTTACTGAATCAAAAAAAAATTATGAAGAAAAAATGAACATTAAAACTTTTAAAAATAAAGATAGTTTAGCTAGAACTTTAATTTCAAAAACAAGAGGACTAAGTTTAGGTGGAGGTGGTGCAAGAGCATTGTCTCATGTTGGATTATTAAAAGTTTTAGAAAAAGAAAAAATTAAATTTGATTATATTTCAGGTGCTTCTTTCGGAGCTGTAATTGGAGCATTATATGCAAATGGTTTAAGTGTAGCTGAAATTGAAATTAAAGTTGAAAAATTTTTTGGAGGAATTGAATCTGCATTTGACCCCACTCTTCCTTTTGTTTCTTTTTTTAAAGGTAAGAATATGAAACAAATGTTAAAAAATGCTTTTGGAGATAAAAGAATTGAAGAACTAAATATTCCATTTGTTACATCAGCTATAGATTTACAAACAGGTAAAGAACATATTTTTGATAAAGGTCCAATTACAGAAGCACTTACTTCAGCAATGAGTTTGCCTGGAGCATTTCCACCTTATAGGCTTGGCGAAAAAATTTTAGTTGATGGAGGGATCATCAATAATGTTCCTGAAAATTTAATTCGTGAAAAAGGTGCTGATATAATATTAGGTGTAAATGTTTCTCCAATGTATGAAATTGTTCCAGTAAAATTATTTGATGATAGAGCAAACTCTGATAAATCATTTTTTAGATATCTTTGGGAACAAATAAAATATCCTCCCATTTTACAAATTATGACTAGAACAATAACATTAGAAGGAAGAGAAATTACGAAGTTAAAAAAAACTGAAATGGATTTATTTGTTCATTTTCATATGGAAGAATTTCAGCTATTTGATTTTAGGTCTTATAAAGCGATTATAAAAAAAGGAGAAGAGGAAGCAAAAAAAAATATTTCTGAAATTAAAAAATTATTTTTTAATACTATGCAATAAGGATTGAAACGGCGTAAAAAAATTTTGTATAAAATTTTTTTACGAGAGTTGAAAGCCTGATTTTTTTATGGAAAAATATTATGAATTTATTTCTCTTTTATTTGATTTTTTCCATAAAAAAAATTGCCCAACTTTTTTTATATAATATTCTTTCAGTTAGTGAAAGTAAAACACTTGATTTCATAAACATTTTTTAAGACTTTACTTTGAGGTCTAAGCTTTTACGGTTTGGTTTTTTTATGAAATATATTTTTGTTTTGCTTTTTTTAAATTGTGGTCTCATTAATTTGAATTTGAAAAATGTTACTTTTACAGCAAGTCCAACTGCAAATGAAAGACAGATGGTTGGGGATTCTAAAAATTTAGAAAAAGAAGGTTGGCTCGTTTCTTCAATGAGGACTTCTGCTACTGGTTCAAGCATTTGGGAAAAAGAAATTTTAGATGAAGATATTCCAAAAGATTTTTTGGATGAAACAACATATTTATCTTTAAAAAATATTTCTTATCTAGCCCCAGAATTAAGACAGTTCAAAAAAAAAGAATTTGTTGGTGAAGCTCAAAATGGTGAAGCAAAAATTTTACCAAATATTAAAGATACAACAAATTTTAAAGAATTTCCAAAATACAAAATTAGAGTTGAGGAAGTTCTTAAGTTATTGAACGAATCAAGAAAAATTTTGTATTTAAAAAAATTGGAACTTTTAGAAACTAAAGAATTAAAAGATGAAGAAAAACTCAAAAGAAAAAATTTGATTCCATTATTATATTTCTACCAAGTAGAAGATGGAGAATTTTTTGAAATTAAAAAAAATAAATGGTCTAGAAAAGAATGAAATTTTTAATCTTACTTTTTTTTGTTAATTGTTCTGTTTTAAATTTATTTACTAAAAAATATTCTCCTTCTGAATTTAATTATGAAACAATAGAGAAAACATATTTTACTTATCAAAATGAAAAACCATTTCCTTTAACAGTTAGAAGGGGAAATAATATTTATAATTCTACAACTAAAGATGGAAGATATTTATTTTTTTCTTCAGATACAAAAGGCAATTTTGATATATATATGAGAGATTTAAAAAGTTCTACTGTTGTTCCAATTACTGAACACCCAGCTCCACAATTTAAACCAAGTATTAGTCCTGATGGAAAAACTTTAGCATTTGTTTCGGAAAGATATGATTCAGAAGGTGATATTGTAATTGTAAATTTAGAAATTGAGGATGCTGTAAAAAAATATTTAAAAGGTGATTGGAAAATTATCGATAAAGGTTTTAATTTTTTAACAAATCCAGATACTACAAGTCCTGAAAAAATAAAACGAGAATTTGATTCAGATCCTTCTTGGTCTCCCGATGGAAGATATATTGTTTTTAGCACAAAAAAATTTAGTTCAGAAATTCCAAATTTAGCTTTAATTGATACTAAAGATAATTTTAAGATCACTAAGTTAAGTTCAAAAGGGGGAACAAGTCCTAGCTTTTCTGCAGATGGAAAAAAAGTTTATTTTTTATCTTATCAAGATGAAAAACTCGGCGAGATTTATTCTATTGATTTAAATTCAAAAGAAGAAAAAAGAATTACTTCTGATAAATTTATGGACTTTAATCCTTCAGTTTCTGATGATCAAAAATTTTTATATTATACTTCAATTAGAGAAGATACAAATGGAAATAAAAAATTAGATGAAAGAGATAATGCTTTTATAATTAGAAAAAATTTACAAACAGGTGAAGAAAGAGAATTAAGTACGGGACTACTATCGTTATTCGATACTAAGTATTCCAATTTTAATGGTGGTTCCATTTTATTTTCTGCTTCGATCAATAACGCATTAAATATTTATTTTATTCCTGTTTCCGGTGCAATTCCAAAACTTTCAGATATTAATGAACAATATGAATATGCAAAACAGTTTAGAAGAAATTCATCTGAATTTTATAAATTAGCTTATGAATCCTTATATGAATATTTTAAAGATGATTATTTATATCCTCTATACAGATCTCGTGCAGACAGACAGCTATATATAGATTTTGTTGAAGAAGGTGATGTTAAAAATGCAGAAAAAATCTATTCTAAAATGATTTCTACTAAATACGATAAACAAAAAGGCTTATCATATGCAATGGCGATTTATCAAAAGAATTTATTTAATTCTTTAAATCCTTCTAATGAACTTTTATCTTATTATGAAAAAATGAAACACTCTGAAGTGCATCAAGATATTCCACCAACAATTTTAATGTTTCTAGCTGACTTTTATTCTATTTTAGATATTAAACTAGCTGAAAAATTTTATCAAAAAATTAGAGAAGAGTATCCAAATTTTCATCGCTTAAATGAAATTAAAAGAAAAGAAGCTGTTCTTGAATATAGATTAGATAAAACAAAAATTCCAAATGAATTTATAAAAGTATTAAACGATAAAAAATCTCATCCAGAAGACAAACGTGTCATTCTTGAGTCAATTTTAAAAAATTTTTCTAATGAAGGTAATTTCAAAGAAAAAAATGAACTTGCTATATTATATCAAAAAAATTACGACTTAGAAAAAAACTGTCCTGAAGCATTTGCAGCAATTCAATACTCAAATGCAATTATCCTTAATGAAAAGGATAAATTTGAAGAAAGTAATTCTTTGGCTGATTCATACCTACCAAAATTAGAAAAAAGTTCTTTTATATATTTAAAAACTAAATTATTAAAAATAGATAATTTTAGAGATTTAAAAGACGAGTCTAAATCTAATGATGAACTAATTTCATTTATAAAAGATTATGATTATAGAACTGAGGTTCCTATAAAAACTAAGGAATTTGAAAATGCTTTTTTTTATTTTGAAAGTAAAGCAAGAGAATACAAAAGAAATGAAAAATTTAATGAATCAATTTCAAATTTTAGAAATAATAATTTAATTTTATCTTTTTCAAAAGAAAAAAAATTACCGATAGATAAAATTTACGAAAACTATTCTTCCTATTACCAAAAAGCAATGATAGAAACTAGTTTTGAATTTGATCAATTTAAAACAGAAGCTTCAAATAAAAATTTATTTAATAAACTGAACTTATTAGGTAAAAATAGATTAGATTTACTTGGAAATTTTACTGAAAATTTAGCTCTAGCTTTTTCTTGGTCAGGTTTTAGGTATTTTGGGGATTTTAGAGATTTACAAAACTTAACTCCTACTGATGAATCCTCGTTTAAAAAAATAGAAGAATATTTTGATGAAAGAAGTAAATCAGCTAGAGAAAATTTAGAATATGCAACAATATTTGGTTATGCTTATTTTTTAGTAACACAGGCAGCTAAAGAAGAATCCTTTTATATTGATGAAAATGCACTAACTTTTCGAAGAAAAAAAAACATTTTAACTACTTTGAAAAAAGCAGAAAGTGAACTACTTTGGATATTATATGCAAATCCAAATTATACAGATGCATATCTTTTACTTGGTTGGATGTACCAATACATTGATGTTCGAAAATCTGAACAAGTTTTTCCTGAAGCTGAGTTTGATGGAGTGGTGTTTAGAAGTTTGTATAACCAATTTTTTCCATTAAAATATTTAGAAGAAGCTGAAGAGTTATTTAATCAAATTATTCAGTATACAGGAAAAAATTATAAAAATAAAAAAGCTCTTTCAGATTTACATTTGAATTTAGGTAATATTTATTTTTTACTTGGTAAAGATGAAAAGTCAATTCTTCAATATGAAAAAGTAGAAAATTTATCTAAAAATATTTTAGACAAAGCACAATTTGAAACTTATCAACAAAAAGCTCTTTTCTATTATAATTATTCAAGAGTTAATTTGTATTTAGAAAAACTAAATGAAGCAAAACCTTTTTTAAAAAAAGCTCTAGATATTTATTATAAACAAGAATATTTTCCATTATTATCTTCGATAGGAACAAATGATTCAAATAAGTATTTAAACTTAAAAATTGATAATTCTAAGAAAAAAATTGCACTACTTTCTGCAATTCTCGGATTAGTTGAAATGGAACAAAAAAATTTTAAAGAAGCCATTCCTCCTTTAACAACTTCATTATCAATGAATGGTAAATCAGATTATATTAATGATATAAGTTTATATAATTCATTAGCAATTTGTTACCAAGAAACTGGGGATTATAAAAAATCTGAGTTATATTTAAAAAATGCTGAGAAAAAATATAAATTTAAAAAATCAATAGGTGAAAGGTTAGAAAAATTTAGCTTCAGTAATCTAATTAGTAATATTGCTTTACCAGAAAAAATCAGAGTAAATGGAAAAAATCGTTTTCCGGGAAAAATGCCACTTGATTTTGAAAACCTTGTAACACGTGGAATTAAAATCATGAACTATTCTGAAAAAAACGAATTTACAGAATCAAATAAAGAAATTCTATCTAGAGAAAAATTTATTAAAGAAAATAAATTAGAAAATACTTTTCTAGGAGAAGTAATTTTAAATAATAAATTTTCTGAACTAGCTTATAATGAATTTTTAAGAGGAAATTATTTTGAAGCAGCAAGACTTTACACAAAAGAATATGAAGATTTAAAAAAGAAAAATAAAACTAAAGAAGCATTTCAATCTTATGTTCAATCTGATATTTCATTATATTCACATATTGAACAAAACTCAGATTCAAAAGAAAAAATTTTGAATGAATTAAAAAATAATATTAAATTTTTAAATAAGTTTAAATTGGAAGAATTACAAAATTGTTTAAAAGAAAAAATAGAAATCGATGGTGAAAAAAATGAATATTGCAATCAGAAATTCAATTCTGATTATTACAATTTTGATGTATTTCTTGGTTATAATTATTTTTATTTAGGTGAAATTTATAGAACTGATTCTGATTTTGACTTAGCTTTTAATGATTATGGAATCGCAAAAAATTTATTTAAAGAAGCTGGAGGAATTTCTTCTGAAGAAATTGGAACTGATATAGATAAATTTTCTCCAAGAGAAAGAGTTAAACTTAAAGTAATGTCAGCAATAGTAGAAGCAAGATTAGGTAATAAAAATGAATTTGTTAGAATTTTAAAAGAAGCTTATTTTGTTGCTCAGGAATATCAACTTATTAAAGAGTTACTTTCAATTTATACTTTAAATTCTGAATTTTATTACAAACAAAATGACTTCAAAAAATCCACTGATTATTTTTCTTTATCAGAAAAAATAATTAAAGAAAATCCAGGTATTTTATACGAAATAGATGAAGTTTTTTTACAATATATTTACTCAATTAAAACAAATAATTTGATAAAAGAAAAAAATCTAATCGAAATTGAGAAGAATAGAGAAAAATTTTATTCAATAATCTTTTTTAGACAATTATTAGTAAATGAAATAAATTTTCCAAATAAAGAATTATTTAATAGTTTGAACAGAGTTCAAAATTTGATGTGGAAAGATAAAGAATTAGAATTAAAAATTGAAGAATATAATTTAAACAAATTAGATTCAAGTAAATTTCAAAAAGAAAAATCTATTAATTCTGAATTAATTAAAACTATATTTTATAAATTTAATTCAAGTTTACCCAAAGGCATGGATTGCTCTAGTTGGTGGAATGATAAATTAGAAGATTTTATCCCTAAATTAAATTCAGATGAATTATTAATAGAGTATTTTTCTGATGGAAAAGAAATATTTGAAATAATCAATTATGAAGGCAAACGTTCTTCAAAAACTTATATTAAAACTAAAAGTCTTTTAGAAAAAATATCTGAAGAATTAAACTTAAGATTATTATCATATCCAAAAGTTAAAAAACTTCTTTTTATTCCTTCTCCATTTTTTTATAGATATAATTTTGCTAATGTTAATTTTAATTCAAAAAAACTTTCTGATTTTTATTCGGTAAGACATCTATTTAGAGTATCACAGTTAAAACGTGAATCAACAACTGAGTTTTCAAGATTAAAACGTTTAACAGCTATTATCCCCGAAATTCCGAAACTTGAAGAAGAAAGTTTTAGTTTAAATCCGATTCAATTTGTTTTTGAAAAACCTAGTTTAAAACAAAACGCAAAGGATTTGAATTTAAGAATTATACAATCGAATGAACTAAAAAACTATTTAACAGATACAGATGTTTTAGAAGGTATAACAGATTTCTCAAATAGAAAACATTATATTGGAGAAAAAAAACCAGGTCATATTCATATTAAAGAATTATTGGATGAAGAATGGACTATACCTTTTTTTATTCTTAGTAATTTTAATAAAAACCAAGATAATTTCATTAAGGTTGCTTTTTTATATGATATACTTCAATTTGCTGGAGTCCAAAGTATTTTATTATTAGAATCTAATGAAGAAAATCAAAAAACTAGAGATCAAATTCTTTCAAATATGAAAGATGCATCTACAATTATTAAAGAGAAGAATTTATTTTTAATTGGTGAATACCTTAATCCTTATCCTGAAAGTGAAAAAATTTATGAAAATGAGTTTAAAAAGTATTATGGACTTTCAACAAAATTTGAAAGAAAAAGAAATTACTCAGAAGCTATGAAAAATTTGATGCTTGCGAATTCAGTCATTCCAAGTAGTAATGAAAAACTTCAAATTGAATCTGAATCAAATTTAGCAAAACTAAAAACAAAAGCTTATCCAAATAGAAATAAATATTTAAATTATTATGAAACACTTTTGGAAAAAATTAATATCACCAAAGAAGAAGAAGAAACAATCCTGTATAATTTATTGGTAAGCTGTTATGAAGCCCCGATTGAAGTTGATTGTAGAAAATATTATTCCAAATATCAATCAAATGAAAATGCTACTCAAGATAAAAAATTTATAATTGAATATTATAAGAATCTTCGAGAAGGCAATTTAAAATTTGTTGATTCAGAATACCAAAAATTTATTTTATTAGAAAATGCAGAAGATAAATTTTTATTTAATAATCGATTAGCTTTTCTTTTTGCAAAAGGTTTTATCTGGGATAAAGCTAGAATTCATTTAAATGAAGCTTTAAAATTAGCTGAAAATCCAACTGAAAAATTTATTGTAGAAAATAAAATTTCTGATCTAGAATATGAGATATTTTTTGTAAAAGGAAAAAACCCAGATTCTGTATCAAAAGAAAAAATTTTTTATTTAGCTGATAATAGAATTTGGGATGAATATAGAAAAAAATCAAAAGAAATTTCAATTTATGAAGCGAATACAAATAAAAAATCTTATTCTGAAAGATTACTCGATGCTTATGATTCATTAGAAAATAATTTTGAGTTTGAACCAACTACTCTTGGTCCTTTATTTTTAAAAGATGGAAGATCAGCGTTATTTTTATTAAAAGATTCTGAAAGAGATTTTTTATTTTATTTATTAGTCAAATCAATTAACTACCAAGTTGGTACAGAATTAAATAATCAATTTGATATTTTACTCGAAACTGAAAGAAGTTTAAACAATAAAAATAGAGCTTTGTGGTTTCAAATTGTTTGGGCATCGGCTTTAAAAAGCAGAGGAGATTTAGAAAGTTCAAAGAAATATTTTTTAGAATTTGATGATAAATTCAACGATTATTATCCTGAAAAAAATTTAGCATCAATGTATTATAATTTAAAATATAAATTATCAAAATTTTTTCCAGATGTAAATTTTACTGAATCTGATAGAGAAAAAGTTAAATCAGAATTAAATCAGTTTTATTCTTTTTATGAAAAAATTGAAACTAATCCAAATTTAAATTTATTAAATGAATTAATTCTTTCTTTAAAAAAAGAAAAATTAGATGTTTTTTATTCAAGGGAGTTAGATGATTTTATCAATATTTTACAGAAAAAAGCTATAGAAAATAAAAACTATTATTTGTATTTAGATATTGGTTTTGCACGTGAAAAAATTCATTCAGTTAATGATAAAGTTTTAGGAAGAAAAGTTTATTTTTCTGATTTACCAAAACTAAATGAAATTGCAAAAAAAATTGAATCTAAACTTCCAGAAGGGCAAGTATTTTCCTCATTAATTGATTTTGGTATCAAAACACATTTGGTTAAGATTAAAGATAAAACAATTTTACTTGAAGAAGCTTTTTCTGATAACCGTAATATAAAATTTCAAGTTTATGATTATTTGTATTCTGTTAAAAATGGTGGGTTAGAAGTTTCAAAAAAAGAATTTTTAGAAGAAAGATATAAATCTGTTTTAAAATTTACTAAAAATAAAATTGATTATATCTATTTACCTTCTTATCATTTTAAAGTTTGTATAGTTCCTGTTGAGCAAGATAATTTTTATTATGTTTTAAGTCCAGAATTGATGGTAGATAGAAATGTTTATGATTCATCAAAAGATTTTTTACCAAGTTTTAAAATTAATCATTTAAGTTATCAAGAAAAAATTTCACCCGAAATTAAATTAGAAAAACTTGAAACTAAATTCTTATCCGGAAAAGGAATTGGTAGAACTAAGAATATTATTCAAGATGAATTAAAATTAGAAAAGGGAAAAGAAATTTTATTTTCAAATATTAATTTATTAAAATTAGATTCAAAAATAAAAAGAGAAGGTTTTTGGTTTCTATCAAATTCAAGACTTGAACAAACTTCACTCCATAATGATGATTTTGTACATTCAATCTTTTACTTAGATAAAATTCATATTGGTCCTTCAGTTCTTAGTTCAGGTCATCAGATCGATATTAATGATGCTTATTTTATAAAAACTTTTTTTAAAAATTTGGATTATAGACTTCCCTACGAAGAAAGATATTTAGATGCAATTTCTAATTTACAATCTGATTTAAAAGAAGACAGGTTTTGGAATGGATATAAACCTTATACTAATGTATTTATAAAATAATGGAAATAGAAAATTTATTTAAAGATTTTTTTATTGAAAAAGAAAATTTTAATTTAGTTCAGTTTATGTTAAGAATTTCTTTTTCTTTTATCATTGCTTTTTCTATATCCTTCATAACTGTTTTAACAACACACACTAAAATTCAAAAATCTCAAATTCATTCTCATATACTTGGAACAATCATTTTTGCCATAATGATAAATGTTTTAGGAAAAAATCTTGCTTTAGCAATTGGTATTTTTGGTTCATTAAGTTTTATACAGTTTAGAACGACTATGAGAGATCCAAAAGACACTACTTTATTTTTTTATTCAATCATCATGGGGGTTTCAGCTGGTTCTGGATATTATTTACTAACAATATTCAGTTTTTTTTTAGTTTCCTTAAGCCAATTTATTCTCTTAAAAATGAAGTTAAATGAAACTGAAAAATATATAATTTATATTGAATTTAAAACAAAACAACATAGAATTGAATTCGAAAAATTTCTCTCAAAAAATAAATTTCAAATCAAAATTAATTATATTGATGAAATTAAATTGTATTTTGAATATGAGATATTAATTTCAATTAATAAAGTTAATACAATTTATGAAGATATTTTAATAGATTTTTTGAACAATATTTATTCATTAAAATTTAAAAAGGAATAAGATGAAATATATTTTAATTTTAATATTACTTTTTTGTAGGGTCCAAATTAAAGAAAATTTAGAATTTTTCCCTTTTGAAGTAATCAGTTTTGAAAAATTAATAAACAATATTGATTATAAAAATAAAAAAATTTTACTAAGAGATAATCAAATTAATTCAATTACCATCCATTATACAAAAGGTATGACTTCAAAAGAATATATAGAAAAATCTATTCAATCAGATTTTTTAGTTCAATTAATTATTTCGAAATCAGGTGAAATTTATGGATTTAAAAACCCACATCAAATTTTATCTCGAGCCACACCAAAATTAGATATAGATACAATTCATCTTTCACTTGAAGGAACTGAAGAAGAAATTTTAAACAATGAAAAACAAATTGATTTATGTAAACAGATAATTTTATTTTTATCTGAAAATTTTTTAATTCCAATTTCAAATTCAGACATCGAATCAAAAAAAGGAATTTTTACAAATTTACAAGTTAAGAAAAAATTTGGTAACTTTGTTGATTTAAATGATAATGGAATAGAAAGTATTTTAAAAAAAATATTTATCGAGTTAAAAAAAGATTATACAGCTGAAGAAAATTGGATAAATCGTTATGAAAAAAATTGGATTGTTAGAAAAGAAAAAAAAATACAAAGTCCAGAAATACCTTTTACAAATGGAAGAGAATTAACTAGACAAGATAAATTAGAATTAGAAGAACTCGAAAAAGATGATTTTGGATTTACTCCTGAAAATTATAGATTAAAATATGTTTTTAAAAAGTTGATTAATCCATCATGTATAGTTTTACATTTTACAGCAATTTCAAGTTTTAAAATTTCACAAGATACCCTAGAAAGAAGAAAATTATCAGCAAGTATTATGGTTGATAAAGATGGAAAAGCATATCAACTTTTAGATAATTTAAAACATTTAGCACAAGCTGCTTCTGGTACAAATGAGCATTGTATTCAAATAGAAATTGTTGGCAAGAATACTGAAGAGTTGATGAATAATGAAATTCAATTTTTAAAAGTTGCTTCTATAACAAATTCAATTTGTAAAAAATATAATATCTCAAAAAATAATTTTAATATTGAATCCCTTAGCGGAATTTATTCACACACTCAAGCCAAAAAAAGATTTGGTGGCTCAGTTGCATTAGTAGGAAAAGATTTTGATCCAGGTGAGCCTTATATGAAAAAAATTATCGAATTTATTGCTGGAATTTATTATGAAGAAAAATATTGGTACAATCGAAATTCTGATGATTGGATTATTTTAAATTCTGAATTTCAACCATAAAAGATTTATTTTTTTTGAAGAATTCTTCTTTTTAATTTTTTTATTTTAATTTTTTTTTCTAATTTACTAGACAATGTTTATTTTTTATAAAAATTGAATATTAAATAATTTATGGAATCGAAAAGTAGTATTCAACTTAAATCAATTTATCAAACTAATTCTGGAAACTAATTTACTAAATTTATGAAAAAAAAAATTGAAACCATCTCAACTTCTATTAGAAATAGAAAAAAAAGAAACACTATTAATGTCGAAGAAATTTTAAAAACTTCTTTAAAAATTATTAAAGAAAATGGAATCGAAAAACTTAGCATGAGGAGCATCGCTAAAGAATTAAATTCAAGTGTAGGAAGTGCTTACAATTACTTTGAAACAAGAGAAAAAATAATCCAAGAACTATTATTTCGTGGTGAACAGAAATTATACCAAGATGTTTTAATAGCCAAAAAAAAAGCAAAAGATTCTGAAAATGAGTTAGTTTTGATTGCATATGCTTATTGGAATTTTGCTATTGAAAACATTGAATTACATAAGTTGATGTTTAGTGTAGGTGGAGGACAACATAAAAAATTATTTACACAACCAAATTCTTATCGAATATTTTTAAAAAGTATATACTCTTATACCAAAAAACAAAAAAGTAAAAAAATTAAACCAAAAGATTATAATTCCTTAGCAAGAACAGTTTGGTCATGGATGTATGGTTTGTTAGTTTTAAATATGGCTGGAGTTTTAACAAAAGGATCTGCAACTTACAAACCTATTGAAGATGGAATGAATTTTTTTAAAAGGTTAATTGATAACGAGTAGTTTATTAATCAAGCGAGAGGGATTGAAACGGGGTCAAAAAATTGCTTGTTCAATTTTTTGACCAGAGTTGAAAGCCCGATTTCAAGAATGTTGACAACGTCAACATTCTTGAAACTCGCCCACCTTACCCCAACTATACTTGAATTGAATTGATAAATTTAACTTTTGAAAGCCCCTCTACAAGTTTTACAATTTAGAGAAGGGAAATAGTATAACCCTCTCTTTTGCTTTAGCAAAGGAGAGGGTTTTAATTGTCTAATTTTTCAACTTAAGAAAAATTGGGTGAGGTTCGTTCTATGGTTTTTCTAATGCGATTGAACCAGCTACACCACCACCAGCACAAATACAATTTACAGATTTTTTTCCAAGACCAAGATCAAATGCCATAATTTGATTTAACAGCACGCGAATTCCTGTTGCTCCAAGTGGATGACCAAGAGCTAGGGTTCCGCCATGTGGATTTACTTTTCCTTCTTTGTCTGCAGCTTCTAAATCAAAGCCCCAAGATTTTTTGATTTCTCTCATTGTGCCCATTGCAGTTGCAGCAAATGCTTCATGAATTTCAAAATTGTCAATGTCAGTGTATTTCCAACCAGCAGCATTCACAGCTTTGTTCATTGAATAAGCCATTCCAACTCCCATGATAGAAGGATCAACTCCATACATTCCCCAACCGCTGATTACAGCTTGAATTGGAAGACCAAGACGTTTAGCTTCTTTTTCAGTTGTAACAAAAATTGCACCAGCTCCATCAGAACGAGGACATGCGTTAAATAAAGACACACCTGCTTCTACTTCACCTTCTACATATTTTCTTCCTGTCCACTCACCATATTTTTCATAAAATTCTTTTAGGTTCATAAATTTGGAATCAAAAATTGCACCAGCTTTTTCAAAACGTCCAGGATTTTCTACCATTCCAGTTTTTGACATGATAAATTCATCATCTTCGAGTAACGAACCATCAGTTAATGTTTGAGACATTTGGTAAGGACGATATTTTCCAGCTTTTATTGCATCTAATGCTTTTTTGTAAGAACGATAAGCATAATCATCTAATTCTTTTTTCTTCAAACCATATTTTTGAGCTACAACTTCTCCAGTCATTGCCATGTTCAATTTGCGGATTGGATCGTTTAATCCTTCATCAATTGAATCTAAAACTTTTACACCAAGAGCTTGTGCTTCGCCCCAGTTTTTCATGAGCTTGTCAACTGTGTCTGTTTTAGAATTTTCTTTTGCACCTTCGATGATAAAAGGTCCTTGGGACATAGACTCAAGACCAAGTGCTAAGTAAAAATTTCCTTCACCAATCATAATTCTTCTTGCTGCATCGAGAACCGCTTCAAGACCTGATACACAATTATTTGCAACCGTGATTGCAGTTGCTTCGAGAGGAATTTCAGCTCTAACAGAAATTACTCTTGCAACATTTGGAGTTCTCATGTTTTGAGAAATTTCACCAGCTACAACGCCATCAACTTCAGTTTTTTTAATTCCAGTTCTTTTAAAAATTTCTTCAGTTACTCTATAACCAAGTTCTGCAGAAGCTATGTCTGCATAAGATTTTCCCGCTTGTCCAACTGGAGTTCTTAGTCCACCAGCGAGTACAATTCTATCGCCATCAAAAGTAGTAAATTTCATAATCATGAAACCTCGTAATTTTTTTACCTAAGAAATTTAAAAAATTCTTAAATATGAGCTAATTTTCTATGATTAGACAAATTTGTCTAATCTTTTTCTAAATCACGAATAATTTTTAAAATTTTGGGAATATCAGTGGAAATAATTCCGTATTGCCGGTATTTTTCCTTTCCATATTTATCAAATACCAAAAAAGCTGGTTGCCCTTCTACGTTTAATTCATGAACTAATTCCAATTTTGGATCTAAAAGAGATTTATATTTAATTTGAAATTCTTTGGAAACTTCTTTGATTTCTTCAAGGGTTTTACTTGAGTCAGTATTTATTCCCAAAAATTCAATTTTTATATCTTTTGTTGCTTCACGGATTTTGTCAATTTTTGGAACAGATTTTTTACATGGCTCACACCAAGATGCCCAAAAATCTAAAAAAATAATTTTGCCTCTATAATCTTTTAGTTTCTCTTTTTTTGCGGAAATATTTTCAAGTTCCAAATTCAAATATTTTGCATCAAAATTTTCTTTGCAATTTAGGATGATAAGGATAAGTGTTAAAAGAATTTTTTTCATTGGGAATAGGTTTGATACTTAAACTAGAAGTGCAAGAAATTTTTTTAAAATTCATTTTCAGGTTTATAGATGTTTTTGATTAGCTAAAGTAATATTGAATTAATTTCTCTTAATTTAAAAAAATCTTTAGCAAAATTCGCTTTAGTTTTTTTATTAATTTTAAGTTAGTATATTCCCTTTAAGAAATGAAAAATAAAAGCCATTGTTAGCAAATTCATAATTATACTGCTTTATTCATAAAGGTCAGAATATCTAAACTGTAGCAAAATTATTTATTCAAAAATTTTGACACCACTTCAAATCTTAACGATATAATTGAAAATACTTAATTTTAACATTGTAAATTTTCTATAAATTAATTGATTCCATTGTAACTAAAATAAGAATAAGGTTAATTGCTAAATTTATGAAAAAAACTGTTTTATTTTTTTTATCTTTCCATTTTTATAATTGTATTACCTTTCAAGTTTATAAGTACATAAATGAAGAAGAAGAAAAAATATACGTTGGCAAAGATAATAAGATCAAAGCAATTTATTTAAATTCAGATGAAAATAACCTAATGATTGAGCATATAAATTCTAAATTTGGTAAATTACATTCAGAATTTGTACCCATGAATAATGAAACTATTAATAATTTTTCTCTGGATTTAGTTAAAAAAAAGCTCAATTATTCCGTAAAACAAATGAAACCATCTGTCTTGATTGTATCACCTGTAAACAATTTTTACCTCAAAATTCCAACTAGTTATATAAACGATAAAAACCTATTATTATTGATTGATTTAGAAAAATTAGAAATTAAAAAAATTCAATTTAGAGGTGGAATTGCTAGGTTTAAACTGAAGTCTTGGGATAGTTTTTTTGAAAGAAAAGTCAATATATTTAAAATAGTTCTGAAAAACAATACAGAAACTTTTTATTGTAATCAAGGCTACGAGATTTCTAAATGTGAAGTCAAAACAACTGAACGGTTTTTTGATTTGGAGATGAATTACTTAAATGAAAATTTCTTTTTTATTTATGGCGATAATCAATTTATTTTTATTGAAGAAGACTTACCAGAAAAATTAAAATCAGTGTTAAAACAAAGAAATTACTCATTTGTTTACCCTAATAAACCTAAAAATTTTCTTTTTTATCATTCAAAAAAAATCTTATATTTAACTTTTCCACTTACCATCACGATAGATTTTATTCAGGGATTTTTTCAAATTATGAGAGGATTTTTTAATTGGTAATATTATCTGGATTGATATACAAACAAGTTTCAACCCATTCATGATGTAAAATTTTTTTGGTGATGGATGTTTTGACCGAAACATTTGGTCATGCAATAAGGATAAGGATTGGTTTAATCATGAATTTCTTTTTTTTGCAAGTTCAATTTCTTCTGCAACTTTTTTTTCTAATTCTTGATTGGATAATAAATAATTTTTCTTAACATCAATAATAACTTCTTTCATAATTTCTTCCAAGGCTACATCTGAAGGCTCATCAAAATCTTTAAGTGATATTTTATTCATTTAATTAAGATTGCCAGTTAAATATGATTTTCACTGAGTCTTTGTTTTTTAAATTCTAAAATTTGTTTTTCAGAAAGACCAGTTAGTTTACAAACTTGTTCAATTGGCATACCCCAATTATAAAGTTCAACTGCCGTTTCCAGTTTACCTTCCAGTTTACCTTCCAGTTTACCTTCCCGCTTTGCAGCATTAATTTGAGTATTGAAGTAAAGTTGCGATTTTTTTCTATCCTCGATTAAATTTTTATTTTTTGGATTAGAAGTATATTCATCATATTCTTTAAAAACTTTTTTTAGTTTTGGATTTTTTTTGACTAAGGTATTCATTTCTTCTCCTTCTAAAAGATGTCCATTTTTTAATGCAAACAACCAAGTCTTAAATTCAGAATCCAAACTTGATAATTTATCTTTTAATTTCTTTAACTCAATTATATGAAATTCTAAATCTTCTGTCAAGACTATTTCATTATATTCTTTTTCTCTCAGTTGAAAAACAGAATGATACTTTTTTAAATTGATTAGTTCAAAATTCAAAAATGCAATTGAATAAATTTTTGGTAAAATTCCATAATCTTCACCTTGTTTTAAAGATTTAGTGTAAGTATTAGCCCAATAATACAAAATCCTTTTTTCAAACCCAAGATCATTTTGGGATTGCATTTCAATTAAAAATTTATTTCCACAACTATCTTTTGCTTGAATATCTAAAATAGACAATTTATCTATTTCAGTAACTTTGGGTAATTCTGGATTTAAAACTTTTAGTTCCATAATTTTTTTTCTATTTTGAAATTCAGGAAAAGAGTTCAACAAATCTAAAAGTAAATCTTCATGTTGAGAAAATATTGCTTTAAATAAAAAATTATCTGTTAGTGGAAGTTTATCAATCATAAATTTTAGATGTGTTAGACTATAGCTAAGAAAGGAAAAAGTTGAAATAAGTTCGGTTTTTTGCAAACTTTTACAAAATCTCATACTTTTTTGCTTTTTAAATTTTATCAAAATTCTATTTTAAATTAGCAAGAAATTTTTTATAGTTTTTTTTGGGGCGAATTTTTGCAGCCAAAAAGAGAGCTGCAAAAACCGGGCTTTCCAGTACTTCTTTGGACAGTTTGAAGACAGTGGGGTTTTAACCCACTGCCCTACGTCCAAAGAAACGTCCTCACTTTTGCTTTCACTCTGTGAGCAAAAGCCCATTCTTCTCTATCGCTCGAATATAATCCCGATTCGCTAGAGTTGAGAAATTCTAATTAAAACCCGATTGCAAATTCAAATTGGGCATACAAATTATCAAAATTTACATTTGCAACAATTATATCTTTGGATAAAACATTGTTCACAATATAAGAAGTTAGACTTGGAATTCCTGAATCAGAAAAATTACTAGTTTCAGAAACTTTTCTTTGAAGTCTCTCTCTTGTGTAACCTGTTCTGATAATAAAAAATTCAGCTTTTGGAATTGTAAATCCAAGTTCAAAATTTTGAATATTTCCTTTATATGTTAAACTAGAAGTTTCAGAATAAAATCCAACAGGAAAAATAAATTTTGTTATTGCTGTAGTGTTATCATTACCTTTTAAATTTACTAATTCTAAAGTATATCTCATCTCAATATTTTTTCCAATTGGAATTTCTACTCCAAGTCCAGGGACCAAACCCTGATAAATGGTTTTGGATTCAATGTCTTGAGTCACTGGTGTTGCAGGCAATAATGCATTTATATTATTGTAGTTCACTGATAAACTTTGTCTAGTTGTTTGTTCAATTTTATAGTTTCGTAAAATCGCTCCAATTCTTAAAAAATTTGTAATAGGATGGTAATATGCAAATCCAAATTTTTGAAGTTTTTCAGAATAGTTGTATTTTCCTTTTAAGGTTAAAGTTCGTCTTCCAAAAAGAAAAATATTTTCACCAGTTATATTTTGGTCTTTTGGACTCCACCTAGAATCTAAAACTCTTTGGTCAGATAAAAATCTAAATCTATCTAGAAAACGATATTCAAATCCAAATGTCGTATTTAAAGGACTAATTGTTTCATTATTCGTTCTATAAACCCCAAAAATATTTCCACCATTTAGTACAGTTAATGTATTATAAATATCCATTTCTTTTTTATCAATGTCAACATCTGGAATACGATATTTTGATAAAAAACCAATCTGACCTTTTAGAATAAACTTATGTTTTTTTTGGGATAAATTTTCTTTATTTTCTGATTCTTTTGAAGGATTCTCTTTTGATTCTTGGTTTAATTTATCAACACTATTCTCGGAAAAGATTGTAATAGTGACAAATAAAAGTATTAGTATAGTAAGTTTTTTCATATTCCACATTTAACAATGCTTATGCGAAAGTAAAGTAAATTCTGATTTTAAGTAAATTACTTTAGTATCATTTATAATAAATTTACTTATAAAAAATTTTTGATTTAGTTGAAATATTGATTCGCTTAAATTAATGAATAGTATCACCCCTCTATTTTGATTTGAATTTGAAATGATGATGGAAAGTGGAAAACAGGTTAGAAAACTTATTGCAGAGAAGTTAAAAGAAAAAAATTTATCTAATGTGAACAACACAAATAAAGAAAAATTGGATTTATAAATTTAAAAATTTATTTGACAAAACAACAAAAGTTGTTTCATATCATTTTAATATGAATCACAAAACCTTAATTTTCATCGCTGTAATTTTCACAAGCTTCTTCAACTGTAAAAACACCGACCATATTGAACCAGAAATCAATTTGAGTGGAAAAAAATTTGAATACAATTATGGTGATTTTGTTTATGAAATTGTTTTTAAATCTAATTCAAGTTTAGAATGGAATTGTACTCAAGGTGAAGATAAAGGAAAAAATGGAATTGAAAAATATTCTTTTCAAAAACTAGATAAGAATTTGTTTTTTATATCTTGGATTGAAAAAGATGGACTAGGTGTTTCACAAGTTGTAAACTTCAAAGAAAACAAAATTAATACTTTTTTAAAACAAGAAAAAGAAATTATTTCCTTAAGTGGAACAATTAGAGAATTAAAATGAATAATCCAAAATTTAGAATATTCTTCTTCTACTATTTTATCAATTTCTAAATATCTAATGTTAAACAATAAAGTTAAATAATCTAATTAACAAAATCAAACCAAATCAAAAAATTTATTTGATCGCCTTATAAGTGTTTTCTGCTATTAAAAGTATAAAATATGGAATATCCAATCCAATTGTAATTGGAAAGAGTAAATACAGGATTTTTTTTGAATGATAAGAATAGGAAATAGATCTTTTTAAAGGATAATTTAAAATAAACTTTAATTGTTTAACTTTTTTTCTTCTTTGGTATTTAAAATTTCTTGATCGAATAATACTAATTCATTTGTTTCTTCGATAAAAAAATAATTTTCTGGTAAATTAATAATATTTAATTTAGGTGAATTAATTTTTTCGAATACATTACATTCCTTAAATCCATCTTCAATACTTCTACAAAAATGAATCTGCCGTCCATTTTTTTCAGTGATTTTGACTGCTTCTATTTCTTGCAATACACGATTTTTTTTATCTATAAAATTATACTTTTCAATTTTTGGTTCATATTGAATTTTATTTATATTTAAATTTTTTAAAGTAGAAATTGAAAATATAGCTGTAGTATAAGACCAACCTCTGACATCAGTACCTACATATATTTTATATTCTGGAAAAACAAATATTGTTGGTTGCAATTTAACTGTTTTAAAACTAATTTTTTTTAATTCGAACTTTTCATTAGGATCAAAAAAAATATGATGCGATTTTTGTTTAAAGAAAAATTCTTCATTTTCATATTCCATAAAAAGCTCACCGTTTTCTAATAAATATAATGCTTTAATTTTATTTTTACTATCACTTATAACTTCCTCACTGTTACCATGATGAATGTAGAAATTCAATAGAATTGTGCAATCTTGAAGAGTGAATGTTAGAACAATATAAAAAAAATATTTGAAAGTTGTCATTAACTCACCGTAGAAGAAAAAAATAAGTAAATTTAAAATTAGATTTTTTATAAAATAACCAATTCCCATCGACACAAAGCGAAACTGATTGAAGCGGTGTCAAAATTTTGCATCTGCAAAATTTTGACAAGAGCGGAAAGCAGGTTTTTAAAAGTAAGGACTTAATTCATTGAGTCCTTACTTTTAAAAATTCGCCCTCATTCTTAATTTTTAATTCTTCATTCAAAATTTAGCGAAGCGTCTACTCTACTTTTAAAAGTTCTACATCAAAATTTAAAACTGCGTTTGCAGGAATCACTGGCGGAGCACCATTTGCACCATAACCAAGTGTTGGAGGAATTACTAATTTTCTAACACCACCCACTTTCATTCCTTTAACACCTCTGTCCCAACCTTTGATTACTTCACCTCTTCCAAGTTGGAAAGTGAAAGGTTGGTTACGATCTTTGGAAGAATCAAATTTTTTTCCGTTTTGTAAAGTTCCAGTGTAATGAACAGTAACCGCATTACCATCTTTTGCTTCTTTGCCAGTTCCAATTTTTACATCTTTAATTTGCAACTCTTTAACTTCTTGTGCAAAAACAGAAAGAGTCACCATTAAAATAAAAATTAATTTATACATTCTTTTGCTCCTTTAAGCATTTTCTAAATTCAGACCTTCTTTTTTTTTCAAAAGAAGTAATCTTAGATTCATGAATTAGTGTCAGTCCAATATCATCAAGACCTTTTAACAAACATTCTTTTCTAAAACTATCCACTTCAAATGAATAATTTTTTCCATTTCCAGATTTTACAATTTGTTTTTCCAAATCAATTTCAAGTTTTGCTCCAGGATTTTTTTCGATGTATTCAAAAATCTCATCAACTTCTTTTGGTGAAAGCACAATAGGAAGCATTCCGTTTTTAAAACAATTATTGTAAAAAATATCTGCATATGATGGTGAAATAATGGAACGAAAACCATAATCTTCTAACGCCCAAGGTGCATGTTCACGAGAAGAGCCACAACCAAAATTTTCTCTGGTCACAAGAACAGAAGCACCTTTGTATCTTTCTTGGTTTAAAATAAAATCTGGATTTAGTTTTGTTCCAGCATCATCTGTAAATCTCCAGTCATGAAACAAGTGTACACCAAAACCTGATCTTTCAATTTTACGTAAAAATTGTTTTGGAATAATTTGGTCTGTATCAATATTAGCTTTATCTAATATTGCTGTTAAGCCGTTTAGTGTTGTAAATGATTTCATAATTAACTCCAATACCTAATATCAACAAATTTTCCTTCAATTGCAGCAGCCACTGCCATTTCAGGACTTACTAAATGTGTTCTTCCACCTTTTCCTTGTCTTCCTTCAAAATTTCTATTGGAAGTAGAAGCACAACGATCTCCAGGAGAAAGAACATCATCATTCATTGCAAGACACATCGAGCAGCCTGGATTTCTCCATTCAAATCCTGCTTCAACAAATATTTTATCTAGTCCTTCTGACTCAGCTTGTTTTTTTACTCTACCTGAACCTGGAACAACAATTGCTGTAACTGAATTAGAAACTTTTTTTCCGTTTATGGTTTTTGCTGCAACCCTCAAATCTTCAATTCGTGAATTTGTACAAGAACCAATAAAAACTTTGTTTAAAGTAACATCAGTTAGTTTTTGGTTTGGTTTTAAATCCATGTATTGTAATGCTGCTTCCAAAGATTTTTTTACAGTAGGCTCTGAAACTTTTTCTGGATCTGGAACAAGATCACTAACACCAATTACTTGACCAGGTGAAGTTCCCCAAGTTACCATTGGAGCAATTTCTTCTGCTTTGAGCAAGACTGTTTTGTCAAATTTTGCACCAGCATCAGTAAAATAAGTTTTCCATTTTTTTTCTAAAAGATCAAAAGTTTTTCCTTTTGGTAAATATTCTCTGTCTTTGAGGTAAGCAAAAGTGGTTTCGTCTGGTGCAATAAAACCAGCTCTTGCACCAGCTTCAATTGACATATTACAAATTGTCATTCTTCCTTCCATGGAAAGATTTTTGATTGCTTCTCCAGTATATTCAATTACGTAACCTGTTGCACCGTCTGTTCCAATTTTTCCAATGATCGCTAAAATTATATCTTTGGCAGTTACAAACGGTAAAAGTTTTCCTTCCACACGAACTTCCATTGTTTTTGGTTTTTTTTGGGACAATGTTTGGGTTGCAAGAACATGTTCTACCTCTGAAGTTCCAATTCCAAAAGCAAGCGCACCAAACGCACCATGAGTGGAAGTGTGTGAATCTCCACATACTATTGTCATTCCTGGCTCTGTGAGTCCAAGTTCTGGTGCAATTACGTGAATGATACCTTGGTCGGGGTGATTGATATCAAATAATGTGATATTATTTTCTTTACAATTTTTCATCAGCGTTTTCATTTGAATTGCTGAAATTGGATCTGCAAAATCAATATCTCTACTTCTAGTTGAGACATTATGATCCATAGTTGCAAAAGTTGCTGATGGCTTTCTCACTTTTCTTCCTGTTAGTCGTAGAGACTCAAAAGCTTGTGGACTAGTTACTTCATGTATTAGATGCCTATCTATATAAATTATAGCTGAACCGTCTGATTCGTTCACTAAATGTGTTTCCCAAATTTTTTCAAACATTGTTTTCATATTTCCAAATTTATCAAGAATTTGCCTAAGTAAAGGGATTTTTGCTTGCAATTCTAAAACTATCCCTAAACTTATTGCTATGATTATAAGATTTTGGGGTGTGAGAGGTTCTATCGGCTCACCAATTAGCAATAAAAATATTCGTTCAAAAATTGAGAAAATTTTAAGCCTAGCAAAACCATCTGATCTACAATCAAGCGAAAGCATCCAAAACTTTTTGTCAAAATTAAATTTTTCTACATTGCATACTTATGGTGGAAACACAACTTGTTTAGAAATTAGAGATGAGTCCAACCAACTTTATATCATTGATGGCGGGACAGGACTTCGTGAACTTGGAAATTCAATTTTAAAAGAAGGTTATCTTCAAGGTAAAGGAAAAGCAAACTGGATTTTTACACACACACATTGGGATCATCTTCAAGGTATTCCTTTTTTTGTTCCGTTTTATATTCCTGGAAACGAATTTACATTTTATTCTTCAGTGGAAAATTTAGAAGATAGAATTAAATACCAACATCGCAATACTCATTTTCCAGTTCCTTATGAAACTTTAAGTGCAACTAAAAAATTTAATTTTGTTGCTGAGGGTGAAACAATTAAAGTTGGAAATCTTGAAATACTATCTAAGTCTGTTCGTCATCCAGGTGGGAGTTATTCCTATAAACTCACTGAAAATGGAAAAATATTTATTTTTTCTTCAGATGCAGAATTTAACATTGATGAAATGGAAAATATTGATTTGTACATTGAATATTTCAGAGGAGCAGATGTTTTAGTATTTGATACTCAATACACTTTTGATGAATCATTAAATAAAATTGATTGGGGACATTCATCCGCTTCCATTGCCACTGACATTGCACTCAAAGCTGGTGTAAAAAAATTAGTAATGTTTCATCATGATCCATCTTATGACGATGAAAAATTAGATGCAGTTTATTTACGTGCATTAAATTACAAAGAAATGTTTGATAAAAATCACCAGCTAGATATAGTAATGGCTTATGAAGGTTTAGAAATAAAAATTTAATTTTAAGTTTGGGCGATTCAGTTTTAGAAGAAAAATTTAGTGTATAAAAATAAATAGTTACACCTTCTAAAACTGACCGAGCTACAAAAGAGTTCCGTCTCTCCGAGACCCTTCGGTCTTTTGTATCTCTATCGCTTGTATTTAAAAAATTTTTTTAATTCAAAAATCATTTAATTTGTTCTAAAATTTTTTCAGCAACAATTTTATGACCTGTTGGATTAATATGTTTGTCAATTCTCAAAAAATTTTCTTTATTTAGAAATTCTTGTACTGGAATAACTTTTAAATTATTAATGTACTTTGGATATTTTTTATCAGATTTTAATTTTTCCACATCTTGTAAAAAATCTGGAGGATTAAGTAAATAATCAAAAAGAGAAATTAATATTATTTTTGTATTCTCGTTAATTTGTTTTTTCTCAGAACTAAGAATTTTTAAAAAAGTTTCAGCTTCATTTATTTTTGTTTTTTTTAAGATAAACTTTTTTTTGTTTTTATTTTGAATAAAATATTCTTTACCTTCAGTATCTTTAACTACAACATCTAACACTAAATCTTTATCTATTTCGTTAGGTAATAAAATTTCTGCACTCCAACCAATTTTGGTAGAATTAACAAGATTTAATTTGGAAACCAAATCCAATCTTTCGATTTCTTTTGTAAATTTAACTGGAACTTCAACAGCATTTATAAAAAAAGAAAATGAAGCAATTTTTAGATTAGAAATTTCACCATTTGCCCAACCATGCAAATGTAAAAAATTTTTTGAATCATTTGTATAATCAAATTCTACTTCAATTTCGCCAAATGGAAAAGTTTTAAGATTATTTACTTTTTCTAATTTTTTGGGAACAAAATCTTTTGTAAGTTTTGAATATTCTTGATTCAATTTATTTTCATGAATTTTAGAAAATAAAATACTTTTTAACTCTTTATAAATTTGAATCAAATGTTTACCAAAAAAATATTCAGACTTTTTTTTCTCAAGATTTACTAATTCATTATATTTTTCTTCACTTGATACATTTAATTTATAACCATTTTGAATATAAGACAAATTTTCTTCAAAATCATTTGGACAATATTGTACAATTAAATAATTTAATTTTGAAGTATCAATTCTTTTTAATAGACCCATTTCTCTAGCTGTTCCGTAAGAAGCTATTCCAGCATTTAAAATTTTCTTTTTAGAATTATTTTCTAAAATCTTTACATATGTTTCTTCATTTGAAACACCCCAGCCCATTGTAAAAGAATCTCCCAAAAAAATAATTTCTGGTTGAATTAAAGAATTTTCATCATCCCGAACTCCGAGAGAATTAATTGAATAGGATTCAGAACTTTCAGCAAGATTAAAAATACAGTTACCCGGTTTTAGAGTATAAAAAAGTTCTTTATCATATTTGGCACAATCTTCTTTATTTTGAATAATATCTGCAACTTTAAATGTTACGTAGGATTTTAGAAAAGAAGGAAGCTCTATTAAATTTTGAAAAGAGCTGGATTTAAGATAAACTATAAATACAATTTCAAGTAAAATTAATCCAAATATAAAAACTAAAAAATTGATTAAAATAATTTTTGTATAGTTTAAAAATAACTTCATGTAAAACATTTTTTTTAAATTAGAATTTATTTCATTTCAATTTTAATAAAGATTTATTTTCCAGTTTAAAGTAACTTATAATACTTCATTAAAAATAGCTGTAACTTGAGCTGGTGTTAAAACTACATCATAAAATCTAAAATCATCCATATTTCCAGAATAACAAAAATTATTTGCAGTTGAAAGTGCACCAATTCTTAAATTACCTACTATAGAACTGAAATCTGTGTGGATAGTATTATTCGGAGTTACAGCAAGTTCTACACCATCTTTATAAATTCTACCTATTCCATTTACCTTATCATATGTGACAACTAAATGAAACCAAGTATTGTAATTGAATACTCCTGGGGCTGTTCGAAGATTTCTTTCTCCAGCTGGTGGAGTTAAACCATTTCCTGTATTTAATTGAATTTCTCGATTATCGTTGTTGAATTGATTTAAAAAAACCGAAAATCCTGTTGATTCACCATTTGAGCCTGTTTTATTTGCAATCACAGTTAATAGTTTTTGTGAATAGGATAAATGTGGAGAAACCGGATACAACCACACTGAAACTGAAAAAGTATTTCCGACATCAATTGCACTTGGACTAATAGCCCTAATCTGTGCACTTGAATGTGCTCCAGAACCTGGATTCATGAATAAGGCATGTGAACCTTCTTTTTTAATCCCTGTATCTAAAACTGTACTACTAGGAGTCAAGGTCAATACATTCGCAGTTGAGCTAGTGTAGTCAGCATTAAATTTCCATTGGTATTTTGGTGTTGGAAAAACAACTGGTGGCGGGGTCACTGGTGGAGTTACTACAGGAGTTGGAGTTAAAATAGGAGCTGGGGTAGATGTAGTTGTTGGAATTTGGGTGATAGGTGCTGTTGTTCCAGGGTTATTTGTAATACTAGCAGTATTTTGGCTTGGTAATTTGATATTACAAACTGAAGAATTTGATTTTGTAGAAATATTTGCTAATACCAATGCCCAAAAGGTTTTGCTAGTTGGTGAACAAGGAGAATTATCTTCAGAATTTTTACAATTAAAATTTATTAAAATAAAAATAACTAAAACGAATTTCATGTTTATAATTCTTTAGATAATAGAATTTAATCAAGCTTAATTCATTATTTAAATATATAAACTGCAATAAGAAAATTTTATCCAATTACAATCACTCACCAAATTATGAAGGAGTTCCATTTAAGTTCGTTTTTTTGTAATTTTTTTTCTCACATAAATTTTTATTCTTCATTTTTTAATCCAAAAATGAAAATTTCTTGTCTTTGCTAGAGGCTCAAAAAATATGGAATTTCATTCTAGAAAAAATTATTAGAGGGTAAGATGGCAGTTCCTAAAAGACGTAAATCAAAATCAAAAGTTCGTATGCATAGGGCAAATTCTGCTATTGGGAAACCAAATTTAGTTCCATGTACAAATTGTGGTGCATTTATATTACCTCATAGAGTCTGCCCTTCTTGTGGACACTACAACGGTAAACTAGTAGTAGCCCCAAAAGTAAAAAAGCCTAAAACAGAACAATAATCTATGTGGGTCGCAGTTGACGCTATGAGCGGCGATTATGGACCCTCTGGTCTTGTTGAGGGATCAATTGATGCCGTCAACCAATTTGGTTATTCTGTAGTTCTTGTTGGTCAAGAAGAAATTCTTGGAGAAGAACTTTTAAAATACGAATTTGATACTTCAAAAATAAAAATTGTTCATGCTCCAGATGTAATTGGAATGCAAGATTCTCCAGCTAGTGCAGTGAGATCAATGGTAGAATCTTCAATTGTTCAATCTGTTAAGTTGGTATCGGAAAGAGAGTGTGTTGGACTATTTTCTCCTGGTAACACAGGTGCATCTATGGCTGCTGCACTAATGTATCTTGGTCGAATTAAAGGTGTTGAACGTCCTCCAATTGCAGTTCCCCTACCCCAAGAATCTGGCAAACCTCTTTTATTACTAGACGGTGGGGCGAATGTTGACTGTAAACCAGAATATTTAGCTCAGTTTGCTGTGATGGGCGAAGTTTATGCCAAAGAAGTTTTTGGAATTCAAAACCCTAAAGTTGGAATTTTAGCAAATGGTGAAGAAGACAAAAAAGGGAATTCTCTCTCTCTTAAAACTTTTGATATACTAAAAAAACTTCCACTTAACTTTGTAGGCAACATAGAAGGTCGTGATCTTTATGGTTCTGGTCGAGAAGTAGATGTTGTTGTATGTGATGGTTTTGTGGGAAACATTGTGCTAAAAGCAACTGAGGGTTTATCCAAATCCATTTTTAATTTATTAAAAAATAATATTGAAGAATCAAACATCGCAAAAACAGGTGCATTGCTTTTAAAACCAACACTCAAAGCGATGAAAAAAAGATTAGACTATGCTGAATATGGTGGTGCAGCTTTACTCGGAGTAAACGGAACTTGTATAATTGGTCATGGATCTTCTTCTTCACTTGCAGTAAAAAATGCTATTCGAGTAGTTGTTGAATGTGCAAAACAAGAAGTAAATGTTCGAATTGAAGAAAATTTAGTTAAGTATAAAGTTTAATTTATATTATAACTTTATGGAATATCAATCACTATTAAAGTTACATCATCATTAAATTTATCTTGTTTTGAAAATCTTTTAATTTTTCGAATTAAATGGTTTGTAAAGTCCACTGGATTCATTTCGGTATTTTCCATAATAAATTTTTTTAAATTTTCATCTGTCCAAAGCTCATATTCTGGATTATTACATTCAGGAATTCCATCAGTATAAAGAATAATCCTATCACCAGAAACTAATTGGATAGTTTGTTCTATAGATTTAACTTTTTCAATGATACCAAGTGGATAAGAAGTAGAAGACATACTTATAAATTCTCCAGAAGATTTTCTATAAATAAATTGTGGTTCATGTCCAGAGTTGGCATAACGTAAAACTTTTGTTACAACATTAATTGTGCAAAAAAAAGTTGTTACAAAATAATCCATTACTGTATAATCTAGAATTGTTTTATTTAATTTTCTCATTACTTCAATCATGTCTGAGCGATCAGTAATACTTGCAAAAGCTAGTTTTGATATGGTTGCTAAAAATGCTGCAGGTAAACCATGTCCACTTACATCAGCAATTAATAGATCGATTTCATTATCTCTAATTTTATAATCGTAAAAATCTCCACCAACTTGTTCCATGCTAATATTTTTAAAGGAACATTTTAAACCATTAATTGCAGAAATATTTGGTGGAAGTATTTTTTGTTGGATCAAACTAGCAGTTTTTATTTCTTTTTGAAGTTCATTGGTAGTTTTATTTAATAAATTCATAGTATTTAATAATTCTTGTTCCCTAAACTTTCTTTGGTCAGTTTCAAATTTTAATCTTAAAGCAGCACCAATTCTCGCTGCAAGATCTACTGCTGTAAATGGCTTTACAATATAATCATGAGCTCCATTTTTAAAAGTTTCTCTGAGATATTCTTCTGATTCATTTGCGGTAATCATGATTACAGGAATCTCTTTTAATTTTTCAATTTTCTTAAAATATTTTAATGCATCAACTCCATTCATTTCTGGTAGACCAATATCCAAAAGTATTATATCTATTTCATAATTTTTTAATTCAAGAAACTTAACAGCTTCTTCTGCAGTTAATGATTTGTAGAGATTTGTAAAACCTTCAGCTTTTAAAAATCTAGAAATTATAGTTTGTAATAACAAAGAATCATCAATAATTAAAATTCTCGGGTTTAACAATTTATTTCCTTTAAGATGATTAAATTTTTGAATTCTTTTCCATTTAAAAATAAGATTTTAGTATTAATAGTTGTACATTTATTTTTAAAAAAAATTAGAATATAAAATAATTCTTTATTGAAAAAAAAAATAAAATTTGACTTAAAATTTCTTTTTTATCACAATAAGATTAATTATTGATTTTTTTATATTATAAACCATTAAAAAACAAACTTCCCAAAAAACTTATCAGTCAAAATAATATAACTATGTCAAATGAAATTGCTATTGAACTAAAATCGATTACTAAAAAATTTAAAGACTTAACTGCAGTTAATAAATTAGATCTAAAAATTTTTAAAGGAGAATATATTGCTCTTCTTGGACCAAATGGAGCAGGAAAAACTACTTTAGTTGAAATGATTGAAGGAGTTGGAAAACCAGACAGTGGTGAAATTAAAATTCTTGGACTTGATTGGAAGAAAAATGAAACTGAAATAAAACAAAAACTTGGTTTTTCCTTTCAAGAAACCAAACTTATAGATAAAATAACAGTTCTTGAAACTCTAAATTTATTTGCATCATTTTATAAAAAACAAGAAAAAGTAAATTATGCTCTTCTAGCGACTAATCTTGAATCCAAAAAAAATACTTTTACTGTAAATTTATCAGGAGGACAAAGACAAAGACTTGCACTATCAATTGCCCTACTCCATGAACCAGAAATTTTAATTTTGGACGAGCCAACAACAGGTCTTGATCCAACTGCTAGACGTGAAATTTGGAATATATTGTTTTCTTTAAAACAAAAAGGTTTAACTTTAATTTTGACAACTCATTATATGGAAGAAGCAGAATATCTCTGTGATAGAATTATGATTATGAACCAAGGAAAATTTATAGCTGAAGGAACACTTGATTCACTTCTTAAAAAAAATAAAATGGGAGAAAGAATTGAATTTAGTTTAAAAACAAATTTAAAATTTGAAAAATTTTCATTTAAAGGTTTAAAAAAATTTTCTTATGATGAAAAAACAAAATCAGGTTTTTTAGAAGTAATTGATATAGTTTCAACTCTTCCCATATTTTTAAAATTTTTATCTTCAAAAAAAATCAAACTTGAAAATTTGATTTGTAGAAAAATGACATTAGACGATTTATTTTTAAATCTCACAGGGAGAAGATTAGATGCTTAAAATGATGTACAATTTAGTTTTAATTGAGTTTAAAGAGTATTTCAGAAATCCTGCAATTTTATTTTGGTCTCTTGGATTTCCATTAATTTTAGCAACAGTTCTAGGTTTTGCATTTTCCAAAAAAGAAACTTTGGAAAAAAAAGTAGCTGTGATTTCAGAAAATCAATTTATTCCTGAAGAATTAAAAAACTTAAAAGAAGACAAAGATACATTTACAAAATTTATTTTTATTCCCATGACTTCAGAAGAAGCGAAGTCTAGTTTAAAAAAAGGAAAAATTTCTCTGTATTTAGAAAAAAAAGGGAATGAGTTTGTTTATTCATTTGATCCAAATAATACAGAAGCACAAGTAAATTATCTCACACTTGAAAAAAAAATTTCAAAAGCAAAAAATTCTAAAACAGAAATTTTAAAAAACAAAGGAGAAAGGTATATTGATTTTTTAATCCCTGGACTTTTAGCATTTGGGATAATGAACTCATGTATGTGGGGAACTGGTTGGTCTTTAATGGATATGAGAATGAAAAAACTTCTTAGAAGAATGATTTCAACTCCACTTCCAAAATGGCTTTTTTTACTATCCCATTTTATTTCTAGGGGAACATTATCTTTTGTTGAATTTATTTTAATGATTTTATTTGGAAAATTTTTATTTGATGTTGAAATTTCAGGAAGTTTAATTTCACTTATGTTCATTTTTTTATCAGGGAACTTTGCGTTTACTGGGATAGCTATTTTTGCATCATCCCGTGCTTCAAATAATTCAGTTGCAAATGGTGTAATTAACGCATTTACTTTTCCGATGATGTTAGTTTCAGGAGTTTTCTTTTCTTATCACAATTTTCCAGATTTTGTTGTTAAAATAATTCAATTTCTTCCTCTAACTCTTCTTGCAGATTCACTTAGATTAATTTTTTTGGAATTAGGAAATTTATCAGTCTTATTTCCAAGTATAATTATTTTAAATTTGACAGGACTTGTATTTTTTTATATTGGTTTAAAAATATACAAATGGGATTAATATGAATAAAATATTTTTGATATTTTTAATACTTTTCAGTTTTCAAATTTATGCACAAAAAAATGTTCCAAAAAAAAATACAAAAACTGAAGTAAAAAATTCTAACACAAAAGATTCAAAAAATTCTGATAAAGTTAAAAGCACTGATGAATCAAAAGATACAATTTCAAAACCAGATGAATCAAGTTCCAAAGGAACAAAAGATACTGTTAAAGATGCAAGCCCAAATGAAGGAAAAAATTCTTCTGAAAATGAAATAAATACCAAAACTATTTCTGATTCAAAAGAGGAATCTTCTAAAACTGTTAAATCTGAAAATCTAGATCCAAATTTTAAAAACAATACAGATAATTCAGAATTTGCTAGAAATCCTGAAAATAAATCTTCCAAAAAAAATCCAAAAGTAGCTGCTTTGTTAGGAATTGTTCCGGGTGTTGGTCAGGCTTATATTGGCAATTATTATACAGCTGCTTTTCAAATGGGATTATTTCTTGGACTTAGAGATATTAGAGGTCAATATCTAAACCAACCTGACTATATCAAACAAGAAGACAGACTAGTTAAATTTAATTTTGAGGAAGTTGTTATTTCTGAGGAAATAAAAAAACAAAATCCAAATTTTGTTTATTCTGATATTCCCTACAAAGCAGCTTTTTCAAATAATGAAATTTATAAAAATTTTGAAAACGGTCCAATTTTTTCTGAAACAAAATTTGATAGAGATTCAAGACTCATTCGTGAAAGAAAACTTGGTGAAGAAAATTTACTTTATAAATATGGAACATATAGTAGAGAAAGTAGAAGTTCACACCGTGCAGATGCATTAGGTAACCCAATTTTATCAACAATGATGTATTCTGTTTATTCTTCTTTTAGAGATGCAGGTGGACTTGGTGAAGAAAAAAAATCAGAAACAATTGGTCAACTTGCTTATTCACCGTTTAACTTTGATTATCTGAAAAGACCTTTAGTGTTCACACCAATTCTTTTGATTGCAGCTATTGCTGGACTTGGTAGTGCAAATGGAAATCCAATTTTAGTTCCTCCAAGTCTAAAACGTGATGGCTCACTTTATGCTACTGCTTTTATAAATGGTTTATCTCCTGGTGTTGGTGAAGAAGCTTTTTTTAGAGGATACTTAAATTATTCCTTGATTCAGTCCTATGGTGCTGGTGGAGGTATTGGTGGATCTAGTTTATTATTTATGTTAGCTCATGAAGGAAATGCAGATGCAAGAGATGGTAGACTATCAAGACTACTTGCTGGAGTTTATCTAGGTTATATTCATTACAAAAGTAATTTTGATATAAAACCGGGAATTGCAGTTCATTTTTGGTGGAATTTTATAATTGGTGTATCCATGTTAAGTCAATACAAAGGTGATTCAGGTTATGACAAATCACCAAGAGAAGTTTATTATATGCCCATCCAATACAGTTTTACATTTTGAGAGATATATGAAAAAAATATTATTAATTTTAACTTTATTATTTAATTGTAACGTCCCTGAGACAGCTGAAGACGAAAATTTTAGAGATTTGTTTTTAAGCATTTCTCTCAAAAGAAATCAATGCGGAAATTTCCCAGGATATTTTCCAACTCCAATTATAAATTCAAAAAGTGAATGTGCACCTTTAAAAAAAGAAACCAATAATTGTTCACTTGCAATCATTCAATCAAAATGCCCTTTCACAACTTACCCACCAAACTGTGCCTTACTTTTAAAACAAGTTAAAGGAAAATGTTTTGATATTGAGTTTAAACTTCCAGGTGAAAAAAAAGATTAAGATAGTGCTTTAATAACTTCTTTTGGAGCTTGAACTAGTTCCACTAAAACACCTTCTGAACAAAGTGGAAATTCTTCATTACCTTTTGGATGAATAAAAGTAACATCATAACCCGCTGCCCCTTTCCTGATTCCACCTGGTGTAAAACGAACACCTTTATCAGTTAAATATTTTACACAAGCCTGAATATCATCCACCCAAAGACCAATATGATTTAATTTTGGTTCATGGACTTTTGGGCTTTTGTTTAAATCAATTGGCTGCATCAAATCCACTTCCACAGCAAAAGCACCTTTACCCATTGCATAAATATCTTCGTCCACATTTTCTTTTTCAGATTTAAAAGTTCCAGTTTTAGTGAGACCTAAAATTTCACCCCAAAAATTTGTAAGCCTTTCTTTACTTTCATTTCCAATTGCAATTTGTTGTAATCCTAAAATTTTAAATGGTCTCATATTCCCTTCATAAAAATTATTTCTCTAAACTATTTTTTTTTAAGCTAAATTTTTTTATACAAATTCTTTTTTCTTAAAAGAATTTTAAAGCCAAGATAAAATTCTTTCATTTAGATTTGGGCGAATTTTTCTTTTTTTGCAAAGCAAAAAAAAATGTACAATTAAAAATAAAAAAATTGGAAGTCAAAAAAATTTTTGGTATCAATTTTTAATTCTTCATTTACGAAAAAACAAGCTCTCAGCTCAGGTCAAAAAATTTCTTCAATTTAAAAACTTTATTCAACTGAAATTTTTTGACCCCGCTTCGATCTTTTTCGCTAGTTAAGATAAATTATATTTGACAAAAATAAAAACTATACAAATATATACCTACTTTATAGAGGGTTATTTTATGAGTAGTAATTTTTGTCTATTAAGACTGCCATAGTGAACAAACTTTTGACAGTGAGATTTTGTGAGGTGAACTATGAAAAATTGATTTAAAAAATAATTTCTTCTGTGAAAAAAATTCTATTTCACAGAAGAAATTAATAACAAATGCAGAGGATTTTGAGAATATTATCACAAGTTATAAAATTAATAGTATTTACCCAATTATTTATGCTATCTGAATAAGCGCCTGAACCATTTACAACCATATTTGAACTTGTTCCATTTGAACAAGTATTAGTACCTACATTACCTAAAGTATTAGAAAAAGTAAATAAATTTGCTTGTGGAATTCCCAAAACTGTATGTGGAGTATTAACTGAAATTATTAAATTCGGAAAACAACTAGCCCAGTCATTACAAACTTTGGTTTGAGCTTTTGTAGAAGTGTGTACGCCCCAAACTTCTCTTGTTGCCACAAATTTATTTGTTGATGGTGCATTGATTAATTCATCTCCAGAAACTGAAATTAAAGCTCTCACTCTTGAACAAACAAAATCATTTGCAAAAGTTGCAGTTCTTGTTGCCTCACACATTGCATTTGCACCAGCTAGTCCACCCATAGCACCATTTGTTGTGCCGTTAATTGCAAACAAAAATATTCTTGAGGGACTTGCTGTTTCCAATCTAAATTTTACATAAACTATTCTTCTGTTTCCATCTGAAGCAATTACATTATAATAATTTCCATTTCCACTTAATTCATCTGTTACAATATGTTCAAGGTTTGTTGTTGTAGTAATTAAATTTCCAGATTCTACTTGAGAAATTGAATCAAAATTAGAATCTTTTTTTCTGTAGAGTTTATAAGTTATATTGGTTCCTGTTGCTGCAAGCCATCTCACTGTAAATGCATTAAAATCACCAGTTGAAGTTGGTGCTTGTTGTGTTGGAAGAGTAAAAGGAATTGCTGAACCAGTCCCGGTACCAACACCTGTTCCAGTTCCAGTCCCTGTTCCAACACCTGTTCCTGTATTTGAAGTTCTTGGATTCAAAATCAAATTTTGAACTACCGTTGAAGCTGGTGATTGGTTTGTAAAATCGAAAATACTTTTTTTTGCTTCAAGGCAACCTATACAAAAAATTAAGATGAATAAAAATTTCATTTTTTTTTCTCCTCGGGCATTTTTCCTGTTTTCCAAAATAATATAAGTCGAATGACTAGTAATACAAATCCTAAAATTCCTTCATCCCAAGGTCCTGGTAAATTTGGAAGTAAAGGATATAAAAATGCTAAAATTACTGTCCAGTTTTCTTTTATACTTTGAAAAAAACTTATATCTTTAAAAATTAAATAAATGGAAGTTATGATTACTACTAAAAATAAAAATCCAGAAAAAGATAAATAGGCAATTGATGAGCCAATTAAAACTAACCAATCAGTTCCAGTATTTGGAACTTCTTTATTCCAAATAAAATAAATTCCTATAAAGAAAAATAAATAGATATAAACAGAAAACAAAATAATTGCATACACCAAACCATTTTTGATTCCTTTTTTTTCTAAAACTTCAGTCATATTAAATTCCTTTTTTTAAATTCCAAAATCACTTTTTCTAAATCTTCTTTTGTATCCACTGATAAACCAGCGACACTAGCTTTAAAAACTCCAATTGAGTATCCATTTTCTATTGCTCTTAACTGTTCTAATGATTCAGACTCTTCTAAATCTGATTTTGGTAAAGAATTGTATTGCATTAAGAAATTCTTTTCATAAGCATAAATTCCAATATGTTTATAAATTTCTTTTTCTTTTTTAAAATTAGATGGAATAAAAGCCCTTGAAAAATAAATTGCTTTTTCTTTTTTATCAAATATTACTTTTACTCGATTAGGGTCATTGTACTCATTTTTTTGCATTATTGTGATTGCTGTTGACATTTCATAATTTCTATATTTAAGTTTGTTTTCAATTACTCCATCAATTAGTTCTTTTTCAATTAATGGCTCATCTCCTTGGATATTTAAAATAATTTCTGAATCTGGAAAATGAGAAACTGCTTCAATTAAACGATCTGTTCCAGTTTCATGTGTGCTTTTTGTCATCACTACCCTACCTCCAAAACTTTTTACTTCATCAAAAATTTTTTGGTGATCAGTAGCAACAATAACATCTGAAAGCAAATTTGATTTTTTTGCATGAATATAAGTCCATTCAATCATAGTTTTGTTTCCAATTTTAGCGAGTGGTTTGCCTTCAAAACGAGTACTTCCAAATCTAGCTGGAATGATTCCAATTATGTTCATAGTACCAAGATTAAATAGATTCCAATATTGAAAAATGTTTTTCAATACTATGCGAAAGGGATAGAAGCGTTTCTGAATAGCCTCGTGTTTTAACACGAGGATTCAGAAGTAGCGGATAGCCCGGTTTTTTTATTTGTAGAGAACTTAGTTTAGACAGCTGGTAGCAGCTACCAGCTGCTTGGTGGGTTGCAACCCACTTTCTTATAAGTTATCTCTACAAATAAGAAAATTCGCCCAAAAAAACACTTTAAGAAAATTACTATATTTGAATCATAAACCAAAGGAAATTTATGAAATTTACGGAAGAGTTATGGAATAGCGTTTCAGATATTTATACAAAAATTTTAACACATCCATTTTTAATTGGTCTAACAGATGGAAGTTTAGAGGAAGCGGCATTTCGATATTATGCGATTCAAGATGCACTTTATTTAAAAGAATTTGGACGTGGACTAGCAATTCTTGGAACTAGAGCTGAAGACGATGATGAATTCTTAACATTTTGTAATCATGGAGCAAATGCAATTTTAGTCGAAAGAACTTTACATGATAGTTTTTTTAAAACTTGGGATCTTAATTCAAATGAAGTTTATAAAACTGAGCCAAGTCCAAATTGTTTGCTTTACACATCTTATTTAATCTCAACTGCAACTACAAAACCTTATTATGAATCTCTTGGAGCATTTTTACCATGTTACCAAATTTATTATGAAGTAGGAAAAGAACTTTTAAAAAAAGGTTCCTTAAATCCAATTTATCAAAAATGGATTGATACTTATGAAGGAGATGAATTTGGAAAAGTTGAAGAGGAAGTTTTATCTATAATGGATAAACTTGCTTCAAATCTATCTCAGTCTCAAAAACTTGCTATAAAAAAACATTATATTCAAACTTCTAAAATGGAATATTTATTTTGGGATATGGGATTTAAAAAACAAAAATGGGAGATTTTATGAAATTTATAATTTTATTATTTAGTATATTTTCAATTTATTCAAATGAGTTTGAATATAAATATACTGATTTTACTAAAGATTGCAAAAATGATCCAAAAGTAAAAGATAAGGATTCAGATATTCCAAGAATTTGTAATGGACCACTAAAATTTAAAGTATCCATTTATTATTCAGCTTGTTCAGAATATATTTCTATTTATAATGATGAAATTTCTTTATTAGAATTCCCAGAACAAAAAATTGCAAGTTCAGACAAAAAAAAATTAGAGTGGGTAATCTATAAAAACGAACCTATCGCTTTAATTTTTAGAGTTGATGAATATAAAATTTTGGACGATGATCCATGTAATAGAAAAAAAACTTCTGACAAATTAATCATTAGAGGTCTAAATAAATTTAATTCTTTAGACAAAGAGATTTCAGGTCTAAACGCAAATGAAAAAGCAAGAACAATTATTAAAAATTTCATATTGCAATACAAATGAATATTACTTTTTTAAACTTTATTGACTACATAAATACCAATAAAAAGATGAATTGGGTAATAAATTGACAAATCTGAATTTTTACGATTATTTTCAATATCTTAAAGATAAAGATACTCCTTTTGCATTACTTGACGCTAGCTTTAAATTTCTTCAAGTTAATGAAAAATATGAAGAATTATTTGGATTTAAAGAATCTCATTTTATCAATCAAGAATTTTTTATTCATTTTATTCATCTTAATACCAAACAAATTTCAGAAATCATAGATGAATTTAATAGTTTTAAAAAAACTGAAAAATTTGTTTATAAAAAATTTGAAGTAATTACTTCTAAACGTGAGATAAAAATTGTAGAGATCAAATTTAAGTTTTTCCTTCTAGGAGATGATTCTTTTTCATTAATTTCCATAAAAGAACTAGATATCAATTTTAATCCAATCCAAAAATATTCTTCAATAGAATTTAATTACAATGAAAGTTTAATACAAAAATTAAAATTAATTAAATTAAATGAGATTATTCTTCACCAAAAAAATGATATCTCTATTGTTGCTCATGAAATCACTTCACCTATTGCTGCAATAAAAAATTTAATTGAAATTATTGAACAAAAAAATTTAGATGAACAAAGTAAAAATTACATAAATATGATTCATCAATCATTAAATCATGTTTTACAAATCGGAAATAATCTAGTTGAAATCTCTAACTTAGAAGCAAATACCGATTTTGATTTAAATAGTATTGAGCTTGTTTCTTTTTTAAAAGAAATATTGGAATTATTTACACCAATTGCTTTTAGGAAAAATATAACTTTAGAATTTAATTCTAGTGAAGAAGAATATTTTCATCAAATTAATAAAGAAAAATTTTATTTTGCTATTTCCAATTTATTATCAAATGCAATTAAATTTTCACATGAAAACCAAATTGTTGAGCTTCGATTTGAAGTGATTGAAGGTAACCCAATTATTAATATTATAGATTTTGGAATTGGAATCCCTGATGAAGATAAAAATTATTTATTCCAAAAATTTTCTAAATCAAAAAGAATTGGAACTAAAGGCGAAAAAACTACTGGGCTTGGGCTTTATATTGTAAAAGAAATTGTCACAAAACACCAAGGGATAATTTCAGTCACTTCTGAAATCGGAAAAGGTAGTATCTTTTCTATAAAACTTGAAAATAACTTTAAAGTATGAATAAACGAAATTTAATTGATTATTTTAAAATTTTATCTGATAATGAGCAACCACAAGCTTTTTTAAATGAAGATTTTAAATTTTTAGATATAAATAAAAAGTATTTAGAATTTTTTAAATTTACGGAAAAAGAATTATTAGAAGAAAATTTTTTTATACATTTTAAACATTTAGATTTTGAAGCTTTAAAAAAGATTAAAAATCAATTTGAAAGCTACAAATCAAAAGATAAATTTATTTATGATCAAATTGAATTAAGTTTAAAAAATGGAAAAATAAAAAAAATTGAATTTAAGTTTAAATTCTTTTCATTACAAACTGATTCATTTTTAATGATTAATTTTCGCGAAATTAATCCCAAAATATTTCCCAAAAATAATTTTTATAAAAATAAGAATGAAGATGAACAAAAAAAATTAAAAATTCAGTTAAATCTAATGGAGAATTTTCTTAATGAACAAAAAAACTATATTTCAATAGTTGCTCATGAAATTTCTTCTCCAATTGGTGCAATAACAAGTTTAATTGAAGTGTTACTCGACAAAACTACTGATGAATCAGAAAAAAAATATTATGAAATGATTCATAAATCTTTAGATCAAGTTTTAAATTCAGGAAATAACCTTTTAGAAATTGCAAAACTTGATTCAGAAAATGAATTAAAAAAAGAATCTGTTGAAATTATATCTTTTTTAAAAGAAATAATTGAGCAAAATACTACTTTTGCTTATAAAAAAGACATTTCTCTAGTATTTACTTCAAGTATAACTGAATTCTTCTTAGATGTTATGAAAGATAAATTTCAATATGCAATTTCAAATTTACTTAATAATGCTATCAAATTTTCTGACGAGCATACTAAAGTAGAGTTAGTTTGTGAGATAAAAAATTCTAATCTTATTCTGAAAATTATTGATGAAGGGATAGGTATTTCTAAAGAAGATGAAGTTTACCTTTTTCAGAAATTTACAAAAGCTAAAAAAGAAGGAACTCAAGGTGAAAAATCAACAGGACTTGGGCTTTACATAACAAAAGAAATTTTAGAAAAAAGTGGCGCTTCTATTAGTTATGAAAAAAATTTCCCTAAGGGTAGTAAATTTATAGTGAGGTTTTAAGGTATTTAAAATTGAAAGAAAAAAATTTATTTAATAACTTTAATATTCTCAATAATAATGAAATTGCTACTGCAATTTTAAACAATACATTCGGTTATTTAGAAATTAATCAAAAGTATTCTGATCTCTTAAAATACAATGATAGTGATTTAGCTAATGCTTCTTTTTTTAGCCACTTTAAATCTTCTGATACCGAAAAAGTTAATTTTATTCGTGAGCAACTTATTAAAAATGAATTTTTGATTAAAGAAATAGAAGTTTATAATAGTGAAAATAAAATCTTAAATCTAGAATTAAAAGCTTCATTAATGAAATTTAATGAATTGGATTATTTTTTAATCTCTCTTAAAGAAAAAAAAAATATCTTTAAACCTTTTCAAGTATCAATCAAAAAAGAAGCAAATTATTTAGAAAAAATTACTTATTTAAAAAAAATACTCAAAGAACAAAATACTTATTTGCAAATGATTTCCCATGAGATCACTTCTCCAATTTTATCCATAAAAAATTTAATCAATGTATTAAATGAAAAAACTCAAGACCCAATTGATAAAAATTATTTTGAAATGATTCATAAATCTTTGGATCATGTTTTGAGGGTTGGTGGAAACTTATTAGAAATTAGTGAATTAGAATCTTTTACAAATCTAGAAAAAACAGATGTTGAGCTTAAATCATTTTTAAATGAAATTTTAGAGGAGTATACTCCAATCGCTTTTAAAAAAAATATAATGCTATTTTTTAATTCTTCAGTTAAAGAATTCAAATTTAAGATAGAAAAAGAAAAATTTAGATTTGCAATATCTAATTTAATCTCAAATGCTATTAAATTTTCTCCTAAAGAAAAAATGGTAGAATTAAAATTTGAATTAGAAAATGAAAAGCCTAAGATACAAGTTATAGATTCTGGAATTGGAATTGCTGACGAACAAAAACAATATCTATTCCAAAAATTTTCTAAAGCAAAAAGACTAGGTACATTTGGCGAAAAATCTACTGGACTTGGACTTTATATTGTAAAAGAAATTATTGAAAAACACTCTGGTCAGATTAGCTTTGAAACGAAATTTAAAGTAGGAACAACTTTTACTATTACTTTTTAAAACAGTTTTCAAAAAAGTTATCTATACTATTCTAGAAAAATGAAGATAGTATTTTTTCTTTTTTTTTTATTACCTATTCTTACTCAGAATAAAAAAGAAGTAACAATAGAAGAAGATGAACCCACAATTGCAGAAGATCTAATTAGAAAAAAAAATTTTGATATTGGTTTTAGATTAGGTTATGGATATAAACCAGATGATAGATTTGAAACCGAACTAAAAAATTTTAGAAATGATTATTCTACAATTTATAATTATACGACATTGAGTAGTTTTAAAAATTCAACTCACCAAGAATTTTTCGGAAGAGTTAAAGTTTTTAATAATTCCAAAATGGGTTTTGTATTTGGTGGATCAAATTTTGAAAGATTAAAACTTTATGAAAATAGTTTAAATTCTCAAACAGAACTTAATTTTAGAATTAAAGCAGATTTTATATTTATAACATATCATTTCATTTTTCCATTTAATAATTTTTTTTTAGAGGCTGGTGTTGGTATGGGAATAAATACTGTTTCGTGGATTACATCTGGTTACAACTATAATAGAGTTCTAGGTTACTCAGAACAAAAAGGTTTTCTTGTAGGAAATGGTTTGGGCTATCGAATGGATTTTAGTTTTAACAAAAAAATTTTTAACAATTTTGTATTTCAAACTGGTTTATTTTACAATTATTATACTGTGCCATATTTTAACGGTTCCTTAAATAATTCCCAAAGCTCTATTTACATAAATCCAAATGGAACAATAACCGGTCTCTCAAATAACCAAGCAAACCAAGCCCCCATATCACAGGACTCTCCTGGAAACTTAGATCAGATTTATCAATTACTTCTTATCGAACGATTAGAAGAAGACCAATCTTCACGAAGATTAGATATGAGAATTGGAAATTTGATTTTAAATTTTGGTATGAGCTTGCAATTTAGTTTGTAAAAATTCTTTGGCGAGTCCTTACTTGAATTTTCCTTAAGCTTAAGCTAATTTGATTGATAATACTTTTGTCTTGCGATACTATCATAAAATGATAGTATACTTTAAGATAATAAAATATCATTCCAACTTCAATTCTTTGTTGAAACTGTAACTTTCTATCAAATTGACATTCTTCATTATTGCTGTTTTGAATTTGTAAAGTTTTGTATTACATCTGAAATCTGATCCCTTAAAATAAATAGAAATTAGATCTAATTTTATTTGATTTTACTAAATAAAAAAAAACAAGGCTATCCAGATTAGATTAACATGATTCAGATTTATCTATATATTTTGAATTTTATTTTTTGGAGTTTAGAGTAAATTATTATAAAGTAAAGTTTTTTTACTATTCTTGGAATCTAGTATGTTCTAATTTATTTAAATAAAGATAGGATTTTATCTAAACATTTTCCTTTTTGCTCAATTGAAAAATTAGATAAAAAGCGATTAATATAAAAGGAATTGTAACTAGATTTAAATTTTGGTATCCTAGAATCTTGTGGATTTTTCCTGTAAATGCGAGAGAAATTGCCACAAAACCAAATACCATAAAATCATTTAAGGCTTGTGACTTCGATTGGTTCTCTGCATGAATTTTTGTTGTGAGAAAAAATGTCGAGCCTACAAATAAAAAATTCCAACCAATTCCAAGTAAGATAAGCGAAGGTATAAAATGATGATGTGTATGATGCATGAAATTAATTCCGACACAAGCTAAGCAAAGAATGCAGCCTAGGAACATAATAGAACGTACGCCAAATTTTTTGATAAGGCTTCCAGTAAAAAAGGAAGGAACAAACATCCCTAGAACATGGTATTGCAAGACACTTGCTATCGACTCACGAGAGTATTCCAAATGATTCATTCCTAAGGGTGTTGCAGACATAATAAAAATCATAACCCAATAAGAGATCATGCTGAGAGCGATAATTTTTTGTAAGACTATGTTTTGAAGTAACTCTTTAAAGGCTAATTTCTTTTTTAAATCAAAAGACGAATTTTCTAAAAATTGAACTTTCAAAAGAAGTATCATTGCGAATAAAAATAATATAAACATCAGGATATAGCCGCCAAGAAATTCATGTTGAGTATAAAAATAAAGCCCCCAAATCGACAAGTTTGGACCTACAAAAGCTGCAAGAACTCCCCCTGATAGAATTAAAGAAGTAGCTTTAGATTTAAATTCAGGTTTAGAAATTTCGACAGCCGAGTATCGAATGTAATTTGCAATTGCAGAACAAACTCCAAATATTGATGCTCCAATACTATATATAAAATAATTCCTTAGATAAATTCCTGTGGTAAAAAAAATCAATGAAATTAAAGCTAGTGTGAATCCGAACAGAAATATTTTTTTTCTTCCGTATCTTTCAAAAAGTAATGAGGCAGGAATAGTCATAACTAAAGTAAATAATACATTTAAAAAAATAGGTATTGTACTATAAGACTGATCTTCTGACAATTCTAGAGCAATTAGAGTTGCTGTCGCAGCGAATAATATGTTACCTGTTTGAATTATCGCTTGTGATAAAAGTAAAAAAAGAAAACTCTGATTCATAGAATTAATAATAAAATTATCGTTGTGAGTAAAATGAATATAGAATATTAAATTTTTTCTTCAAACTTTAACAAACCTTCATAAAAAATTTCTCTTGCATTTAATGCTTCTAAATTTCCATCGATCACCAATTTTTTTTTCTCTTCAGAATTTGAAAGTTTATCAATTAAATTAAAAATTTTTTCTGAATGAGATTCATCTGCCGTTAAATTGATCTGAAAAAATTTTGATTCTGGTAAATTTTCTTTTTGTTTTAAAATTTTGTAAGAATCATACATAATGGAATATTCTAATTTTAACAAATATTCATTTGCAGGACCAAGAGAACCAAGTGCTTTGTAAAAATTTTCTGAAGTGATTTGTTTCATTTTGTCTAAATAGATTTTTGTTTCTGGTAGAATTTTTATAGTATTAATTTCTATTCCAATTTTTTCTAAAAATTGAATCAAAATAGAAACATGAGCATCTTCTTTTTTTCCCTCCCCTAGCTCTTCCCAAATATTTTCCACTAAAATAATTTTTGCTGAAATATCTGTTGTGAGGGAAGCTGTGTTTAAAAACCAATTAACAAATTCAACAGATACAAAATATTCCTGAGTGAGCCATAAAACTAAATCTTCTTTACTCATTGAATTTTTTCGTTTAATTAACCAATCTGATTTTAAAACAGAATGATTTTTTACATCATCTTTAAGCTTTTCAATAAAATTCATTCTTCACTCTTTGAAAAATTTCTTTCGTAACTAGACCAAATTCCAGAATAATAATTTAAACTTTCCAGTCCAAAAAATTGTTTTTTATAATCATAAAAAGATTGTTCAACATAAGCATAACCAGGATAATAAAATGATTTATTGTTTAGGTTCGAAAATTCTATTTCTAAAAGCATGGTAAAAATCCCAAGAGAATATTCTTCATAGTCTGGATCAAACATTCCGTAAATACTTGAAGTAGAATTTTTTCCTACATCCAAAAAACTAACTGCAATAATTTTTTCATTATCCAGCACAACAACTTGATTCATATTACAAGGAATTTCAGAAGGATTCTCTTCATTAATAAAAGTATAAATTGTATCAGGAATATATTCTTTAAAACGATTTTTATGTTTATCAAATAAAATATTTATTTCTTCAGTGATATTTGTTTTTTCAATTCTAGTTTGAAAGTGTTGATTTTTGTTCCAAATTTTTTTTTGACTTTTGGATTTTTTGAAATATTTTAAATTGATTCTTAATGGTAAAACATGGACTTTTTTTTCTCTAAAAGTTCCCACATCATAACGATAAAAATGAATTCCAAAATGACGAAAACCAAGGCTCAAATAAAAATCCAACTCATCATCTGTTAAATATTCAGCGTAAAACTGCTCTATCATTTATTTAAAAATTCTTTTATCCATTTTAATAAAATTTTATGCTCTGATTCAATACCAATTGTAATACGAATATAATCTTTTAGATTTGGATAATTAAAATATCTCACAAAAACTTTTTTACTACATAAAAAATCATACAATTCTTTTGCTTTTAAATTTGGAACTTTTGCAAATAAAAAATTTGTGTTTGAATTTATCACAAAAAATTCTAATTTTTCTAAATCTTTTTTGAGATTTTCTCTTAAAGAAATAATTTTTTTAACATTCTTTTTTAGATAAGTTTGGTCTTTAATTGCAATTTTAGCAATTTCTTGTTCTAAAAATCCTAGATTATAAGAATCTCTAATTTTATTTAATTCAAAAATATTTTCTTTATTACTAATAATGTACCCAACCCTAAGTCCAGCAAGAGAATAAGACTTGGAAAACGTTCTTGAAACAAATAAATTGGGTAAATTTTTAATTTCGTTAATCATAGTAGAATTTGGTTTTGCAAAATCAATATAAGCTTCATCGCATAACACTGCACAATCTAGACTTTTTACTAAATCAATTAATTCTTTTTTTTCTGCCAAAATTCCAGTTGGAGCGTTTGGATTTGCAAATGCTAAAAGATTTGCTTTTTCTTTTTTTAAAGTTTCAAAATCTAAACTAAAATTTTCGAGTACAGGAATTTCTTTGATTTTAGTTCCATTCATTACTAAATCTTTTAAAATCGGATAAAGTGAATAAGTTGGATTTGGCATTAAAAAAGTGGAATTTTCAGAAAGACAGGCTCTGAACAAAATGGATAAAGCTTCATCTGATCCATTCGTCACTAATACTTCATCAGCAGAAATTTTATGAAGTTTTGCAATTTCTTCTCTTAATTTTTCAGAGCTTGGGCTTGGGTATTTTCTTAGTCTATCAAATTCATTAAAATTTTTTAAAAATTTGGAAATTTTTGGACTTGGTAAAAATGGATTCTCATTTGTGTTTAATTTAATTATTTTTCCAAGCGGTTGATCCCCTGGTGAGTAAGCTTCTAAATTGTAAAGAGATTCACAAAATAATTTTTTCATAAACGATTGAGTGCATCAATAAAGGAAAGTGCAGAAGCTTCAATGATGTCTGTTGAACTTCCTTTTCCAACGACTCTTTTACCTTGGAAATTCAAAGTAACTGAACTTTCAGCAAGAGCGTCTTTTCCTTCTGTAACAGGGGAAATCATTAATTTTGAAAGCTCTGGTTCAAGTTTTACAGCTTTTTCAATCGCCTTAAAAGTTGCGTCAACTGGTCCATCTCCCGTGGAAGATTCTTCAATGATTACATCATCCACTTTGATTTTTACAGTTGCAGTAGGAACTGTTTTTGATCCATTTGTAACTTGAAAATATTCTAACGAGTATCGACTAACACCAGTTTTGCGGTGTTGCTCAGTAAACAGTGCAATTAAATCTTCATCAAAAATTTCTTTTTTCTTATCTGCAATTTCTAAAAATTTATTATATGCAAGTTCAATCTCATCAGTTTTAGGTTGAAACCCAAGTCGAATAATTCTATCTTTAAATCCTGCTCTACCAGAATGTCGCCCAAGCACCATTCGATTTGATTCAAGACCAATTGATTCAGGAGTCATGATTTCATAAGTTTCACGATTTTTAATTACACCGTCTTGGTGAATTCCAGATTCATGTGCAAATGCATTTGCACCAACAATTGCTTTGTTTGGCTGAACTGTCATTCCTGTAATATTTTTCACTAAATAGGAACCTTTAGAAATTAAAGTAGTGTCAATATTTGTAGTGATTTCGTAAAAATTTTTTCTAGTGCGAAGAGCCATTACGACTTCTTCCATCGCAGTGTTTCCTGCTCTCTCTCCAATTCCATTAATTGTGCACTCTACTTGACGAACTCCATTTTTAATTGCAGATAAAGAATTTGCAGTTGCTAAACCAAGATCATTATGACAATGTGCAGAAAAAATAATTTTATCAGCACCACGAACATTTGAAATTAAAAAATGAAATAGCTCACCATATTGTTCGGGTGTGGTATAACCAACAGTATCTGGAACATTAATTGTAGTTGCACCAGCTTCAATTACTGCTTCACAAATTTCACGAAGAAAATTCCAATCTGATCTTGTTCCATCTTCTGGAGAAAATTCTACATCATCTACAAAATCTTTTGCCATTTTCACAGCTTCACGAGCCATTACTAAAACTTCAGAAGGAGTTTTTCCGAGTTTGTGCTTCATATGAATTGGAGAGGAAGCAAGAAATGTGTGGATTCTTTGTTTTTTGGCTGGTTTAATAGCTTTTGCTGCGGACTCAATATCCAATTTTAATGCACGAGCAAGTCCACAGATCACTGGACCATCTACTTCACGAGCAATTCTTTCTACAGCTTTAAATTGCACAGGACTAGAAACTGGAAAACCTGCTTCAATAATATCAACTTTCATTTTTGCTAAATGATGAGCAATTTCTAATTTTTCATCCTCACTCATTGCAGCCCCAGGACATTGTTCTCCATCTCTTAGGGTAGTATCAAAAATTCTCACAAAATCTTCTGACATAAAAGCCTCTAAAATTTAGATTGTTAAACTTTGTTCGTATGTAAATCAAATTATGATTTTAAGTTAGGGCGAATTTTTTTCCAATCCATATTTACAAAAAAATCAACTACTAATTAAGGAAAAAAAACGGGCTTTTTGCTAAAATCTTTTGCAAAAATACTTCATTAAAAAATCAATTTAATTCCAGCAAAAGTATTTCCGCTACAATCCCTTTTCCATTAGATAAAAAGGTGACTTTTTTACTGTTTTATATTATCAGTAAAAAAGTGATCTGAACAATCTGTAGAAGAAGCCTAAATCCCTTTCAAGGTTTAAATCCTAACTAGCGAA
>JAAFIR010000041.1 GCA_013297885.1 Leptospirales bacterium | reverse complement strand
TCAACGCAAGACATAACCTTTTCTTTTTTAAAATCTTTTCTATATCTTTCATATGGAAAATAAATTATTCTACTGTTTTTGTACAAGTTTTTTTTAAGACGATTTGTTATTTTGCAACAACTCTAATAATTCCATGGGATAAGATCGAAGAAAAATATTCTAAAATATTTTCGGAGAAGAAAGGAGCGCCTGCGTTGAAGTTGCGGACTGCACTCGGTGCTTTGATTGTGAAAGAGAGATGTGGCTTTTCAGATGAAGAGACTGTATCTCAAATAACAGAAAATGCTTACTTGCAATTTTTTTTAGGATTTCGTGAATTTCAAATTGAACCTCCTTTTGATTCGAGTATGATGGTTCATTTTCGGAAGCGAATAAATTTAGAAATGATGAATGAGATAAATGAGTTGGTTATCAATCTGGCTGAATTGAATCAGGAAAAAAAGCCAGAAGAGAAAAATTCAGAGTCGCAAGAAAATAAAATTGATAAAAGTAAAAAGAGTGAAGATGAAAATAAAAATGATGGCGTGCTTTTATTGGACGCGACTTGTGCACCAGCGGACATTCGTTATCCTACGGACATATCACTCTTAAACGAAGCTAGAGAAAAGTTAGAATTGTTGATCGATAAAATTTATAATCATACCGCAAAATTAATTCCTAAGCCAAGAACGTATCGTGAAATTGCGAGGAAAAAATTTTTGGTATTCATAGGTAAGAAGAAACCAAAGTATAAAATAGTGCGTAAAACGTTGAAAAATCAGCTTGAATATGTATCTCGTGATTTAAAACATATAACAAAGTTAGTTGATGATAATCCAAAAATTTTACAGTGTTTAAAAAAGAAAGAATACAAAGATCTACTTGTGATTTGCGAATTGCACAGACAGCAACAAGAAATGTTCGTTGAAAAAAAACATAGAATTGAATTTCGCATCGTGAGCATTTCACAGCCGCATATAAGACCAATCGTTCGAGGCAAGGTATCATCCAATGTTGAATTTGGATCGAAGATAACTTTTTCTTTGAAGGATGGATTTACAAGATTAGAAAAACATTCTTGGGAAAATTTCAATGAATCGACTTTGTTGAAAGAACATGCAGAAAATTATTTTGCCATTCACGGAGTCTTTCCAAAAGTAATCGCAGCGGATCAAATTTATCATAACAAAGAAAATAAAAAATTTTGCAAAGAAAATGGAATTACAATAACTTTAGGAATGATGCCTGTAGAATTAATTGATGAAGGTCAAGCGAGAACTTCCATTCGAAATCCGATAGAAGGAAAATTCGGAGAAGCAAAAAGACGTTACAGTCTAGGGCGCATTATGGCAAAACTTGAAGCAACTTCGAAATCAGTAATCGGACTCATCGTTCTAGTGATGAATTTAGAAAAAAGACTACGAGATCTTTTGTCTAATTTTTTTGCGAACTATTTTTCTGTATTTAAATTGATTTTCTTTGAAAAACAAATTTCGAGCTGAGTTTTTCAGTAAACCCTAATTAGGAATATTGATAGCGAGGTTGTTCTATATCTTGGAAAACTTAAAATAAATTCTTTTATTTTAAAACCACTCAATCGAAATATCCTAACTGAAAAACTCATTCAACTATTAGGACGAAAAGACTTAGTCGCAAAATCAACAGTAGCCCCTCTAAAAAAAAATTCTGAGCTTCTGAAAATAAAGCTTCCCTGACTTGTTATATGAAGAGTATGAAACAAAGCAAAACGAATTCCTTTTTTAATAACGAAGAAACACTAGTAATTGCAAAAGAAAAATTTCTCTGGGCTAAATCGTTAGTCAATGACGATGTTCCGGAAAGAATTTACAACTTCACAACTACTGGCGGCGAGCCACTTACGCTTGCGAGCAATTTTCCGTATGAAGTCTGGGTAGATGGAAAATTTATCGGTGATGGTGGGCATAGATGTGCTAACGGAGAAGCGTTGGCAGACTATTGGTATGAAACAAAAAATGCTACCGAAGTCCTCGTGCGTTTGCATTGGATGAATCCAGCGGCTACTCGTGTTTACTTCCGATGTCTATTCGAAGATCCCTTTTTTGTGGGATTACCTTCTGAAAAAGAATGGAAATGCTCTATAGAAAATAAGATCCACTTCGGTGCAAAAGTTTGCGAGCAGCTACCCCGCCAAACAATTGTTACAAAGGCGCATAATACTGATATATCTCTAGTTCCAGCCAAACTCTTTACTGATTGGAAAATTCTATTATCACCGATTTCCCGTTCTAACTTCATTCCAATTGAATTGAAACTTATTCAAAGTACAATCATAAAAGTTCTAAAGCAAAAAGCATTTAAACCATCGACTGCGGCTAATATTGCATTGTACGTTAGAGAGGAACAGCCCTGTGATTTAATTTGTGAGACTTTCGATCTGGGACAAATAGCATTATACCGCTTTGAAATCAAAACTGAAAACTCAGAATGTGTTTTGACTTACAGTGAAGTTTCCTCTTTCGATGAAGCAGTTGCTACGTCTTCTCGTGCAAAAGTGCAGATGGCGGATGCATTCGTAGAGGAAATTCAAACAGGAGTATTTGGATTTCGTGGGTGTCGGTATGTCCATGTACTATATGAAGTGAATACAACGAAACCAATACTGAAAGGCTGGCGAAGAGAATATCCACTAGAATGGAAAACTGTCATTGCGGATACAGTCGATTATCCAATCATAGAGGCATGTAGAAATAATCTCATTGCCTGTGTTGATGGTGGAGTGGTCGATACTTGTTGGCGAGAGAGATCGCAATGGACTGGTGATCTCAGAATGAGTTCTAAAGCTCTTCGGTCACTAACTAATAATTTAGAAGTGATAGATTTGGCTCTTCATCAGATTGCAAAATCCTATGATCCAAAAAATGGAATGATAAGTGGAGCTTGGCCTATATGGACACCAGGTGAATACTTACCAATACCCACCTTCCATCTTTCCTTTTGCTTGACTGCAATTGAACATGATCCCGAATTGAAGCGAGACCCTCTTGTAAAGTCTGTAGTCAATAATTCTATAGAGTTTTGGACGAAGCATTATCTACAAGACGGACTAATTCAGGGTATGCGCGGCTGGTATTTTACTGATTGGGATCCGACTGATGCAATGGTTGCTGCAAGTCGCATGCCCATTGATGATATAAGTCCGCATGCAGTCTGTAATGCTTGGTGGTCTGAACTTTGCGATACCATGGCTCCGAATTTAGCAATCCAAGCCAGTGTATTCGATGCAGCATTCTGGACAGGGGAGGCATATTCACTAACGTTTAAAGAAAGCAAAAATAGTCCACATGCGAGTGCAACAGCGATTACCTGCTCATCTGGAAAGGATAAAAGACTAGAAGCATTGTCGTATTTAGAAGCAGAAATCTCCAATGGCAATCTTCGAAAACGGGTTACTCCCTATTTTGCGTATTTTATAGCAAATGCTCTCAGGTACGTTTCCATTGAACGTTCAATGAAGTTCATTCGCGAATACTATGGACCGATCGCCCGCGACTTTGGTACAATCTATGAAAAGACAGAGGCTAATGCCAGTCTTGCGCATAGTTGGTCGATTGGCATTGTGCCTTGGTTACTTCAGAAATAAAGATTCATTTTCGGAAAGCAGCTATTCGTTCCTTGTTTCCACCTTCATACGCAAGATCGACTGCTGTTTTACCATCATTATTTCTAATCGTAATATCAGCTTTTCTTCGGATCAAATACTCGATTATTTTCACATAAGAGTCATTATCCCCTGGATACACAGTGGATAAATTTTCAGGGAAATGCAATGCCGTATTTCCAGAAAAATCTTTGCTATTTACATTTGCTCCGTGCTCCATTAAGAACATAACTGTTTCTAACTCTCCTTGGCGCGTGGCTTCCATTAGGGAACTGGTGCCAAATTCATCGACAGAATTAATATCTAATTTATGGTCTGCGGTTTGAATAAAAAAACGTACGTTTTCTATGTCGCCAGTTCTACTTGCATATAAGAGTTCTTTTACAGTGAATCTATCTTTTTGTCGGATTGATTTATGCTGATAATGAATCGGAATTGTAAGTGGTAAAAGTAAAGTATCCGCTACAACACAGAGTGGTAAATCCATAAACAATGGTATTGCTAAAGGACTCACTGCCCAGACCGAAACAAGTAGATAATATCCATCGAATCGAGTGCCAGAATAAATAACTGGCGCACCGGATATTCTTGAATTCCAAAATTTTTTATTTGCATTATAGTCTAAATGTTGGATTGTAAAAAATGTACCGCAATTCCCAACTAAAAATAGCAAAATCAATATTAGTAATATTTTTTTCATAAAAACCATTGTTTTCCGTATTCAAGAGGTACTAAAGACATTCTTTCTTCTACCCTCTTACCCGTCAGCTAAGAGGGTAAATCTCTTTTTTACCTTCTTGTTGCTTTTCCCCCCACAAAATTAAGTATAAGAGAAAGCTTGACGTCTCATTTGGTGCAAGCTTGTTCCTATATTTTCAAAAGTCCAGTTTTTAATATCTTTGACAGTTGTTTTTTCCAAAGCAAGTTTTATATTTTCTTTTGAACGATTTGAAGTGAATGCGGCCAAACTTAAACAAAGATTGGTTACACCAGCTAATGGATTAGATTGAATTATGCTTAATACTTTTTCTTTGTTGATATATATTTCTTTATTATTTTGATCAATTTCAATATGAAATTTTTTATTTTTAAAATTAATTTCTAATTTTTCTTCATATTCAATTGAGTCATAGCTAATTGAAATATTATTTCGATTATTTATAAAAGTTTTTATACCTAAAAATTCACTACCGATCCAGATAGCTTCAACGTCAGAGGGTGAAGCATCAATTGCATAAATTAATCTATCATTTTTCTCATCATAACCAAGAGTATAAATCCAAGTTATAAATTTTTCGTTTTTAGCAACTGATCTAATAAATTCCAAATACCTTTTAAATTCAGGATCCCCGATTGATTTTTTATTATAAAAAGTTTGGTATTTAGTTGCATCAATTGAATTTGCAATAGAAATTCCTAAAGATTTTTTATGATTTAAAAATGATTTGTAATAAATATTATTTGAAACTTGAAATAAAACAAATCCAAGTAAAGTCGATAGAATTAGATTTAAACCTATAAATCCCAAAAGCATTTTAAACTTTAAAGAAAAGGTTTTTTTATCTTTATTTGAACTCAATGTTTCCTCTATTTATGTTAAATAATAAGTACCCATCAGAGAAAGATTTATTTTATTAAACTTATCTTTTCCAAAACTATAATAAGCCTTAGGTTTTTCACAAAATAAATTATTCTTACTTAATAGAGAGTCTATAAAAAATAATAATATAATTTAATCAATACATCACAATTGGAACAGAATAATTAAATGTAGGGCATATTGCAATATTATTTTGAGATTTACTTTGATAAAGATGCAAATCAAAACTAAAAAATTTTACGATTTAAAATTTGACTTTTGGAATCAATTTTTCAAATTGAATTTATGACCAATTATAAAAAAGCAGAACTTCATTTAGATGATAAAATTATTCCTTTAAATTTGGTAACAGGAACTGATGGAAAACAAGGTATTGAAATAAAAACTTTATATGACTCGACTGGCGTAGTCACTGTTGATCCAGGAAATTTTAATACTGCAATTGGTGAAAGCCAAGTTTCTAGAAGAGATCCTGAAAACGGAACACTAAGTTATCGTGGTTACGACATCAAAGACTTAGCAAAACATTCTACATTTGTGGAAACTTCTTATCTATTAATTTATGGAAATTTACCAAAAAAAGCTGAACTTCAAGATTTTACAAATCGATTAGCTAAACATTCCATGATTCATGAAGATATGATCAATTTGTTTGATGGTTTTCCTGGTAAAGCTCATCCACTTGCAGTTTTATCCACAATGATTATGGCATTGTCTAGTTATTATCCTGATGATTATGAAGAATCAGTTGATAAAGGTGTTGATCAAGTTACTAGACTTTTGAGTAAAATTAGAACCATTGCTGCTTTTTCTTATAAAAAAACTATTGGTCAACCATTTGTATATCCAAAAGATAATTTGCCTTATTGTTCCAATTTCTTACATATGCTTTTTTCAATCCCTGCAGAATCAGAAAATCATGTTGCCCCTCAAGAAATTGATAAATTGTTAAATCAGTTTTTAATTCTATACGCGGACCATGAACAAAATGTGGCTGCTTCAACAGTTCAATTAGTTGGTAGCACAAAATCAAATTTATTTGCTTCAATTTCAGCTGGAATTTCTGCATTATGGGGTTCACGTGAAGGTGGTCAAAGTGTTGCAGCAATTGAATTCTTAGAAAAAATAACTACTTCAAAAAAATCTGTAAAAGAGTATATATCAGATTCAAAAGTGAAAGAAGAATTAACTAAATCCAATTTTCTTGGTCACACAGCTTATTTGACAAAAAGTCCTAGATCACTTGTAGCAAGAGAAATTTTTCACAATTATTTTGATAATAAAAAATCGCCAATTTTAGATTTTGCAAGAGAGTTTGAAAATTATATTGATAATGATTCTTTTTATAAAGAAAAAAATCTATATCCAAATTTAGAATTTTATTCAGGAATTGTTTTTCAAGAAATCGGAATTCCAAAAAGAATGTTCACTGTAATGCAAACTATGGGTAAACTTCCTGGTTGGCTTGCACATTGGAGAGAGCTTAGAATCAAATCCAATTTCAAAAAAGCAAGACCAAGACAAATTTACACTGGTCCAATGAATTTGAATTATATTCCAATAGAAAATAGGTGAATTTTTAAATCAGCTCAGCTAAAGAAATTGAAATTTTTAGTGGAGTTGACGTTTGAATAATTTCAGAAGCAGAATAAATTTTTTTATTTTTGTATTCATTATTTTCAGGATTTTAATAAGCTTCAATTTCATTTTGAACTAAATTTATTATCCAATAAATTTTAATCTCTGCATTTGAAAGAAAAAATGCCGAACGTAAAATTTATTTTAGAATTATTCATTTGTAAAAATCCCTAAAATTCATTAAAATTTCCTTGTTTTCAAAATTAGCATTTATAATTTGAAAAAAAACTATTTTGGAGTTACAAATGAAATTTATTTTATTAGCAATTTTTATTATATCTTGTTCTGGAGGGCAGAACACTGATTCAAACAATTCAAGCAGTGCAGGAACTGGTACTGGAATGGTAGATTTAATCAAACAACAAGCTGAATCTGAGCAAGGTAAAAAAGCAATTGAAACCATTAAAGAAAAAATGAAAGATCCAAAAACTCAGGAAAAAATCAAAGGTTTAATTGGTGGTGATAAATCTGCTCCTTCAACAACTCCAGCTCCCTAATTTTTTATTAAAAGATTTTGTTGAAATTCATAAAATTTACCGATATTGAGAATGTCGGATAAACTATGCTTAGCAAGAAAACCAATCTAACCGGAAGACAAAAAGCAGCAATTTTTTTAATTGCTGTTGGATCTGAGGTATCAACAGAAATTTTCAAACATCTTAGAGAAGATGAAATCGAGCAAATCACTTTTGAAATCGCAAGATTAGATAAAATTACACCAGAAGATAAAGAAAAAGTGTTAGTTGAGTTCAACGAACTCATGATGGCACAAGGATTTATCACAAATGGTGGTATTGACTTTGCCCGTTCTTTATTAGAAAAAGCATTAGGTAACCAAAAAGCAATTGATATTATCAATCGTTTAACTTCTTCACTTCAAGTTAGACCATTTGACTTTGTGCGAAGAACCGACCCAGCACAATTATTAAACTTTATCCAAGGGGAACATCCTCAAACAATTGCATTAATTTTATCTTACCTTGATCCAAACAAAGCTGCAACAATCTTGTCATCACTTCCGCACACAATTCAAGCTGAAGTTGCTAAAAGAATTGCTACAATGGATAGAGTAAGTCCAGACGTTCTTCGTGAAGTAGAGCGAGTTCTTGAAAGAAAACTTTCCACTCTTGCTTCAGAAGACTATACTGTTGCTGGTGGTATTGATTCAGTTGTGGAAATTTTGAACAACGTAGATAGAGGAACTGAAAAAACAATCATTGAAGCTCTTGAAGAAGAAGATCCAGAATTAGCAGAAGAAATTAAAAAACGTATGTTTGTATTCGAGGACATTGTATTACTCGATGACCGTGCAATTCAAAAAGTTATGCGTGAAGTTGACAATACAGAGCTTGCAAAAGCTTTGAAGTCTGTAGATTCAGAAGTGCAAGATAAAATTTTTAAGAACATGTCAAAACGTGCTGCCAACTTACTTCGAGAAGATATGGACTTTATGGGACCAGTGCGTTTAAAAGACGTGGAAGATGCACAACAAAAAATTGTGAACATTATCCGTAAGCTTGAAGAAGCTGGTGAGATTGTGGTTGCCCGTCAAGGTGAAGACGAGTTAATCGTTTAAGAAAAATTTTTCAATACAAGCAAGAGGGATTGAAGCGTTTCTGAATTTAAAAGCGAAGCAGTTAAATTCAGAAGTAGCGAAAAGCCCGTTTTTTGCAAAGCAAAAACTTGCCCAATTAAACCTATAAAATAATACTTGCGGGACTGAGCTTTTTATGAAATTAGTTAAGAAGCATCATTTTCATTTAATTTTGATTAAATGATTGGGCGTGTCCTTTCTTTCAGAAAGGTCGGGCTACTACGCACTTCACTATCGCTACGCTGTTTCGGTCTTTGCAAGCAAAGACTCTGCGATGCTTCGTATCCCTCACGCTAGCTAATCTTGATAAACTGTTCTGAGGAATTATGGCTACTACTGCTCCTGAATTAAATTTTCCAATTGAAGAAATTACACAAAGAGTTAATTTTATAGAGCAAAAAATTAGTTTTTTAATTTCAGGAATTAAAACTATCCAAGAAGAAGTTTTTATATCAACAACTCTTGATGATTTAGTTGAAAAAAAACAATTGGACAATTCTGAAAAAAAAGTTTATGATTTGATTCGAAATTTAATTTTATCAGAATTTCCAGATGATTCTATTTCTTCTGAAGAAGAAATTAAAATTTCTGGACAAAATAATTTTACATGGGTTCTAGATCCAATTGATGGTTCGATGAATTTTTTAAGAAGACTTCCTCTTTATGTAGTTTCGATTGCAATTCAACACAGGGATACTTCGGTTGCTGGAATGGTGCTTGCTCCAGAACTAAAAGATTTTTATTCAGCAATTCTTGGTCAAGGTGCCAGAAAAAATGATTCTTTAATTCGTTGTTCAGAAATTCACAAACTAGATAGAGCTTTGTTAATTTCAGCTTTTCCTGTTAATCGCAAAATTATTTTAACTGAAATTCTTGCAGACCTTTCAGCATTTTTAACAGCTGGTAGAAGTATCAGAAGAACAGGTTCAATTGTGTTAGATTTTTGTTGGATTGCTGAAGGAAAAATTGATGGGATTTGGGAAAAATCTGTGGGTATTTTTGATATGGCAGCTGCTTCAGTGATTTTAAAAGAAGCTGGAGCAAAACTAACCAATTACAAAAATCAACCACTAATCAGTTTTCCATCTGATATTGTAATTTCCAATCAATACATTCATGACCAAATTATAGAAGTTCTAAAAAAATCCAGAACAGAAAACTCTCTAAATTAAAATCAAATATTCAAATAAAACTAAATTAATTAAAAATAAATTTATAAAAATTTTAAATAACAATTTACTATTGAAATAGAATTTTTTTTAGCTAGACAATTTTAATTTAGTAAAAAAATTTAGAGTATGAAATTTAAACAAGTAACCTTAACAGATAATTTTGATTCTTCAGATATTATAAAAGGTATTCAAGAAATTGAACCAAGTATTTTTTTAATTTTTGGAAATGTAGAAAAATGTATTTTAAAAAAAGATTTTTTTAAAGAATTGAGTAATTCTTTTCCAAACACTAAAATGATTGGTTGTACAACTGCTGGTGAAATTTCTAATTCAGGAATTTCAGAAGAAAGCATAGTTATAAATGCTATTCAATTTGAAAAAGTAAAAATTAAAGCTGAGTCAAATGTTATTTTAAAAATGGAAGATTCAGAGAACTCTGGAAAAGAGTTAGCAAAAAAATTAAACAGCCCAGATTTAAAATCCTTGTTTGTGATAGGTCAAGGTGTAAAAATTAATGGAAGTAGCTTTATAAAAGGTTTAGTTAGTAATCTAAATGATTCAGTAATTTTAACAGGTGGTTTAGCTGCTGATAATGGAAAGTTTGAACAAACATTTGTTATATATGAAGGAGAAGTTAGATCAGATATTAATGTAGCTCTAGGATTTTATGGGGAGTCAGTTGGTATTTCTCATGGATCATTTGGTGGGTGGCAATCTTTTGGACCTTCCAGATTAGTAACTAAATCAGAAGGAAATGTTCTATATGAATTAGATGATAAACCAGCATTAGAACTTTACAAAACTTATTTAGGTGAATATGCAAAAGATTTACCAACTTCAGCTTTACTTTATCCACTTGCATTATTAAATAAAAATCACGAAGAAGAAGGTTTGATCCGCACAATCTTAGGGATTAATGAAACTGAATCTTCGATGACTTTGGCAGGAGATATTCCAGAAGGTAGTTTTGTAAAATTAATGCATTCCAACACAAATTTACTTGTTGAAGGTGCTGAAAAAGCTGCAACACAAGTTCTCCAAAAAATTCAAAGTACAGATTCCAATTCTTTAACCATTCTAGTTAGCTGTGTTGGTAGAAAATTAATTATGGGTGAAAGAACTGAGGAAGAAATTGAAGCAGTTCGTTCTATGATTGGAGAAAAAAGTTTGATTTCAGGTTTTTATTCAAATGGAGAAATTAGCCCGTTTATAACTTCAACCAATTGCAAACTACACAATCAAACTATGACTATTACTTATATTTATGAAAAAGATATTTGATGAATTCATTACTTTTAAGGCAACTTAGAAAATATTTAGGTATTTCAAGTGAAATTGACTTAGAAACTTTTCTGAATGGATTTGATGAAGTAAATAAAAAGAAAATCCAAGGTTTTATAAATTCAGTAGATCTTTCATATGTAGATATGGAAAGAGCTAGTATTTTAAACACCAGAAGTGTTGAAATTAGTACAAAAGAATTAAGCGAAGTAAATGCTTTGCTAAGAATTGAATTACAAAAAAATAAACAAATTATAAATAATTTAATTAACACTGCTCAAATATTAAATAAAGATTTTAATTTTAACTATGAAAATATCAGTGCTGAAGAACTTGCAGAAAAAATTTCTCATCTAGCAAAAGAAAATCTTATTATTCAAGAAAAACATAAAATTGCAAAACTGGAAGCAGAAAATGCAAATAAAGCAAAATCTGAATTTTTAGCAAATATGAGTCATGAATTAAGAACTCCTTTAAATGCTGTAATCGGATATTCAGATTTGTTAAGAATGACAGAGTTGGAGTCAAGTCAAAAATCTTATGTAGAACTAATTCATTTATCTGGCAATAATTTACTTTCTATGATTAATGATGTATTAGATATTTCTAAAATTGAAGCTGGGAAATTAGAATTAGAAACTATTCAAATAGATGTTATTCAATTAATAAACGAAGTTAAAGATATTCTAAGATTTGCTGCTGAGCAAAAAGGAATTGAGTTAAATTTTAATATAAAAGAAAATATTCCTAGATGGATAATTGGAGATTCAATTCGTTTAAAACAGATATTAATAAATTTAGTTAATAACGCAATCAAGTTTACGAATAAAGGAAAAGTTGAACTAAGTCTAATTTTTAATCAGTCAATTGAAAATGAAATTGGCTTATTCACTTTTTCTGTTCAAGACACTGGCATAGGAATTACTCCTGAACAAAAAAAGAAATTATTCAGTAAGTTTTCTCAAGCAGATTCATCAACTACTAGAAAGTTTGGAGGCACTGGACTTGGGCTTGCAATTTCTGCGAGCCTAGTTGAAAAAATGGGAAGCTCAATTGAACTTGATAGTGAATCTGGAAAAGGTAGTAAATTTTATTTTACTTTAAAATTAACCTATATTAAAGAAGAAATGAACATTCCATCTTCAGAAACAAAAAAAAATTTACAAGTTGGACAAAATAATTCAAATCAAACTATTGAAGGAGATACAAAAAAACAATTTAGTATTTTAATAGTAGATGATAATGAAATTAATTTAAGTTTATTAAATTCTATGATTTATAAGATTACTAAAAATTCTTCTATTCATAAAGCTAGAAATGGGATTGAGGGATTTGAACAGTATCTAAAATACAAACCAGATATAATTTTTATGGACATTCAAATGCCAGAAATGGATGGTTATGAAGCTACAAAAAAAATCAGAGAATCTGAAAAAGTATCCAACTCTCATGTAAACATAATTGCACTAACTGCAGGAGCTTTAAAAGATGATGAAAAAAAATGTCTTGAAGCAGGGATGGATTCTTATTTAAAAAAACCAATTGATTTTAAACTTTTAAAAGCTTATTTGCTCAATTCTCTCAAATAGAAATTTAAAAAAACTTTTCTTGAAACTTGTTCACTAAAACCAAATATTGAATTATGAAAAAGAAATTTTTAATAACAGGTGGAGCAGGTTTAATCGGTTCCAATATCATCTCATTCTTAAATGAAAAAAAATTTGAAGAAATATTAGTTATAGATCATATCGGAAATTCTGAAAAATGGAAAAATCTATCAAGGTTAAAATTTTCGGATTATATAGAAAAAGAAAAATTTAATTTGGAATATGAAAAAATTATTAAATCTTTTAAACCTGATTATTTAATTCATGAAGGAGCTTGTTCTTCCACTACGGAAACAGATGGAACTTATTTAATCCAAAATAATTTTGAACTTACAAAAAATTTGGCAGAAGTATGTTTAAAAAAAGAAATTCCATTTATATATGCCTCTAGTGCTGCAACTTATGGTCTAGGTGAACATGGATATTCTGACGAAATGGAAATAAATAAACTTCGCCCATTAAACATGTATGGTTACTCTAAGCAATTGTTTGATTTGTATGCACAAAAAAAAGGTTGGCTAAAAAAAATTACAGGACTAAAATATTTTAATGTATTTGGTTTTGGTGAAGCTCATAAAGGAGATATGCGATCTGTTGTGCTAAAAGGTTATGAGCAAATTTCTGAAACAGGAAAATTAAAATTATTTAAATCTTATCATGAAGATTATAAAGATGGTGAACAAAAAAGAGATTTTTTGTATGTCAAAGACGCTGCAAAAATAACTCTTCATCTTTTGTTCCAAAAAAAATTTGGTCTTTATAATGTTGGTCGAGGAATTGCAGAATCTTGGAATGATCTTGCCAAAGCACTTTTTCAAGCGATGAAAAAAGAATGGTCTGTGGATTATATTGATATGCCAGGGTTTTTAAAACCCAATTACCAATATTTTACAAAAGCTGATCCCACAAAACTTTTGGGTTCAGGTTACAAAGATGGATTTACCAGTTTGGAGCAAGCTATTCAAGATTATGTGGATTTACTAAAAACCTAATTTTATGTTTAAAAATATCATATTATTTCGCTTGTGATTGAGATTAAAAAGTTTCATTATACCAGTGCAAGATAACTTTTATTGGAAGAAATTTTTTAATAATTGAAAAATCGATAGTTGTATTGTGGAATTTATTTGAAAATTGGAAATTCTTTTGTTTAGGTGATATTTTGCTTAGGAAAATCTATCCGAACTCGAAAATCCTTTCGTATTGGGGAATTTTGCTGTCTTGAAAAAATCCCCCGTATTGAAAAACCCACTCTTTACCCGTTGCAACGGAGAAGTCTAAGTTCACGGCAGATTCCACCACTTCTGCAAAATTCATCAAGTCGAGGCGGAGCAGCAATACAAATAATTTATTGATTGAAAAATTAAATGCTGCCCTATACAACTTCATCAAAAACCAATCCTTCTTGCACGGCTCGAAATCTTTCCTAATCAAATTCTGTCCTTTAAGTTGATATTCAGTTTTTAGCCGACTAGAATGTGGCAAAATTCCACTTTTCAAATAAATTTCATATTTTTTTAGTAAATGTGCAAAATAAATTTTTAGACTTCCATGAGACTGAATTTTCAAGTGAAGCTCTAACCAATATTCTTCAGGTATCAAAAGTGTACACGAAGTTTCAACTACTTCATCCATTTCTCTAAGTTCAGCAGTCTGCTTTTTTGTAAAAATAAATTTTAATTTCATATAAATTAAACTGATATTGGCTTAAAAAGGTTCTCTTAAAAACGAACTTATTGGAATTTTTTTGAAAACATTTTATTATTTTTAAATAGAATTAAAAATCTATTCGGTAACTTATGATTTCTTCCAACGAGTCTTCTTCATGCAAAATCATTCTGCCAATAACAGCATCAATTTTATTTTTAATTTCTTATTACGAATTTAATTTATCTATAAATTTAATATCACCTTCATTTTCAAAAAAATAAAAATAAATTTCACTTTTCATTTCTACTGCATAATTTTTTTGTTTCATCATAAGATAAGATAAAACTCAGTAGCTACTTTTAATTCATTTTCTAAATCCAACATTCCTCTTATAGTCCAACGATTATATGGTTCTGGTTCATAATGATTGTATGGAATAGCAATAATAGTTTCAACTTTTGCTTTTGGATTTTTTGCAAGAACTATAGCAACCCATTCAAGAAGAGTTCTTTTAAATTCTTTAAATCCACCAGCATTTGGTTTTGCAGTTTTAATATCAAATAAATAAATTGTATCGTCATGACCAACTAATTTAACATCTACTTTTGTTGGTTTAACAGTTTTCATTTCACCAGTTTGGCAAACTTTTCTAATTGATTTGATTTCATTTAACTTAACTTATCTGGTGAACTTGAAGCACCAGAATGATTATCCATAATATTTTGAATCACTCTTTGAGCTTATGTGGAAATTTGATTTCCAGTAACTTGTTGTGATTCTGCAGATTTAAAATTTTCTATCATGAGTGCTTTTGCAAATGGTTCAAATATACTTGTTCCGAAGTTTGTATTTAGAGACCTATATCTATTCTAAGTTGTCTAAGATTTAATTGAGCAGAATAAAGCTCTCCAATTAATTCATTTTTCAAAACTTTAGTTGATCCATTATCACCAATTTTTTTGATTCGACCATATTGTACAAGGTATGAAATATTAGAAGGAGTTACATTTTTTCTAAAAATTTGGAAGTCCAAATTGAAGTGTCTTTAATAGAAAGTAGTTCTGCCGTAGAATTCTATTTTACAAAACCAAATTAAATAGTAAACAAAAATTTATGTCGCTTATGTGCTTGATGAATTAATTCATTCTAATCCAATAAAATTTGCCCAATTCAAGCAAAAGGGATTGTAGCGTTTCTGAATAGCCTCGGACTTTAGTCCGAGGATTCAGAAGTAGCGAAAAGCCCGGTTTTTTTGTGGGAGATTTTATAAATAATTTTTTGCATAACTATCTTTTTCTTCCCACAAAAAAATTTGCCCAAACTTTTAAATCAATAATTAAAAACCAAATTCTGAAAAATAAAAAATTTAACCGAGAATTAATTTAAATGGGTGATTTAGAATTGATAATTCAAAAAATGTATTTGTGGTAAAAATGAATTTAAACTTAGAGTCAAAGAAGATTCTGGAATTTGTCAATGTAATGATTGTGCTAAAAGTTATTTTATTGCAGATAGTATTGATTTATGGTATTTAGTGATCGGAAATAAAATCCCAATTGAAAAAAAATGTATTTGTGGAAATTATATTTTTAATATTTTTATGAATTACAAACTTTATCCTGATAAAGAAGGAATAAAGAGTTATACAGTAAAAGGAACCTGTAAGAGTTGTTTGGCTAAAAAGAATTTTTATCAAGCTGAATTAAAAATTAATAGCTTAGAATTAATAACAACTCCATTAAGAATTTGTGAAAATCCAAATTTAAAGTATGATATTGAAGAATATTTTGGATTTTTTTCTCGATCAGAAATGAATTCATTAGTTGAATATTTAAACGATCATTCAAATTCAAAAACTAATTTGATTAGTCGATCAAAAGTTAATAACGAATCTGAATTACTTTATTATTTAGAATATATTTCAGTTTATGACAAATTTATCCAAAAAGTTGACTATCATTATATCATTCTTTCAATAGAAAAATTCAATAAGATAATAGATTACAATTGGATATCCAAAGAATTTGAAAATTTTTGGATGCAAAATGAGGTAATTATAATTTTAAGTCCAAGAGGAGTTGATTTTATTAAAAAAGAAATTAAATCAAATGAAGAAAATTCTATTAAAACAGGTGAAGAATATTGGATTTATTACTCAAAAACTTTTATTAAAAATAATAAAGTTTTTACAAAGTCTGACGAATTTTTAAAAATAGTATCTATTTTAAAAGAATATTTAAAAATAAATTCAGTGAGCTTCAGAGGTCATAAGTATAAAGATAGTCAAAATGAATACTTTAGATTGTTTGGTGAAAAAAACTCACATAAAAAAATGAAATTTCATCGATCATTCTCCCTGAAACCTTCCCAATGAGAACATAATTCTCGACATAATCTAAAAATAGAAATATCTTTTTTTCCCTTAACAATTTTAAAATTTAGCCGATTAGAATTAATAAGGTTAATTCAGTGGAAAACAAATTTCAAGATTTAGAAAAAGTATTTCAAGACGAAGTTTCGATGTACCAAAATTTATTAATATTAGAAACTAGTAAAAAAGAAGCTATATTGCGGTCTGATGCAAAAAACTTAGAAAGTTTTACAAAAAAATCTTCTGAATATATGAGCATTCTTCAAGGAATTGAACAAAAAAGAATCAAATTAGTTGAAACTGTTTTACCAAAACAAGAAGAAAAAATTACTATTAGCATTTTTTTGAATTCATTAGAAAAAACTGTTCAAGCTAAATTTAAACCCTTAGCTGAAAAATTAAAATCAACAGTTCAGGAACTTAAAGAAAAAATCATTATCAATGAAAATCTTTTAAAATCAAAATTAGAAATTTTCTCCATGTCCATTGAAGCATTAAAAAATGCAGCTGAGCCAATTCATCCAGACACATATGGAGATAATAAATCAAAATCAAGAACTAATATCATGTTAAACAAGGTTGTTTAAGGAGAATTTATGGGATCCACATTTTCAGGTCTAGAAGTAGCAAAAAAAGGTCTTTCAGTTCATCAACAAGCCCTTCACACAACTGGTCATAATATTTCCAATGCGGATAATAAGAATTATGCGAGGCAAAGAGTTGAAATCACAACTGCAGAACCTCAATACGATGCTTCTTTAAACAGAGCAAAAGTTGCTGGTCAAATTGGACAAGGCTCACAAGTTCCTGTAATCGAAAGAATCAGAGATTCGTTTATTGACGATAGAATTGCTGAAACAACTTCCCACAAAGATTATTGGTCAACTAAAAACGATTATCTATACAGAACAGAAATGATTTTTAATGAACCAACTGGTCTCACAATAAGAAATCAAATGGATCAGTTTTGGTCTTCTTGGCAAGAGCTTTCAAATTATCCTGATGAATCAGCACATAGATCTGTTGTAAAAGAAAAAGCAATTGGGCTTGGAAATAGAATTGAAGATAGCTACAGAAAATTAACCCAGCTTCAAGACCAAGCAAATGAAGAATTAAAATCCAAAGTTGATTTGTTAAATATAACTGCTGAAAGCATTCGTCATCTTAACGAAAAAATTATTAAAGCAGAAGCAATGGGCGACAGACCAAATGACCTTTATGATAAAAGAGATGCACTAGTAGAACAACTTTCTGGTTTAGCAAATGTATCAGTATCTCGATCTGATAGAGACGAGTTTATGGTTTATATCGGTGAAGATATTTTAGTCCAAGGAATGAAACGTGAAAAAATTGATGTTCTTGGAAATCCTGGTAATGAAGGCAAACTAAAAATCATTTGGGACAGAGATGGAAGAGATGTAATTTTTCGTTCAGGTAAACTTTTAGCTCTCCAAGAAATTAGAGATGTAATGTTAAAAGAAAAAATTACAGGTGTGGATTCTATTGCAATTAATTTAATTGATACTGTAAATGAAATTCATAGAGACGGATTTGGATTAAACGGAAAAACAAATTTAAACTTTTTTCAACCAAGAGAACTTTCCCAAAATACCAACGCTGAATATGATTTTGATGGAGACGGAGTTTTAGATAGAACTACAATTTTTAGAGTTACTGGAAAAACTTCTATCAATGGAGATAAAGCAATTGGAATTAGTGGAGCAATTACTCTTCACAAAACAGATGAAAAATCAACTCCAGTGATTATTCCTTATAATATTGATGACACATTAAATGATGTAATCAAAAGAATTAATCGTTCTGAAACTGGTGTTGTAGCAATGCTTAATCACGACAACCAATTGGTTTTAAAAGCAACTCCATCTGATTCTGCTTCTCGCGAAAATTTTATGATTAAACATCTAGAAGATTCTGGGAATTTATTAGTTGGTATGACAGGTGTACTACTCAGCTCAGGTCAAGCTGGTTCATTTGATTATAAAAAAATCGGTGAGATCACTAAATTTCAAGGAAGCATTTCTGAATCAACATTTACTCCATTTTATCATCCAGCATCTTTTGTGAGACTTACTGATGATGTTTCAAATAATTTAGAAAGTATTGCTGCTGCTCGTGGAAAAGATGTCGGCGGAGTTGGTGACTACAACAAAGGGAATGGCGGCAAAGATGGGTCAAACGCATTGCTCATAGCTACTTTTCTAAAAGACAAACCAATGATGGTAAATTCTGATAAAAACTTTTTTGAATTTTATTCCAATTTGATTTCTAAACTTGGAACTGAAGCTAGAGAAGCAAAACAAGAATTTGGTGTACAGTCTGCTCTTGTTTCTGAATTTGAGAAACTCAGACAATCAGTGATGGGTGTAAATCTAGATGAAGAAATGGCGAATATGGTTCAGTTTCAACATTCCTATAACGCTGCTGCAAAAATGATAAATTTACAAAACGAAATGTTAGACGTATTAATTAACAGGATGGGATTATAATGAGAATCACAAATCAAATTTCAAATAACACTTTAGTAAACACACTTGGTCGCCACCAATCTGAAATGGACAATGTTCAAAATCAAATTGGAACCGGAATCAAATTAGCAAGACCATCAGATGATCCTTCCACTGCAGCAAATAATATGTACTACAGAACTAGACTTCATGAATTGGATCAATTTGGTGTAAATGCAAATGAAGGCAAAACTAGATTAAAACAAGTTGATGGTGAACTTGAAAGAGTAACTGAAATTTTACAACGAGTGCGAGTTTTAACAGTGCAAGCATCCAATGGAATTTACCAAGGTGATAAAGGTTTTGAATTAGAAGTTGCAATTGGAAAAGAAATTAATGAACATCTCAAAGCATTAGTGGATATTGCAAACACAAGAGATTTAACTGGTCGTTATATTTTTGGTGGTCACACAATCGACAGAGCTCCTTTTGAAGCTATTGAAGCAAAGATGAAAGGACTCAAAGGGATCGAAACCCAAGACCAAATCATCGGTGTAGAATACAGAGGTGATATTGGAGAGCAACTTAGAGAAATCGAAAGAGGTGAATACATGTCTGTAAATGTTCCAGGAAACAAAGTTTTTTATGGAACTAATATGAGCATCACATCCATCAAAGATGCTTCTAATTATTCGGCTAGCACAGATCAAAAAATTAGAATTGATGGAGTAGAAATTCCAATCTCAGCTGGGGATACTATAGATGACATCATTGACAAAATAAATTCTTCTGCTCTTGAAGTTAAAGCTACAAAACTTGGACAAGATAATTTAACTCTAAGCTCAACAGCTCCTCACCAAATTTGGTTAGAAGATATTGAAGGTGGAACTGTGTTAAAAGATTTGGGGCTAATTGAAGTTAATTCATCTGAGCCTCCATCTAATTATTCTAAAGATGCAACTGTGGTTGGAAATTCTATTTTTGATGTTTTGATTCAATTAAGAAATGATCTCACTGCAAAAGACCAAGAAAGAATTTCAGGAAAGGATCTTGGAGAAATTGATTTAGCTTTAGAAAATGTACTTCGTTATCGTTCTGTAGTTGGTGCTAAAATGAACAGAATGGAAGAACATGAAAAAAGAATTGATTTTGATAAAACATTTATGACTGAGATGCTTGCAAAATCTGAAGGCACAGACTTCCCAGAAGCAATTATGAATCTTAGATGGATTGAAACAATTCACCAATACGCACTTAATGTTGGATCAAAAATTATCAAACCAACATTAATGGATTTTTTGAGATAGAATGAGCAGAGAAATTGAAACAAGACCTTTTGGTAAAATGCAGATTGAGGAAAAACAAATTTTGCATTTTCCAGAAGGATTAATGGGTTTTGAAGAATTTACAAATTATGCATTAATTGAAGAAAATGATGAAACACCTTTTAAATGGCTTCAATCTCTTGATGACAAAAATTTAGCTTTTATTGTAATTGAACCTTTTTTATTTGAACCTAATTATAAACCTCAACTTGATAAAGAAGAAATAGCTCAAATTGAAATTTCTGACATCAGTGAATCTTTGTTAATGGTGATTGTAACAATTCCACAAGATCCAAATATGATGACAGCAAATTTACAAGGACCAATTTTAATTAATCCAAAAATTAAAAAAGCAAAACAATATATTTCTAGAGATGAAAAACATCCCGTACGAAAGTTAATTTTAGAACAAACATCGGAGACAAAATAATGTTAGTTCTGGCAAGAAGGCTAAATCAGTCTATCATGATTGGAAATGATATTGAAGTTGTCATTGTTGACATCAAAGGTGAACAAGTCAAAATTGGAATTAAAGCTCCAAAGTCTGTTTCAGTTCACCGTGCTGAAGTTTACAAAGAAATTGAACAACAAAATATTGAAGCTACAAAAACAAAAATTAATCCTACTGACTTAAAGAATATTTCTGATTTATTAAAAAAGAAAAAAGAAGAATAGTTTCATTCTATTTTACCATTCTTGTGAAACTTTTTCTAATTTTGATATATCAAATCCTTGTGCTTTAGAAAAATTTAAAAATTCATCATAAATTTTTGAATCCATTTTTGGTTCTTTACATAAAATCCAAAGATTATCCTTTGTTCCAGATGTTACAAGTGCATTTTTATAATCATCAGTCACTTTTATAATTCTATAATCAGAGTATAAAAGTGGAATATAGGAAATTCTCCAATAAGAATTTGTTTCTATATTTGCTTTACCAGATAGAGATTTTTTTTCACCATCTTTAGTTAATTTTCTACCTTCATAGGATGCTTGAATTTTACCATCTACTAATGTATAAATAGAAATTGTATTTACCCAATCAGAACCAATTGGAATTGGAATTCTAGAAATTTCAAACCAAGGCCCTTTTGTGAATTTAGAAATATCTAAACTCTCAACTAACGGTATAGACCTTGCAGACTTTTCAGGGGTTGTGAAACATTGGATTGCACTTAATGAGATTAGCATAACAGCTACCTTATAAAAAAAATTTTGTTTGTTCATGCTAACCTTCCAGAATTGATTTATTTTACAATTTAGTTTTTAGACTTGAATAAATTTAATGTAAAGTATTTATTATAGAATAAAAGTTTGGTCACTATTAACTAAGAAAAGAAAAAACAAAAAAAGCTTTACAATAATAAAAAATAATCCAACTCTTCGCGATAAAGATACAAAATGTCCTGAAAGGAGTCACGAAGTGACGAAACCATTTTGTAGCTTGGTCATTGTGAAACAATGAATCGCCCAACTTTTACTTTAAATCTCTAACTTTTCACTAGCACTAGTAAAAAATTCAAACTTGACATAATTGATTAAATTTTTTTTTATAATATGATTTAAAATATTTTATTAGAATCAGAGTTAGGAAAAGCCGAAAATGAATAGGGAGTAAAATTTGGATAAAGAGCAATTAAAATCATTTCTAGATCAAAATTATGAATTATTAAACAATCTAGATAAAGAATTAATTCAACTTGGAAAAAATCCAGATGCAAGACTTTTATTAGATTCAATACATTCCTATTTTAGTACTATTATTGACAATTCTAAACAGTATAATTTTAACAAACTTATTTCAATGGCTGTGATTGGAGAAAGACTTGTTGGAAATCTAAGAAATTCTGAATACAATATTTCAAACGAACTAATCACAATTTTATTAAAGCTAAGTTTTTCTCTTAGAGAAATTATTTTTTCATTAGATGAAAAAGGAGAAGAACCAGACACAATTAACTCCAGCATGGTGAGTGATATTGAAGAAGTTATAAAAAAGCAAGAATCCGGTGAAGAATTTATAGTTGCTTCTACAGATGAGGACTTAGAAGATTTATCCCGAAGAGGTTCTGCCGCTGAAATTCCAGTTGCTTTTGCATCTTTTTTTACTGAAGATGAACTAATGGATGGTCTTATGAATTTAGTACTATCTTTGATGTATACACAAGTTCAAGTTCGTGAAATAGCAAGCCAAGATAAAAAATCTGAATTAGAATCTGTTGCTAGAAAACAATCTTTGATTTTAAAAGAAATGTATTCCAGAGTTCATAAAGCAAAAGTAAAACCACTCTCGACATTGCTTGTAAATTTTGATAAAGTGGTTTCTGATATTGCAACTTCTCAAGAAAAAAAAGTGCAAATCATGATTGATGGTGAAAACAAAGAATTAGATATCAGAACACTGGATGTACTTCGTAACTCTTTAATTCATATAATTAAAAATGCAATTGAGCATGGAATTGAATCTCCAGCTGATAGAGATCTAGCAGGAAAATCTCCTCAAGGAGAAATTCATATGAGTGCATACCATCATGGAGAATTGTTTTATCTTAAAATAAAAGATGATGGTTCGGGAATCGATCCAGCCAAGATTCGTAAAAAAATTATCGAAAAAAATTTACTTCTTACTGAAGAAGCAAATGAACTTTCAGATAAAGAAGCAATTGATTTTATTTTTGAACAAGGAATATCAAATTCAAAATCTTCAGCGGGTTTGGATGTAGTTAGAAACTCAGTAGAGCAAATTGCTGGAAAGTTTTATTTGTTTAAAACTACTCCCAAAAGAGGTACTGAATTTCATTTGACTTTACCTTTAATCAACTCTATTGTTCCATCTATTATTTTAAAAGTTCAACAAGAAAAATATATTATTACACGTGCAAATATTTTTGAAGTACTTAATTCTTCCAGAGATAAATTTGCAACTTCACTTCAAAACATAAATGGATTTACTGTGTTTAAACTTCGTGGGGAGTTATTACCAGTTTTATATTTAACGCAAGTTTTAAAATATGATAAAGAAACTGAAAAAGATTTGGACTCAAAAATTTCTATTTTAGTTATTGAAGTTAATTATGTAAAATATTGTTTAGTAGCTGATAATATAATTGATACAGAAGATATAATTGTTAGGCCGTTGACAAACGAAATTAAGAATGTTTATTTATTTTCCGGGGTAACAGTTTTACAAGATGATTCAGCTGCATTAATTTTGGATGTTGGTGAAATAATGAGAGCTCATTTAAAAAATTTAGATTTAACTCTTCCAAAAGAAGAAGAGGTATTTGAATGAAAAGATATTTTACATTTAGAATAAATGGACAATTACTAGGAATTGAAATACAAAAAGTATTTACACTATGTAAAGACTTATTAATTACTAGAGTTCCACTGGCAAATCGCTTTATTGAAGGAATCATTCATCATCGTGGACATATAGTTTCAGTAATAGATTTAAGAAAAATTTTTGATATTCCAAATGGAAATCGAATAAGTTTTAATCATTTGATTTTAAGAAGTCGAAGTGGATTAATTAGTTTACTCGTGGACGATTTTTTAGAAATTGAAGAAGTAAACCGTAATTTTGTAAGAATGGAAATACCGAGAGTTGTGAAAGGAATAGAAAAACAATTCATTTCACAAGCGTATGATATTTTAGATGAAGAGTCTTTGCTAATAATAAATTTAGAAAAGATATTAGAATTCAAATCAGATAGGGTATCTTAATTTAGGATAGTTATGAGAAAGATAGTAATTAATAATCAAAAAGGTGGAAGTGGAAAAACTACCACAGCTGTTAGTCTTGGAGCAGCTCTTGCTGAAAGAGGAAAAAAAGTTTTAATTGTGGATTTAGACCCTCAAGCATCATCTTCAATTTGGATGGGTTATCATAAATATGTTGCAGACAAAGAATTATTTGATTTAAAAGCTGGTCCAGAATTAATTTTTGAATTAAAACAAAATACCAAAGTAAAAAACTTAGAAATAATTCCATTTTCGCCAATTAAAAATAAATTTTCAAATGAAATGAAATCCTATCCTAATAAACCTTTTTTATTAAAAAATAAATTTTCTAAATTACCAAAAGATTCTTTTGATTATATTTTATTTGATTGTTCACCTGGGCTTAGTCTCACAACGATTAATGCACTTGCTACTTGTAATGAAATCATAATTCCTGTTGTTGCACAAACTCTTGCATTATATGGAGTATTATCTTTACTTGAAACATTAGAATCTGTTCAATCAAAGTTAAACCCAAATTTAAAAATCTCTGGAATATTACCTTGTAGAGTAGATACAAATTTAAAACATAGTCTGGAAATTCTAGATATCTTGATTGAAAAATTTGGTATCTTAGTTTACAAAACATTTATCCGTGAAGATGTAAAAATGTCTGAGTGTGCTAGTTTTCATCAAACTATTTTTCAATATGACAACAGAACAGAAGCAGCATTAGATTATAAAGCATTTACAGCAGAAGTATTATTTCAAGAAAATAAATTTAAGGAGGAATAAATGAATCTTAGAAGGACTGTCGGTAGCAATCCGTTTGAAACCATTAAATCAATTAAAGAGGCGACTAATGAAGTGGAAGCTTCAGATAATGACTCTAATAAAATTTTATTTTCGATGAATCAAACTATCCATGACTTTTCGGAGATGTCGGAAAATTTAAATAAAAATTCTAGCAAACTTGAAAAACAAACAAATCAAGCTTCCAATGCTGGAAAGCAACTAAGCCAAACAGTTATGTCTGTTGGGAATTCTATTGAGAAAATTAAAACAGGTGTTAAAAAAATTGCATCCAATGCTCAAACTTCTTCTAAGTCGTCAGTACAAGCTTTAAAAGCAGTTGATTCTACAAACCAAGTTTTTAGTAGTCTTTTGGAGAGTAGCAAAGATTTAGACAAAATTGATAAAATCATCATAGGGTTAGCTCAACAAATTAATTTATTTGCACTAAATGCATCGATTGAAGCAGCTAGAGCTGGTGAAGCAGGTAGAGGTTTTGCTGTAGTTGCAAATGAAATCAAGGAACTTGCAAAAGAAACTTCAAAAATTGCTGACGATATCAAATCAAAAATTGATAACTTTTACACAGATTCAAAAAAAGCAATTGAGTCTTTAAATGATGTTAGCAAAGAAATTTTGAACATAAAAAATTCTCAAGATGTTATTGAAAATTCAATTGAAGAACAAGCTGAGCATTTGTCAGAAGTTACAAAAAACTCTTCAAATCTATTAAAATCTACCAATTCAGTGAATGATAACATATTAAATGTCTATAAATTGTCAAAACTCACTACTGAAGGCTCCGATTTATCCCTCAGATATGCTCACGCACTGTCAAAGTTGACTAATGATTTAAAGGGTTTACTCGATAATAAATAATAGATTATCGTGAAACCAATGAAAATATTTACAACACTCTCCTTATTATTTTTTCTTCCGATTCTAGTTTTTGGAACGGAAGAACTTCCTGAGTTTAAATTAGGTAAAGAACAAGCCCGTAATTATTTTAAACAAGGTTTGAATTATCTTCATAACTATCAATACACAGCTGCAAAAGATAGTTTCACCCAAAGTCTTGCCATTATGGATGATTTTAAACTTGCAAGAAAATATTTATCAGATGCTTATTTTTTAAATGGTGAATGGCAAGAAAGTTTAAATGAATTAGAAATTATAGAAGCATCTGGAAAGATTAATCAAATATGGAAAAATCGTTCAGAAATTTTAAGGCTTTATATTGCTGGAGTTGGAAAAAATGATTCTTTAACTTTTTACAAACATCTTTCTGGTGATGTAAACCGTGGTTTCCGTTTCAGAAATCCAACTGATGTATTATTTGATAATGAAGGAAATATTTTTATTTTAGCATTCGAAACTGCAAATATAATTAAAATGGATACAAATGGTTTTCCTGTTGGAAATTTTAAAGGTAGTCTTGGACGAAGTTTTGAAGGTCCATTATTTTTTACTTATCATGATGATTTAATTTATATTTCAGATTTTAAATCTGATAGAATTTACGTTATGAACACAAATGGTTATTTCCAAAACAGATTTGCTGGTAAGGGTAGAGAAGGTGGAAAGTTTTTCGGTCCAACTGGAATTGCTTTTTCAAATGAGAATCTTTTATTTGTAGCTGATTCTGGAAACAATCGAATTCAAAAATTAAACATAGATGGAAAATTTATTTCTGAATTTGGTCTAGAAGGATCTGGAAAGTTAAAAATGCCTTCTGGAATATGTTTCCAAAATAATCAACTTTATGTAGCTGACAAAGGAAATAAACGACTTGTTGTATTTGATGAAGAAGGAAATTTTGTTCGTGAAATTACCCATCCAAGCATTAAAATCCCCAGAAGTATAAAATTTTATAAAAAAAGAATGTATGTTGCTGACGAAGAATCTGGACTACTTATTTATAATCCTGATTCAGACAAATGGACAAAAGTAGCAAACTTTAGAGATGAAACAGGTAAATTTGTAAAGTTACTGCGATCATTTAATTCAAGTTATGATGACACAGGTAGTTTGTATTCTGTAGATCATGATAGACATCGTGTAGATATTTTTGCCCCAAAAAATACTTTAAACTCAAACTTAAATGTTTTAATTGAAAGAGTTGAGCTCAATCGTTTTCCTGAAGTATCTTTATTTGTAAGAGTTCGAAATCGCAGCAAACAAGATTTAACCGGAATAAATCGTGCAGCGTTCAGGGTTATTGAAAATGAAAATGTATATCCGTTAGTTGGTTCAACTAAAATGAAACCTTTTAATGAAAATATTTCTGTTTCAATGATTTATGAAAATTCCAAAATAATGGCAGATTTTAATAAAAACATAGATTCAGTGTTAAGTAGTTTTTTCTCTTCACTAACTGTTAAAGATAAAGTAGAAGTGATTCGTGCAGGTAAAGATGCTGAGAAGGTTTATAATTTTGGATATTCTCCACTAGATATTTTTGCAAAAATTAGAAAATCTTCTAACCCGGAAAGTTTTATCAATTTAGGAAAATCTTTGTTCCAAGGAATTGGTGATGTCATTCCTGAAATTGGACCAAAGGCTGTTGTATTAATTGTATCAGGTGAAAATTTACAAAACGCTTTTAACCAATATTCAATTCAAAGAAATCTTCAATATGCAAATGCTCATTCAATTCCTATTCATATTTTATCCCTGACAGATGAAGGAGAAATGGCAAGTATCTATAAAGATATGGCAAAAAGAACTGGTGGAAAATTTATCAAAATTCCTGGAAGCCAAGACGAAACAAAATTATACAATTTGATTCATGATAAAAAAGATAAAAGATATATAATCACTTATAAGAGCAAATTAAATCCAGATTTGACAGGGAGATACATCGATTTAGAAGTCACTAGTTTTTACAGAGATGTAATTGGTCGGACTCAGTCTGGTTTTTTTGTTCCGGAGAAACAATAATGAAAAAATATTCTTTCATATTATTCTTATTTTTAATTAGTCTTTATTCTGTTGAAAAAGAAACTAGTGAATATCTTACACTTGGTGATAAAAATTTTGCTAACAAAAATTACAGAGAAGCATTAGCGAATTATAAAACAGCTGTAACTAAAAACTCTGGCTCAATAAGAGCTAATTTAGGTTTTGCAAAAACATCTTATCATCTTGGTTCTAGAACAGATGCTGAATCAGGATACAAAAAAGCATTAGAAATTGATTCAAAAAACAAAGAAGCTATTTCAGGATTATCAGAAATTTATGCTGATTATGGAAAATATTCTGAAAGTTTAGACTTACTTGAAACAGGTCTGAAAGACGATCCATACAATCAAATTTTATTAATAACAAGAGCTTCCGTATTATTAAAATCTGGCAAAAAAGATTTAGCATTAATAAGGCTTGAAGAAGCTAGAAAAAGAGTTCCTGAAACTTTAGAATTTAGACTATTACTTGCTAGAGTTTATATCGCTAATAAGCGATTTGAAAAAGCCGAATCAATTTTAAATGATATTATTGGAAAATATCCAGAACATGCAGAAACTTTTATTGAAAAAGCAGAATTAAATTTTGAAAAACTTCAACTTTCAGATAACCAAAAAAAATTAATGAAAGAAACAGAATCAGTTTTAAAAACAGCATTAGCTTTAGAAGGTGATAATGTTGAAGCAAAAAGATTAATGATTAAAAATCAAATCTGGCTAGCAAAATATGATAAAATAAAGTATGATGATGCTGAAAAATATACAAATGAATTATTAGACTTATATCCAAATGATCCGTTTTTACAATATATTGCTGGTTATATCAAATTTCATAAATCTGAAACTGAAAAATCGTCTGAAAATTATTTAAAGCTATTGGAATTAGAAGAGCTTAATGAAATTGGAAGATTTTCTGCTGAAAACTATTCTTATTCTAATCAAACAGAAAATCATGAGTTAAGAACTAAATTAGTTGAATATCGTTTAGAGCAATATAGAGTTAATAAACAAAATTATTTAAATGATTTGGCATATTTTCATTTAATGAGAGCTGAAAAATTAGCCCCTAATAATCAACAAGTTATTCAATATTTAAGTGAATATTATTATAATAATCAATATCTTTTATATTTATTAAAAATTTTAATTCGAGCTAGAGATAATGATGTTGATGATATGAAAATTCATAATCGTTTAGAAAATGTTTTTCAACGATACAAACAATCTTTAATCTATCAAGAAAATATTGCTGATGAAAAAGGAAATAAAAATGAAAGTATTTTTACAGGAACTGAAATTTTTATTTTTGATCCAAGTCCAGAACAAACTGTAAATTCTTATCCTGATTCAAGTCTTCAAATTGCTTCAGCAATTAAATTTGCATTAACTCTTTCACCAATGGTAAAAATAATTATTGGAAAAGAAGAAGAAAAAATTAGAAACTTAATTATAGAAAAAAAAGGTAATGAAGCGTATACAAATGCAGTTTATTATTCAAATGATGTTTTAGAAAATATAAATCAATTTCGCAAATCAGATAATTTTATACGTTATGTTGGACTAGGAAGTTTTAAAGAAGAAAATAATAAAATTTCAGTAAAATATAAATTATACGATAGAACGACAGGGAAGTATGTTGCTGAAGTAAACACTAATGCTGAAAATAGATCTGCTCTTGCTGACATAAGCACCAGAATAGCAAAAAAGTTTATTTCTGTTCTTCCGACTGAGGGTAAAATTTTAAAAATTAAACCAGAAACTCTAATTGTAAATCTAGGCTCTAGACACGGAATTAAAAAAGATGATTCATTTTCTGTTATAAGAAATTTAAATGAAATAGGAAAAATTAAAATCATTAAAACGGATGAATTTATTTCTGAAGGGATTCCTGTTGGAAAAAACTGGAGTAGAGATTTTCAAACAAAAGATAAAATTATTCTTGAAAAAAAATAATGAAACCCAAAGAAAAGTTTTTTAATGTTGTTTGTCCTAAAACAAATAAAATAATATCAAAGCTTCCTATTTTACAAAAAAAACAAATAGAAGAAAAAATAAATTTAAGTTATGATTCTTTTAAAATTTGGAAAGAAATCAATTTAAAAATCAGAATTAATGAACTAAAAAAATTTAAAAATTTTTTATTAAAAAATAAAGAAGAATTAATTGATCGTGTTATTGAAGAAAGTTCGAAAACTAGAATTGATGTCCTACATGAAGTTTTTTTAACTATTCAAAATTTAAACTTAATTATTAAATTTGCAAAAAAAAAATTTTCTCCAAAATTAGAAACTTTTTTAAATTCAAAATATAAAATCTTATTTGAACCAATCGGAGTTGTTGGAATTATATCCGATTCTAAAGATTCTATTTTTACAATTTTAAAACCCAGTTTTTTAGCACTAATTTCTGGAAATACAGTTATTGTAAAGCCAAATGAGTCAAATTCAATTGCCTTATTAAAAATTTTAGATTTTTTTCATAAAGCAGGAATTCAAGCAGGAATTTTTCAAGTATTAACAGGAGACTTTAGCACCACAAAAGAAATTTTAAAAGCAGAATTAATTTCTAAAATTTATTATGCAGGAAATAATAAAGTAGCATCTGAAATTGTAAAAATTTGTAGTGAAAAATTTCTTTCGTTACAGTTAGATTTGGAGACTAGAAATATTCATATCATTACAAAATCATCCAATCTGCAAAGAACGTGTAAAGCAATTTTACATTCTGCTTTTTTTCAATCTGGACAAACAAAATTTAATACTAGATTAGTTTACGTAGAAAAATCAATTTTATCTGAATTGATTCATGGATTAAAATTAGAATATGAACAAAGTTTTGAAACAGAATTTCAAAAAGAAAAACATTTAAGTTTTCTTAATTCAAGGGAAATGATAAAAGAATTTCAAGAAACTATTCAAGATATAAAAAGTAAAAAAGGTTATTTTATTAAAGGTGGTGAAATTTCAAAATCAAATTTTATTTCACCATGTATTTTGATTTCAGCAAATAAGAATATGAATTTTCTCAAAACAAATTCTACCTTACCTATATTGACAATATTTGAATATTCATCTGAACAGGATTTAGTTAGAGAATTAAATAATTCACAATTTGGTTCTGAAATTTCTTTTTGGACAAAAAATATAAAACAAGTTTTTAAACTTGCAAAAGATTTAGAGTATTCAAGTATTTTTATTAATGAAAGTTCTTATTCTAATAATAAAATCTTTCAAAACGGTTTTAAATTTTCTTCACAAAATCAAGAAATAGATGAATTTTCGTTTATTAGAAAAAAAAGGATTTATTATCCAAAAAAATTTTGGAAAATCGAAAATGAAATTTGGTGGTTCCCACATTCAAGAAGAATTTACGGTTATATTTCTAAAGCTATGAATTTTTTATTTAGATGAAAACAAGAACTTATGATTGTATTGCATCGATTGTAGTTTATGATACAGAAGAAAATATTTTAAATAAAGCAATATTATCTTTTTTAAATACTAAACTAAAAGTAAAAATTTATATTATTAACACTGGAACATCTAAGTATAATTTTCCTGAAGATGAAAGAATAGAATATATTCACACAAAAGGGGAAAATCTTGGGTATGCAAAAGGAAATAATTTAGCATTAGAAATTTCTGAAGAGTCAAAATATTTTTTAATACTTAATCCAGATTTATTTATTATTGATGACGCATTAGAAAAGTTAATTCAGTTTATGGATAAAAATCCAATTGTTGGAATTACAATACCAAAAGTTTTAAATGAAGATGGAAGCATCCAATATTTAAACAAACGTCACCCGGCAATTTTTCCTTTATTTATCAGAAGGTTTATTCCAAAAAAAATTCAAAATAATTTCCAAAATGTTTTAGATATTTATGAAATGAAAGATTTTAATTATGAAGAAAATTTTGAAGTTCCATTTATTTCAGGAGCATTTATGCTAACGAGAAAAGAATATTTATTAAAAGTCGGTGGGTTTGATTCAAGATATTTTATGTATTTTGAAGATGCTGATCTATCTAGGAAATTTCAAACAGCAGGTTTTAAAACAATGTACAATTCCAAAGCATCAGTAATTCATATTTGGAAAAGAGGTGCTCACAAAAGTAAAAAATTGACATTTATTTTTATGATAAGTATGTATAAGTATTTTAGGAAATGGGGAATTAAATTCTCTTGTGATTAACGAATTACTTCAAATAGTTGGTTGTATTTTTCTATTATCTCTTGAGTTTTTTTATGACCATCTTTATTTTTATCAGGATGATAAATCATTAATAATTCTTTAAATTTTGTTTTTAAATCTTTTACGGTAGAAGTTTCATTTAATCCAAAAAATTCTAAAAGCTCTTGTTTGTCTTGTTCCATTTTACTGCCTAATTGATGCCTTCCGTATATTTCATAATAATATCTTTTCCTATACTCATCGGTCAATTCATTAATTGAAATTTTTTTATATTTAATTTTATTTTGTAAATAGTTAATCAAATAATTTTCAGATCCAGTTAAGATATCTATTTCTTTATCAGTAATAAAATTTTGAACAGCTCTTTGAATAAAAAAATTAATTGAAAATTTATCATCAAAATAAGAATCAAATGCATCTTCAAAAGTTTTTGTAGAACCAACTAAAAGTTGCATAAGTTCTAAGTCTAGTTTATGTTTATTTAATGAGTTTTCAAAATACAATTGAAAATAAATCTCTAATTGAGCAAGATGAGATTGGGAAAAATACAGTCCTGCTTTTAAAAAATATTCCTCAAGCAAATCAAATTTTAAAACTTGTTTTAAAAAATCAAAAAATAAATCACCATCTTTAAAGCAAAATTCTTTCAGATTAATAGATTCAGAATGATTTTTTCTAAAAGAATAAAGTTCTCTATAAAAACTTTCTTTTTTTAGTCCCAAAATTTCAATTAATCGTTCGTTAGAAATTTTCCAATCTAGTTCTAAGCATTGTGATTGTAGTTCAGAAATAATTTCTTCTAAAATTTCAATTTTTGAAGAAGTCTCAATCAAGATATTTCTCTTTAAATTCAGATTCTGAAATAAATGTAAAATATGCTGAAAGACCAGCAACCATAAATAATTTATTTAATTGCTCTTTCATATTAGCAATTATAAATTCGCAGTTAGATTCTTTAACTTGGTTCATGGATTTGATTAACATACCAATTCCTGAAGAATCAATATAGGTTAATTTTTCCATGTTCACTATTATTTTTTTTGGATTATGGGACAATACATCTGTTAAATAAGTTTTAAAATCTGTTGAAGTATAAATATCCAAACTTCCAACCATATTCATTATAATCACTTCATCTTTTTTTTTATGTGATATTTCCATTTGTTATACTTCTAAAACAATGACAAAAAATATTTTAATTTTAGAAACTCTTTTTTATTTGCAAATAACTTTTTTCTAGGGCGAGTTTTTGCTTCGCAAAAAACGGGCTTTCCACTTCAATCTTTTGAAACTCTAATTTCAAGAACTAACTTACTGAAATTAACAAAAGGATTTCCGTTACAATCCCTCTCGCTTTAGTATTGATAAAGACAATTTAAAAAATTAGTTTTTAAAATTAAAAGAATTACTTCCCAAATTTTGGAAAAAAATTCTTTACTGTATATTCCAAAATTGAATTTACAGGAGTTGGAAAAAATTTATAAATTTGAGCAAGTGAATTATAAAGTAGTCCAGGAATAATAACAGATTCTTCTCTTCGTAAAGCTTTTTCAATACATTGAGCAATTATTTCAGGATCATCTAGCAAAAAAGAAAAATTCTCAAATTCTTTAGTCATATCAGTTTTTGTTCCACCAGGTAAAATTGATGCAACATAGATATTATGTTCTGCTAATTCTATTTTTAAACTATTACATAAAGAAAAAATTGCTGACTTAGTTGCCGCATAACTCGAATTACCCGGAAAGGGAGTTAATGCCGAAAAAGAACTAACCGAAACTATATTTCCAAACTTATTTTCTTTAAAGTAAGGAATAAATTCTTTAATCAAAGTCATAGGAGCTAAATAATTTACTCCGAGTTCGTTTTCAATATTGTCTAAATTATTTTTTTCAAATCGAAGGGAAGTTGAAACTCCAGCATTCAAAACTAAATCAGTAATATTTAAAAATCTTTTTTGAACGAACTGAGAAAATTCTTTTGCATTTGAAACAGAAGATAAATCAGCCAGAATGAACTCTGTTTTTGCTCCAATTTCATTACATTCTATTGCAACTTGTTTTAAATCTTCTTCTGTTCTTGAAACTAAAATTAAATTTGTTTTTTTCTTAGCTAAATGTAATGCTGTAGCTTTTCCAATTCCCCTTGAAGATCCTGTGATTAATATAGTTCTATTTTTCATCCTTTTAATACCGATAAATGTGTTTCTACTGATTCAGCAAGTGCTTCTAAATGGTAACCACCTTCTAAAAATGAAATCATTCTTCCTTTACAAATTTCTTCTGCTTTATTTTTTAAAATTTCTGTAATTTTTTCAAAACCCTTTGTAGAAATTTCTAATCCACCAAGTGGATCCAATTTATGTGCATCAAATCCACTTGATAACAATATAAATTCTGGTTGAAAATTATCTATAATTGGTATAATTTCCTCTTTTATAGTTTCTATAAATTTTGTATCATTAGTACTGCTTGCTAGTGGAATATTTTTAGTAAAACCTTTCCCTGGACCACCACCAATATCTGTTGATTTTCCTGTTCCTGGATAAAATGGAAACTGATGAGTAGAAATAAAAAAAATATTTTCCTCATCATAAAAACTTTCTTCTGTACCATTCCCGTGATGTACATCAAAGTCATAAATCAAAATTTTCTTCACACCATTTTGTTGTAAATATTTTGCAGTAATTGCAATATTATTAAACATACAAAATCCCATTGCATGCTCTTTAACAGCGTGATGTCCAGGTGGTCTCACTAATGCCAAACCATTCTTTAATTCACTTGTTAAAATTTTATCTGCAATATCTAGACCTGCACCAACTGCTTTTGAAGCAGCTAAAAAACTATCTTTCGAATAAGGAGTATCCATGTCAAAATAGCCAGAACCAGAATTTACTTTTTTTTCAAATTCAGTAATATAAGATTTGTTGTGATTTAAAGAAATTTCTTCTCGAGTAGCAACTCTAGGTTCAATTAAATTTAATTCTTTAAAATAACTCTGGACGTTTATTTTTTCTAAAATTGAACTGAGCCTTTCTTTACATTCTGGATGTGAGGAACCAGTTTCATGTTTTAAAAAAAATTCAGAGGTAGCAAGACCTGTTTTCAATTTTCTTTTTTCTTTGGAAAATATAAAATTCTAACCCAATTATAAATCCAAGCTAATCCAAAAACAGTGACAACCACATTTGCATCAGAATTTAAATAAAAACTTAAACCCCAAAAAATTGGTAATAACATAAAACAAATAAATGCTAGAGCTAAATAAATATAAGGAACATTATTCAACTTAAATGGAAATAATTTTAATTCAGAAAAAATTTTTTTTGGGGAAGTTGCAAATTCAAAACTTTGATTAGCCATATAAAATAATACAATAAATAATGTAGTTAAAGAAATTGAAATAAAAATCATATACTACTAAAATCAGATTAAGAATCATTTTGTCAAGTGTTGAAAAATTTCAATTATTATTGGCTAAGTTTTAAAATTCGCTGTAATTTGATAAAGAAAATGTTTTTTTAGAAAAATGAACTATTGGGTAAATTTTTTTTTGTTAAATTTTTTTAGGTCAAAAAAATATATTTTAAAAATTTCTTGTAATTAAAACGAATAAGAAGATTTTAAATAAAGAATGAACTTCCCTTTAAACTTAAAATTTAAAATTTTCGCTTTTGCTTCACAGATATATGTTTATGACTCAAAAAATTTTTTAATCCAATACATTAAACAAAAAATATTTAAATTCAAAGAAGAAATAATTATTTATTCTGATGAAAAACAAACAAGGCCCATTTATAAAATAAATGCTGATAGAATTATAGATTTTTCTGCTGAATATTATTTTACAGATATTAATGGAAATAAATTAGGTTCTATAAAAAGAGAAGGTGTAAAATCAATCTGGTCAGCACAATATAATATTTTTGATACTTATAAAAATAAAATTTATTTTATTAAAGAAGGAAATCCTTGGATAAAAATTTTAGATAGTCTTCTTGGCGAAATTCCAGTTCTCAACTTATTCCTTGGATATTTTTTAAACCCAGAATATTTAATTTATTCAAATAATTTAAAGTATAAAATAAAAAAATCTCGTTCTTTTTTTGAAAGCAATTTTGAGTTAATAAAACTAGATCAAAATTCCACAAATGAAGAATTAGTAATTCTTGGAACGATGATGTTTGTTTTACTAGAAAGAAATAGAGGTTGAGAATGAGGTGTGTTAATTAATCTGAATATTCTTTTTTGCTTTTTTTTTGTTCAACTGCTCCAGCATTAGAATTTGTTCTTCTTTGAGGAAAAAAACTATCTTCAGCATTCCATAAAATCCAGATTTTTTTTATAAAAGAATTATCTCTGTAATTAATCACAATATAATTTTCATTGTTAATTACTGCTGATTGATTAATTGTTAAACCAGAATAATATGTTTATCAAAATTAGCGAAAGAGATTGAAGCGTTTCTTTTAGTAACGAGAGACTTAAGTCTCACGTTACTAGAAGAAGTAGCGGAAAGCACGGTTTTTTTTGGTAAGGAATTAATTCATTAAGTCCTTACCAAAAAAAATTCGCCCAAAAATTTCTACAGCATGTCCTTCACGTCATTTCTTTCAGAAACTAATTCATCATGAGTGATTTTAAATTTTTCTTTTCCAAAATCATTTAATGGAACATCTTGAACAATTTTAAAATCTTTTCCATCAGATGTAAGTGGGAATCCAAAAATTAAACCTTTTTCAGTGCCATAACTTCCATCAGAAATACAAGCGGCACTAAACCAATCTCCTGGTTTAGTTGGAGTAGTTAAATTTACAACTGTATCAACTACTGCGTTTGCAGCTGAAGCTGCAGATGAAACTCCACGAGCTGCAATGATTGCTGCACCACGTTTTTGAACCCCAGAAATAAAATCTGTCTTGAGCCAATTTTCATCTTTGATGACATCTGTTGCAGCCTTGCCATCAATTTTAGCATTGTAAAAATCTGGGTATTGAGTTGCAGAATGATTTCCCCAAATAGTTACATTAGAAACTTTTGAAACTGCAATTCCTGATTTTTCAGCAAGTTGGCTTTTCGCTCTGTTTTCGTCTAACTTCATTAATGCGAAGAATCTATTTTGTGGAATACCTTTTGCATTGTTCATTGCGATTAAGCAATTTGTGTTACATGGATTACCAACAACTAGCACACGAACATCTGAAGCTGCTTTTGCTTCAATTGATTTTCCTTGTTTTGTAAAAATTCCACCATTGATTTTGAGAAGATCTCCTCTTTCCATTCCAGCTTTTCTTGGAACTGAACCAACAAGTAAAGCCCAATTTACATCATTAAATGCAACATCTAATTCTGATGTAGTTGTGATTTTTTGGACTAATGGAAATGCACAGTCGTCTAATTCCATTACTACACCTTTTAATGCTGGTAATGCAGCTTCTAATTCTAATAGTTGTAATTCAACGGCTGTATCTGGACCAAACATTTGACCAGATGCAATTCTGAATAGTAGGGAATAACCGATTTGACCTGCAGCTCCTGTGACTGCTACTTTTACTGTTTTACTCATATAAACTCCTTATTTACTTAACTCTTCATCAATAATTTTTTGAAAATTTGCAAGTGGGGCAGCTCCTTCAACCACAATCCCATTAATAAAAAAAGCTGGAGTTCCATTTACTCCAAGTGCTTTTCCATCAGCGATATCAGCGTTGATGTCTTGTTCAATTGACTGTGGTGGGTTTGAAGTACATGCTTCAAATTTTAGCATATCTAATCCAACTTTTTTTGCTAGAATATTAATTCCAGCATTGTCCAATCCATTTGCATTTTCAAATAATAATGTAAATAGTTCCCAATATTTATTTTGAGGAATAGCACAATTTGCTGCTACATGAATAAACTTTGCTTGGGGATGAACAATATAATAATCTCTAAAAACCCATCTGATTTTGTCTTTGTATAGTTCTCTGAGTTGTTTAGTTGTGCCTTGGCTTTTTTGACACCATGGACATTGAAAATCAGAAAATTCTACAATTGTAACTTTAGCATTTTCAGGTCCAAGTGAAGGATTATTTTTAACTTCAACTTTTTGGCGAACTGTTGGTATGGATTCCATAAAATATTCTATTTTATATTTTTTGGAAATTTCACCATAAAATTCTTGTTCTTTTAATTTTTTTAAATAGCCAATGATGTCTGGTTTAACTTCTTCTAGTGTTTTTTTTCCTATTTGGCTTTTGAATTGTTCAAAGATAGCAGTGATTTCTGCATCAGTTGGATTATAATCTTTTGTTACATTTTTGATTAAATCATCTTCAGAAACTTTTTTTTCTTTTGCTTCCATTTCCATTATTTTAGAAAATGCAAATTCTTCAAAAGAGTTTTTTAATTTCTCTACATATTCTTTTTTAAGTTTAGCAATTAATGCTGGTTTGTCTTTTTCTAAATCAGTTTCAGAAAATTTGCTTCCGTTTACTGTAAAATAACTTTTTGGCTTGAAATAATTAATCAGTGGCAAGATTGAAACTGCAATATAGATGATAAATGTAGCTGCAAGTCCTGCTAAGATTTTCTGGTTTTTATCCATTAATTAGAACTCCTAAATACCAAATACCCAAAAGTGGAGTCATAGAATAGTTAAAAAAAATGCAAGGTTAAAAAAAATCTTTTCATAATAATACTTTTGTAAATTTTATTGCGAATTTTTATAACTAACCCTCTTTCCCGTAATTTAATTACTTTTAACTTAAGAAATATTGTTTTTGGAACTGTAAAAAATAATTTGGTCAGATTTCTTCTGAGAAAAAAAGATGAAACTTGGATTGATTATTTGATTTCTGATAGCAGAATAGCCAATTGCAGAAATTAAAGGAAGAGCTTATCCAAGAAAACCTCTTAATAGGAAGAGATGAGAAAATATCATAAATAAAGATCATCTTAAGTTGACAGAATTAATCTATAGAGTATAAAAATTTAATTTTGATTGTTTTGATTTTTTGGAAACAACTATTTAAGAATTGGAAGACAAAAAAATAGCAAAGGAAAAAATTGTAAGATGAGTTTATTAAATAAAAATGCACCAGATTTTACTCTACCTGATGAAACAGGAAAAGAAATAAGTCTGACTAATTTTAATGGTAAAAAAGTTTTATTAGTTTTTTATCCTGGTGACAACACTTCGGTTTGTACAAAACAACTTTGTTCATATTCTTCAGGTATGGAAGAATTTAACGGACTTGGTGTAAATATTTTAGCAATCAGTATGGATTCTGTTGAATCACATAAAGAATTTAAATACAAGTTTAATTTGAGTTTTCCATTACTTGCTGATGTGAGTGGAAAAATTTCTGAAATTTATGAATCAAAAGGTTTTTTTGGGGTAAAAAGAAATTTATTTTTGATTGATGAAACAGGAAAAATAATTTATCAAAATGAATCTTTGCCTGTGTTTTATAAAGATACTAAAGATGTGATGGGTGAAATAAAAAAATTATTAAGCTAATCCAAAATCGGTAAACTCGAATTTTGGTTCGTCTTCAGAGGATTCTTTTTTTTTCTTTTTGTTTTTTTTGAATTTTTTCTGAATTAATTCAAGTTCTTCTTCCGAGTTAACCGAATTGGAATAAGTAATTTTTTTTACATCTTCTTTGGGGATAATTTGGTATCTTCCAGTTGACAAATCTATTAATATAATTGAATCATCATTTTCATCAATCAATTCAGCTTTAATAATTTCATCAGATTTTAAATGAACAAACGAGTCTATAGAAAAAATGGGAATTGTTAAAATTAAGAAAAAGAGGAATTTCATAAGAAACGAAATTATTTTTTGTTTTGAGAATTTGTCAATCTATTTCTAAAATTGGTAAAAGGATTTTCTAATAAAATTTTTTCAGGGCGAATTTTTTTTCACCTAACCCCTTTTTTATTTGAAGAGAAAAAGGGTTAGGTGAAAAAAAACCGGGCTTTTCGCTACTTCTGAATCCTGTGACTAAAGTCAGAGGATTCAGAAACGCTACAATCCCGTTCGCTTGTATTGAGAAACTTTTCCGTATTCTGAAGCCCACCTAAATCTGAATAGTTATGCA
>JAAFIR010000015.1 GCA_013297885.1 Leptospirales bacterium | reverse complement strand
GCTAGTTAGGATTTAAACCTTGAAAGGGATTTAGGCTTCTTCTACAGATTGTTCAGATCACTTTTTTACTGATAATATAAAACAGTAAAAAAGTCACCTTTTTATCTAATGGAAAGGGATTGACTCGGTGTCAAAAAATTTCTGCAACAGAAATTCCACTAAGTTCAATGCGAATCAAATTGTAGAAATTTTTTGACAGAAGAAGAAAGCCCGTTTTTTTTTGTGTAGTAAATGATTTCCACCATTTGCTTCACAAAAAAAATTCGCCCATACTTATCTTAAATTTCCAGATCATTAAAAACATATACTTAATTCATATCGAGAAACTTTGCCGTTTTCTTTTAAACAATTCCGCCGTTTGCTCTGTAGTTCTGAGCAGTAACCCAATGCCCTTCATCGGATACAAGAAATGCAATTACATTTGCAACATCTCTAGGTTGACCTAAGCGACCAAGTGGAGTCATTTGAATCATTTTTTCTATAATCTGTGGCGGCAAAACCAAGCCATCAGTTTCTGTGGGTCCTGGAGAAACTGTGTTCACAGTAATTTTTCTTGGTGCTAGTTCTTTTGCAAGCACAGTAATCATTTGCTCTGCTGCAGCTTTGCTAGCAGCATAGACTCCACTACCAGGACCAGAAGCAACAGTTGCACCAGAGGAAAGATTAATTATTGAGCCTCCATCACTTATATGTTTTGCTGCTTGTTGAAGAACAAAAAATGTGCCTCTAGAGTTCAAATTAAAAACTTTGTCGAATTCTTCTTCAGTAATTTCTACAATTGGTTTCATAACAAATGTTCCCGGACAATTAATCACAATATCAATTTTTCCAAATTTATTTTTTGCTTCTGCAAAAAGATTTTTTATATCTTGTACTTTGGACATATCTCCTTGCACTGCGATTGCTTTTCCGCCAACTTTTTCGATATATACAACAGCTTCATCAGCTTTAGATTTATTTCCTGCATAGTTTATAACAACAGATGCTCCTTTTTCACCCAATAGCTCAGCAGTTGCTCGACCTATTCCTCTAGATGAACCGGTGATGATTGCAACTTTATTCTTCATAGTTTCTGACATTGATATTTTCCTGTTTTTATATTTTATAATTAGTGAACGATTGGTCACCAATTACAAATAACCAGTATTATAAAGATACAAAAAAATACTACTTTAAATTTGACAATAAAATGATCATTGAGTTTTTTACTCGTTTGCTTCCATTACTAGTTTTGCCGATTATTCTTGATCCTTGAATCCAGCAAAGTATTAGATCTGCTAAAGCAGAGATATTTGTGTTCTTAGAAATTTCTTTTTTTTCTTGGGCAAGTTTTAATGTTCTATTAAATACATCTGCCATTCTTTTATAATGTTTTTCAACAATCTCTAAAATCACAGGATCTTGAGAAGCCATTTCAAGTGTAGTATTCGCCATAAAACATCCCTTTTTTCCTGCTTCTCCGGTTGAGGCTTTTGCAATATATTGAATTATTTTTTTTATTCCTTCTAAAGGAGATTCACTAGAACTAATAGTTCGATCAATAGCTAAACATGCATCTGCGGAATACAACTTAAGAGCTTCAACTAAAATATGATGTTTACTTTCAAAAGCCTTATACAGACTTCCTCTAAGAAGACTAGTTGATTCTGCCAAATCAGTTACTGAAGTTGCATGATAACCTTTTGACCAAAATAAATTCAAAGCATCTTTTACAGCATCTTCTATTTCAAATTCTCTAATTCTTGCCATATATTTTTATAACACCTCAATTGAATTGCACTTTCAAAAAAAAATCCGCTTTGCTATTTCAAAAAATTTTCTCTCAGTTTTGAGAAATGAATTTTATCACCAAGTATATAGTTTTGTATTATTGATATAATTAGCAAGAATTAAATTGAGATAAAAAAAGAGTGTAATGTTTGATGAAGATCGATGATTGATTATCATTAAAGAGTGACAAAAAATTTTTAAATGTTCACCCTTGAGAAATTCTTTTGGAAGAATTTTTGAAACGAATTAAGACTACTGCATACCGACTTTCAAAAGATACTTGGATTTATGAATCTAAAATTTCTGATATAATTTTATAATGGATGATAAGTTTTTTTTATATTCTTTGATACTCTCGACTGGCGATAGTATTTGGATTTCGTTTCCATATTCAAAAATAGCTCTGTAAACTGATTTTGGTTTATCAGATTCAATTTCTATAATAATAAAATCTTCTGACTCCTTAACTATTTTATAAATTGGAAAAAATTTAATAGCAAAATGTTTTAATAAATGTTCACGAATTTTAATTTGATAAGAGATACTTTCTCTTTGAATAAAAAAATCTTTTGAATTATGAAACTCTTCATAGTCAAAATGAAAATTTCCTCTATCAGTTTCATTAGCTATTTGAAAAAAATCTGTTTTGATTTCTTTAATCCCACTCAAAGCAAAATGTTTAAATTGGTTATCGATTAAATCATAAACAATAAAACTTAAAAAATTGGAATACGCGTCATGACCACATGGAATAATTCTATAAGATTTTGGATTTGAATTTCCATGAATTTTTTCATAGATAACTTCGACTTTAGCTTTTAACATTCTAGTTAAGTTCAAAAATACTATCGTGTAAAGAGAGTATTCTAAAAGTCCAAGATTTTTTTGGTGTTGAATGTATTTATGTAACAACTTATCATTGTAGTTATAAGAATATTTTTTTAAATAAATGCTAATTAATTCTGGTATTTTGGATTCAAATTTATTTAGATTTTTTGGTATTTTTTTTTGAAAATTAATTTCAATTCCAAAACTATCTTTTAATGCTTTTCGATAGTTTGAATAATTTTTTGCTACATCAATTCCTTTCGATTCTGATTCGTCCATTCCATAATGAGCTTCTTCTAATAAATCAATCAATCTATTTAATGGAAATTTTTTTCTTGGATAGGATTTAAAAAAATGAAACCCAATTGCTAATTGTTCAATCCCAAAACAAATCTGTTCTATTTTTTGATTTTTTGTGTTCATATTAAATATTTACTCATCTGTTATTGTTCATCGAATTGAATCAATAGAATTTTCTTTTAAAATATTTGGGCGAATTTTTTTGTTTCAAGCCGTTGCATGCAACGCCTCTACAACAAAAAAACCGTGCTTTCAACTTCGGTCAATTTTTTTCCGGTCACTGAGCGGAGTCGAAGTGAAAAAAAATTGACCCCGTTTCAATCACTTTCGCTTTTATATCCAAAAACCAATTTGATTTGAGTTCACAAGTTAAATATAAACTATTCCTCTATTGTAAAGTTTAATTTTTATATTCAATTTTTAAATCCTCTAACAAAGCTTCCAAACTATCGTATTTATTTTCTGATAAAACTTTCCATTCACATTGTGGAGTATGATTGTTTTTAATTTGAATCAACCCCCATTTGTGATTCAAGCATGTGCCAATATAAGATAAACCTAATGTACTGTTCATCTCTACCAAATCATCATATAAAAGATCTGTTACTTTAGTTTCATACTTTGCAACACCCATTCCAATAACCTGAGAAATTGTAAACAATTCCCATTTCTTATTTTTATTTCTTATCCCAATGATTGGAGCCTGACATCCATCATGACAAGAAAAAAGTTTTTCATCGTTCTCTTTTATCCTTGTATTCTCATTTTTGAATGAATCAATGTATTTATAAAGTAATTCACCTATATCTGTTTTAGCAATTCCATTATCTAAATTTTTTTCCATTATTTTTCCCTGTTTAAAATTTATTTACTAATCCACAACACAATCACATCTATACCAAAAGATTTTCATCTCGAGAAATTTTATCCATCTTATCAGATTTTAATGTTTTAAAGTGGAAGTTTAGTTTCCACTTGGGGGAAAAATGATTATTAGCTGATGGTTCGAGTTTGTATTGTATTATTTTATTGAGTATATTGTTTTTTTGGGTAATAATAATTCATTCTCGACTAGCAATGATTTTATTTTTGAGTCAGAAATAATTAAATTATTATATTCTTTTAGAAATTCATTTAAGTCAGTAAATTTATTTTCATCCAATGCAATTTTAATAATTCCTTCAATTGATTCTACTAGTTTCATTCTATTATTTTCTAAAGCTTCTCTAAAAATATTTTCTGCTTTTAGTGGTTCATCTAACACATTAAAATAAAGCCAAGCTAATTCTAATTTTACTTCAATATTTTCAGGATCAAGTTCTAATGCTTTTTGAAAAGAGTTTTCAGCATCACTTAGATTATATTTTGAATTATCAGATAACTGAATACAGATTCCTTTATATAAATAAAATTCTGATGTTAAATAAATTTGAGGAATCTCTTCTATTAAATCTAAAGCTTCATGGTATTTTTTATTTTTAATGTAATCTTTTATTTTTAATATAATCATAACATTCACTCCACTAATACTTTTCACTTAACCTTTTTTGTTGTTCAACAAGTTTTTTTATTTTTTTAGCTTTTTAGGCAATATCTCCCTTTCCTTTGGAAAGTTCAATAATCTCTTTTAAGGTTTTATTTTCCAACTCGCTAGGATAATCCTTAACTCTTTTGAGAGAAGGAGGAATAAGTTCTCCAACAGTAACTTCCTCTTGAGAAGTATGTAGAACAGAAGCAGATGAACCAATCAAAACAGGACTAAACCAAACTGTAAAAGTTCCAATAAAAATAATGAAAAAAGTAAAAATTAGAAAATGAGTCTGTGATTTTAATCTAAACAAATTTTCCATAAAAAAATTCCATTTCTATCTATTTTATATCACTTTAATTAGAAATCAATCCAAAATTAGAATTATCTTTTTGTATCATTTTTAACTTACGCATTAATTTCTTCAATGGTAATGACAGAAAGACCTGTTCCTTTTGATATTTGGTGAAATCGAGCTAGTGCTTTTCTCGATAACTCTGTGTTATTTTTTTAAATAGTTCTTTAAGCAGAATTGTATCTGGTTTAAAACTAAAGTTCTCAAATTCATTTTGTGAATTAGAATTTTTTATACTTACTATCAGATTTTAAGAATTAAAGTGAAAGTTTAGTTACCACTTGGGGGTTTTTTGGTTGGAGTTGAGAGTAACTATTATAACTAAATTTAAATATAAAATTTTTTAGCAGCAGGTTTTAAATACAAGCTTAAAGAATTTATGTTTAATTTGGTTATATTCTGAATAGAGAATCCGATTATATTTCCACTACTATCAATTTTTTCATCACAGAATGATTCTCTGTTTGCCAGAAAATTCCTTCTTTTATTTCAAGTAAAATCTCGATACAATCAGTGCATTTTTAGAAATAAATTTTTACTCACTTTTAAATTTGGAATCTCTTTTTTTCTTATTTGTAAAGTATGAAGTAATTTTTGTAAAATTTTTTTCCACTTAATTCTAATTAAACGATTAAATAAACTTTTCGGTTCTAGTTTCAAGAACTATAGAAAGTTTCTTAGCAACGTCTTTACTGATTCCTCTTTTCCCTCTTTCCATTTCAGAAATATTTGAAGGTAATACGCCAATAATTTTTGCAAGTTTTCCTTGCGAAAGTCCTTTGTTCTGTCTGTATATTTTTAAATTATCAGCAGGAGTAATTTTGCTTTTTAAATCTTGATACCATTCCGTTTTTTTTATCTCCAAAGTTTGTTCTTTGGCAAAATTTTTTTTAGACACTTTAATCAAATAATTTCCAATTTATCAATCTCTTTCATGGTGCGATCTGTTTCAGTTAATGAGATGATAATTTTTTGATAATGTTTGATGTCTTCAAATTCTAGCACACGACCTTTTTTATCTTTCAGCCATTTCTGTGCGGGCTGGTATCCACCGATATAAAAATTCCAAGCAACTTCGGAAACACCAGAAAAATATTGAGTTTGGTTTATATAAACATTTCCGTTTTCAAATTTTATTTTATCAACAATATTATTTCCAGAAATTGGGTAAAATGTTTTAAATTGTTAGTTTTTTAACTTGTTCAATTAACCTTTTGAGTTGTATTTTACCTTCGCTTCGGATATTTATATCAACTAGTTTAGCAGTCTCTCTAGCAATTAAATTCTTTGAACTACTACCAATTGCTAATGTTACTTTTTTTTCAATTTCAGCATAATCCTTAAAAGAATTTTTCATAGTTGTTTCAAAATCAGTTCCAAAAATACAATAGCTATTTGTTATTGTCCATGAATTAATACTTAATATTTTTTCTAATTCAGAATCTTTGATACCAATTGCTTTAAGTGCATCCTTTCTTCTTGAACCATCTTTGTCCTCAGTTTTTTGGTCATTATCGAAACAGATAAATGTTGGAATTTGATATAAAGTAAATAGTCTCCACCACTTAGCTAAATTCCCTTTTCCACCAACGCCAATTATTTCAATTCCATATTCGGTTGGATCAAATTCAAGTTTTTCAAAATAAACTGGAAGTGCTAGTTCTTCTGTTGAACCTTCGACTAATATAATTTTGTTAGCAAAAAAACCTGATAAAATATGAGCAGTTGAATTATTCGCATAAAATGGAACTATCGTTTCCTGTTTTGTTTTTTCTTTATTCGAAGCAGTTTTCAAACAATACTCATTCAAACTTGACGCGTTATTATTAAAGTTTTCGGTACTATTTGAATCTTTTCGAATGAGATTAATTCCTTCGATATAATTCAAATCCAGAAAATAAGGACTGTGAGTAGTTAAGATAATTTGCAATCCATCCTCTGCCATTTTAAACATTTTTTTGGCTAACCATTTTTGAGCTAATGGATGTAAATGAGCTTCAGGTTCATCAAGAATAAAAATCAAACCTTGTCCTAAAAAAGATTTTGCATAAGCATACGCGAATGTTAGTGCCAAAATTTGTTGTTGTCCAGTTCCCAATTCTTCAAATGATCTAGTGTCGCCTTCTTCTGTAGGATGAACCTTTAAAGTTTTAAAATAATTACTTGGGTCATAAGCTGAAAAATCAAACGCAAGTGCGTGACTCATATTAGATAATATTGTTTCAGCGATTGAAGACATATTCTTACTAAAAAGATTAAATTCTTCTACTTCCATAAAAGTAGTTTTAATATCATCAAAAAATTTTTTTAGCTTTTGAATTCTCTTTGAATCTTCGATAAGTTTCTCGTGAAATGCCTTTGTAACTTTTGATAGTAAACTATATTTAGAAGAATAACTAAGTTGATAATTTAGATTTTGTTCAGAGTTAACTACAATACATAAAAGTTCGTTTCTTAGTTTTGAACTTACATATTGATTTGGCTTGCCATCTTCAATTTGAATTGCTTCAAAAGTTGTTTCTTGTCCTTTTTTAGATCTAAATTTAAAACCGCCACAGTTGAATTCTTCGGCCCTGCCGAGTTTTTCATTAAAACCAGAAACTTTTGCTTCAATGATTACTGGGTTAGATGGGTTTCTTTGATAATAGTCATAATCTTCTAGATTTTTATATTTCGGATGAAACTCACCAAACATCAATTCAATAGCACGAATAATATTTGATTTTCCCGCATTGTTTTCACCAATTAAAACAACAGGTTTATTTTCTGGAAATTTAATTATAATTTGATCTGAAATTGATCGAAAACCTTCTATTGTAATTTGTTTTAATCTTGGTTTCGTTCCAACTTTACTCATTTCTTTTTCTTCTTCACTTTCTCTTTTGTAAATAAATCTGCTGTGTATTTTTCATAGAGATCAAATAGAAATTCCATACGTTTTGCTTCAGATGGAAATGGTTGTGGTCTGTATGCCAAGTCAACTGCTTTGTCTAATTCTTTATGTGCATTTTGTAAAACGATTGGCATTGTCAATGGATCGTACAAGTCCGCTAATGAACTTTCTGGAAATTCCAATCTTGCATCTAAAACTTTTTGTGCTGCTGTTTCAATTTTATTAATTTGAGATTCATTTGGATTTTCCGGCCAAGGATAATTATTGTAAACAATATCTTTTGAATATCGGAAGTCACTTTTTAGTCGTCCACATACAGATTTAACCCAAGCCATATGCATTTCAGAATTTAGAATTCCAAAATGGAAAAGCTTAGCGTCAAAAATCGTCATACAAGTATCTCCTGCAATATAACTCTTATCAAAAAAACCCATTGGAATATATTTTCTGTTTTCTGAAGATACTCGTGGTATGACTATAAAAGTGTCAGGATTATTTTTATCTCTAAATAAAGTTGGTGTAGCTGCATAACTTTGGGTTTCTTTTCCTGGACTTTTCTCACGAAACTCTTTAACTTTTTTTACTCTTTCAACGATGTGAGGTAAAGTTTTGATTTCTTCTGGTCTAGCTTCTTTTAACCAAATGCAATATTTATTTTCACCATTTATAAACTCTCTAGCACCCAAAAATTTTTTTATAAATTTATTTGCATTTGGTTCTTTATGCAAAAATTCTTCATATTCAATTTGATCTAAAAGAAAATTTCCACCATCATATGGAGAATTCCCTCTTTTAATTTCAAGAACTTTTGATAATGGCTTAGATAAACTCTGTAATGCAAAATCTTTTCCTTCAAATAAATATGGATTAATATTAGTTACCACCTTTTTGTTAGGCTCACCTTTAATATCTTCATATTCAAAAATAATTTTGCTTTTTATATCCAAAGTTGTAAATCCAATGATAACGCAATAAACTGCTGCGTTTCCCTTCGCTTCGTTGCTCCATTTAAAAGTTCTATGAGCAAAATGAATTTTAATTTTATAGTTGTAAAATAATTCATTCCAAAGGATACCAACTTGTTCACCTTGAGAAATTGAATTGGTAGAAACAAAAGCTACTTTGATTTTTTTGTCCTGCATATATTTTGCTGCCTTTAAGTACCAAGCAGTTACATAATCTAAAACTCCTGAGCCATCAACATTAAAAAAAACTGAATTCATATCTTCTTTTTGATTAGAATTTTGTAATTGCTGCCCCACAAACGGAGGGTTTCCTAAAATATAGTCAAAATATTTTCCTTCGATATTTGTAGTCCATTCAGTTGTGAGTGCATTACACTTTTTTATATTTGCAGCTTCTTTTAATGGAATAGTGGGAATCGTTTTTCCAAATTCATTTTCTAAACGCATGTTCATTTGGTGTTCTGTGAGCCACATAGCAACCTCTGCAATCATCGCTGAAGTATTATCAATTTCATATCCAAAAAAATTTGTCAATTGAACAGATGTTAAAATGCTTACATCTAAAACTAAATTTTTGTGATTTTGTAATCGAATGATTTCAATATCGAGTAGCCTCAATTCACGATAGGTAACTACTAAAAAATTTCCACAACCACAAGCTGGATCTAAAAATCTCAATTCAGAAATTTTTTTTCTAAACTTTTCTAATAGATTTTTATTATTTTTTACTGATTCAAATTCTTCTCGAAGCTCATCCAAAAATAAGGGACGTGCAACTCGCATAATATTTTTTTCGGAAGTATAATGTGCACCTAAACTTCTTCTATCTTCTTCATGAATTACTGCTTGAAATAGTGAACCAAAAATCACAGGTGAAATAAAAGACCAATCATATTCGCAACATTTAATTAATGTTTCCCTAAATGCTGGATTAATTTTTGGAAGTTTTTCAAGATTATCTTTGAACAACCCACCATTTACATAGGGAAATTTCATCAAAGCTTGTTCATATTCTTTTCGTTTATTTGTTGGAGTATTCAGAACTTCAAAAAAGTTTTTTAATTTTTCACCCAAGTTGTTTGAGGTTGTATTATTTTTTAAAAAATTTTCAAATTGATATTGTTCAAAAATTCCTGTGTCTTCCGCAAACATACAAAACATCAATCTTGCTAAAAAAATTGCTATTTCTTCACGGTTATATCCTTTTCGTTCAATTGCATCATATACGTTTGCAATGAGTCTTGCCGCTTCACTATTTATTTTTTCTTCTGAGTCTTCTAACTGAGCTGCAAGTTCTGGAAAAAATAAAAATTCATCTAATTGTTTTGATAAATCTTCAATCAGGATTTCTTTTTTAAACGTAATTTTAACTTTTTTTGGGTCTGTTAATTTTTCAACAGAGAAAATTTGAAATCGTTTAAAGTTGATTAATAATATGTATTGTGGTTTTTGATAGGGTAAAAGATTTTCAATATATTCTACTGCTTGCTTTAATGTTGCAGCCCAATCTTTTTCAGTATCTTTGCTCGAAGATTTTGCTTCTATAATTAATTTGCCAGACCAAAATAAATCTGCAAATCCAGTTCCTGCTTCCGTTTTTTTCTTAATTGGTTTTTCAAATTGTGCAAAGTCTTTTCTATGTAATCCAAATATTTCAAAAAATTCATTTATAAATGTTTGTGCTTCAGCTCTTTCATCAGTGGTTCCTCTCCACCAAATCGTAAAACGTTCAGCACTCTCGCGCATTTTTGTAGTAATTGATTCCATAAAAATTCCCTTTACAAAACTTTAAAAAAATACAGTATCACTAGAGCTTATTTTGTCTATTCAAATAAGTAGTGGTGTTTGGTTTAAAATTAATCAACTATAGCTGTTAGTTCATTTTCATTTATAGTTACTTTTTCAGTTTTACCTTGTTTACTGGCTGAAACATCATTAAATAAATTCACAATAATTATAAAATATGTTTTGTTACTAAAGTGTATCATTGGTGGAAAATTATTATTTTTATCATTTAATTCAAATTCAATTTCAAGATTGTTCATATTGAATACTATTAAATATCCTATCTCTTTATTGTAGTCATTTGTATATTTTATAATTTGAGAAAAGCCATCGATGATTCTATTTTTTCCATAATTTTTTTCTTTATCAAAAATTTTTATTTCAATAACAATTGGATTGTCAGTTTCAATCGAACCTATAATATCGGCTCGTCCAGAAGTAGATTTTGGAGTTGAAAAAGGATAATCAATTCCTTGGTCAAATAAAAATAATCTCAAATCATTTTCAAATATCTCTTCATAACTTTTTATAGCCGTCTCATATTTAGCTTTTAATTCTATGTATGTAAACCATTCCGTTCTTTTTTTATATTTTTCAAGAAGGAATAATATTGAATTTGATTCATCTAGTTTATCATGCAGATAATAAATAATCGGTGTGATAAAGAACTCAATTGATTTCTCTTTTGCTACATCAAAACTTCCACCGTAATACCCGAATAAACTATATGATTTGCTTTCCATAATTGCATATTTTAAAAGTTGATAACTTAAACTCGCACGGTGCATTTGATTCTCAAAATTTATCTCTGGTTTAAAGTCTGACTTTAAAATATTTTCAAAGTACTCATCTGAATTAGGATAAGAATATTTCATAATTGACTCTTGAATGAGCCCAAAAAGTAATTTATTATTTTCTAGATTATTGATTAGAAATTTTAATTGACTTGCATAATGTTCAACATTAGCTTTTACAAGTCTTACTTTCCATTCTTGTAAACTTGTCCTTAAATTGTGATTATAATACATTTATTTTCCTAAATTTCTTAATGCGTTATTTATTTTTTTGATACTTGTTTCTACTGAAGCATTTTTATCATCAAATTGGATTTTAACTTTGCAATTATTACAATAAGTTTGCTCATTATCGTTTAAATCAATTAATTGAATATCAATTTCATATTTGCATTTTGGACATTCAAAGGAAGTCCATTCTTTACCCAAATCAAACATATTTTATGTCTCCTTGTACTAACCAGTATAAGGAATTTTGTAGCATATATTTAGTCAAGAAATATACTGTTTAAAAGTTTGCTAGACGTAATTTTACTTAGTAATCTCTCAACCCAAATCAAATACCTCAATACGAAGCGAAAGGGATTGTAGCGTTTCTTTTGAAACTGGGCAGTGGGTTAAAACCCACTGTCTCCCAGTTTTCAAAAGAAGTAGCAAAAAGCCCGTTTTTTTTCCAGCAAATATAAATTAGATTTTACGGTTAATGAATGTTAGGTGGAAAAAAATTCGCCCAAGCTATTGAACAACAAAACTCTTCCCGATAAAGAACAAGATTTTTTAGCTGCTTTAATTTTAGAAAGATTGGAAAAAGATTATGAGTTTGTATAACTAAATTTTATCTTGTATAAATTTTTTGATTTCTAAAACTGATTGAAATAATTCTCGACATTCATTTGGTGTGGGTAGTTCAGAATTGTCGGGGTATCTAATCTCAACTGCAAAAGGAGAAAAAACTTCGACATTCTCTTTAATTTCAAAAAAACTTTTATCTACCACTTGAGCAATTTGAACTAAACTACCAAGATTATGAGTATATGGAAATTCTAGTTCTTTAGAAGTTAAAAAAGCTTTTAACATTTTTTCGATAGCTTGTTGGCAATGAAAACAAACAGTATCTATTGGAATTTCTTCATCAGAAAAGGATAAATTATTTTCTATATTTTTTATATCACCTTTCAGCTTTTTTTATCCAAGCAGCAACTAACTCAGATTTGTTCATACAAAATTTTTCCTTCTTTTAAAACTTTATCTATGAATGAATTATTTACTCCTATCCAATGAGAAACTTCATCAGTTGAATAAAACAATAAATCTCTTGGAATTTTATATTGAGATAATTTTACTCTAAGTGACAAACCTCTTTTCCATCGTGGAATTTTTTTTTCAATATCAGAAATGATTAATAAATCTAAATCGCTTTTTTCAGTTGCAGTACCTTTTGCATATGACCCAAAAAGAATAATTTTATTTGGAGAATAGTCTTGGATTATTAAATTTTGAATTTCTACTAATTCCTGATTTGATACCATTTTATTTTCACCATTTAACTATGTTAATTAATTTTAAAATATTATTAATTTTACAAGTAATTTCTTATTAATTTTAAATAAAATAAAGAATAAAAAACATGGTAGCTCGATTTGAAAAAGTTTGAACAACAAAACTCTCGCTTAAAGTAAACAAGATATTTTAGCTGCTTTCATTTTAGAAAGATTGGAACTAGACTTTAGATAAATAAATTGAAAAATTAGATTAAATAATTTTTAGTCAAATATATTTTTCTATATTGCAACTAACAGGTGTGAGTTGCACTATTAGAGTTGTGTCTTGCTAGTAATTATTGAATTAGTAGTAACTCACAAGATATAAATATACAGTATTTTTTTTGATTATATTGGAACTTTAATTTCCACTATAAATTTTCTAAAATAATTTTATTAATTTCATTTTTAAGACTACCAAGTTCATTTTCGATTACCGAGAAAACTTCATTGTAATCGACACCGAAATATTGATGTATTAAAATATTACGAAAGTTTTTGATTACTCGCCAAGGAATATTAGAATATTTGAATTGAATTTCTTCTGAGATAAATCCTGAAGCCTCACCAATTATTTCAAACTGTCTAACAACTGCACTTTGAATTAATCTATTTTTTAGAAAATTTTCACGACTACAATTTAATGTAAAAGTTTCAATATCTTGTATCGCTTCCAAGATATGTTCAATTCGTATTTTATCATTAACGTTCATAAATTAATTTTAAATCTTTTTGAATAAGTGGTAAAATTTTGGGTGAGACTGAATTAAAAGTTAATAAATCAATTTTTCGATTTAATTTATATTCTAAATCCAATTTGTATTCAATTAACTTCATAAATCCGATTGATTCAGTTAATTCTACGAGTAAGTCTATATCGCTTCTATTGGTTTCAGTGCCTTTTGCAAAAGAACCAAAAAGGTAAGCTTTTTTTATTTTTTTTGTTTTAAAATAATTTGATATAATCTCTATAATTTCAGGTTTCATTGCTCAATTATTCAAAACTAATAATAAATAACAATGATTTTTACTCTCTAATATTTTTTTTTCAAAACTTTCTCCATAATTTGCTATTAGAATCCACCCCATGATTCTGCTTTGCTCAGCAATCTATTTCCATTATCAACTTTTGCAAAAAAATAATACTTATTCATTTTGCTCATATCTATTAATATAAATTCTGGAAGGAATTTCTATCAAGCTTTTCTTTGTGCATAGCAAATAATGCTTTTTCCAACTCTCTTGGAGTGACATCAAAATCCTTTGCTTGTTTTCTAATTTCTTCAAGATAATTAATCCAGACATTCATAGAGATGCTTTTCTTTAATTCTAGGTTGAATTTCTCTTGAACCATCTCCACACACCGAATATCGATTACTGCATAACTTTCTGGAAAAATAACAGTAAGAATTGTGGAAGCTGTTGGAATTTCGATACCGTGTAATTCAGTTAAAATTTGAATCCGACTTCGCTCATCTTTTTCAGATAATGCTTTTTTTGTAACATCTTCTACTGTTCGTTTTTGATTTTTGAGATATTTTTTTTTCGGTCTTGCTGACTTCCACATACATATATCATAAAATTCTTTAAAAGTTAAATAACCTCTTTTTTTCGCTTTCGGTCCAATTTTATCGAATAAGTTTTTTTTCAGTATCATAAAGATCGATATATTTAAGTATTTCTGATCGATTCATTTTATTAACTCCCGTATAATTTTAAATAACTATTCTACTCTTTCCATTTCACAAAAAAACTCAACTTAAAACAGTTTTACATATATACTAAATTTACATACTATAGCTCTCTCTTTCCTATTCGCCAAAATAAAAAAATTGAATGAAGTTCCAAACAAACTAAACTCCACTAAAAAATATTCCCATAATTGAATAAATTCTTCAATACTATGCGAAAAGGATCGAAGCGTTATCAAAAAATTTCGTATGAAATTTTTTGATAGAAGCTGAGAGCCTGACGGAATGATATCGCCAAATGATACTATCGAATGACAGAAGTATTGCATTCCGATTCGCCCAAAATAAAATATTGAAGTACAATCCTTTGAATTTTTTATTTATTCACTCTCGACTTTAGTTTAATATAATAAAATTATTTTCATTCCTAAAATTTTAAATCCCATTTAGTTTTGATTATCATTAAATTTGCTTAACAAAGCTTGAATTTTATCACTTGGAAATATTTGTTTTGTTTGAATTGGATTACTTAAGCCAACGATCTCTTTTAAAGTAATTGGTGTTATAGCTTCAATTAACAAATCTATTTTTTGTTCCCATTGAATGCCAATTCGATGAAGATATCGTCCATCAAAATAATCTTCAGAACTATTCAATTCAGTTAATTTATAAGTTTCTGCATTAACCGCGCCAAATCCGACAACTCCAAATCCGCTTGCATAAGCTACAATTTTATCTCCCTTAATAAAAGAAGTCATAATCAATTCACCTCTATCACCTGGACTTCCATCAAATCCAGCTGGAACAAATTTTTTTTCTTTCATTTTATCCCAAGCCTCTTGTTCCTTAAAGCCAATATTGAACCAATATACTTCAGGCTCTCGGGTTTGGTTTAATGGAGAATTAAAAGATAATATTTTCTTTTTATTTGAAAATTGATCAAATACTATTGAAAAAGAAATAAATTCCTCTTCGTTAGTTTTAAAATAATTATATGTAATGCATTTAAAAGGAACTCCTTGTTCAGACAACCACTGGCCCATAGAAAATAAAGAAGGATCAAATGATCGAGCTATAAGGATAATAGATTGTTTAGAATTTAATTTATTTAGATCATAATCATTTCCTAAAAATCCTTTTAGCGTATCTTCTAGATTAGGTGTTAGTGGTAAAAACTTCTCCATAAAAGCCTTACCCTTAAAAGTTGCAAGGTCTGCAAGATACTGAAGGGCCTGGGTTTCAACTCCAAGTTTTCCTTTATCTTTTTTTAACTCTACAACAACAGAGTTACCATAACTATCGATTGCTAAAATATCTGAACGTTTTTTATCTTTAGTTCTAATTTGAGTTCCCAAAAAAAGTAGTTGCTCTCCAAAAATATTTTCATTTAAAAAGCCATTCTCATCTGGAGATTTTAATAACTCTTCAAGTTTGGCTTCTTTATCAATAGCGGAGTCGTCTTTAACTGCTTCTAGGAAGATTTGTTCTTCTTTCTTTAAAATTCTATATATCATCTTTTAATTCCTTTTTTATTTTTTTTTTATGAAAATATTGTTTATTCAGAAATCTTGTTCACTTTTTTATAAGCGCCAAAAACTTCTGCTTCAGCATCTTTTTCAATAGTCACATTTCCATAATCTCCATAGACAGTTGCATTACCTTTTTCAACAAATACATTCACATGTGTTCCATAGATATGAAGATTAGAATCATTTGCTTTCACTTTAACCTTGTTGTAGTCGCCATAAATATGCAAATTTGATGAGTTAGAAAATACAACAACTTCGTTGTGTTCACCATACATTTGAAAATTGCCATCATTAAATTTGACCTCTACATTTGAGTTGTTTAAAACCACCGTTGAATCCTCAAATTCAATTCCGTTTACTAAAATTTTTTTCATAATTAGCTCCTTTAATATTTAATATAATAAATAAATTTTTTTTAATTCCTATCAATCCAATTCCAGTCCCAACTTTTACCTTCTGGTAGTGTGAACAATTTTTGAAAAACTCCTTGGACTAAATATTCCCATTTATTTAGATTATCTTCATAATCATTTGTTATCGAAAGGCAGTACAATTTATCGTTAATAATTTCAAAATTTATTTGTAAATGATCTTTGTTGGTTATAAAATGCATTACAAAAGAATTAGAATTTTTTTCAGAAAAATAAAATTCGTCTTCACTTAATTTAACTTCTTTATCGGGATAGTTAATTGTCATACAATTTTGTAGTACAATAAAAATCAAAATTGTTAAACATCCTCTTATAATTTTAAAACATTTAGTTTCGTGCATAATTTTCCCCTTTTTGTCTAGTGCGATTTTTAATTAATCTTTAGTCAAATAAATTTTTCGAGATTGCAACTAACAGGTGTGAGATGCACTATTAGAGTTGTGACTTGCTAGTAATTATTGAATTGAAGAATTAGTAGTAAGTTACAAGATATAATTATACACAATTTATTTTGTTTAAAGTGGAACTTTAATTTCCACTATGAAGTTTTTTTGAATTGGAGTTTAGAAAACTGCTTTTCAATAAATTTTGAGAGAATATATTTATTACCAAGGAAACTTGGACTCATATAATTAAATGACTCTGAGATGGAAAAAATTTGTATGTTTCTTGCTAAAACAGAAACTCTCAAAGCGAGTTATTTTGGTTCTTACTGAAGAGGGGAAGCAAATTTCAATAGTGATTTAGATTTATTAGTTGAATTTGAACCAATAATTAGCATGATTACTTTAGTTAGATACAAACGTGAACTAGAAAGAATTTTAGGAAAGCGAGTTGACTTACTTACTAAAGAGTCTATATCTCCGTATATATTTCCATTGATAGAAAAAGATTTAAAATTGTTTTATGCTAGAAAGTGATAAAATTAGATTAAAACATATACTTGATTCAACACTTGAGATTGAATTATTCATATCAAAAATTAGTCTCGACAATTTTAAGCAAAATCGTTTAATTCAGAACGCTACAGTGAGTAGATTCATTTTGATTTAATTAAAATAACTATCTTGTATATAATGAAAATATCTTAATGCACTAATACAATTTCTGCCCCAGTTGATTTTAAAACCTGATTTTAATTCTCTGAAGGCTGATTCTACCGACTCGTCCGTTCTTATTTCTTCTATCTTCAATAATTCCATTTTAATATTTGTATAAATTAAATTAAAATCATCTGCTAAAAAAAATTTGCTTACTTGATTAAAAGTAACGTCAATTTCTTCCCCTTCTTCTGTTGGCAATTCAAAAGCAGGATCATCTTCTATACTTTCTAAAGTGGGATCAAGTAATTCAAAGTAAAATGATCTATCACCAAGCTCTGTAATTTTTTTTGCATCTTGGTTCTTATAATTAGTATCTATATCAAATTGGCTCTTTTCTGAAAAATATTTAAGGTTAATTTCTTCCAGTTTATACCCAGTAGAATAAAGTTCAACTAGTGCATCATGAATTTTTGTAAAAAACACTTCTTTGTCTATTTTTTTATTTTCTAATAAAGCGACAAATTCATTAGCCGCAACTAAAAAATTTTGAGTAGAACTCTTTTTTAAAAACTCTATTGTTTCTTTGGAAAGATTATTTTTTTTCATACAATTACCAATCCTTTTGAATATTCAAAAAATCTTTTAGCATTAAATTTTCGTAGTTCAGAATCATCTATATACGAATTTTCTAATATAGTAGCTCTGTCGTCCTCATCCAAAAGTTTTTCAAAAATATTTGCAAAATCAGAATTTGATTTTTCGATTTCTTCTTCGTCTGTTTCAACATTTAAAAGCAAAGCTTCCAACATTTCTGAAATAAACATACCAGTGCAGAATGATTTTTTTGGATTAAAGCGAAGAATTTTTTTTTGAAAAAAAACACTTGCATAACACCAAATGCAAATTAGTTCTTTGTCTTTAAAAAGCTCTGCATGTTTCTCTTCAATACAAAAACCTTTTTCTAGATCAAACAAACCAGCTTCAGAGCCATGACCAAGTAAAATGATTCTTTCATGTTCTAAAATTGATTTCCTTAGAGCAAATTTTCTATAATCTTTTTGGACAGTAAAATTTTTTCCGAGATAAATTGGTTTTAAAAAATTTGTGCTTGGATCAGGAGGATGTATCACCAATGTTTTCATCAATCAACCACCCAACCATCTGCAATTAAGGCATCTAAACTTGGATAATTTACTAATACTTCATCATTGTACATTTCTCTAATATTGTATTTATAATTGATTGCATCCATTGTGGTGAGGCGACCAAATTCACTTTCAGAATGTTTCATCACAACATATCCTGCTAAAAAATTTTCAGCAGGAACATCTTCTAAAATCTTTTTTGTTAAATTAATTGTTCTTTTTGACCAGTTCATTTTTTTCTCCTATTTAAAAAAATTATAAATCTTCAGCAGACAAATTAGGTGAAAATTTGAAATTTTTTTCAATAAGGAAAATTATAAACGATTCGTTTTGTTTAAAGTGGAACTTTATTTTCTACTATAAAGTTTTTAATACAATTTTAGAATTTTTTCTAAAACTTGTTTGTATTTGATTATCTCTTAGCTTTTTAAATTTTAGATAATCAAATTGAAATTTTCCTCAGTTAATGTTTTTGAAAAAATCAAAAAATTCTGTTTTAATTTATTTTATACAGCTTACTACAAAATATTTTATTTTATATTCAATTTTATCGTAATTTAAAAATTGTAAATAATTGGAATCTGCTATTAGCCCACAAGCGGAAATTTTTTTTTAGAAATTTATTAAAGAAATTGTCAATTCCTAACTGCTCAAATCCAATACAAATTTGTTCTAGTTCTATTTTTTTCATTGTGCTAGCAAAATATTTTTTAGAGAAAGATTTTTAAATTAATTTCCATAATCGCCTTATTCTTCTAAAACAAATAAAGCAAGTTTTGCAAATAAATTCGGTCCCAAATTACGAATACTTTTTCCAGAAAAAAAACTGCTTGTTACAATTTTTAAATGATGAGTTTTACAAAAATCTTTAAAATCAGTGATGGATAAAAAATGTAAATTGGGAGTGTTGTACCAGCGAAAAGGTAAATTATCTGAAACAGGAGTTTCACCTTTAAATAAAATTTGTAAACGATTTCTCCAATGTGCAAAATTTGGAAATACAACTATAATTTTTTTTCCGATGCGAAGGCTTTCGCGAATAATGTTTCCAGGATGATGAGTTTCTTGAATCGTTTGGTTTAGAATCACAAAATCAAAACTTTTTGGAAGATGATGAATTAGACCTTCATCCAAATCTCCATGATGAACAATTACACCTTTTTCAATACAATGATAAATACATTTTTCATCTTTTTCAATTCCTTGTGCTTTGATATTTTTTTTCTTTAAGTGAAAAAGTAAATCTCCATCACCACATCCAAGATCCAGCACACGAGAATTTTCTGGAATCAAATTGTATATGATTTCAATATCCAGCCTGTTTGTAAAAATTTGTTTATTCGTCTTCATTTGCAAACTCTAAAAAATGGTGGATCAAATGTTTTTGTTCTGGATTATCCACTAAAAAAGAATCATGACCTTTTGAAAAATTAATTTCACAATAAGTTACATTAATTGCATTCACTTCAAGAGACTTCACAATTTCCACACTTTGGTAAGGTGGATAAAGCCAATCAGAACTAAATGATATAATTAAAAAATCGGCTTTCACTTGGCTCAAATTTTTTGTGAGAACTTCACCTCGACCAAGTGAATAATGGTCTAGTGCTTTGGTAACATAGATATAAGAATTTGCATCAAAGCGATCTACAAAAGATTCACCTTGGTAAATCAAATAACTTCCAACTGCAAAATCTGTGTTCTTGATATTTCCGCGAGGAGGTTTTCTACCAAATTTTTCTCGCATCAATTCATCAGATAAATAAGTGACATGACCAATCATTCTTGCAATCGCTAAACCTTTTTTAGGTTGGTTTGCATCTTCATATTCCCCATTATTCCAATTTGGATCAGATAGAATTGCTTGTCGACCTACTTCATTAAATGAAATTTGTTGTGCTGAATGTTCTGAGCTTGATGCAAGCACAATACAATTTTTGACTTTATCGGGAAATGCAACCGTCCACTGAAGAGCTTGCATTCCACCCATTGAACCACCAGCTACACAAAACAATATTTCAATTCCAAATGATTCTATTAATTTTTTTTGTGCATTAACCATATCTTCAATCGAAACATAGGGAAAATGGGAACCATAAGATTTTCCAGTTTTTGGATTAATGGATGTTGGACCTGAACTTCCTTTACAACCACCAATTACATTTGTGGAGATCACAAAATATTTATTTGTGTCAAATGGTTTACCTGGACCAATGTATTCATTCCACCAACCTGATTTGTCACTTCCTTCATGAAATCCTGCAGCATGTGCGTCCCCTGATAAAGCGTGACAAACTAAAATTGCGTTTGTTCTTTTTTCGTTTAACACTCCGTAGCTTTCGTATGCAATTTCTAGTGGAGAAATAATTTCTCCACTTTCTAATTCTAAAGAATCGAACTTTGCGATTTTAGTTTCAACTACACCTACGGAATTTTCTAACATCAGACTTTTTTTAATGCCTCATCTAAATCTGTAATCAAATCATCAATATGTTCCAAACCAACTGATAGTCTCACAAAATCAGGAGTTACACCAGCTGATTTTTGTTCTTCAAGAGTTAGTTGTTGATGAGTAGTTGATGCAGGATGTATTGCTAAAGATTTTGCATCACCCACATTTGCGAGTAATGAAAAAATTTCTAAAGAATCAATAAATTTTTTTGCTTCAGGCACATCACCTTTTATTCCAAAACCAATTATTCCACCATACAAATCTCTTTTATGATATTTTTTTGCGATAGCATAATTTTTGTCAGTTGGAAGTCCGGGATAATTTACCCAAGAAACTTTTGGATGTGTAGTTAAAAATTCTGCAACTTTAAGTGCATTCGAGGAATGTCTTTCCATTCTAATTGGAAGAGTTTCTACTCCTTGTAAAATTTGCCAAGCGTTAAAAGGAGAAATTGCTGGACCTAAGTCTCTTAGTCCTTGTACTCTTGCTTTGATGATATAAGCAATATTTGCTCCACCGAATGGTTCAAATTTTCCAAACACTTCCCAAAATTTTAAACCATGATAAGAAGGATCTGGTTCAGTAAAATTTTTAAATTTTCCATTTCCATAATTAAATGAACCAGCATCAATGATGATCCCACCAAGTGATGTTCCATGTCCACCTAAGAATTTTGTCAACGAATGTACAACAACATCTGCACCATGTTCAATTGGATTTACTAAATAGGGAGATGGTAAAGTATTATCCACAACAAATGGTACACCCGAATCGTGGGCGATTTTTGCAATTGCTGCTAAATCTAATGTATCTAACTTTGGATTACCAAGTGTTTCAGCATAAAAAGCTCTTGTCTTGTCATTTACAAATTTTTTAAAATTATTTGGATCAGATGGATCTGCAAAATGAACTTTGATTCCCATTTTTGGAAAAGTATAATGTAATAAATTATATGTTCCACCGTATAAAGAAGAGGAAGAAACAATTTCATCCCCCGCTTCAACAATATTTAGTAGAGCTAACATTTCTGCAGATTGACCAGAAGCAGTTGCAACAGCAGCAACACCACCTTCTAATGCAGCAACTCTTTTTTCTAAAACATCAGTTGTTGGGTTCATTAGTCTAGTATAAATATTTCCAAACTCTTGAAGACCAAAAAGTCTAGCAGCATGATCTGTATCATTAAAAACGTACGAAGTAGTTTGGTAAATTGGAACTGCTCTTGAAGTTGTTGTTGGATCTCCTTTTGTTGATCCCGCATGTAAAGCGATTGTTTCTGGTTTTAATTTTCTAGACACTGAATTATCCTCGAATAGTGATTTAATTCTTTTATTTTAAAACAAAATCATTCGTCAATTTCATTTCCAATAAATTGAATTTTTTTCTACTAAATTGTAATTAATTGATTATGAATTGAAAATGATTTTTTTGTAATAATTATACCAAGAAAAAACAAAGCTAATCAAGATTTAGAATTTTTTTTTGGAAAATTTATCATCTACTTACTAACTTTTTTCATTTTTTTGGGTTTTGGTTCTGGTAATTCTTTTGAGGTGAGTTGAATTAGTTCGCAAAGCCATTCAGAATCATCAATTTTATCTTCAATTAAAAAACTCATTTTTGCACCTGGATAAGGAGGAGCTTCTATAAATTTACCAATAAATTTTTTTCCAGTTTCAGTTTGTTTGATAAAAAGTTGATTATCACAAATTAAACCCACAACTTTTTTCCCAGAATAAATTGCATATTCTCCAAACATTTTTTTAGAACTTATAGAATCTGCATTTTTTAACTGGTCTATTATATAATTTACAAAATTTTGATCTGATGCCATAAATATAATTTTTGATGAGTTGAATTCTAGTCTATAATTTTATATTCTTGATTCTAATTTGGGGCGAATTTTTTAAAGTATAGACTTAATTAATTAAGTCCCTACTTTAAAAAAACACGCTTTACGCTCCAATCTTTTATTACATAAAAGGATTTCCGCTTCAATCGTTTTCGCAGCAACTTAGCTATGTTGAAAAATTTTTTAGGAATAAAAAATTTTTTTTCTAATTTTTGTATTATTAATTGCACTACCTTATTATAAAAGATTTAGATTCTTTGAGTATATTAGATTGCGAAAAATAAAGCTCAGAATTTCGGAGAACATAAATGAATATAGCTAAAAAAAATGGAAGAATCATTCGACAATATTAATTGGTAAAACCGAGTTGTTGAAATAATATTTTATTTAAAATAAAGATTAAAAACCTAAACTATTAAAAAAGTTCAAAAAATTGTTAGTGTTTTGGACTTTGTTTTTCCTTAAAAGCATCTGTTCTCTTTGCTTTAAAAAGAATCGATCACATTGTTCTTGCTGCTTGAAAATTTGGATTGATGCACAACTTTCTCCATCACTAGTTTTATTCTAAAAGGAGTAATTTAAAACTTCAATTGTAAAATAATCCATTATTTGTTCTTAAATAGTTTTTTATTTCTAGGAGAAGTTTTTTTGCTGATTCTAATAAAGTTTTTGCCTCATCGAAGCTAACTTCTTTCATATCTAAATAGTCAGATTCTTGTCTTATTTCAAAAGCAGTATGTAATGATTTAGAATATTCTTTAGAAAATTTTCCAGTTTTTACAAATTCTTTATCAAAATGAGAAATTACTCCTGTATGTTTAGAAAATGAAGATCCTTAAATGTTAATTAGAGCAAGTATTCCATAAAACATAGAATAATAAGAACGATTAACAGATGCTCTATAACTTTTGTTATTCAAGAGCAGTTCTGAATCTTTGATAGACTCATCAGCTTCCTTTAAACGAAATAAAATAAAATCTTTCTTATCTTCAAAACTCAAAGAGCAATTCCTGTTTTTAAAACGTTTTCTATAAAAAAACTATTCTTCATTTTTGGATTTTGAAAAATTTCTTCAGGAATATATGAACCAAGAATCAACATATCATTTTCAAAACCAATTTCCCAAATAATTTCACTGATCTTTTTTTTCTCAATTAAATTTTTATAAACAACCATTATATCGTAATCTGAATCTTGTCTTACTGTTCCAATAGCTCTTGAACCATAAAGCCATAATTTCGAGTCAGGAAAAAAAGTTTTAATTTTAAAAGCCAAATCTTTAATTGTTTGCTGTTCTTTTTGATTCATATATTTAATTTATAAATTAGTTTTCAATTTTCAACTTTTTTTTGTGTTAATTCTAAACTTTGATTTAGCTGTGCAATCAGAAAACTTTACATTAGAAATTAAAACCAGAAATACTTAAAAGTGCAAAGAAAACCAAATTTTTACTAAGAAAATACTATTCCTATTTTGATAAAAATGATTCTGTGCGTAGTTGAAGTTTCGCATAACTGGTGTTAGTCGATAAATATTTTTAGCTGGGAAGGGAATGGGTGGTGGTTTGATAAGAAGGCTACAACTTGTGGCTAATACGACTAAGCCGGCTTTGAGTGAGAGAGTGCACAGAATGTGAATATAGTTCACTCTGTTGCAGTGGTTACTAGCAGTTAGGCGGTGTTTTGAATATCCACTTCTCCGGCTAAAGTCAAAGTATTTTGTAACAACTCTTCCGAAAAAAATACATCAGAACTTTTAAGTATTTCAATTCTAGATTTAATACTTGCGATATGCCCTTTTTCTTTACTTAAAAGTAAAACACCTAAACTTCCAATTATTTTTATTTGATTCACTTCTGCTATCTTTCTAGCTCTCCGATCATCGACTAAAAGCCAATTCGCCATTAGCTGCTTGTAAAGAGTCATCGCTTCTAATTCACCAATTTCGATAGTGCCTTCTTCAATAATAAAATTCAGATCCATTGCTACGTCTATAATTTTGTCTGACAAATATTGACTGAGTTTATCTGCTTCTTTCTTGGATTTCTTGCTAACCTCAATAAATACTGCTCTTGGGACTTTTACTTCCGTAAAAAGTAAATCTAATAAATTCAAAGAATCACAGACTGCAAGGGCTATGAGAGCAGAACTATCGGCAATTAAAATCACAAAAATTCCTTTTTTAAATTATTCCACTCTTCATTTTGCTCTTCTACTGAAATGTTTATTACAGGAATCTCATTTTTTTTACATTCTTTCATAAACTCATACAAATCAATACTAGCTATATTAGCAGCTTTGCTGATAGAAACTTTACTCTGTTTGAATAAAATTAAAGCTAAGCTTAGCTGTAACTCTTTTACGAGAGCCGGCTTATCATAGAAAGAAAAATATTTATCTGGCAAATCAATGGATACTTGCATAATAACTCCTTTTAATTTACGGTAATTTTAAATCTACAAATTTCAAGCTCAATAATTTATTTGCATAAGGATTTTTTTTAGAGTTTGAAAAATCATATTCCTTTCTCATATTTATTATTCTCGTGTTTAATTATTGCTCTCTTTCTTGGTCGCTTTTCTGGCTGATATAATTATGATTACTCCGACTTTTTCAAAAAATGTTTAAATAACAACTAAAAGATTTAAATTAAAACTCATACCAAGTAAAATAAATCTTTCTTCTTCCTGAGAATGATCAGGGTCTGGAATTATTTTAGCTCTTTCATCGTAAAATGCCGTTTCTGTTTCTTCAAAGGAAATTTTATGCTTTTTCTTGTTTTTTGTGTTCTTTTTTTCATCCCAAGAAAAATTCAGACGCATAATTATCATATAATTATAAAATAATTATTGTCAAATAGAATAATTAGTTTTTTTTGCTATCAACTTTAGAACGTTATAGTCTTGTTTTTAGAAATATCATTTTAGTTTTTCAATATGCTTTTTCGTATACTCTTTTATTTGATACAATCTTATAATAAGCGATTTAATACCTTTTGTTTCTATTATATCAAATTCCAGAAATTAAAATACCTTTTCCAACCAAAAATTATACAATAGAAATTAAAACCTAAAATACTTCAATGTGCAAGAGACTTAATTTTTACCAAGAAAATACTATTCCAATTTTGATAAAAATGATTCTGTGCGTAGTTGTTTTGATGGAATGTTGTATTAAGTTGTCGCATAACGGATGTTAGTCGATGAATAGTTTTGTGGCTGGGGAAGGGAATGGGTTTGGTGGGTTTGACAAGAAGACTACAACTTGTGGGTAATACGATTAAGCCGGCTTGATGTGAGAAGCCTCACTGTATTCGTAAGTTGTGAGGCTTTGAAGCAGATCACGCTAAGTTAGATGCTAGGCAACTTATTCAAAATTTTTTCTTAACCAAAATCAAAAAAGTCTTCATCTATTTTTTTTATTTCATATACTTCTAACACTTGTACCCCTACATTAAATTGATACATCAATTCTACTAATTTAGATCCATCGATAAGTATAATAGTATGGTGGGCTTCTTTCGCTTTTTTTATAGCAGAGTCATCGAAAAAAGATGTTGTTACAAAAACTCCCTTTCTAGTATCTCCACTCATCGCACCAATAAAGTTTCTTATATCTTTTTCTCTAACCTTATTTTCAGTGTATCTTTTTGCTTGAATATATATTTTTTCTAAGCCCAGTTTATCTTCATTTATTATTCCATCAATACCGCCGTCATGAGATTTTGCAGTTTCTATATAATTTCCGTAACCCATTCTTTGTAATAATATGAGAATTACTTTTTGAAATGCAAAAGGATCAGTATCTTTCAATTTTTCCAATAATTCATTTTTTATTTGAATTTCTATTTCAGAAAAGCCAGACTCGATTAATTCCTGCGGAGTTGAATCTATTGGTTTAGAAATTTTATTTTCGTTATTTTTATTTACTTCTGGATTATAGAATTCATTAAAGTTGGAGTCATTTACAATATCTTTTAATTCTAAATTCTCCTTAACAGCCTCAACTCCTTTCTCTGTAATTTTAACCATTCCTCTTTCTGGGTAAAATATATATCCGCCTTTTTTTAAGTAAGACTTCCCCCAAGCAATTCGATTTTTTATTAATAGCTCACCGGTTTTTGTCGTTTGCTCTAAAAGTTCTCTGGGAAGATCTGAATAATTTGATTCTATAACACTATTTATTAAATCTTTATGATGTAAAACCACTCCATCCTTTAATATTTTTAATATTGGTGAAAATGTCTCATGAAACTTCGGTATTTCCATTTTGTATCCTCTTCAAATTACTTAAGAATTTTCTTCTTCCAAAATATACTTTAATACAATAAAAGTATCAAATGGAAATTTTTCTGATAAATCATTAGAATTTTCTATTAAAACTAAAAGCATTTTAATATCCGCTGAACATTCCCAAACTTGTTCATCTTCATTAAAGGTAGAATTTCCTATATAAATATCTTCATCAATAAACTTTTTTTTATTAAAATTTGAATTAATTTTTAAAATTAATTTTTGAATTAAACTTTTTTTTCAGCTTGAAATTGACTTTTTAGTTTTAAGCATTCTTCTTTAATTGATTTTAATTTTAGGTCTCTTTTATGGTTTCTAGAATCATAATCATCATTAATTATAAAATTTGAATTTTCATCTACTTTAATAAAAATCATCATTAGCTCGTTAAATTCAACAAGAAATTTTTCAACAATTTTCAATTTTAAAATTGAATAGTCAATATTATCAATTTGATTTGTAAAATATAAAATCTCTGAATTCTCAAAAAATTTTAATACATCTGGTAAATTTTCAGGTTTGATAAAAGAAATTAAATAATAAAATTTATTTTTAATTTTTTTGTTCATTTACCCTTCCTCAAAAATATTGCGAAGCACAAGACTAGCGATAAAGATCGACTCGTGGTCAAAAAATTTTTAACACTGAGTGGAGTCGAAGTGTGTATAAAATTTTTTGACCGAAGAGGAGAGCTTGGTCATCGCATAATCAGTATTATGCGATGAATCGCCCAAACTTACTAAAAGAACAAAAATGTTAATAAGATAAATAGAGGAATCAGTACACCAAATGAATAAAGCATATAACCACCAAAGCTTGGCATTTTAACTTTATTTTCTTCAGCAACAGATTTTACCATGAAGTTTGGAGCGTTCCCAATATAAGTATTTGCACCCATAAATACAGCACCCACAGAAATTGCTTTGAGGAGAGCTTCCCATTCTGGGTTTGCAATAATTTGAGCAACTGTTGTTGCTCCAGTGAGACCTTTAGCTAAACTTAAGAAAGTTAAATAAGTTGGAGCATTATCTAGCACTGATGAAAATCCACCTGTTGCCCAAAAGAATTGCCAAGGTTTTGTAACACCAAGAGATTTTCCATTTGCTTCAAGTAAAATGAGGGCTGGAATCATAGTGATAAAAATTCCAATGAACAAATAAGCAACTTCTTGGATTGGACCAAAAGTAAATTTGTTGTGCTCTCTGAGTTTTATGTCTGATGTTAATTTGGATGCGAACATTAAACCAATCATCACTGCTTCTCTGATAAATCCAATGTATGGATTGTGTTTGATTGCAGGAATATAATTTTCATTTAAAAAAGCTACACAAAGAACAATCCCAAATAACCAAATAAAATTAATTTGACCAGAAAGTGAAATTGGCTCTGCTTGGTCGTGATCTTTTTTGATGTCTTTTTTCTCTTCTGTGGAATATGCTTTTGTATCCCAAATAAAATACACAATTGCTAAAATGATTATCGATAAAATCATTTCAGGAAATAATTTAAAAGTCCAATCAAATGGAACACCTTGAAGGTATCCCAAAAATAAAGGTGGATCTCCTAGTGGAGTGAGTGAGCCACCAATATTAGAAACCATGAATATAAAAAATACAACTGTGTGCACAATATGTTTTCTTTCAGAATTAGTTTTGAGTAATGGACGAATTAGAAGCATAGATGCTCCTGTTGTTCCAATGATAGAAGCGAGAAATGATCCCACTAATAAAAAAATTAAATTATTAATTGGCTTAGCTTCAATATCACCTTTGAGAACAATCCCACCTGAAATATAAAATAAAGAACCAAGCAAAATGATAAATGGAACATATTCAAAAACTAATGTGTGAACAATTTTTGGAAACCAACCATTTGCTGTGAGAATTCCAAAAGATACTGCACCTAAAATTCCAGAGATCAGTAATTTATTATTATTATGTTCCCACCAATGTGCAATGGAATGTGAAGAAATAGGTAAAATTGCGATGCAAAGTAAAATGATTACAAATGGAATTACAGACCAAATTTGTAAATCGTTTCCTTTCACTTCATGATGTCCACCTTCATGATGTTCATGAGATTCTGTTGTGGTTTTTGATTCAGATGGCATTGTTTCTTCAGCTGTGATGGAAGAAGTTACAAGTGCAAATGAAAATAAAATCGCTAGTGTTAATCCAAATTTTTTGGTTAATTTCATAGATTGTCCTGTTTTTATTTCCCTAATTTAATTAGAAATTTTAGTAAAGATTTACTTCATTAGAGTTTTGTTTTTTTGTAAAGAAAAAAATCCTTGGCATTTTAGAAGAAAGTTTGGGCGAATTTTTTTTACTTAACCCAGTTATCTTGTCAAGCAAATTGGGTTAGGTAAAAAAAACCGGGCTTTACGCTACTTCTTCAAGTAACGTGAGACTTAAGTCTCACGCTACTTGAAGAACCGCTTCAATCCCTTTCGCATAGTGTTGAGAAATTTATAATTAGAGAGGTTTTCAATTTTACTTACATTATTTTTTTTTAGATGGATCAATTGTTTTATAATTACTGGAACATTATTTACAAACCAAAATTAATTAATGGGATAAAAAAATTTCAGAAATTTTTAAGTCTGATTTATTTTTTTTATTAATATTTAATAAAGTTGATACTATTTTTATAATTTCGTTATTATTTAAAACTAGTAATGCCTGTATAATTTCGATTTTTGCTCTACCAACTAACATGATAACTAACCTACATTATTAAGAAATAATTTCAATAAATTTTAACTTAAAAAAATATGTTCTGTTTTAAAGTTTTTTTTGTAAAATTTTACTTTTAAAAAAACATCATACTTTGTTAAAAGCCTGATAAAAAATCCAACAAAAATCTTCTAAAAAAGAAAACTAGAAAAAACCAATTGAAAAAATAATATTAAATTTATTAAAACAATTACAGTAATATAATAATTTTTTTCTCTTTTGGAATTTAAAGTAGATTGATTTTTACCAGAACTCAATTCTGAAAAAATCACTAAAAGAATTAGAATTGCTTCGCGAATAAAAATAAGATTTGGAAATTTATTTAATAAAGGAAAAAATTTTTCTTTAAAAAAAATATTCAAAAGTAAAATAAGAAGTAACCAAATAAAATTCATTTTTCCATTTATAGAAAATTTTTTTGAAAAATTTGGTTCAATAATAGAATCATTTGTTTCAACATATTTACAAATCAAAAAATCTATCAAAAAATAAGTTGATGTAAAAATAAAAATAGATAACAACATTTCAGGTAATAATTGAAAAGTCCACCCATACGGAATCCCTTCCATGTATCCCAAAAATAATGGCGGATCACCAAGTGGAGTTAAAGAGCCTCCCATATTTAAAACCAAAAAAATAAAAAATATCACAGTGTGAATAATATATTTTCTATTAGAATTAACTTTTAGAATGGGTTTTAAAAATAAAATGGTAGAAACAGTGGTTCCCAAAAAACTTGCTAAAAATGTTCCAAGTAGTAATAAAATTACATTATGAATTGGTTTAGAAAAAAGATTGTATTGAATTTCAATTTTATTGGAAATAAAAATCAATGTGCATAAAGAAATTATAAATGAAAATAAATCATAGTGCAAATAGGAAAGTCTCATAGAGATAAAAAAACAAAGGTAAATATAAAAAATTTAATCTTCAAAATTTTTATTCAAAGGAGGTTTAAAGTTTAAGCTATTTATACCAAACAAATATCCCTTCCCATTGAAGGAAGGGAAAAAGGGTTAATAAGAGAAGTTTAGCTTTCTTTTTCTACTGCTAATTTAATTATAGAAGTAACACCTTCAGCTAATTTTACTTTTACTTGATAAGTACCAAGTGCTTTAATTTGTTCAGGCATATCAATTTTTCTTTTGTCAATTTCGATACCTTCTTTTTTTAATGCAGAAGCAATATCTAAAGAAGTTACGGATCCAAAAAGTTTATCATTTTCGCCAACTTTTACTTTTACAGTAAAACTTGAGCTTTCAATTTTTTTTGAAATCTCAGTCATGTCTTTTTTTCTGTTTTCTTTTTTAATTGTTTGAATTTTCTTTTGGTGTGCAATTACTTTTGCAGAACTTTCAGATGCGATAATTGCTAATTTTTTTGGTAATAAAAAATTTCTAGCAAAACCAGGAGCTACTTCTTTAATATCTCCAGCATCCCCAACATTTGTAATATCTTTTTGTAAAATAACTTTCATCATTTACTCCTTATAATACTCTGAATGGAAGTAAAGAAATCGATCTTGCTTTTTTGATTTCTCTAACTAAATCTCTTTGGTGTTTTGCACAAGTTCCAGTGATTCTTCTAGGTAAGATTTTTCCACGATTTGTGATAAATCTTTCTAAGATTTCTACTTTTTTGTAATCAAGTGCTTTTGCTAATTCTTTATCTACACAAAATTTGCAAACTTTTCTTTTGTATTTAGAATTCTTCTTGGAAAATTTCCCTTCACCGTCTTTACCACGATAACCTTTTTCATCATCATCATCATCTTCTTCTCTTCGAGAATAAGTTTTTTCTTTTGGAATATATTCTGGTGCTGCTGTTGTAGTTGCTACTACTTCTTGTTCTGCTTCTGACATAATTGCCTCGATCTTTGCTGTTTTATTAGCTATTATAAATTTTTAAAAAACTGAATCTTCTTCGTCTATATCTGTTTGGTAATTTGAATAATCATCACTCGGTGAAGAAACATCAGAGGTGGAAAATTGCGAACCTACTAATTGTAAGTTCTCTACTCTAATTTTTATTTTAGAGAATTTTTTTCCGTCTGCTTCCCATGACTGTTGAATGAGTCTTCCTTCTATTGCAACTTGTTTGCCTTTTGGAGCAAATTTTTTTACAACATCTGCAAGTCCAGACCAAGCTTCACAATCAAAATAACTTACATCAGTTTTTTTTTCACCATTTTGAACATATGTTCTATTATTAGCGATTGAAAAATTAGCAACTTTTGATTGACCAAGGTCTTTTAGTTCAGGGTCTTTTGTAAGTCTCCCTAAAATATGGATTTTATTCAAATCTGTTGCCATCAGATTTTAATGATAGAAGTTTTTAGAATATTTTGGTTTAAATAGAACTCATGTTCAATTTTTTCAATCGACTTTGGTTCTGCTTTACATTTTAAATAACTAAAATGTCCGTTTTCATGTCCTTTGATAAGATACCAAAGTTTTTTTGATCCCCAGTCTTCTTCAGCTGTAACTTCAGCTGAATTTTTACTGAGAATATCTTTTATGTTTTGTTTTGTGTCATCAATTACAGAAGTTTGTCCTTCTAGAATAATTGAAGTAATTTCGTATTCACGCATTTGCTCTCCTATGGGTTCACCCTTAATTCTACGTTTTCTAAATTGCGTTATTTAGTGTAGTAAGAGTAGGTCTTAATTCATCTTTTTTTGTACAATTATCCTGTAAACTTGGAATTCAGTTTACAATTCTGATAATGATAATAAATTGATCTCGATGAATTTGAATCAACTTAGTAAAGGAGCTGTTTCAGCTAAACTTCCAATAACATTAAATGTAATTGGAAAAAATTATCATCTTGAAACTAGTCTCATTTCAAATGATCGAATGATGATTAAAGTATTTGATGATTCACTTGAATTTATTCCAAGCATCGAATCCAACATATTATTGTTTATAAACTTAAATTTGAATCTTTCAAATATTATTGAACTTCAAGGCAAAATAGAATTAATCGAGAAACTTCATCAAAATAAACAAAATATATGGATTAAATTTGAAACCCATTCTGAAAATGATTTTAAAAAAATTAAAGACTATATTGATAAAACTTATATTCCACGTTACAAACTTCAAATAATTGTGGAAGTGATGAGTGAGAAAAAATTTTTTAGTGCAACAAGTTCTAATCTTTCTGAAAATGGAGTTTTAATTCAAACAGATTTTTATGATATTAGAGAAAATGAAATATGTATTTTGAACTTATATTTTGAAAATGAAAATGTAGAACAAAAATCAGAGCTCAGTTGGATTCAAAAAGTTTCTGAGGGAGAAACTAATTATGGATTTAAGTTTATCCATAATGGACAGTCTAGATATAAAATGAATGAAATCATAAAACAAATTAAAAATAGTTCTTTGCTTATTCGATGAAAGAAATTTTATTTTCAATTGTATTTGGAATATTCTTTTTTTTTCTACTAGTTTATTTTCATTTTCTCACACCAAATTTTATTTACCCAAATCATTTCTATTTATCTCATTTTGGTTTAGAAGAAATTAGAACAGAAAAAGAATACTATGAAATTTTAGGTTTTCCTGAAACAAAAGAATTTGAAGAAAGAAAAGAAAAATTTAGAAAAGCCATTAAAGTAAAACAAGTAATTGATTTATTTATTTTTGGGATTTTTATTTTACAAATTAAAATTTTCAGAAGAATTAAAGAAATTAAATTTTTAAATTCTATTGGATTTTATATTTTACTTTGTTTTTTTTATTTATTTTCATTAATACAAAATAATAAAATTCTTTACTTGTTATCTGATCGTGGAATTGGCACAACTGAAATTGCTATTTTTGGACTAGATTTTATAAATTATTTTTATTACGGATTTCACTTTTTTGCTTATTTATTTTTATCATTTTTATTTTGGCTATCAAAGACAAAAGTAATTTATAAATTCACTTCATTTTGTTTTTTAAATTCTTCTTTTTTAATTATAGCAGGGATGTATAGAATTGAATTGATGGAATTTTCATATTTTTTTGAAAAACTTGGACTAGTCGTTTTAGTTGTACAAAACTTTTTTTTATATAAACAGATTTTTAAGACTTAAATAATGTTTTTTGGCAAATTTTTATTTGTAAAAATTGTTTTTGAATTAGTTTTCACCAAAGTAAATTGTTACAAATAAAAACCGGGCTTTTCGCTACTTCTGAATCGGCATGCTAAAGCACACCTCTATTCAGAAACGCTACAATCCCTTTTGCTTAGTATTGAAGAATTATATATAATTAACTCAAATTACGCTCACTGAACTGCACTCTGTGCTCAGGTGAGGTTTTTCGGTACTCCTCACAGAGGGGGTGCTTGCAGCAGGCTTCCTTAATTTATTCGTAAATAATGATTTTGTAATTCTCTTTAATAAACAAAAATATTCTAGAAATTAATTTTTTAGTAACATCAGTAATTAACTAAAGTCCTTTATAAACCATATCAGGATTAATTTTTTTTTGAGACTGAATAAATTCTTTAGTGAAAGTTTTCCATTCAGAATGACCAACTTCTAAAGTCATTTTATTGTTCAAAATTGCTTCGATAAAATTTTTAATTTTGTCAGAAGAAACTTTTGAATTTGCAAATAAAACAGTTTGAACAATTAGTGTTTCCGTTTTATCTTTTTCCCAAGAATAAGTGTTTGCTGGAATTTCACCAAGTGCATAAACTTTATTACCTTTGGATAATTTTTGTTCAAATAAATTTTTGAGATCTAGAAGTTTTATTTGTTTTCCTTCTTCTTCAGTGATGTTTGATAAAATTTTAACTGGCATACCAGAAACAATAAATGCTGCATCAATTTCTTTTGTAAAAATTTTTTTAAAACCTGTTGTTGGGTTTTCTTCAATAAATTTTGAATCAGATTCTGTGATTCCAGCTTCTCTTAAAACAGTTAAAGAAGTTGCTTTGATGCCAGATTCAGAATGACCAATTAAGATTTTTTTTCCTTTTAAATCTTCAATGTTTTTTATTTCTTTACGAACAATCAAATGAACTTCGTCTTGCAAAATGGGAGAAATTGGAATTAATTTTTCAGTAATACTTGGATCTGAAATTTTTGCATTTCTAAACATATCTAATTGCACCAAACCAAAATCAACTTTTTCAGATTTGATGAGCTGGATATTTTCAAAACTTCCATTACTTGGAACAACAGAAATTTTCCATTCAGGTAAATTTTTTAGGGACTCAGCAACCGAATTATAAGTTCCGCCTTGAAACCCACCTGCAAATTGAACTTCTTTATTTTTTCCACATTGGATTAAATTGATAAATAAAAAAAAGATTAAAATTTTTTTTGACATTTAGACTCTCCTAGATTCAGATTTTTTTTTGGATAAATTTTTTAAAGTGAATCTTTTGAAATTAAAAAAGATTTATGAATTTTTGTATCCAAAAAGTCATTTGGAATTGTTTCATTTGTAATGTCTATGATTTTTGAATTTGGAATTAAGTCAGAATTTAATTTGAATTTTTGAAAATTCGTAGAAAAGAAAATTTTACCAGCGGGATTTAGTTTTTTTAAAGATTCATTTAACAAATAAACATAATCTTTTTGAATATCAAATGGAATTTTCATTTTTTTAGAACGAGAAAAAGTAGGTGGATCCAAAATAATCAAATCAAATCTTCTATCTTTTTTTAAAAATTGAAAGTATTCTAAAATATTTTCTCGAATCAATTTATTTTTTTTTAAATCCATTTTATTTAAAATAAAATTTTCTTCACTCCACTCTAAGTAGGTATTTGACATATCCACTGAAGTTGTGAATTCTGAGCCACCAAAACTAGCAGCAATTGAAAAACTAGAAGTATAAGAAAATAAATTCAAAACTGATTTGGATTTTGGTGCTAATTCTTCTTTTACAAATTTTCTAGACTTTCGATGATCCAAAAAAATTCCTGTATCCAAATAATCTTTTAAATTTATATAAAGTGAATAATCGTTTTCTTGAATTATAAAATTTTCATAAGTAGAATCCAATTTTTCATATTGTTTCCCTTCTTTTTGTCTTTTTCTTTCTTTTGTATAAATCAAATCTTTTGAAATTTGAAAAAAGTTTTGAAGTTCAAAAATAATTTGTTCTTTTTTTTCAAGACTTACTTCATCATAAAAATAAATCAATACACGATTTAAATATTTATCAATTGCAAATGGAAAATTTTCAGTAGGATTAAAAATTCTGTAACATTCAATTTTTTCTGATTCAATATAATTTTTTAATTTAGTTTTGTTTTCTTCTAACAAACTTGATAATTGCATATAAATTAAATTTAGCTTGTTTATTGTAAAAAAAGTCAATCCGTAAATATTTTGATTTTTCAATTCAAAAAGCGATAGAGATTGAAGCGGTGTCAAAATTTTTTACCCTGAGATTCTTCTTGAGGGGTGAATAAAAAATTTTGACAAGAGCTGAAAGCTCGGTCGCTCGAAGAGCGAATCGCCCAAAAGTAAACCAAAAAAAATTCTTGCACTCCATGTTTAGTTTATACTTATAATTTAATTATGAAAGTTGCAGTAATTCATGATTGGTTAAATGGTTATCGAGGTGGAGAAATTGTTTTAGATTCAATTTTAAAACTTTATCCAAATGCAGACTTGTTCACTTTGTTTTATAAAAAAGGAAGTTTAAATGCAAATATTGAAAATAGAAAAATCTATACTGCGTTTACTGACAAACTTCCATTTCCATCAAAATACAGATTGTACCTTCCACTATTTCCAACTGCAATTGAAACATTTGATTTGAGAGAATATGATTTGGTGATTTCATCTTCTCATTGTGTAGCAAAAGGTGCAATCACCTCCCCTGACTCAGTTCATATTTCATACATTCATTCTCCAATGCGTTATGTTTGGGATTTGTATTATGATTATTTTCCAAATAATTCAGGGCTAAAATTTTTTATCACTCAGCTAATTTCTAATTATTTAAGAAACTGGGATGTGAGCTCAGCTGCAAGAGTTGATATGTTCACTTGTAATTCTGAATTTATTTCAAGGCGAATTCAAAAATTTTACAGAAGAGAATCTGAAGTGATTTACCCACCTTGTCTTCCTGAAAATTACAAAGTAGAAACTGAAACAAAAGATGATTATTATTTGATAGTTTCTGCATTTGCACCTTACAAAAGAATTGATTTGGCAATTGAGGCATTTTCAGAAAACAAAAAAAAATTGCTGATAATTGGCGGTGGACAAGATGAAGCCAAACTAAAAAAAACGATTCCAAAAAATATTGAGTTTTTAGGAAAATTAAATCGAGAAGAAACAGTGAAATACTACAAAAAAGCAAAAGCGTTTGTATTTCCCGGTTTAGAAGATTTTGGAATCGCTCCTGTTGAATCTCAAGCTTATGGAACTCCTGTGATTGCTTTTGGAAAAGGTGGAGCTTTAGAAACAGTTGTTAAAAATCAAACCGGTATTTTTTTTAAAGAACAAACAACAAATTCCTTAAACCAAGCAATTTTGGATTTTGAAAGGTTAGAATTTAAAAAAAATGATTTCCAAAAAAATATAAATCGTTTTACAGAAGAAAAATTCATACAAAAATTAAAAAAACAAGTCGATAAATTAGTTAAGAGATTGGGCTAAATTTGATAATTTTACATAGATTAAATAATTCTGAAGTTGTTATTAACTGCAATATGATTGAGACTATGGAAAGTACACCCGATACTGTAATTACACTTAGTAATGATAAAAAAATGATTATAAAAGAAAAAGTGGATGAAGTAATTCAAATGATAATTGATTACCAAAGAAAAATTTATCATGATAAAATCTTTCCACAAAAGAACGAGGAGAAATAATTAATGGATATAGCATCAGCAATTGGACTTGGTTCAGGTCTTTTTCTATTAACATTCGGAGTAGTCTATGCAGGTCTTGGTCCAGGTGATATTATTGATATTCCTTCAGTTTTGATTACATTTGGGGGTGGGATTGCAGGAACAATTCTTTCTGCACCATGGGAAGCAACACTCTCAATTGGTAAAGTCACAAGAAAAGCTTTTTTTGTGGATAAATTTGATATACCAACTTTAATTTCTCAGTTAGTTTCTTTTTCTGAAAAAGCTCGTAGAGAAGGTTTACTTGCACTTGAAGATGACGTTAATGAATTACAAGATGATTTCCTTAAAAAAGGAATTCAATTAGTTGTAGATGGAACTGATCCAGAACTTGTTAGAAATATTATGGAAACCGAAATGGGAAATATTGCATCACGTCATGCAGCAGGGAGAGCTTGGTGGGATACACTTGGTGGACTTGCGCCTGGTTTTGGGATGCTTGGAACATTAATTGGTCTAGTTGCCATGTTAAAGAACTTAGGTTCTGGGGACGCATCTGCAATTGGAACTGGTATGGCTGCTGCCTTAATTACAACTTTATACGGTTCATTTGCTGCAAACATGATGGCAATTCCATTTGTAAAAAAATTAGCAAAACGTTCTGAAGATGAGTTATCAATGAAACAAATCATGATTGAAGGAACTTTATCTATTCAATCAGGGGACAATCCTAGAATTGTAAAAGAAAAATTATCTAGTTATCTTGCTCCCTCTGAAAGAGGTGCATTAAAAGATGATGGTAAGGATTAACAGGTAATGGCAAAACAAAAATGTCCTGATTGTATCCAAAAAGTAGCAGAGTATATGTTGACATATGGAGACATGGTAACTTTGTTGCTTTGTTTTTTCATCATGTTGTACACAACTGGAAAAACAAATCAAAGAGAAATGCAAATTATTTTATCAGTATTCAAATCCTCAACTGGATTTTTTGATGGAGGACAAACTTTAGCTAAAGGTTCTCTTGAAGAATTGGGAATGAATATTGAATCATTGCCATCCCAAACTTCTGGTAAAGCTTTATCAAAAGCAAAAAACCAAGCTACTCAAGTTTTTAAATCAGAAGTAGAAAAAGGAAAAGTTAGAATCACAGAAGACGAAAGAGGTTTAGTAATTTCTCTTGTTGGTGCTGATTATTTTAATCCTGCTTCTGCAATTTTATTACAAGAAGTAAAAGACGTTTTAAAAAAAGCTTCTGGTCTAATTAAAGACTTAGAACGATTTGTAAAAGTTGAAGGTCATTCAGATGAAGATGCTGTTTTACCAGGAACAAATCTTGGAAGAGAAGAAAGAGCTTATATTAATAACTGGGATCTGGCTGGTGCAAGAGCAATCAACTCCACAACTTATATGATAAATGTTGGAAAACTTCCTCCAGAATATTTTCAAGCAGTGAGTTATGGATCTGCAAGACCTTATATAGTAGAAGAAGTGGGAGCACCAGAAACAAAAGCATATAATAGAAGAATTGATATTGTAATTTTATCTGAAAAATCTGTGAAAAGAAAATTATCTGAAAGCAACTATAAACTTCCAGATACAAGACTTCCTAACACAGAAAATACTATAGAAGGCGAAGAGTAATTTTAAAGAGGAGTTAAACTATGGGTGATGCAGCAGTAGAAGATGATGAAGAAGGTAAACCGGTTGCCGAACCGAAAATGCAGTCCCCAATCATCAAATGGTTAATTTGGATTGCAGCAGGTATTTTAGGAATTATATTGGTAGCAGTTATAGCAATGTTTGTTGCTCAAAAAACAGCAACATCTGTTTATAAACAACAAAAAAATATTGCACTAGTAAAAGCTCCTCCTCCACTTGAGACATTTAATTTTGTGGATGAATTCAGAATAAACACAGCTGATGTTGGTGAAGCACATTTTATTAAGTTAAAATTGACATTTGGATTTGATACTGGACAACAAGCTCTTGGAGCTGAGTTAGCAACAAGACTTCCACAAATGCAAAATATTATTAATTTAATTATTTCTCGTAAGACAAAAGAAGATTTAAAAACAATTAATGACCAATTGGATTTACGTGAAGAAATCAAAGCTCATATCAATCATATTTTAACAAACGGTAAAATCAAAGAAGTTTATTTTAGAGAGTTTATTGTAAATTAAAAAAAACTTCCCCCTCAATTTGCTTTATCACTAAGCGAGGGGGAAAAAATATAAATTCTACCTTTTAGAAAATAGAACTTAATTTTTTTAAACTAAAAAAGATTACCCACTAAACTTAGATTTTTCAAAATCCAAATAGTTATATCAAATCAAAAATTATACTTCCTGAAAAACTAAACTTAAAAAATTTGTTAGAATACAAAATTATTTTTTTTGGGAGATTTAATATGTTTAAGTTGAGTTTAATTTTTTTCTATTTGATTAATGGAATTTTTTCACAAGATAACGATGAAATGAAAAAAATCAATGAGGGTTTGTCAAAACTAAAATACCAATCTGGAAAAGTTACTATTGGAGATAAATTAGCTACAATCACAATTCCAGATAAATTCAAATTTTTAGGTAAAGAAGATACAAGATTTGTTTTAGAAAAAGTTTGGAACAATCCCCCTAATGATGGAAATCTAGGTTTGTTAATGTTAAAAAATGAAGATCCTTTGAATAGTACATTTTCTTATGCAGTTACTTTTTCCTATTCAGATGAAGGTTATATTAAAGACGATGATGCTAAAGAGATTAATTATGATGATCTTTTAAAAGAAATGAAATCTGATATGAATGAAGCAAATGAATATCGTAAAAAAGAAGGATATGGATCTCTTGAATTGATTGGTTGGGCTTCAAAACCATTTTATGATGAAAAAAATAAAAAACTCCACTGGGCAAAAGAAATCAAATTTGATGGAACAGAAGTGAACACTTTAAATTATAATATTAGAATTTTAGGTAGAAAAGGTGTGCTAGTTTTAAATATTATTTCTGACATTGATAAACTCGAAATTGTAAAAAAAGATATTGATTTGATTTTAGCATCAACTGATTTTAATGATGGCAATAAATATGCAGATTTTAACCCTTCTTTAGACAAAGTTGCTGCTTATGGAATCGGAGGTTTGATAGCCGGAAAAGTTTTAGCTAAAGCTGGTCTTCTTGCAATACTCTTAAAATTTTGGAAATTTATTGCACTTGGAGCTGTTGCAGCATTTGCATTTCTCAAAAAATTTTTTACAAAAAAAACAGATTAAACTTAAATTCATAATTTGGGCGATGTCAGTTTTAGAGGATAAACGTTTTAGATAGTTTTTTATAATTTCTTCTCTTGCATCCTCAAAAAACTGACCCGAGCTACAAAATGGTCCCGTCCTCGCTTAAAAGCTCTGACTCGCTAAGCAGCTTTCACTGCTTAGCGACATTTTGTATCTCTATCGCTTAAAATTAAAAATAGGACTTGTAAAAATGTAAAATCTTTTTGGAAAATTTTTTTTATATAGCTGTATTTTTAAATTTGTTTTTTTTTGAATCAAATTTCCCTACTATTAGCTTTAAAGTTTTGAAAAACTTATCCGAACTCGAAAATCCTTTCGTATTGGGGAATTTTATTGTTTTGGAAGAATCCCCCGTATTGGAAAATCCATTCCTCACCCGTTGCAACGGGGAAGTCTAAGTTAAAGGTAAATTCCACAACTTCAGCAAAATTCATCAAATCGAGGCGGAGCAACAACACAAAAAGTTTATTGATCGAAAAATTAAATGCTGCCCTATACAACTTCAGCAGAAACCAATCTTTCTTCCAGGGTTCAAAATCTTTCCGAATCAAATTTTGCCCTTTCTCTTGATATTCAGTTTTTAAACGAGTAGAATAAGGCACTATTCCACTTTTCAAATAAATTTCATATTTTTTTAGTAAATAGGCAAAATAAATTTTCAAACTTCCAAAACATTCGATTTTTGTGTGTAATTCTACCCAATAAATTTCAGGAATTAAAAGGGTACAAGAAGTTTCTACAATTTCATCCAATTCTCTTAATTCAACAGTTTGTTTTTTTGTAAAAATATATTTAGTTTTCATAAATATTAAACTGATTTTCAGAAGGAAATGTTTGCATAAAAGCGAACTTGTTAGAAAATTTTATTTTTACATGTAAGTAATTAAAACCTACTAGAAGTGAATCCCTGTAATTTTGTTATTTTTGAAAATGTAAAAGTTCTTTTGGAATTAATCCATTTGAGTCTTTTGAAAATTCTGGTTTGATTTTATTTAAATAATACATTTTGATTTTCCCTTTATTTTTTGCATCAATTTCACCTCTAAATTCACAATCAAAAAAATCTTTTACCAATTCAAAAGTATTTGACGAAATATTAATTTTATTCTCTGTTCCACTTGATTCCATTCTACTTGCAGTGTTCACTGTATCACCCCAAATATCATAAGTGAATTTTTTTTGCCCAATTACACCAGCCATCACAGGGCCTGAATGAATTCCAAGTCTTAACTTATCAAAGTTAATTTTTTTTTCCTTTTGAATTTGATTCATCAAATTTTGAATTTCTAAAGCAGCCAGACAAGAATCAATTGCATGAGTTTTATTTGCTTTTGGAATTCCACCAGCACACATATAAGAATCACCAATTGTTTTTAATTTTTCCAAAGAATATTTTTCTATAATCTTATCAAATTCCGAAAAACAATAATCCAATTCCCCGATTAATTTTTCAGGAGTAAGTCCAAAAGCAATTTTTGTAAAATCTTTAAAGTCCGTAAATATAATTGTGATACTTTCAAATAAAACAGGAGTTACTAAACCTTTTTCTTTTAATTCATCAGCAACTTCTTCAGGCAGAATATTTAATAATAATTTATCTGATTTTTCTCTTTCTGATTCAGCTAATTTTTTTGCAAGCTCCAACTCTTTTGTTCTTTCTATAACTTTTTGTTCTAAGTTTTCTGAAAGTTCTTCTACTTGTTTAAATGCTTTTGCAAATCGAATGGATAATAAAAATGCCTGTGAAAATATAAATACAAATAAACCAAATGAAGAATAATAACCTGTATATATGATTAGATTTGAATGTAAAATATCATTTGTAATAGTTATAATAAGTAATATGGAACCTGCTAAAATTGATTTAGCACCTTCACGATTATTATAAATTGCTTTTATAAAAATATAAACTCCTAAAAACATCACAATTAATGCAATTAATTCCATAATTTGAACTGTATGTGTAAAAATTCTAGGCGGAAAAAGAAAAACTGGAATAGATAAAATAAAAGAACTAAAAGTTATAACTTTAATTATTAATTTTGGAGAATCTTCAGGAAATATTTCTTGTAAAAATAAAACAAAAATTGGGATTCCATAATAAAAAGCAATATATTCTAACTTAATTCCCAAGTTAAAAGGAAAATTTGAAAATAGAGTATAAAAATAAAATTCACCAGTAAGCAAAGTTCTAATACTAATAAGCAAACAAACAACTCCAAACCATAATGCAGACTTATCATTTTTTTTAACAAAAAATAAACCAAGATGATAAAGACCCATAATTAAAATGGAACCGGCTAAGAAAAAATCTACAAACAAATTTTTTTCTCGAACTTGATTTAAGTCCTTATCTAAACCAATTGTTATTGGATACCAAATTCCACCTTGTTTGTAACTAAAATTAGAAATATGAAATATAAATTCATATTCACCAGTACCTGAAAAAGGAAGTCTTACTATATCAACTTTATAGTCCGGAATCGACTCTGCAATTGACTTACCGAGTGTTCCGACTTCTTTAAAAAGTTTTCCATTAATATAAAATTTGTATGCTGTTCCCATTGTAGGAAGCTGAATGGATAAAGATAAATTTTTTGGAACAAGAAACTTCAATCTATAAGTTGCATAACCATCACCCTCAATTATTTTTGCTTCTTTTCTTTCTGGATTTACATTATGACCATTCCATGAATTTGGGACTAGAATAAAAGTTTTATCAATTGAGTTTATTTTTTCTTGGTTTTGAAATTCTTCTGAATGTATCCATTTTTCCCAATAAAATTCCCATTCTCCATCTAAAGTCATCAAAGAATTGTTGTTTTGGAACTGACTAAAATCCCAATTTGTCAAATTTAAAAAACCTTTTTCAGCTTTAGGAAAAGCTGTATGCTTAACAGAACAAGAAAATAAAAATAAAAGAAAAAGGTACTTCATAAATAATATACCTTTAATTTGACTTCAATTAAGTCAAATAACTTAAATGGTGTTTTTAAATTATAATATTTAGTTTAGTATTATCTTTGTTCTAGTTTATATTCTCAGGAATTTCTTCGAGTTCATCACAAGTATAATTCTATTTGATTTTAAATAATCAATTGTTTTTTTAACATTTTGTACAAACCAAGTTTCAGAATCTATAAAATTATTCATCTGTTTATCAATATAATATTATGACCAAATTTAACTTGGTGAGTTTTTAAACTCCAGCATTTTGAATTAATTTTCTTCAACTTCAAGTTTTAGAATTTTTTTTAAAAAAAAATATTTTTTCATATTTACTTGTATGAATTTTCAAAGAAATATTAATATAACCATCAAATTTTCTTTTCATTTTATTAGAAGAGTTTTTCAAAGGTTTGTTTGTGATAAATTAAATGATTTCAAAAAAACTAATTAATAAAAATATTTAATTCAATTCACAAATCTGAAAAATTTAATTATTTAAGAAAGATAAAATATAAAACTATATTTTAGTCTTGACTATTTTATAAAAAAAAAAATATTTAAGTTATGAAGATTTTAATTTTATTAAGTTTTGTATTTTTGACAAAATGTGTTAGCAGTTCTAAGTATGAAGATTTAGAAAAAAAACATACTGATTTAGAAAAAAAATGTGAAGAAAACGAAAAAAAACTAAATCTAGAATTGACAACTTGTAAGGCGAAAATTGATGAAATCACTAAACAAGCAAAAGCTAATGAAGAAAAAATGCTAATTGAACTTAAAGAAAAAGAAGAAAGTTTTAACCAACAACTTAAAGATATAAAGTCCAAATATTCTAAAGCTAAAAAAGAAAGAGGTGATTTGAAAAATTCTTTATCTGAAATGGAAAAAGCAATGGAAGAATTGAACAAACGTAAAGCAGAAACTGATCTAAGAATAGCTGAGTTTAAAAATTTACTCGCCAAATTTAGATCACTTATTGATTCTGGAAAATTAAAAGTGAAAATTGAAGATGGAAGAATGGTTGTGGTTTTATCTTCAGATGTTTTATTCTCATCGGGTTCTAGAGAGCTTTCTGCAAATGGAAAAACAGCAATTGCTGAGGTGACCACAGTGTTAGCTGAAATTGGTGATAGAAAATTTCAAGTTGAAGGACATACTGATTCAGATAGATATCGAGTTTATGGTCAAACAAATTGGGAACTAGCAGCTTTTCGTGCATTAAATGTTTTACACACAATGGTTGAATCTGGAATGCCAAAAGAAAAAATTTCTGCAGCAAGTTTTGGTGAAACTAGACCAGTTGCTGAAAATAATTCATCTGAGAATAAAAAGTTGAATAGAAGAATTGAAATTGTTGTTGTTCCTGATTTATCTTTATTACCCGGTTTTGAAGATTTAAAAAAATTGGAGTCAGAATGAAAGAATATTTTTCAAAACCAGATATTTCTGAAGAAGTGCTTAAACAAGTTTTTAATGATGAAAAATTTGAAGGTTTAACAATTCCACCAAAATGCCACTTTCTTTTGGGTGGGAAAACAGTTGAGTATATTAATCGAAAATCATTGTCAAAAATTTTTACCGTTAAGCCTGAATTTACTAACCCAATTAACATTTTACAAGGTGGAATTTTAGTTGCTTTCATGGATGATACTATTGGACCTTTATCTTATGCAATTGCAAAAGCCCCAATAGTTACTACAGCACTCAATATAAATTACGTAAGAAGTGTAGGAGAAAACCAAAAAGTTTTAGTAATTGCAGAAGCGATTACAGTTAGTCCAATTAATATTTTTTTTGAAGCAAAAGCATTTGATGAAAAAGGAAAATTAGTTGCAAGTATGACTAGTCAAAATCTTATTCTAAAAAGAAACAAAAATTAGGTAGATAAATGCTATTTTCAACTAAACCAAAAATTAATGTATCATACAAACAATTAAATGAGATTTATTCTGAAGAGAAACAAAGTTATAAAGAATTGTTGAATAAGATTTCTTCCGAATATTTGAACTATAACCAAGAAATTAAATCGGTTTTAGATGAAAATAATGTAGAAGCATATAGAAAATTAAGACATAAAATTAGTTCAAGCCTTGGATTATTAGAAATAAATGAATTTAATGAATATTTATTAAAAGTAAAAGAAGGTTTTACAATAGCAATGGAGGAGAAAGAAAATATAAAAAGAATTGCTGATGAATGTTTTGAAGAAATTCAAACTAGTATAAAATCAAAACTTCTTGAAATTAATTAACATTATTGAAATCTTTTTTTTTGATTTTTATAGCTATAATCCCAATTGTTCTTATTTCACTTTCAATACTTTTATTAAAATTTACTTTTTTTTTAATATTTCAAAATTCAGATTTTCAATTAATTTTAATTAGATTAATTTCTTTTTTTTTAGGTGTTTATTTATTTTATTTATGGCAAACCCCAAAAGATAACAATGAAAGATTTTTTTTGGGTTTTATTTTTTTTTTATACAATTTAGTCTTAATCGAATTAATTCTCAGATCTGAAATTTACAACTATATTTTAACTTTTAAACTTTATTATGGTTTAAGTTTAATTTATATAGGTTATTATTTATTTTTACAAACAGAAAAAATGGAGTAGTCAAATTTAAAAACAAAGTATTTACAAAAGATAATTAAATAATTTTTAATTGATTTTAAGCTTTCCAATTTTAAAGCTGATATTATAAATGATAGATAAGGTTTTTATAAAAGCAAGCCAAAGAATGTTTGGTATGATCAAAGCCAGTACTGAAATTTTGGCAACCCCTATATGGGAATTGATGAACCCTGATAAATCAATTGATGTAATTTTAAACGCTTCAGATGAAATTGAAGAAGAATTTAAAGTATCTTTGCATCTTGAATATATTAACAAATTAATCTTTGAAAAAGTAGTTTCTGATTCAGAAAAATTAGAATCATTTTTAATTGATGCCAAAAATCACTTTGTTTTTTTAGAAGGCAAATTTATAACAAAAAATTATTTTTTAGCTAAATTAATTAAACTTGAGTCTGTAAACTTTAGAGTTAAGCTAAAACCAATTTGGGTAAAACAAAATGCTGTTAGATTTAAAATTGTTAACTTTCAAATTTGGAACACTATACCAAAAAAAATTGATATTGTAAAAATCATCTCACAGTTTGATGTTTTACATAAAAGATATATTCTTAAAACTATTGTTGAATTATTTCCAGAATTTTTAAGTTTAACTAAACTCAATAATGAAATTAGAGTAAATTTAGATTATTTTTTAAAAAAAGTTTATACTGAACATAGAATTAAAATAAAAAAAATTTTTGCAGAAAAACATAAAGTTTATTTTTTAGTAAAGTCCAATTTACTAATTCGGTCTATTATAGATTTTTTTGGAACAAATGTAATTGAATTGTCAAAATATTCTGAAAGCGATTTTCAAATATGAAACTAATTTACTTAACTGATATTCATGATGGTTTAAAAGGAATGAAAGAAGTTTTTAAAAAAACTAATCCTGATTTATATATGTTGTCTGGTGATATTATTTATAAGGCTTTTTTTAGTTATGATAGAATTATTGATTTCTGTACTTACCAAGAAGAGCTTGATCTACTTGCTAAAGATGGAGGTGAAGACACAACCCCATTTGATTATGCAACCAGAGTAATTCGTTTTCCAGAAAAATATTCTGAAGAAGTGATGAATAAATCTTTAAAGTATAGAGAATTATTTAATAAAGCTTCAAAAACGATGAAAGAAAAATACCAACTAATCAAAAAGTTAATTGAGAATTATGCAAATGCAAAGTGTATTTTATTACCTGGAAATTATGATATTGATTTACAATATACCGATTTGTATGAATTGGACATTCATAGAAAAAGTTTCATTGAAGGAAGTTTAAAGTTTTCTGGTTATGGCGGTGCACCAATTGTGACATCTGGAATTCCTGAAAAATTAGCAGTAAAATTCCATGAATACACAAAATATGGAACAACTTATTCTGAACCCGAAGATTTTTTTAAAGAAGAACTTCCAGATATTGCAATGATTCATAACCCTGCATATGGATTTTTTGATAAAATTCCTGGTTATGGCAACATTGGTTCACAAGGTATTAGACGTTATATTGACGATGCAGAAACAAAACCAATTTTAGTTGTTTCAGGTCATGTTCATGAAGACCAAGGTATATTAAAAAAATCTAATATAGTTTTTTTAAACCCATCCAATTTTGGTCCAGTTGATTCTGTTTATGGATTTCAACATGGAGGTTTTTTTGCAGAAATAGAAATAAATAACAAAAAAGTTAACGAAGTTAAACTGCATCGTCATTTAGATGGAAAAATTTCTCATTTAATGACAGTGAACACTGAAGAAGAATTAAAAACCAGTTTTATAGCTGATGACTCTATTATAACTGAAGAAGAGTTTGTGAGGAGATAATGGGAATTAAACGATTTCAAAATCATCCGATCATAAAAGAGTTTAATGGTTTAAAAAAATTTTTTAGACAACATGAAACTGATATATCAAGAAGAAGAATCATGGACTTCAAAAAATTTGTGGATTTGATTGGATCAAGTGGGGATAATATAGCATTTGATTTAATGGGATCTGTAAATTTTGGACAAGCAATGGAAAACTCAGATACAGATGTTGTTATGTATCTACATTGTGATAAAGGTAGAATAGGAGATTGTGATCATGAAAATTGTTCTAGGCTTGAATTATACCAAAATTTATTAATTAACTCTATTGCTTATGAACATTTAAATAAATCTTATGCAATACAAGTTGTAGACTGTATTAATTTAACACAGCTCGAGTATGATATAAAAATTAGAAACTTTGATTCATTAGCACTTGTTAAATTTGGATTTTATCGTTCTATTTGTCGTGGTATCAATAGAAAACTACTACATAGTTTTGAAGAAAGACTTCAATCTGATGAAGAACTTTGTAATTTTATCGAAAAGTCTTTAGCAGATTGTTTTCTTGGACTAATTCATTCTTCACAACATTCCTATTCATTTAAAAAATATATTGAACGAGTTGAAGATGGTGGCTTTAGAGTTCCAGAAAATATGGCATCAAAAATTAATTCTTATTTGAGTTATTAATAAAATCTTCAAATTTAATATTTGGAAAAATGGGATTTTCTTTTTCTATTTCAGCCACATAATCAAGATTAGGTGAAGACGAAATTAATTCTTCATGTAATTTAAAAAATAAATTGGTATGGATTTTTACTCTCTTCTCAGCATAATTTACCATTGTTCCCATTCTCATAATAAATGCCCAATCTGAACTTTGTAAAAGCAAAAGTTCTCTTGCCATTTGATTTAAAATTCTTCGTTTAGTTTCATCTTTTGTATTTTTATATTGGTAAACAAGTGCTTCCATCATAATTGTACATTCAAACATATGACGATAAATCCAAGAGTTACCACGATTAAGCCAAACATCAGCATAGCCGTCTTCTCCCCAACTTGCAAAACCCATTTTGACAGATTGAATTTTTCCAACTTGTCCAATTGCTTGCATTGGATGAATTGTTTCAATTTTGTTTTGATCAAAATGAATTTTCTTAAATAAAAATTCTAAAAATGTTGGACCTTCATACCACCAATGACCAAAAAGTTCTGCGTCATAAGGCGAAACTATAATTGGTGTTTGTCCATTTTCTGATTTTAATTTTTCTGATTGCACAATTCTACTTTTTAAAAAATCTTCTGCGTGTAATCCACATGCTTCAATAGCCCAATCAGGTTTATAATATTCTTTGTAATTGGATTTGCCTGTGATACGTTGGTATTTAATTCCAGTATTGATTCTAATTCCAGAAGGATGAACATAATTTTTAATATAATCATATTCTAAATCAAAACCAATATCTCTGTAATATTCTCTGTAACGAACATCACCTGGGTAACCATGAATCGAACTCCAAACTTGTGAAGAACTTTGAATATCCCTTGCAAAAGCAAAAACTCCAGAACCAACTTCTACAGGAGCAAATACATTGTATTTTGGTTTTGGTATAGAGTTTGCAATTGCATGAGTGTCCACAAAAAAATAACGAATCCCTTGGTCGGCTAAGAATTTTTCAACTCCAGAATAATATCCACATTCTGCTAGCCAGATTCCTCTTGGTTCAATTCCCCAAAATTCCTTATGTACTTTTTTGCCAATTTTAATTTGAGCATGGACTGTTGAAGGTTCACTTTCAAAAAGTGGTAGAAAACAATGGGTTGCAGTACAAGTAATAACTTCTAAATTGCCTGATAAAACAAATTCTTTAAATCCTTCTACTATACTTTGATTCAAATCTAGAAAAACTTTTTTGTATTCAATAAATTTTTCTAAATAATAGTTTGAAAGATAATTTAAATGAGGATCAAAAGTTGTTCGTTTTACTTCTTTATTTGATAGTTCAATTAGTTTTTCCAAATAGTTTAAAAAATTTTTTTGTAAATATTCGTCCCCCAACATTGACAAAAGACTCGGAGTAAAAGTCATTGAAATTTTAAAATTTACCTGTTCAAATTTTAATTTCCTAAACATCAATATTAATGGAATATAAGTTTCAAGAATGGCTTCATTTAACCAACTCTCTTCTAAAAATTTTGGATCATAACCTTGATGTCTTACATAAGGCAAATGTGCATGAAGATGAATGATTTGATATCCAACTTTATTCATTTTTTATGTCCTGAGGAACTAAATGAACTAAGTATTCCTGAACTTCCATCTGAATGAAAAATTTGGTTTTCAAAAAAAGGATTTAACTCTAAAGAAAACCCTTGAGCAGTTTGTAGTTGCTGTTGTTGTGCAAATTCATTTTTAGGAATTAAAATTGTTTCATCGGGTTTAGAAATTGTTTGAGAATATTCTAACCAATGTGGGTGAATCCAATCCATATTCACAGATAAACTTGGTTTTTTGGAAGGAATTGAAATTTCAGATGAATGCAAAATAGAAATCGAATTTGAAAATTCAGTAAAGCCAATAAGTTCAGCTTTAACATCTTTAACAGGTTCTGAAAATTCAAAAAACCAATCTGTACTAAATGCTGGTAAGGAAATTTTTTTTGTAAAATTTTTTTTGTCTTCCGATTTATAATGAATCAAAAGTTCAAAACTAATATTTTCAGAAGAAGTTTTTAAATCAGTTTCTAATTTTTTGTAAGTTATAGATGATATTCCCCAAATTACAAAAATATTTTTTGGGTTTATAAACAAAACTTTAATCAAGTCACGATTGTAATAAATTGGCAATTGGTTCAAATCATTATCAAAATAGATTTTGGTACTTGGTTCATTCATATATAAAGTAAAAAATTTTAGATAATTCTGTAAAGATAAATTTTAAACTAGTTTTAGATTTTAACTTTAACACTAAAATTTTGTATGAGCTATTATGGCGAATTTTTTTCTCACTTAACCCTTTTTCCTTTCTATACAGAAAGGGAGCTAAAAAAAATATTTTTAATTCAAATAAAATTGGGTTAGGTGAGAAAAAAACCGGGCTTTCCTCTTCGGTCAAAAAATTGTTTTCCCTACTTCTTAGTTGCAATTAACCATGTTATATCAATTTTTTGACCCCGAGTTAATCCCTTTCGCAGTAACTTGCTCTAAATCGGAATTATTTTTTTATAATGTTTTTTTTGAAAATTTTTATTCAAAATTAAAAACTCTTTACAAAAAAATATCATCGTATATTTACGATATATGGCAATAAATAAATCTTTTGAATTTAGTATTAAATCACAGAAATTAAGTGAATTAGCCAAGTCTATTTCACATCCTGCAAGACTTGAAATTTTAAAAGAATTAGCAAAACGAAATACTTGTATTTGTGGAGAGATTGTAGAAGTTTTGCCGCTTTCTCAAAGCACAGTTTCTCAACATTTAAAAGATTTAAAAGAAATTGAGTTAATTAAGGGTGAAGTGGAAGGTTTAAAAAGTTGTTATTGTATCAATTGGAAAAAACTAGATGAATTTGAATCTGAAATGTTAAAATTTTTTTCTGAATTAAAAAAATACAAATCTAAATGGGAGTGTTGTTAATGAATATTTTAGTTTTATGTACAGGAAATTCTTGTAGGTCTCAAATGGCTGAGGGCTGGCTAAAATTTTTTGCAAATCAATATCAAAAAGATATTAATGTATATTCAGCTGGAATAGAAACTCATGGCTTAAATCCAGATGCAGTTTTCTATATGAAAGAAGCAGGAATAGATATTTCAAATCATACTTCAAACAATATTTTAGAATACAAAAATATTGAATTTTCATTGATTCTAACAGTCTGTGATCATGCAAAAGAAAACTGTCCAATTTTTCATTCCAAAGCAAAAAGAATTCATCATAATTTTATAGATCCATCCAAAGCAATCCAATCAGAAAAAGAAAATTTATTTAGAAAAGTGCGAGACGAAATTAAAAATTTTTCAGAACAATTAATTAAGGAGATTCTATGAATCCATTATTCAATTTAATCCATATCAAAAAACCACATATTTCTTTAAACGTAATAGACATCAATAAGTCAGTAGAATTTTATTCAAAAATGTTTCAAGTTAGTCCAGTTAAATTAAAAGAAGACTATGCTAAATTTGATTTAGATTTTCCTTCTTTAAATCTAACATTAAATAAAATTGAAACTGTAAAGAATGAATCAAAAGTTTCTCATTTTGGTATTGAAGTTTCTTCTAGTAAAGATGTTTTACTTTTAAAATCAATTTGGGAAAATTCAGGTATAAAAAATTCAGAAGAAGAATCTATTAACTGTTGTTATGCGATTCAAGATAAAGTTTGGATAGAAGATCCAGACCAAAACTCTTGGGAAGCGTTTGTAGTTCTTGAAAATTCTGATACAAAAGTAACAAATACTTGTTGTAATTGATTTATTTCTCAGTCATCAAATTTCTTCCATCCCAGTTTTCTGGGATGCCTTCTTTTTCAAAAATATTAATTCGATTTAGGAAATTTTGAACTGCTTTATCATCGGGATTTAATTTTGAAATTTCTAAAAACAATTTTTTGGATTCAATGAATTCAGTTTGGTAAAAAGCATAAACTGCTTCTTTGTAATTTTCTAAATAATTCAGTTTTAAGAAATCAATTTCTAAATTTAAAAGTTCAAATAATTTTACTGGTGCCGTTTTTCCTTTTACAATTACATAATCTAAATATCTAGTTTGGTATTCTTCTCTAATATTTTTTTTTACATCTTCAGTAATAATTACTGATGCATTATATTGTTTTGTTAAACTTTCCACTCTTGCAGCCAAATTTACAGAATCTGAGAATGCATCACCTTGAAGCCTAGATGAATTCCCTACAAGTCCCATCATCATTTTTCCATAATGAATTCCGATTCCAACTTGAATTGGAATTTTATTTTCTAAAATTCTTTTGGAATTATAATTTTCAAGTGCAACTTGTAAATCCTGTGCTGCTAGAATTGCATCAATAGATTGATTTGGAAACAAAGCCATAAAACCATCACCAAGAAATTTAACAATAATCCCTTGATTTTTTTGAATAACTGGACTCATCTCTGAAAGATAAGAATTTACAAAATCGAAATTTTCTTTAGGAGTCATTTGTTCTGAAATAGTTGTAAATGATCTAATATCTGAAAACATCACAGTCATTTCTTTACTAATATGATCTCCCAGTTCAATATCTAAAATACTTTCTTTAGATAAAAATTCTAAATACTCATTCGGAAAAAATCTTCTTGTTGAACGATTTGTTTTTAATAAATTTAGATGAGATTTAATTCTAGTTAGTAATTCATCTTTTGAAAATGGTTTTGCTAAATAATCATTTGCTCCTGATGAAAAACCTTCAATTAAATCTTGTAGTCTATTTTTTGCAGTAAGCATCAAAATGGGTAGTTCAGATTCTGAAAATTCTTCTCGAATGATCTTACAAGTTTCATACCCAGAAAGCTTAGGCATCATAACATCGAGTAAAATTAAATCAGGAATAATTTTTTTATTTTTAATTAAATCAATTACTTCTTCTCCGTTAATTGATCTAAAAATTTCGTAATTATTAATTGATAATTGGTTTTCTAAAATTTGTAAGTTAATTGGCTCATCATCCACAATTAAAATTCTAATTCTATTTGGTTGAGGAATACTAATTTCTTTTGCTTCATTAGATAAAACTAATGTATCTTGTTCAGAAGTAATTAATTTTTCTTTTATTTCTGGGTTATTTTCCACTTCTTTCAAATTTGATAAAGTTAAAGTAAAAAAAATAGATGTTCCTTTTTCTTCTTCAGATTCAGCCCAAACTTTTCCACCATGAAGCTCTACTAATTTTTTTACTATAGACAAACCAATTCCAGTTCCACCATAAATTCTTGAAATTGAAGAATCCACTTGTTCAAAAGATAAAAAAATTGTTTCTAATTTTTCTTTTGGGATTCCAATTCCAGTATCTTTGACTTGAATTTGGACTATATCATTTTTGATTTCAGCTTGAATGGAAATTTTTCCTTCATCTGTAAATTTGATTGAATTTCCTATTAAATTTAGAAATATTTGTTGTATTCTATCTTCATCACCAAGAACTTTTATTTCAGAAATATTTGATTCGATAATTAAATTTTTTTGTTTAGCTAGAGGATTTAATAATGTGATAACCATCTCCAAAATCATTTTTAAATCTAAAGATTGTTTTTTTATATTCAAATCATGATTTTTAAGTTTGGAAAAATCTAATATATCATTAATTAAATTGTTTAACCTTTTTCCACTCATCAAAATTAATGAAAGATTTTTTTTTGCTTCATGATTTAAATTTCCAGAAACTCCATCGATTAATGATTCAGTAATTCCAATGATACCATGAAGTGGTGTTTTTAATTCATGGGAGGTATTAGATAAAAATTCATCTTTTAATTTATCTAAGTTTTTTAGTTTTTCATTCTGGTGTTCTAATTCTTCAGATAACTTTTCAGAAAGTTGGAAACCTTTTGAAAATTTTTTAGCTAATAAAATTGCCTGAACAAAACTAAAAAAAATCAATCCCATTGGAGGAAGATTTTCAATTTGCACTTCAAAATCTCGTTGAAACTGTTCATATGAATAAAATAAAAAAAGAACTGAGTAAGATATTATAAATAAAAAATCATCTTTTGATTTTGTTTTTAGAAAAGTTGTTATCATAAAAAAGAATACTAAAACACCGAGAGTTGTTTGGAAAAACAGAAATGGCTCAAAAATTAACGGAAAAAAACTACTACCAGTAAATAGTATAATTAAACTAGAAATTGGAATAATAGTAAAAAATAATTTTGAAAAAAATTTTTCATATAAAATTTGAATCATTTCTTTTGAATAAAGATATAAAGAAAAAGCAACAAAGTTAAAACTTAAATAGAATAATTTTAAATTCATTAACCAAGAAAGATTAAAAAATTCGGAAAAAATTTTTTCTCTTTGTGTGCCTATATTTAAAGATGAAATAAAACAAAATATTGCAAAATAAAGTGCTTGTTTGTCTTTTCTTCTAATTAAATAAATTACTAAATTGTAAACTGATAAAGCAGATAAAATTCCAAATAAAAATAGATCTGAAAATAGATTCGAGTCTCTTAAACTTTGAATTTCATCTTCATTTCCAAAAAAAATATCAGTATCAATTCCACCTTTGGGATAATTAAAATTAGAAACTTGTATAATAATTTCTATTTCTTCTTTATCAACAGGAAAATGAAAAAATCCATTTTTATAACTTGGGATATGGTCTTTTGCTTCCCTAGAAACTTTCCCAGAAGCAAAAATTCCTTTCCCATTTAACCAGATTCTACTAGCAGTTGAAAAAGATGCAAAATAAATCGCTTTATTTTCATAATCTTTTTTTGTTAAAATTATCAATCTATATGTTCCAAAAGCTTCAGAACCAAGTTTTTTTTCTTCAAATAGAATTTCATTCCAAGAGGAGTTAACTTTATGGAATAGTTTACCTGAATTTGTTTTATTATTTTCAAAATCTTCTGGAATTAAAAATTGTTTTGGATAAAACTCCCAAGCTCCAGATAATTTAAGTATAGAACTTTTAGTTGGACTCCAGTTTTGAATATCTAAAATTCCATCTTTTAGAATTAGAGAATTTTTTTCTAATTTTGAACAGAAAAAAAAAATTGGTAAAAGAAAAAATAATTTAAAAATTTTCAAAATTAAAATTATTTTTTACAAATTTTAACATATTTTTTCTTGATAACTCTTCTTGAAGATGTAAAAATTCGTCATTAATTGTTAATACTCTTTCAGCTAATTTTCTAGCAATATTAATTGCTACATCAGGTGAGTGAGTTAAAAATTCTGAAACTCTCGATATTGGAATTTCAATACAAATTGTTTTATCAATAGTTTTAACTGTTGCATTTGCAGGAGAATCTCTCAACACTGAAACATCTCCAAAATAATATCCAGGAACATCTTCTACAGCAATTACTTTGCTATTTTTTATAATTTCTACTTTTCCACTTACTAAAATATAAAGTGCTGTTGGTTTTCTGCCTTGTAAAATTAGTTCCACATTTGGTCTAAATTCTTTGTAGTGATTTTTTAAACCATTTAAATCCAAATTATCTTTAATGCTAGTTCTACTTTTAGTATTTTTTTGTTCTTCCAAATTTTTTAGTGGTTCAACAATTTTTTTTGCTAGTTGTGCATTTTGATTTACTAATCTATCTGCCAAACTTTTTGCAAGAGAAATTGCAACTATTGGACTATTCGTTAGAAAAGGAGTAACATCTTTAAAAGGAATTTCAATGATTTCTGATTCAACTACAGTTTCTACTGTAGCTGAATGTGGAATGTTTAATAGAATAGATACTTCACCAAAATATTCTCCAGCTTTGTCTACAGTTGAAATAAGAGTTTTATTTCTATAAGTATAAAGCATTCCTTTTACTAAAATAAATAAACTGGACGGTGGTGAATCTTGTTCTATAATAAACGTCCCAGCTTTATATCTCTTTTGATTAGTATGATAATTTTGCCAATTAATGGTTGTAATAAGTTGATCTAGCATAATTAACTTTTAAAAAGTGATTCTAATTTGTCAAAATCTATTTTATTTTCCTGCATACCATAATCCTTCTTGAGCTCTCGGATTTTGAGGAGAAATTTTCAAAGCACGATTAAAACTTTCTTTTGATTTCTGTTTTTCACCTTCTTTTAAATAAGACCAACCAAGTCCCAAAATCATTTCTAAATCTGCTGGGTAATCTACTAATACAGATTCGTAAATTTTTCTAGCGTCTTTAAAATTACCTAATTGGTAAATTGAATATGCTAAATTTGTTCTAGCGATATAATTTTTTGGATCCTGTTTTAGTATTGTTTTACAAGTTGATTCTACATTTTTAGTTTGTCCAAGTGCTGTATAAACTTTAATCAAACCAAGTTTTGGTTCAATCGAATCTGGAGTAAGTATTTGAGCTTTTTTATAATATTCTATTGATTTGGTATATTCTGCATTTAGATAAGACAACCAAGCAGATCGAATTTGATATAGATATTCATTTGATTCAGACTTCGATAATTTTTCCACAAGTTGAAGAGCATCTGCATATTTTCCTTTTGATTCTAAAATATAAGAATCATATAAATCATCTGAAAAAATCGAAATTGAAAAAACTAAAAATAAAATGTAACGCATTTAAAACCTCATTTGGAGCTGGAATTTTGTAAAATCAGAATAAACTTTTTTATCTAGAGAATCAATCCAAGAATCTTTCGAGTATTCTAATTTCATTGATAAATTTTCAAATAAATTTTTACCTATAAAAATATATGCACCATTTTGAATTCTAAACGGAGTATAAATCCATGAATCGCCAACTATTGGAGTTAAAGCCTCTCCAACTTTAATTCCTAAACCTGAATAAAAATAAGAAGAGTTAAAACCAATTTCTTGAACAAAATATGTGGACTGGTAATTGAACTTATAATTGTATTTTACAGTTGTAACAGGAAGAGCAGATATTAGTAAATATTCAGTTTCTTTTTTTTGTAAACTTTGAAAGCTAATATTTGAAAAAGAATAAAAATATTTTAAAAATGGGAAATAAAAATTTATATCCAATTGTCCACCAGAATGATTTGGATTATAAATAGATGAAAGTCCAATTCCAAATTTATATACAAGTCCATATTCATAAGATAATTTGAATGCATTTGCATTTTTTAAAAATTCATTATTTCCATTTGCAGAAAAATATTGTAGTTTTAATTTTTGGTTGAATGCAAATTTAAAATCAGTTTTTAAATCAAAATAATTTATTTGAAAATCTTTTTCTTTTACAATGTTGTATAAGTTGTATCTATTTCCAATTAAGCCATAATAGTTACTGATTAAACTTGGATTAAAATTATATAGCGAATATTGAAGCAAATTGTATTCATTTAAAAAATAATTTTCAATACCATTTTGATTTGTTTTATTATCTGATTTGGATTGGTGAAAATTTCCACTAAATTTAAAACTATCATTTAATTCAATTTCAAACCCAGCACCTTTTCTGAACCCACTACCGATTATATCTGATTTTTGAAAGCTAAAATTTCCATAGTCCAAATTCAATTTGTAACTGGGTACTTTTGGACTAAGTCCAAGTAAATACCGGATTTCTTTATCTTTTGGTTCGCTATTATAAATTTCTTCAATTACTTGATTTGATTTTTCTTCATTACCAAGTTCTTTTTCACAAACAGCAATTTTATAGGATAAAACTTCATTCTTTCCATAAAATTTTTCCATGTTCTTAAAACCAGTCAGTGCATCTTTGTAGTTTTTACTTCGATAATTTGCTTCTATAAAAGCTAAATTGGCTAAATAATTTCCGGGATAAATTTCTAATGCTTCTAAACTAAATTTTTTAGCATTTTCAAAATCTAATTTTTCTAAATAAGACCAAGCCAGACCATGTTTAGATTCAAAGCTTGGATTTAGTTCATAGGACTTTTTATATGCTTCAATTGATTTATCATATTCACCAAGTTTATAATAGACAAAACCTAGATTTGTATAAGCATAAACAAAATCTTTTTCTTTTTCAATAATTTTTTCTAGAACTTGTTTTGCTTCCCCATAATTTTCTGATTTGATTAAATCCAAAGCTTCATTTAAGTTTTCAGAAAATATGGAATAAGATAAAAATATACAAAAGAAAATTTTTTTCATTCATCACTCCTTATATAAAATTTGGATTGATTCACGTTCAAAATAATTTCACCAGGAAAGTTAATTGAAACTAAAATGGAAACAGACGCAATTCTATCTCCATTATGATTGATAATATTAGAAATAATTTTAGTTCCTTCTACTGTTTCTTCAAGTTTTGCTTTCCAAATAAATGAAAATCTATCACTAAAAGGTTGAATTATATCTTTAAAAAATTTTTCATAAAAATTGGAAAAGAATTTATAAGAGATTTTATCTTCCCATAAAGAATTAATTTTGCTAAATGGAATTCTATAACTACTTAGAAAAAAATAAAATAGAGAAGAATCATATTTTCCAATATAATCAATACAAGAAAAAAAATCTTGGTTAATGGAAAAATATAATCTATTATTTTGTTCATCTTCTAAATAACGATAACCCCAAAAATCAAGTTTTGCTTTCCAAATATCAATTTGTTCTTTTCCATTTTTTATAAAAAAGATTTTGTATTTTTCTTCAGGGATTATATTAAAAAAGTTTTTTAAATTATAATCAGAACTTAAGTGTGAAATAAAATCATTTTCATTTGGAATCGAATTAAATTTTATTTTTGGGTTATCAGTTTCATCTAAATATTGTGTAAAACTAATTGGAATAGTTGAAGAACCAATTTCAGGTGTGCCTTGAAAATGTAAGTGTAAATGAGGAAAAGGACTTCTACCAGAATTTCCAACTAATCCAAGTTTTGTTCCAGCTTGTATATATTCACCTTCCTTAACAAGAATAGAATTTTTTTGTAAATGAGAAACTTGTGAATACAAATAAAAACTATGTTCGATTAACACTAAATTGCCCCAATTGTTCTGAGCATCAATTTCATTTAAAACATTATCCTCTAAATGATTAATTACTTTGACCACTTTTCCAGAACAAGTTGCTAGAACAGGTAAACCAAAACAAAAATAATCTTCTTTTATGTCTGATTTATTTTTACGAATTTGATTTTCATTATTTACTGCAACAAAATCGAGGCTTTCTTTCCATTTATCTTTATGTGTATATTCCCCTGAATAACCTTGGCTCACTTTCCATTTTCCCATAAAAGGAAGTCTGATATAAAGTCCATGAACACCAAATCTTTCTAGTCTAGTTTTATAATAGTCCAAATTTTCTTCAGCTGTGCCCGGTGTAAAATCAATTGGAATCAACTTTTTATTGTGTAAAAGTTTTGTTACATATAAAAATAATAGCACAGTTATGTTAAATGGAAAAGCAAGTACAGGCAAATAGTATTGTAATAGAAAAATTTTTCCAAAAGATGCAATTATTCCACTTACAATAGCTGCTAAAATTGCTAAAACAAAACTAGCTCCACTTGGAACAATAAAATACCCTCCAATTGCAATTGAAGTTAAAATAAAATTAAACCCAATTGGATTTTCTAAAAGTTGAAAGCTTGAACCGTTTAAACTAGAATGAAACCAAATTGAAATTAAAAATCCAAATAAAGATAAAAGAAAAAAAATTCTACTTGATACTAAAATCAATAAGGATAAAAAAAATCCAGCCCAAGGACTAGATTGAAAAAAAACTCCTCCAAGACTTTTAAAATAAAATTCCAGCCAAGAAGGTAATTCAGGAAAGTATTGGTTTAATGGAAAAACAAAAATTGTTTTAGTTGCAAAACCTGAATAATTTAATTGAGCAAAATAAACAATTAAACTAGTTGTAACAAATGGTAAAGAAAGCACAGGAAGATTAAAAAATATTCCAAAAATATTTTCTTGTAAGATGGAAATAAATAAAAGTAAAATTACACCAATTGTTAAAATTAAAAATAAATTTAAATTAATATCATGATATAAATTTAAAGATAGACCAAATAATAAACCATTTAACCCATAAGGTCCTTTTAAAATTCTATCTTCATGAACACCAAATACTATCGCAAAAGATAAAATCAAAATTGTTGAAACAAGTCCAAGTAGTCCTGAATGTGGATCTAAAAAACTTAGTAGTAAAATACAAATTCCAATTTTTTTATCGGAACTAAAAATTAAATTGGAATAGGAATTGATTACCCAGTTGATAAAATTAAATTTATTCATGATTCAAAGCAATTTAGATCTTCTACAGTTTCTTTTCTACGAATCAATTTTACATTTTGCTTCGAGTCTATTAATACAACTGCAGGTCTCATTTCAATAAATTGCATCCACTGGGTAACATTGTATGCTCCAACTGGATGAATTAAAATAGAATCACCTTTTACTAAATTAGGTAATAAACAATTTTCTCGGATAATATCAATATTCATACAAAGTGGTCCATAAAGAATCGAGTCTTCATAACCAAATCCAGAATTTTTTAAAATAGAAATTTTATAATCATACCAAGTTGAAGTATATAAAAGATTTACACCTGCATTCATAATATATGCTCTTTTTCCATTTGGTAAAAGTTTTGTTCCCACAACTGAACTTGCTAAAAATCCTGCTTCATCAACCATTGCTCTACCCGATTCAGTGAATAAAGTTGGAGGTTCGTCTGGAGAAAAAGCATCATAAATTTCTTTACAAATAATTTCTGCATAAGTATCAAAATTTGGTATTAGATAAGATGTATTCAAATATTGAGATTTTAATTTGCTATTCGAAGGATAACCTCCACCTAGATCAATATAATTCATAGGCTGTTTTAATTCATCTCGGAGAGTGATATAAAAGTCTGAGATTTTTTTTGCTGCAATTTTATAAGCATTTGTTTCTAAAACAAATGTGCCGATATGAACATGAACTCCGATTAACTTCAATTTGCCGTTTGAATGAGAAATTTTTCTAGCTGCTTCAAGAGCTTGTCCAGATTCCAAATTAAAACCAAAACGATTCCAATTTGGAAAAGTTCCTGTATCTAAATTTATTCTTAAGGAAACTGAAACTGTTTTTTCTAACTCAGCAGAGATTTTTAAAATATCATTTAGCTCATCAAGATGATCTATATGAATTTTAGCACCTTCAATAATTGCAAGTTTTAGAGAATCATAAGATTTGCTTGGACCGTTATAAATGATTTTATTTCCACTAACACCGTTTAAACGAGCTTTTTGGTATTCAAATGAAGAAACTACTTCAGCCCAAAAACCTTCTTCGTGAAAAATTTTACAAATAGAATTTAGATAATTTGTTTTGTAGGACCAAGTTGGTTGAAAATTTGGATACCTTGATTCAAAAGCGTTTTTAAATTCTTTAATTTTTTTACGAATTAAATTTTCCGAAAAAATAAATAGTGGTGAGCCAAATCCTTTTATTAAATCTTCAATTTTATGTCCGTCAATTTCAGAAATCACTTGAGGCAAATTTAAGGATCCAAATTTATTTGCCATTCCCATAAACTGTCTTTTGATAGTGGGTCTTATATAATCTTTTTTCATTTTTCTCTCTGCCCCATTGTGCTTAAATTTTCGATAAACTTCATCGGAATAATTTCATCCCAAGAATGTCTAACAAATACTTTACCAATTTCAAAATCATTTTTTGTATCAAATTTATTTTCTAATAAATATTTTACTAAATTTTCAGGTAAATTTAAACCTGCAGCTTTTGCTAAATAAATCCAAGCCGGAAAACGAGGATTCATTTCTAAAAGATAAATTTTTTTTGTATTTTGTTCTATTATAAATTCTAATTCAGCACCACCGTTCCAGTTTAATTTTTTAAAAATTTCTTTGGAAAGCCTCATTACTTCTTCGTTTAAAATAGTAACACCAGCCCAAGCTTTTCCTTTATCTGTGAGAAATAATTTTTTCATCATCACAGAAGAAATAACTGATCCATCTTTTACAAGACCGACTAGATTACATTCTTCCCCTTTGATGTATTTTTGAACTAGAACAGGAAAGCCCCATTTTGAACCAAGTCTATAAAAATAAGCAACTGCATCTTCATAATTAAATGCAAGATAAGCTTCATAAAAAATTCCTTTTATCAAACAAGGATAAGAAATTTTTTCAAGTGCAGTTTTTAAACTTGGTATATCAGAAACAGTCATAGTTTCGGGATAAATAATTTCAGTATCATTTAACTTTTCACCTAACACTGATTTGTCTCTAGAATGAAGTTCTTCTTTGGAAGGTAAAAAAGTTTTGATACCTAGTTTAGCAAGTTCGTCTTTTAATTCTATATAATTTGAAAGTTCTGAATCAAGACAAGGAATCAAAATATCAATTTTTTCTTTTTGTAAAATGAATTTGATTCTTTCTAAAAGTTCATTTGGTCCTGCACTTGGATAAGGAACTAAATAAGAATTGGAAACTAAATCCATAAAATTTCCTGAGTCCAAAACATCATAACAAAGACCAACTAATTTTAAATCAAGTGAAGATTCTTTTAAACATCGTAAAATTCCAACCCCAGGAGCTGGACTATCATTTGCAGAAAGTCCAGTGATTGCTACAGTAGTCATTTAAAAACCCAATTCATTTAGCTGAATCATAAAATCTGAATAGTCCCTTTCAGCTTGGTCTTTCTCAACAAGATAATTTTCTTCAAGAAGATTTAAAATTTCTTCTTTTGATAAATTTCTTTTTAATTGGTTAAATAAAAACAATGCAGTTTCATTTAACAAAAAAGTGTTCCCAGTATTTGGATCAAAAATGAATCCAGTATCACTAACAGCCAAGTTTTTAATTTTATCCATCATCATAATAGTATAACAAACAGCTTTATTTTTTTTTCAGTTTAGTAAATAAATTTGTATAAATTTCAAAAAAATTTCACAAATAAAAAAAATCGTTTAATTGGTATTAAATGAAGATAAATTAATATTTTTATTTTATCTTGAGAATATTTGGTTCTTTACTTGAAGCAATATTGATTATATGATCTTGACCTAAAAACATATAATGTAAAAATTCACCTGGATAATCTTTAGTAGCAAAAGTATCCTTTTTAATATAATCCAAAAAAAATGATTCTGTATAAATTCGAATATTTCTCCCTGTAAATTTACCATTTGTTATATTAATATAACTTTCATTTAAAACTGAATATCCAATGTATGCATCAAAAGTAATTTTGTAAACTGGAGAATGTTCATTTGTTATAATTCTTGAAACTTGACCAAGGTTTATTTTTCCAATTTCTAATTCTTCTTTTATTTCGGAAGCTTTTGCGATAGTTAATTCAAACTCTAAACAGTTTAATTCATATTCTAATATTTTAGAAATATATATATATTTTGCAGAATTTATTTCTACTTGGTGATTCATTTTTTTTGAATATTATTCCTTTATTATAATAAATTCAGTTTGTATAAATTTTAGTTATTAAATTTTATAATCTATTTCTTCAACACTAGTGGAGGATGCGAAAAGGATCAAAGCGGTGTCCAAAAATTGTTAAAACAATTTTTTGACAAGAGCAGAGCCTGACGGCAAAAAGATGCCTGGAATGCTATCGAGATAAGATAGTATTGTTAGTCAGGAGTATTAGCATTCCGATTCGCCCATTCTTAATCAATGAACGAATTGAATGAAATTATTTTTTGTCTATTCCACCAACTCGAGGAGCTGCTGCTGAAGTTTGGTTTCCTCCATAAATGGAAACAGCTTGTTTTGGAAGATTGGATTTTCTCCACTCAAACCACGAGCCTTGATAGGTGTGAACATCTTGGTAACCAATTTCTTTTAACATCAAAGCACAAAGACAAGATCTTGCACCATTATAATCATAAAGGACAGTTGTGCGTTCTGGCATAAAAGGAAAACTTTGTAATCTTTTGATAAAAACTTCTTTGGAAATTACAATTCCGTCTTCATCGTAAAAACTTTGCCAGTCCCATAAAAATGCACCGGGAAGTCTTCCACATAAAGTTCCTTGTTCTGGGCTTGTGAGTCTTGGAAGTTTTCCATCATATTCTTCTTTGGTTCTGGTATCAAAAATTTGAAGTCTAGTTAAGTTTTTTTCCATATATGCACGATCCACAATTCCAGTGAAAGGTTTAACAGCTTTTTTACTTGGATCTAGTTCTGTATAGTTTTTACCTTTTTCAGTTGAACCGTCTAACGGCCATTTACCGGAAATCATATAAGAATCTCTAAACCCAGCACATCTTAAAAAATACAACATACGTGAAGCGAACATACCCATTCCTTCATCATAAATTACTACACGAGTTTTTTTACTAGCAGCTATGAGTTCTAAAAGTTGAACAAGTGGACCATACATTTTTTTTTGAGAATCAGGGTCTGTTCCAAAAGCTTTTTTTATAAAAGGAAAATTGTATGCACCTTTTATGGTTTCTTCTTCATATGCTTCTTTTGACCTGCAATCAATTACAAAGTCTGTTTTCTCAACTTCCGATTTTAAAAAACCCCAATTTGACACTCTGGACCTACTTAAAAAAATTATTAATGTCATCTTTTTTTATTATCTTATTTTGTATGATTTTTTTTAAAAAAATAAAGCTAAGTGACATAAGATTTAAAAGAAAGATTTTATTGGTTATGGGTTTTAAATTTTTGGAAGTCTTCATTGTGTTCACTTATTTTAATTATTGGATCTTTAAAAATTATAAAATTTTTCTATGTTTAATCTAACACTCAACATCTATCTTCGATTGTCTAGAATAGGGCGAATTTTTGCATCCAAAAAATTGGATGCAAAAAACACGCTCTCCTCTTTTGTCAACTTTTTGTTAAATTTATATTTTTCAAAAATGATTAAACTTTCAAAAAGTTGACATCGAGTCGATCGTTTTTCGCTAGTATTGTAAAACTCAACCTAAAATAAATCAAAACATATAAGTTAGAAAAATAATACTATCGTCAAACAGTAGTAAAAAAAAATATTTTTTTTACTACTTCAAGTTCCTCACTCAATCTTAATTCTTTTCTTTTTCATCCAATCTCTTAATTCGTAACCAATTGCAAAAATTGTTGGAATAAAAACTAGTGAACCAAGTGTACCAAATCCAAGACCCCAAGCAAGTGCCAAAGTCATTGGAACTAAAACAGGATCAGAACCACCAAGACTATATGCAGTTGGAACAAGTCCTGCCATAGTTGTAACAGTTGTTAAAAGGATTGGACGAAAACGATTGGAAGAAGCAATTGCTAATGCTTCATATTTATCAACACCAGTTTTAATTGTTTCATCTATAAAGTCAACTAATACAATCGAAGTATTTACAATCACACCAGCGAGTCCAATTATACCGATAGTTGCAGTAAAACTTAAATCTTTTCCAGAAGTCATAAAACCAAAACTACTCCAATCAAACCAAGTGGAATAGATGCTATAATGATAAGTGGCTTAATTAGATTATTAAATATCAAAGCTAGAATTGCAAAAATTCCAAATATTGCAACTATACCTGCTACACCAAGAGATGCCATAGATTTTTCAGAATCTTCTTGTTCACCTCTAAATTTTAATCTATAACCGGGAAGTTTTTTTTCTAGGTCTTTGTATTCTTTTAAGATTTGATCATTTACAATTCCTGATGATGTAATTTTTTCATCCACATTTGCAGTAATTGTTACAGCTTTTTCAAAATCAAAATGTAAATAAGCTTCAATTCCTTGTTCAGTTTTAATATTTGCAATAGAAGAAATCGGTGTGAGAAGACCATATCTATTTTGGATATCAATTTTATTTATATCATTTTGATTGGATCTAAATTTATCATCATTTAGCACACGAATATAAATTTCATCTTTACCAATTCTAAATCTAGAAGCTTCTATTCCTTCAAATGCTCCTCGAACAAATTGTGCTGTATTTGCAACTGTCACACCAGCAGTAGTTGCTTTTTCAGGTGATAGGTTTACAATAATTTCTTCTCTTCCAATGTTATAATCATCAGTAATATTTTTTACACCTTTAATACTACTTAAAGATTTTTGGATTTCTAGTGATATTTCTTTGAGCTTTTTATAATCTCCACCTTCCACAGCTAAAGTGACTGCTGCACCAACAGGTGGTCCATTAATTAATTCTTCGATAAAAACATTTTTTGCATCAGGAATATTTTTAATTTCAAATTCAAATTCTTTGATAATTTGTTCAGTAGTTCTTTTTCTTTTATCTTCTGGAATAAAATACAAATGTACCATTCCTAAATTTTCTCCATATCTTGCGAGCGGATCTGTTGGATCTGTTTGTTGAACACCAATTTTTGTAACATAACCAATCATATCTTTTTTAGAAATTTTTTCTAAAATTGGATTTAGGTATCTCATTCTAGTAAGTGTTTCTCTACTTGTAAAATTAGATGGAAATTCTGCTTTAATCAAAACTTGTTCAATTCCTTCTTTTGGAAATAAATTAAATCTTAACACAAAAGCTTGGATAATCATAGTTCCAGCAAAAATAAATACAATTGAAGCTAGTGAAATATATTTATATTTAACAACTTTTCTGATAAAATTTTCAAATCCTCTAATTCGATTTTCAAAAAAAATATCTAGTTTGTTTCTTAACCTAGCAATTTTAGAATTATTTTTTTCTTCTTCAGTTTTAACTTTTCCAAACATAGCAATTCTAACAGGAAGTAAAAAAAATGATTCTAGCAAACTAAAACTTAACGTGATAATTACCATTAAAGGAATTTGATAAATAAATTTCCCCATAATTCCAGACATGGAAAGCATAGGAATAAACGCTGCAACAGTTGTGAGGTATGATCCAATAATTGGGACAACTAATTCTGTTGTGCCTTTAATTGCTGCATCTACCGCAGAATAACCTTTCATTCTAAAAGAATAAATATTTTCTGAGATGACGATAGAGTTATCAACAAGCATCCCAAGTGAAATAATAATTCCGAGCATAGAAACCAAATTAAAAGAAACATCTAAAATTGGTAAAAACATCAATGCACCAAGCAGTGATAGAGGAAGAGACAAACTTGTTAAGATAGAATCTCTTAAACTAAAAAATATAAATAACACTACAAGAATTAGTCCAAGTCCTTGCATTGAATTTGAGATAACTACATTTAAACGATTTACAGTTTTAATTCCTTCATCATTTAGTTTTAAAATTTTCATGTTTGGAGGAAGATTATTTTTAAAAATTTCTAATTTTTCATCTACAATTTTCACTGTGCGAATTATATCTGCTGATTCTTTTTTTACAACTGTTAACACTATTGCATCTTCAGAATTCATACTTGCAATTACTCTTTCTTTTTCATAAGTATCTTTGAGCCTTGAAATTTGAGAAAGATAAACTGTGTTTCCTATATCATTTGCTCGAATCGGCAATTTGTTCAGGTCAGAAATTTCTGTGAACTCACCACTGATTCGTATATCTTTTGTAAACTTTGAAAAAATCGAACCACCAGGAATGCTTACATTTCTTTCTGAAATAGATTGAACAACATCCTGAAGACCAATTGAAAGTCTTTTTTTGATTTCAGGATTTACTAAAACTTGCCATTCTTTTTTTCTTTTACCAAATGCATCGACTCTAGCAACACCCGAAACTTTTCTTAGTTCATCTTGAAAAAATTTTACTTTGGTTTGGAGTTCAATTTCATCTTTAGCACCATAAAATGCAATATCCATAATTGGAAAGTCACTACTTTTTTGTTCAATTACAATTGGTTTTTCACGGATTTCTTTTGGTAAATCTGTGACTTTATCAACAGCTCTTCTGATATCATCAATTACTTTATCAGGAGTTTTATTATCAATATCAACTTTGATACCAATTTCAGATTCAGAATTTCTTGATGTGGAACGAACAGCCCCAAAACCAGTAACTTCTCTTAATTTTTCTTCAATTGGAATTGTAACTTTTTGTTCAACATCAGCAGGGCTTGCTCCTGGGTAAATTGTTTTGATTTGAACTTGGTAGAGATTTACATTTGGAAATGCTTCTCTTTTAATAAATAAAAGACTTAAAGAACCTGCCAAGAGTAAAAAAACGATAATTAAATTAGCAATTAGGGGCCGTTTGATAAAAAAAGAAATAGCTGAACTCAAGATTTTTTCCTTTGTATAGAATTGATAAAGTTTTTTTCAAATAATAAATAAACTTGATTTAATTTTTTTTGGTTAAATTCAAATAATAAATTAGACTGGCAAATTCCATCTAGTGATGCAGTAAATAAAATTGAATGAAGTTCAGAATTCATAATTCTTTCTTTTTCTAAAATTTGTTTTATAATTAAAGTAATTTCAGTATAAATTTTATGTAGTTTGTTTTTAAATTTTTTTCCAAAACTGGAATTTTTCCTACTTAATAATTCAAAATAAACTGGATTCATATCTGCATATTCTTCCATATCTTTTTTATGAAGCTCAATTGTTTGATGAATTTTTTTTTCAAAAGAAAAATCAGAATTTTTAATCTCGATAAGATTTTTAATTGTTCTATTTGAGTATAGATTTAAGCTAAATAAAACGATATCTTCTTTACTTTTAAAATATTCGTAAACTGTCCCTTTACCAATTTTTGCTTTTTTAGAAATATCTTCAATTGTAGATTGGTGGAAACCTTTTTCTGAAAAAGTTTTGATTCCTGCAAATAAAATCTCTTCTTTTTTTAGTTCTTTATTTACTAATTTAGGCATTAAATTTATTTTATTTTGACCGACTATTCGGTCAATAAAAATATTGTCAAAATGATTATAATTTAAAAATTAGATTTTAAATATACTTTATATTGTAAAAGGTTCAAATTATGAATAAAAAAATTTTAATTATAAACGGTCATCCAGATAAAGAAAGTTTTAATTCTGCTATTTTTAATTCTTATAAAGAAGGAGCTATTCAGTCTGGTGCAGAAATCAAAGAAATTATCATTCGAGAATTAAAATTTAATCCAAATTTAGAATTCGGTTATCGAAAAAGAACAGAACTAGAACCAGATTTAATTGATGCTTGGGAAAAAATTAAATGGGCAGAGCATATAGTTTGGATCTATCCTGTTTGGTGGGGCTCACTTCCTGCGATTTTAAAAGGTTTTATAGATAGAGTATTTTTGCCCGGATTTGCTTTTAAAAAAAGAGAAAATTCTGTTTGGTGGGACAAATTACTATCTGGTAAATCAGCAAGAATTATTTCTACAATGGATCAACCTGCATGGTACTATTGGCTTATATATCGTGAACCAAGTAATAATGCAATGAAAAAATTAACATTGGAATTTTGTGGAATCAAACCAGTTAAAGTAACAAGTATTGGTCCATTAAGGTTATCAAAAGAATCATACAGAATAAATTGGTTAAACAAAATAAAAAAGCTTGGTAAAAAAAATTCTTAACATAAAAAAGAAATTTGGGATTGTAAATTATTATGCCTAAGAAAAACAAAACTCTTCCAAAAAATTTTGATGAATTAATCAAAAAAAAAGATCTTAAAAATCTCAAAAAAGTTTTTGGATCTTCTGAGCTAGATGCAACAGGTGGCTATGCAAAAGGAACTGCATTTAATTTTTCTAATATTCCAAATGAGTTTGTAACTTGGTTATTTGAGCAAGGAGCAAATCTAGAAGCAATGGATATTTATTCCAGAACAGCTCTTATAAATCATGCAATGTCTAGAAATGCTGATTTAACTATTTTTTTAAAACTAGGGGCAAATGTAAATGCAATAGATAAAAATAAAAATACTGCACTTCATTTTGCAGCTGGTTCTGGTTTTAATATTTCTTCAGTAAAAAATTTATTAAAATATGGTGCAAATGCAAATTTTTTAAATTCTAATAATGAAACTCCAGTGGAATATGCTTTAAGTAGAGCAAATAATATTGATATTGTAGATTTAGTTGAAATTTCAAAAATCTTTCTCAAGGATAATAAAAATATATCTCAAAAGATGAAAGACTCAGTTGAAAGTATTGGAAAAAATTTTGAATTTCATCGAGAAAATTTTAACAAAGCAGATGTAAAACAAACTGATAAAGCATTAAGTCAGCTTTACAAACTATTCGGTATTACACCTGTTAAAAAACGTATTACCCATGATGGAATTTCTTTAATTAAAGTGAAAGCAAAAACTTGGCAAAAACAATTTGAAGAGCTTTGGGAATTTTTGATTCTTTCAAATGGTTCTGCTAAAACTGTTCAAGGTGAATTGGTCCGTATTGCTGGAAAAGTTAGAGATGAAATTTACAGAAACGGTGGGGGTAACTGGGATTCAGATTTTAAAAAAATGTTAGATACTTTTTTAATTTTTATATCTGAAGATAATTTTTTAAAACCAGATGAATTAAAAAAATTAGAATTAATTATAAAAGAAATTCGTAAAAACGGTGATGGTGAAGATAAAGATTTTAATTATTTATGTGAACTTGCTGTTAAATTTGTGCTAAAAAATCCAAAACCAATTCTACTTAAGAAAGTGAATTATGATAGATAGGGTTTTTAAAATAAAAATTTCTTGATTCAAAATTATTCTTTTTAATAATTATTCTGTGGAATTAAAATTTTCAAGGTATTTCAAAGAAATAGTTTCTAGAAAAAGACCTAATCTGATTCAATTTGTTGAACATGCAATTCAAAATTCTGAATTTGAAGAGCTACAAGAAGATGGTAGGATGAGATATTATGCTTTTATTTTGAGATTAATCAATATGTTAAAGTAGTTGAAGAATTAAATGGAGAAATTTTAAATATTATGGAAGATCCAGATTACATAATTCGCAAAAAAAAGAGGTTATTATGAAAATAGAATATTTTGAGGAATCAGATATGCTTTACATCGAATTTACAGACAAAGAATCAAAACACCAGAAAGAAATGATGAAAGATTTTGTCATAGATACGGATGAATCTGGAAATATTGTTGGAATTGAAATTGAACATGCTAGTACTCATATAAATATAAATCAAATTGTCACTAAAAACATAAAAGAAGTTTTATCAGTTTTGAGTGTTGCTTGAGTTTTACTCTAGAGAGTTAAATTATGATGTATCATTTAAAAATTGATTGTGATGCAATTACCTCCAAAAGACAAATGTCCTGAAAAATTGTATTTTAAGTATTTTAGTAAAAATTAATTCTTGACTATGTATTCAATTATTGACAACATAGAATTATGCTGGCAGTCGTGAAAATGCACCATATTGAAATTAATGTAAAAGGTGAAATTCCAAATGGATTTTTAACTTATTTAAAAAAAAATTATGGAACAAATTTAAAAATCTCAGAAAATTCTAATGAAGATAAAATGAATATCAAAGAAACAAATTGGTACAAAAAAACCAAACCCAAAATGTCACCTTCAAAATACATGAAACATTTGAGAGAAAGTAGAAACATGACCGGAGAACAATTGGGAATTTTGCTTGGGAATATTTCCAGACAAAATATTTCTGCTATGGAAAGTGGAAAAAGATCCATAAGCAAAGATAAAGCAATTAAACTTTCCAAAATTTTTAAAATGCCAGTAGAAAGATTTTTAGAAATGTAATTGGAACCGAATAAGTTTTTCTAGGCAAGCGTTAGGGATTAAAAAGGTTGCGTAGCAAGTCCGAACATTTTTTTTGTGAGGACGAAACCCTTTTTAAGCCCGACTTTTCATTTACTATCGACAAACGATATTAATATCGCTTGACAGTTGTAAATGAAAAGGAACGCCCTTACTAGTAATTAGTTTTTAAGGATTAGTGATTAGAAAAAGCGGAGATGAACAGTGGGTCAAGACCCACTGTCTAAAAGGTTAATTTACTGAAGAAAAATATTCTTTAGATTTTTTAACATCTGGAGTCATAGTTTTTCCACCATCATTCCAGTTTGCAGGACACACTTCACCATGTTTTTCGTTAAATTGAAAAGCTTTTACTAAACGAATTGCTTCATCAATATTTCTTCCAACTGGTAAATCATTTACAGTTGCTTGACGAATAATTCCTTGTGGATCAATGATGAATGTTCCTCTTAATGCAACACCTGTATCTAAAAGCACACCAAAATCTTTTGAAATTTGTTTTGTGATATCAGACACCAATGGATATTTGATTTCACCAATTCCACCATCTTTACGTGCGGTTTTTTTCCAAGCAAGATGAGAAAATGTTGAATCAATAGAAACTCCAATTACTTCAGCTCCAATTTTTTTGAACTCATCTAGTTTTGCATCATACTCAACAATTTCTGTTGGGCAAACAAAAGTGAAATCTAATGGATAAAAAAACAGAACAACCCATTTTCCTTTGTATTGTGATAATTTTAATTCTTTAAACTCCTCACCAATCACAGCTTCTGCTGTAAAATCTGGTGCTGGGGATGTTACTTGTGGCATATATACTCCTAACTAAATCTATATTTTAGACAGTCCCAGACTATTAAATAGATTTTTTTTTGGGCGAGTTTTTCCAACATATTAGTTTTGGTATTACAAATATTTTAGAAAGGAAAAAACAGGCTTTCAACTTTGGTCAATAAATTTCAATAATTTAGGTGTTTTGAAAAGAATCTCATCCTAAAACGAAATTTATTGACCCCGTTTCAATCCTTCTCGCTAGAATCGAAAAGAAATTTTGTACACAAAAATTCGCATTTTTGTAAAATTTTCAGAAAATATAATGTTGCTTATCATCGTTTTGAATCTGAAGCAAAATTATATGCAATTCGAAAAGGTCTTTTTGCAATCAAAGCAACTGGAAAATCTGCAAGTATTGTAAATGATGCAGACTTAAAACCTACTAAATTTTAAAACTAATTATTAGAATTCATTGCGTTTAAACATTTTTCAATTTGAATTTTAGCAACTTTGTCTTCAGGATTGATTTTTAAAGTTTCTTCAAATTTTTCAATCGCTAATGAATACTCACCAGCGTTTTTGAAAGACAATCCAAGCATGATCAAATCATTTGTTTGTCTTTTAGCTTTGCGAATTGTTAATGAATCATCATTAAAACATTCAAATAAAGCAACTGGAATGGATTTTCCTTTTACATTTAATGTATCAATTTCTCTTACTTCAAATTTATGATCTGGCTCTAAAGCTTTAACTGTAAAATCTGAAAGTAATATTGAAGATTTGTATTCTTTGGTCAGAGATTCAATTCTTGCAGCAAGGTTTACAGAATCACCAATTACTGTTGTGCTCATTCTTTCAGAGTCTCCAACAATTCCCATCATCACCTTTCCAGTATTTAATCCAATTCCAATTTTTAGTGGGGAATAATTAAATTTTTCTCTTTGGAAATTATAGTTTTCAATTTCATCAATCATTTCTAAAGCAGACCTCAAAGCATCATCTGCTTTTGGATAAATTGCCATGATTGCATCCCCAATAAATTTATCTATAAAGCCATTATGTTTTTGGATAATTGGATTCATTCGAGCAAGATAAGAATTTACAAAATTAAAATTTTCTTGTGGATTCATTTTTTCTGATAAAACTGTAAAGTCTCGAATATCTGAAAATAAAATTGTAAGCTCTTTTAAAGTTTGACGACCTACTTCAATTTTACGAATATCTTTTTTATTCAAATAAGATAAAAATTCTTTTGGAACAAATTTTTCATAACTCACAACTGTTTCTTGAATTTCAGAACTCAAATCTTCAACTTTTGAAAACGAAGTGGAAAAACGAATTGAAATCACAATTCCCAATGCAATCACAAATAACATTAAAGCATAGGAAGATAAATAAATTGAATTAATCACTCCAAGAGAATACAAAGTATCATTCACACCAGCTAGTAAAAAATATACAATATAACCTAGTAAAAAAACAAGTGAACCTTCTCTATTTTCTCTTAAAGCTTTAATTAAATACCAAAGTCCAAAAACTCCAATAAAGATGATATATACTTGATTATAAAAAGCAAGTTTTGTATAAACTATTGCTGGAGTAAAAATTACAATTGAACAAAGAATTCCACTTACTGAAGCAGTAACTCTATAAAAATATTTAGGTACAATCCCTGAAAATACTGTAGCCATAAATCCAGTAAAAAGATAAGGAGATAAAAAAGTAACTATATAAGAAATTTTTATATCATATTCCCATGGGAAATCAGGAAATAAAACTAAAAAAATTCTTTGGTTTTCAAATAATGTTTTTACAGTATAAATAAATGCAAACAAACCAAAATACAAAGTTGAGCGATCTTTTCTTCTCAATAAATACAATGTAAATTGGTAAATGGATGTAATTAACAATGCACCAAATACTAATAGATCAGAAGAAATTCCTAGCTCTCTTTCTTTTTTGATTTGGGAATAAAGTGCAATACGTGGTGCGTTTCTTAAACCTCCAAATCGATTGTGAAAATTTGAAACATGTAATAGAATTTCAATTTCTTTTAAACCCGGTTTTAAATCTATTGTTGTTGGAAAGTATTTTGGTTTAGAAGTTTCTTCTGTTTTCCCAACTTCCCCTTTATTTAAAACTTCTTCACCATTGATAAAAAGTTTATAAGCTGTATTTACAATCCCAAATGTTAAACCCAATTTTTGAGTGGAATCTGCTATTAGAATTTTTAAATAATAAGTTGCAACTCCAATATTTGATAATTCTCTTTCTTTAAATTTAACATCACTAAAACGATGAGGAATTTTTGTAATTTTAAAACGCTCCAATTCAAAAGGAATTTCTGAATAAGGAATTAATTCATTGTACAAAAACTTCCATTCACCTTTTAATTCCATAGAAGGGGAATTTTCAAAACTCAGATTTCTTAAATCAAGAATTCCATCTTCAATAGGTGGAAGAAGCAATTCTTTTTTGCAAAAGAACTGGTTAACTAAAAATAAGAATACAAGAAATTTAAGTAAGATTTGTTTTTTTTTAATCATGAATTTAAAATAATTAGATTTAAAATAAACTTATTCATAAATTCTAATTTAAACTTTAAATATTTAGAAATCTCTTATTTGTAAAGAACTAAAATCCTAAAGGATTGTTAATTTAAAGCTTTAATACTTTCATTAGTAAATTATTTAAAATTATTCAGTAAATTGAACAAGTTGAATTAAAAATTAGTTTCTCAATGAAAGTAATTCTTCTTCTAAAAGTTTTATTTATAATGAATCTCCAGTCAATACCAATTATAGAACAACTCATTTGGATAACAAAATATTTTTTTTTAAAACTATCTTTGGAGCTTTTTTTTTGGGAAATTTATTTTTCAATTGTAAATTTTTTATAAAATTTACTAAAAGTTCTTTTTAAACCAATAATTGTTTCAAGTGGTGATTAGGATTTACTATTTTAAAAAATAAATATCATCCATAGTTCCCAAATTGTAAATTAATGATTTATTTTATAGTAAAAACTATTCATTTGTAAAATCTAGCATAATGATTTTTAAAAAAATTTTAATCTCACTCCTAATTTTATTTTTTTCATTTTGTTCTAGTATTTATACTAAAGAAAGAAAAGAAACTTATAATATGAAAATAGAATTATTAGAAAACAATCTGTATTTGGTAACTATAAATTTTTTAGTAAGACCAAAAGTGGATGTTGGTTCTGGATTGGTTCTTTTAACAATTATTACTTGCGATATTCTTGAATTTGGTGAAAAAAAAGATTATACTTTTATGATGATAAACCCAATTGAAGGAAAGTTTAAAAGAGACGAGGAGAAAAATATATCTAGGTTAAATGTTTATTTTTCTGAAACTGAGAATAAAATAGAGTTTATAAATTCTCTTAAAAAAAAAGGTTTACAAATATCAGAAGTGTATGAAACGAAAGAATATTTAAAACAATGTACAGAATATTTAGAAACTAGAAAGAGATAAAAGTCGTTTGGTTTTTTAATTGAAATATAATCTTAGTATAAAAAAATTTAACAGGTTTGATAAAAATAATCTTGAATCTGAAATTTAATTTTTACTTTGAACATATAATCTTTTAGAAAGAAGAATTAAAATTCTGAATCAGTTTGAAAAGTTTCTCTTTTATTTTATGCAAGAGGGTAGAGAAATAATATCCAATTAGAAATAAAACAATTGCAAGTGAAATTCTTTTGGCTGGATAAGTCCATAACTCTAAAGGTGAGTCAATCATCGCATAGCTTGGATTATTAGTTAGATAAAGAAGTTGCACTAATTGCCCAAGTTTGTAATCCGATTCCATCTCGCCATATATTTGACCATTTATTTCATGAGTTTCTCCGTTAACAGTATATTGAATTTTTGGTCGAAGGATATAATGACTAGTTCCATACCTTTTGTTAGAAGTTTGGTTTGTATAATCAAATTCAGTATAGGATGAAACAACTTTTCCGTTAATTTTTTCAGCAGAATAAATCATTTCTATTTTACCAAGAAGATTCCAAATCGCTGTTACAAACAAGTACAGAGCAAAAATTTGAATTAAACGAGATATAATTTTAGTTTTCATAAAGAGCTAACCATTTTTTATATTTCAGATCTCATTTTTTTTAAGTCAATTACAAAAATGGTTAATAGATTTAAAATGATAAACTTTTTATTTGCAATAAAGTTAAAGAAGAATATTTAAGAGTTATGAAAGAAAAATTTTTCTATATGATTCTAATATTTATAATAAATTGTGATTCATTAATCGGTGGATTAAGGACTGAAGTCAGCAAAAATTCTAATGAAGTTTATTTTTTCTTTGATAAAGAAACCGAAGTTGAGTATTTTTATGTAGCAGATAAAAATAATAGAAAAAAAGTTTGGGAGTTTGATTGTTTAAAATCAACTAAAGTAAGTAAAGGTACACCAAAGTTTAAATATGGGAAACCATTTGAAGGTTGTATTGTAGAAAAAAATTTATTAAAAAAATTAAAAAAAGGTAATTCTTATTATGCTTCTTATTCTGGACCTTCAGTTGTGTATATGGGGGATGTTGACTTTGATTATTAGTTTAGATTGGCATTATTATAAATCAAAATTATAATAAAAAAGTTTTACTATTCTTGTGAATCTCTTGAATTGAGGGAATGCTAAAATTTTTGTTACTTTTTAATGATAATTTTAAGTTTTAGTTTTAATGGTGCTAATTTATTTTGTGTGACTTCCCAAATAACTGAATCATCAATTTCAAAATAACCATGAGCAAGAAAATCTCTTAATCCTGCAATTTTTCTTTATTCAATATCTGGATTGAGGATTTTTAAATCAGCAGAAATTTTTTTTGAAGCTTCTCCAATTATTTCTAAATTTCTTTCGACCGCTTTTTTCGTTTTAAGTCTTTCTTAAAATCTTCAAGAGTTTCAATCCAATAAATAAAACTTTCTATTTCATCGATAGATTGAATTATATCTTTAATCAAAATTTCATTTTCACGAAGCATAAATTAAATTATTTAAAATGGATTTTTTCAAAGATTCCTTGATGTTTTCTTTAATTACTAAATCAACTTTAATTTTAAACAAATCTTCAAGGAAAAATTTTAAATCCATATAATTATCAAAATTTTTTTTCCTTCTTCAAATTCGATTAAAATATCAATATCCGAATTTTCAGTTTGTTTACCTTGAGCATATGAACCAAACAAAGCAATTTTATTTATTCCAAAAGACTGAATTTTAATCAGATTCTTTTTTAGGATAGAAATGACAGGATTTTCTTTCATTAATAATTTCTTTTAATACATTAATTTATTTTTAGCAATCTTTTTTTATTTAGAATTTTAAATTTATAAAAAATTCCCCCAACACAAGCGATAGTGATTGAAGCGGAAATCCTTTTTTGCAGTTTAAAAAAGATTGAAGCGGAAAGCACGGTCGCTGCTTGCAGCGAATCGCCCAATTCACAATTAAAAAATTATCCCCTAATTTGATTCATAAAATTTCCAACTGAGTCCGGGAAAAATAATGCAGTGATAAAAATGCCAAATATGGCTCCATAAAAATGAGCTTCGTGGTTTATGTTGTCGTCATTTTTGGAAGAGAAATAAGAATAAGCTAAATAAATTAAACCAAAAATATATGCTGGAGCTGGAATTGGGATAAACATAATTCCAAGTTTTGCATTTGGTTTGAGTAATATAAAAGCAAACACAACACCAGAAACCCCACCCGATGCACCAAGACAACGATAAGCTGGATTGTAACGATTTTTCATTACAGTGGTGTACACAGAAACTAAAACAGCACCGAAGTACAATAATAGAAAACGTGTTGGACCAAAATAGTTTTCTAAAAGTGGAGCAAAACTATGAAAAGAATACATATTAAATAATAAATGCCAAATATCAGCGTGAAGAAATGAGTGGGAAATGAGGCGGTAGTATTCAGAATTTCGAATCATCCCAAATGGATGTAAAATCAATTTATCAAAAATAGATTCGTCTTTAAAAAGTGCAAGTAGTGATATTAGGACTGTAAATCCCAATATCATGGAAGTAAATGGAAAGTTAGAAATAAAACTCAAGCTTTTGCTCTATCCTTGAAATATGTGTCCATCTCACCGATAAATGGATTGATATGCTCTTCATAAGCTAAAATTGCTTGAATTGCTTTTTCATACACAACCATTGAAAGAGCTTGTGCAGCATCACACATTTGTTCTTTTCTAAAAGCTTCATCATGTAAAGTTTCAGTAATTGAACCATCTGCTTTAAATGGCAAACATCCAAGTAAATTTTGCATAACTATTTTGTCATCTCCAGCTACATGTGAAGGATCAAAAATAGTTGGGAGAATTGTTTTTTTCTTTGCATGAGTGATTACATTAAAGTCAGGAGTGTTTCTGCAATATCCTTCTTTGATGAATAAAGTTTTTACTCCACGCTCACAAAGCACAATGTTTAAGTTACCTTGGTTTGCAATGTATTCTGCTGCAGAGAACCATTCTTCAGCTTCATTTCCAAAACCACGTTTTAAAATTACTGGCTTCATTGTTTTTCCAACTGCTTCGAGTAACTCAAAATCTTGTGCGTTTCTTGTGCCGATTTGGATCATGTCTGCATGTTTAGAAACTTCATCTGCCATTGTGTGATCCATTACTTCTGTTACATAAGGAAGACCTGTTTCTTCACGAACTTTATCAAGCATTTTGATTCCTTCCCAACCAAGTCCTCTCCAATCAGTTGGTCTTGTTCTTGGTTTAAATGCACCACCACGAATGATCATTCGATCAAGGATTCCATATTTTTCACCAAGTGCTTTTGCTTGTTTTGCAATTGTGAGAGTTTGTTCCATTGTTTGAGGAGAATCTGGTCCAACGATGAAGATATGTTTTCCAGTTCCAATTTTACGCACTAGTCCGTCTAGTCCTTTTACTTCTACAATTTTATCTACACGATGAACTGCTTCCCCTGCTTTTCCAGCTGCAACTCTTGCGATGTTTTTATAAGGAATGGATACGTTCCAAATTCTAGTTACACCAGAAAGTTCTTTAACATAACCAGACTTATCAGAAATTTTTCTTGTGTCACCAATAAAATGAATTGTGTCGCTAATTGCTCCACCACGAATAATTTCAACAGCATTCCCGCATTCTTTTGCGAGATTTTTAATTTTTTCTTCAGTCTCAGTGTGACCTTTTTCTAACTCAACTATATCCAATTTTCTATCCTCAAAAAACAAGATGTTAAGAAAACTTGCCAAGTCAAGAGTGTTTTCTTCGCTAAGCGAAGGAATTAAAAATGTGAAATCTTTAACTTTAACTAATGAATAAGCTAAATCAATCTGTTTCCCCTCACTGTATTATTTAATGGAGTTTAGTTTTTGAGAAGAATTTATTAATCACAGAATCCCTTTTTTAAAGGGGAATGCGAAGCAAGGGGATTAATAGGGTGAGGTGAGAAAATTTTATTTAATCAGTTAAGCTTCAAGAATTGGGTTCCCGATTGAAACAGTAATTCCTTCAATTCTTTTATCTCCTGGTTTAAATGATAAGATTTCTATTCCAATGGGTGTTAAACTTAATCCATCTTTGATTACAATAATTCCATCATCTGTTTCAGTGCATATTTGATTCTTACGTGGAGTATCCCAAAAAATAGTTAGTAAATCTGTTTCTGGTTCATAGTATACTTTTACTTCTGCCATATTATTTCTCCTTCTTTAATTTTATCAGTGATATAAGCTGTAATTAAAAAACCTATTTCATTTTCCTTTTTTGCTACAACTGATAACCAATATCTTCCGGCTTCTATATAAAAAAGAAAAACCATGTCATCTGTTTTACTTTTTCTAATTTGATCTGGTTGCAATAAAGTTTCTTTGATTAATTCCAATTTATCAATTAGCTCAGGATGTTTTAAACATATTTTATCCCAATAAGTTTTAGTCGTCCTTACTGAGAAACCTAAAACAGTTTTAATTTCAAATAAATATTCAAACATTTCTTATGTATTAAATTTTAAATCTAAAAAAAGTCTACTATATTTTGTAAATTTATTTTCTAACCTCAATATTCTATTACGGGCAAATTTTTTTGTGAGGTGGCTTCGAGAGCCTCAAGCCACCTCACAAAAAAACCGGGTTTTTCGCTACAATCTTTTGTTTCATGCATTCTAATTTGAAAAATCAAGCTAAGTAAATCACAAAAGGATTTCCGCTACAATCCCTTTTGCTAGTGTTGTGGGAATTTTGTTTTTTAAAAAATAGATTGATTCTTTGTAATCGGAACTTAAATTGAAAAAATGAAGACAGAAGAGATGCTCCCATTAATCATAAATTTTTTTAAGGATACCGAGGTTGAAAAAGTTTATTTATTTGGCTCTAGAGCGAGGCACCAAGAAAGTGAAACAAGTGATATTGATCTTCTAGTATTTTTTCCTCAAAATATAAATTTATTAAGAATTGTAAAATATAAAAGACTATTAGAAAACAAACTAAATTTTAGGGTTGATATGTTAACACCAAACTCAATTTCTGAAAAAATTTTTCCGCATATAAAAAACGATCTTAAATTAATTTATGAATTTAAAGGATAATATTAGGTTAAACCATATACTAGATGCTTGTTTAGAGCTTGAAGAATTAATTTCAATTCTAAAGAATCTAGATGAATATTTAAATAATAGATATTACAAGCACTCATCTGTTAGACTATTGGAAATTATTGGTGAAGCAACTGCTTCCTTATCTGAAGAAATTAGGCATCAAGAGCATTCAATTGATTGGCAATCTTGGAAAGATTTAAGAAATGTCTTGATTCATCAATACTTTGGTGTTGATTATGAGAGAATTTTTTTAATTTTAAAAGAAGAAATTCCAATTCTAAAAAAAGAAATCGAAAGTATTCTAAAATAAATTTAAAGTCAAAAACTAAATTGATTATTCTTATTGGGAAATTTTGTTTTAATTTGGGCTAATAAAAATAGACTGATATGAAATCTCTTTTATTAAATTATCTAAACGTCTATCCGAAGAAACAAATATTGCTGAAGGAAAATTCATAAGTAATTTTTCATAACCAACAATTTGAACAGCATCGCCATTTTTTAAACTCTTTTCTTGATTAATACTATATTCTTTAATCAAACTGGAAGCTCTCAGAAAATAATTTCTAGGCAAATCTTCAAGAATGAATTTTTTATGGTTAATGTCCCAAAATAAAGTATTTGTAATTTCTTCAAAATTTTTTTTTCTTTGGTGAATTTCTTTTTTATCTAAACCTTGTTTGAATAAATTCCCTTTTAATGCTGAGTGAGCTTCTACAATAGCCCAAGTTGAAATAAAAATTTCTGTTGATTCAGAATCAACCATCTTTTTAACTTCATCTGAACCGATTTCATTTGTATAATAGCGAACTAAAACACTAGTATCAAAATAATAGATTTCTTTCAATTTGCTTCTGCTCTTTCCTTAAGTACAGCTTCACCCCAAGAGGGATAATTTTTTAATAAGTCCCTAACTTCTTCTGTTGAAAGAGTTTTATTTTGGTTAGTTGTAATAGTAGAATTATCAAGAAGAATATCACTCAATTTCGAAAATTCAGTAAAAGCTTCTTTAACTTTTGAAGGCAATTGAATGTATTCATCACTGCTTTTAATTAAATAAGCAAATGCATGAAGGTTTAAGGACTTAAGAACATCTTTTTCAGTTCCGTTTCCAGTAATAATAATTACTTGAGTATTTGGACTAATTTTTTTTATATTAGCTAGAACATCTAATCCATCTAAACTTTTCCTAGACATCCTCAAATCAGTAACTACAACTGGATAAAAATCATTTTGAAATTTTTCCCAAGCATCAGTTCCATTTTCAAAAGTATCAACTATAAATTCATGGTTATTGAGTAATCTCTTTGCTTCATTTAAAGTTTCATTTTCATCATCAATAAGCAATACTTTGTTATTATACATTTTCATCTCCACTCACTGGAAGTGATATAGTAAAAGTAGTCCATTCGCTTGGTAAACTGTCAACAGTAATATTTCCTTTCAAATTCTCATTTACAATTTTATGGCAAAGCCATAAACCTAAACCAGTGCCTTGCCCGGGTCCTTTGGTTGTGAAAAGTGGGGTAAATATATTTTTTTTATCTTCTTCAAGAATTCCATGTCCATTATCAGAAAATTTAATAGATAACTCAGTATCCATTAAATTTATCTTTATACGAATTGTTGCATCTTTATTCGCCTTGAGAGCGTCAATAGAATTGCTAATTAAATTTTCAAACACAATTGAAAGCTCCTCTGAGAATTCAATGTCCCCAATTTGTTTTTTAGGCTTTTCGTAGTTTATTAGAATTTTATTACTTAGTAGCCTTTGTTCAAAAAAATACAAAGAATTAGTAATTTGAAAATCAATACTTTTTTTAGTTAGATTTTTCCCCGTAGAAAATTTCTGAAAAGTTTCTGTTAATTTATAGATTCTAGAAATTTGAGTTTGTATTTTATCTAAATCTTTTAGCAAAACTTCTTTATTTAAATTTTTCTCAATTCTCATATTTTCTATTACTAGCTGAATGATGGATAATGGATTTCTTATTTCATGAGAAACTCCAGATGTAGTAATATTCATAGACTCTAATTTTGCTGATTGAATCAAACTAGCTAAATGTTCATTCTTTTCTTTTTCTAACTCTTCGTTGTCTTTTTCTAGTTCTTCATTTTGCTCATATAATTTTTCTAGCCGCAGATGAAGTTCATAATCAAAGAATTTCATTGGAAGATTTTCTTTTTTCAATTCATCATTATCAATGAATTCTAATTCTTGAATACCATCATTGCTTTCTAATAAAAGATTTACCAAACCAAATTGATTTTCTTTTAATTCAGTTTTTATAAAATTAATATAATCATGATCTTGGATATGAAAAATAAGATTCAAATTTTTATTTTCATTAACTGCATTAAGTAAGTATTTCGCTAAGTTCAATGAAGTCGTTGAATCATAATAAGAATAAATATCAAAATTGATTATAAGAACCGTTTTTTTATTTTTATATTTTTTTGATTTTTCAATTTTACGAATCAATTTTTTTAACTTATATTGAATCTCCAAAATTGTATTAATCTCTCTTGGATTTACTTTAATTTTTATAAATGTGATAAACATTACAATAAAGTAAATAATAAATAAAATAAACCATATTGAAAAAGAATAAAATGAAGAAAAACGAAATAGGATAGGACTTAAGAAAAATAATAATGGAATAAAAATATCTATTTTGATTATTTGTAATTTTTTTTTCACAGTTATAGACATGATATTATTAATAGTAGTTTCTTTTCTGAATATAAGTTTAATAATTGGAATGTATTTGAAAAATATTGTTAAGAATTCTATAAAAAATATTAACCCATACTTCAAGTTGTTTTTTAACTCAGCTTTAAAAAATGAGAAAAAGCTTCTATTTAAATTCTTAGGCTCTGAAAAAATATACAATTCAAAGTTTCTTTCTTCTTTGGATTTCTTTTTTAAAAAATTTAATAAATAATTAAATGCAAGACTTCTATCTGAAAATTTTTTAAATACTTTTTTACCGATAATAGTAAAAGGTTTTAGAATAAATTTATTTTCTGGTTGTTTATTAAAATGTTCTTCAGTGACCTTTCGAACTTTAATTGCAGGGTCGTAGTTTATTTCAATAAATCGCTTTTCCATCAATTTGTTATTCAGCCTCTATGAGTATTCAATATTTGCATCTGTCAATTCATTTGAGTAAACTAATCTCAAATTTTAGACTTTTTGATTAAAAAAATTTTTATCAAATTTTGATATTAGAAGAGATTATTAAATTAGATTCTTAAGGTTATATATTAGGAATTATTATCTTTCATTAATATTGAAAGTTTGTTAAATCTTCCTAATCCTGACTTTTGTAAGCTTTAATTTATATAAAACAAATAAATTGAATACAATCCCGTATAAAAGTCTTGACTTATATAAATTATAGTATGAATTTGTCAATATGCATTTAGATTATAATGAAAAAGTATTAAAAGATTTAGAATCAAGAATGATTTTTTTAAGTGGACCACGTCAAGTTGGTAAAACTACATTTGCAAAATCTTTAATGCCAAATTTTAAAAATTCAATTTATCTAAATTATGATTCACTAGAAGACAAAAAAATTATAGATAAACAATCTTGGAGGTCTGATCTTGATTTTATTATTTTTGATGAAATTCATAAAAAGAAAAATTGGAAAAATTATTTAAAAGGTATATTTGATACAAAACCAAAAAAATTAAAAATATTGGTCACAGGTTCTGCGAGGCTTGAAACTTTTAAAAAAGGTGGAGACTCACTCACGGGAAGATATTTTTCAATCCGAAAACTTCCACTGAGTGTAGTTGAATTAAATTCAATCGGCAAAAATAATAGTATGGAAAATTTACTCGAAAGAGGTGGATTTCCAGAACCATTTTATTCTGATGAAAAAACTCATCGGGAAAGATGGAGAAACCAATACATTGATACAATGGTAAGACAAGATGTTTTAGATTTTGAAATGATTTCTCAAATTAAACAAATGGAATTTTTAGTTGCACTTCTTCGCAAAAGAATCGGCTCTCCCATTTCTTACAGGTCGCTTAGTGAAGATTTATCAATTTCAGCGATTACAGTAAAAAAATATATAGAAATTTTAGAAACTTTGTACATACTTTTTAGAGTAACACCTTATTCAAAAAAAATTCAAAGAGCCATTCAAAGAGAACCAAAAATTTATTTTTTTGATTGGAATTTAATTGAAGATGAAGGTGCTAGACTAGAAAATTTTTTTGCTGTTCTTGCTTTAAAACATATTTATGCTACAAATGATTTTTTGGGCAAAAGAATGGAGCTTCAATACATTCGCACCAAAGATGGAAAAGAATTAGATTTTTGTTTTACTGAAAAAGAAAAAATTTTAATCGCTTATGAAATTAAAACCTCTGAAACAGATCCTGCAAAAAATTGTATTTGGTTTAATCATAAATTTAATATTCCAATTAAACAATTAGTTCGTTATGCTAGACTTGAATCATTTGAAAAAGGAATTTCAATTCTACCTCTCGAAAAAGAAATAGAAAGTTTTTACTTTTAATTTTTAAAAAAGTTTTTTTAAAATCTTTTTTATTCCATAACCTGAATAATAATCTTCACTATCTCGTTTGAACATAATAAAAGGAAAAATAAATAATATCAATAGAAATTGAATCATTTATCTTTTATCAATTTAAACTCACCTTTTTGGAATTGATAAATTTCCATAGATTTTAATTCAAAATCACCTGTTCTTTCATTGTTTTTGTCTAATTTCATTTCATTTCTTGAAATATATAATTTAGAATTAGCAAACTCGTATTCACTTTTATAAGTATCATCCCTAGAAGTTCCAAACTGGAAAGCTTCATTATAAATTCCTTTTTTTATTGAATATACTTTGTGATCATAAGAATCACCACTTCCATTCCAGCCACCTGAACTTTCAAGAATTTCAAATATTCCATCTGAATCAATATCTAAGTAAGAGTATTCACTGCATACATTCCCTATAACTAAAAGTTTATATTGGTTTTCTTTTTTTGAAAAAATTTTTACTTTGCTCTGAAATTCAAATTCATTTCTTACTTCATAAATTTCAGTTTCAATTCCAGAGTTATTTTTCCATTTTACTTCTTTCACTTTGATTAATGTAAAATTAATTGGTTCTTTTTCAATTTTTGAATATTCATTTAATAATTCAAGATGTTCTGTTTTTTCATATTTTGGAAGTGTATAAGATGAAATATCTTTTTTTGAAATATAAATTACTTGGTCTTCAGAAAACCATGTATCTTCAAATTCATCTCTTCCACAAGGACAAGCAAAGTCTCAACCAAAATTATGATGTTCCATTTTATAATATGTTTTAGAGCCAATAGATTGTTTTCCTGATACTTTTAATATTGAACCTTTTTTTGGATAAGATTTTAAACTCATTTTGCATGTGGGAACTGGTTCTTTGATTAAAACTTTTTCAGGGTACAACCAATATTTCATTTCAGGATGATTTAATTCAATATAACCATCGTACAATTCATAAAAATTATTCTCTTTCATGTCTTGAATAAATCCTTTAAAAGAAAAACCAATTTTTCCATCATCAGTTTTAATTTGAACCCATTTATCTGTTCTTCCTTCAATGGTTTGTAATGTGGTTCCTTCATTTAAAATTTGAACTAAAGAATTTTTTGGAAGATTAGTAATGACTTTTGAATTCAAAAATGGTTTTTCTCGAACTCTTAGTGAAGATGCTAGAATTACTCCATTTCTTAACTCGGTTAATTGATTAAATAAAATTAGTCTTTGATTTTGTATATAAGATGCAGGAACAAAACCTATAATTTCTTTTGTAGAGATTTTAATCCATTCATATATGTTTTGATTTTTTTTTATTTTATAAAATCCAGTTATTATAATTTCAGAATCTCTAGGTAAATTTAAAATTATTTCTGATTCATATTTATAATCTTTAAAAATTAAAAAATTATCAATTCCTGTAAATCCAATTAAGAATGCACTTTCAGAATCAACAGAAAATTCATTTTCAGTGCTTTTTTCTTTACAATCGGTTGTTAAAAGAAAGCTGAATATAGCAAAAATTATAAATTTAAATTTCATGATTTTAAATAATGTAGATAATATTTTTTGTAAATAATTTAAAACTAAATTTTAAATAACTTAAAAATTGAGATATAAAATTTTAATAAGAAATAAAATTTGATTTCAGTTTTTTACTAATTTAAAAATCTGAATTAAATTCTTGGAGAAAAACGACATGTCTATCAATTCAGAAAACGATCTTAAACTTTTAAAAAAAATTGGATTAATTGTATCTCAAGTTTTAAAAGAAATGAAAAAACAAGCTAAACCGGGAATGAGCACAATTGAACTTGATGAGATCGGCACTAAACTTTTGGAAAAAAAAGGTGCACGCTCTGCTCCAAAATTAACATATAATTTTCCAGGTTCAACTTGTATTTCTGTAAACGATGAAGTAGCACATGGAATTCCATCCAATAGAATTTTAGCCAAAGGTGATTTGGTAAACATTGATGTCTCGGCAGAACTAGATGGTTATTTTGCTGACACAGGAGCATCATTTCAAATTCCCCCATACAACCAAACTACTCAGAGGCTAATTCGTATTACACGAACTGCATTAGATAGAGCTGTTCACTCTGCAAGAGCAGGAGTAAAAATTAACCAAATCGGAAAAGTTGTCCAAGAAACAGCACAAAGAAATGGTTATTCAATAATTCGCAATTTAGGTGGTCACGGGGTTGGATCAGCTCTACATGAAGAACCAAATTTTATCGCAAATTTTTACAACGAAAAAGATACAAGGATTTTAAAAGATGGAATGGTTATTACAATTGAACCATTTGTTTCAACAAAAGCAAATTTTGTGATCGAAAAATCTGATGGTTGGACATTGGTTACTCCAGATAAAAGTTTAGTTGCACAATTTGAACACACACTTGTGATTCAAAAAGGTTATCCAGTTTTAATAACAGAGCTTTAAAACACTAAAATTAGATTTATCAATCATTTAAAAAATTTTGTTAAATAAAGTTTAGTTCCAAATATTTCTAGATTCTCAGCTTTTGAATAAATTCTTTTTTCTTTATAACCAGTTTTAGAAGGAATCAAGTAAACTTCCAGTAATTCATTTTCTATATCAAGAATCCAATATTCTTCCACATTTGATTTTGAATAATCAAGGGCTTTGTTCCTATCATAAACAAGTGAGCTAACAGAAATTTCGACCACCAATCTAGCAGTAGTTGGTTTTTTGAAATTTATAGTCTTTGCTATTACCGGATATGATTGAAATATCTGGCTCAAATTCAGAGTCCTCTAGCTCAATTCCTTTTTCAGTCCTTAAATGAAAATCAGAAGGAATAATTTTGTATAAATTTTCAACTAGTATCTGTGAATAATAATCATATTTTGCATTTTAGTAATTTTTTCTAATACCAATCCTCTAAAGAATTCTGTGTTTTCAAACCTAATTGGATCTTGTTCACATAGTTCCCTATGATTTTTTAAACTAAGTGGAACAAAATTATTTCTGATTTCTAAAATATCCAAAACATCAAGCATGTAAAAAAATAATCCATCAAATCAAAAAGTCAAGATTTTAATTTTAAATTTTAAATCCCAAAAACCTAAAAAATTTATTTGACAACCTTTATTGATTAGATTAGTTTTAACATATGAATGAAGTTGATTACAAAAAAATAATTACAATTGAAGCTGGAAAAAGAAGTGGTAAACCTTGCATTCGAGGAATGAGAATTACTGTATATGATATAATTCGTCATCTTTCTTCTGGATTAACGTATGATGAGTTAATTGAAAACTTTCCTGAAATTACTAAAGAAGATATACTCGCTTGTTTTGCATTCATTGCTGATTTGGAAAATAAATATAAAGTAGCATAGTGAAACTTTTATTTGATTTTATCATAAATGATTCTTTAAAGAGTGAAATATAAAATATTATTTAAAAAATTAATTCTAATTTGTTTTGTGTTAAATTTGATTTATTGTGCGAGTAAAGATGAGGGAGTTCATATATGTGATGCTCCGTCTTGATATAATCGTTGGGCTGGATCTCCAGAAAATCCAAATAAAAAACCATTTGATTATTTTTATACTAAATCTAAAGGGAGAGCATCCAATAATTCTATTAAATCAAAAAATTATCTTTTAATGAAAACAACTTGCGAGCAGAACGTAGCTTCAATTGTGAATATTTATTATAGTCTATTGAGAGATGTTTATTGGGAAGAAAATGAATCTAGTCTTGAAATAAAAATAACTCAAGATGAAACTTTTAGAAAAGACCTTCAAAAAAAATACCAAGCTCAGGTCAAAAAATGTGAACCTCTTTATGAAGATGAACCAAACAAACCTGACTAAGGTTGGAAAGAATGTGAATGTATTTTGTTTTTACATATTCCTAGTGGAAAAGAAGCATTAAAAAAAGAAGCAGAAGAGTTTTTAAAACACTAAAATAATTTTTCTCTACTAGCGATAACGATACAAAATGTCCGAAGGAGTGCGTTAGCACGGAACCATTTTGTAGCGTGGTCGCTGCTTGCAGCGAATCGCCCTTTAAATCCTCCAGAAGTTCCCTTTTGGTAAAATGAGTTAGTATGAGTAGAATTTTTTTTCATTCTTCATTTTAGAAGGGGAACTCCCAAAAAAAAACTTTAAGCCAAACGTATTTTGAAAATCTTAGATTCATGTCTATTACTCATATAAAAATTCGCGGTGCAAGAGAGCATAATTTAAAAAATATTAATTTGGATATTCCTAGAGATCAATTGGTTGTGATCACTGGGCTATCTGGTAGCGGTAAATCATCGTTAGCTTTTGATACAATTTATGCAGAAGGACAAAGACGTTATGTAGAAAGTTTGTCTTCTTATGCAAGACAATTTCTTGGGCAAATGGAAAAACCAGATTTGGATTTGATAGAAGGTTTAAGCCCAGCAATTTCAATTGAACAAAAAACTACACATAGAAATCCTCGCTCCACTGTTGGCACTGTTACTGAAATTTATGATTATATACGTTTGTTATACGCAAGGCTAGGGAAACCACATTGTCCTGTTTGTGATGCAGAAATTTCAGGTATGTCAATTGATCAAATTATAGACCAAGTAAAACAATTTCCAATTGGAACAAAATTACAAATCCTTGCACCGATGATTAGATTGCAAAAAGGAGAACATAAAGAACTTTTTGAAACTGCACGTAAAGATGGATTTAATCGGGTGCGAATCAACGGTGAAATAAAAGAGCTAGACGAAGAAATTATTTTAAAGAAAAATTTTAAAACCAATATTGAAATTGTTGTAGATAGACTTGTCATGAAAGAAGGTCTTGGGTCTAGACTTGCTGATTCCATTGAAACTGCATTAAAACAATCTGGTGGAAGTTTGATAATTGATACAGGAGACAAAGATCATATTTATTCCACAAAACTTTCTTGTCCCAATTTTCATGAAGTTCGCATAACAGAGCTTAGCCCCAAAATGTTTTCTTTTAACTCTCCTGATGGAGCTTGTCCAACTTGTGATGGGCTTGGAACACTTTTAGAATTTGATGAAGAATTAATTGTAAATGATCCAGCTTTATCTTTGATGGAAGGTTGTTTAGAAGTTTGGGGAAAGTCCCAAGGATATTGGTACATTGCAACAATTCATTCTCTTGCAAAAACTTTAGATTTTGATTACAATTTAGCCTGGCAAGATTTACCAAAAAATATTCGCAAAATTATTTTACATGGTGATAAAACAATTAAGATTGATTATGATTTTAGAAAAGAAGATTCTCATTTTGAATTTAGCAGAGAATATGAAGGTGTTCTTCCAAATTTAAAAAGAAGATATAAAGAAACTAAATCTGATTCGATGAGACAATGGTTTGAATCTTATATGACAAATCATCCTTGTCCATCTTGTAATGGAAAAAGATTAAAACCAGAAAGTTTATCTGTGAAACTTCATAAAGTTACAATTGACCAATTTACTTTTATGTCAGTAGAAAAAGCATTAAATTTTGTAAATGGATTAAAAGTAAAAGGCTCAGAAGAAATTATTGCAAAACCAATTTTAAAAGAAATTAACCAACGTTTAAAATTTTTATACGATGTGGGTGTCGGGTATTTAACTTTAGAAAGATCTGCTGGAACTCTTTCTGGGGGAGAAGCACAAAGAATTAGACTCGCAACCCAAATTGGCTCCAAGCTAATGGGAGTGCTTTATATTTTGGATGAGCCTTCAATTGGACTTCACCAAAGAGATAATACAAAATTAATAAACACTTTAAAAGAGCTTCGTGATCTTGGAAACACTGTAATTGTAATTGAACATGATGAAGAAACCATGCTTGAATCAAATTACTTGATCGATATGGGACCGGGAGCTGGTGTTCACGGTGGTTATATTGTTGCAAGTGGAACTCCAAAAGAAGTGATGAAAAATAAAAATTCAGTTACAGGAAAATTTTTATCTGGGAAAGAAAAAATTGAAATTCCAAAAGAAAGAAGAAAAGGAAATGGAACTAGTTTAAAAATTATTGGGGCAACACATAATAATTTAAAAAACATAGATGTTGAAATTCCTCTTGGTTGTTTAGTTGTTGTGACTGGAGTGAGTGGTTCAGGTAAATCCACTCTGATTAATGAAATTTTATACAACGAGTTAGCTCACAAAATTAACAAATCCAAATTAATTGCTGGTAAACATAAAAAAATTGAAGGTATAAAACTTTTAGACAAAATTATTAACATTGACCAATCTGCAATCGGCAGAACTCCTAGATCAAACCCTGCAACTTATACTGGCCTTTTTGCTCCGATCAGAGAATTGTTTGCAGCTTTAGAAGAAGCAAAACTGAGAGGTTATGGACCTGGTAGATTTTCATTTAATGTTCCTGGTGGAAGATGTGAGAAATGTGGTGGAGATGGAATTTTAAAAATTGAGATGCACTTTCTTCCAGACGTATATGTAGAATGTGATATTTGTTTCGGAAAAAGATACAATCGTGAAACCCTTGAAGTAAAATTTAAAGGAAAAAATATCTATGAAATTTTGGAAATGACTGTTGAAGAAGGTTGTGAGTTTTTTGATAAAATTCCATCAGTGAAAAAGAAATTAGACACATTAAAAGAAGTTGGTTTGGATTATATCAAACTAGGACAAGCCGCGACTACATTTTCAGGTGGTGAAGCTCAAAGAATTAAACTTGCAACTGAGCTTTCAAAACGTCCAACTGGAAAAACTTTGTATATTTTGGATGAACCAACGACTGGTCTTCATTTTGCAGATGTAAAAAAATTAATGAGCGTATTACAATCATTAGTTGATAAAGGAAATTCTATGATTGTGATTGAACACAACTTGGATGTAATTAAATGTGCAGATTATATCATTGATATTGGACCTGAAGGGGGAGATGGAGGGGGCGAAGTGGTTGCAACAGGCACACCGGAACAAGTTTCTAAAGTTGAAAAATCATTTACAGCCAAATATTTAAAACAGTATTTGTAATTAATTTCTTGAAACAATGGATTCATTAAAAAAAATGGTTTCAAACCCTTAAGGAGATCTGTATGAACAAATTAGTTTCTTCATTATTAGCAGTTCTTTTCATCCTTAGCTTAGGTTTCTGCTCATCTTCAGAAAAAGTAGAGGAAGCTCCAGCTCCTGCTCCTGAAGTAAAATCAGAACCAGTTAAAGATGTTAAAACGCCAGCTAAAACTGCACCTAAAAAAAAGTAATTTTTTTAGTGATGAAAATGTTTTAAAGAGCGGATAAGAAATTATCCGCTTTTTTTATTTCTTTTTGATATAAAATTCTTTCTCAGAAATTTTTAATATTTTATTTCCTGTTAAATGTGCCCAAGATTGTAAAGCATCTTTTAAATCTCTTTCTGAAGATATTAATTTTAAAATTTGACCAGAACTCATTCTTGCAAAGTGATTTTTTAAGTTAATCAGAATCTCTCCTGTATTCATTCTACTTGCATCCCATTCTATTTGGAAACGAATATCTGAGTTTTTAATATAAGATTCAAAAAATCTTTCTAAAATTCGATTTACAGTATCTGGTTGTTCACGATGAACCCAATGATTGGCCTGTAGCCTATGTTCCTCAGTGTTTTTGTAAAATTCATTAGTACGATCATAAATCATTGGATTTAACATAACATCTTTTTCAGGAATAATTATAGTAATTGGCAAATTTATTTTTTCAAATGGCAAATCAGGAATATCAAAACCTGACAAAACAGCACGGTACAAATTGATATTTCCAATTACCATATTTAAAATTTTTTCTTTATCATATTTATACATTTCATCTGACTCTGAAATATTTGAGAATTTCAAAACTGTTTTCCAAATAAATTCAGGAACAAGTTTCCAAATAAATTCTGGAAATTTTGGGATTTGAAATAAAAAAATATACCAAGATTTTTTAAACTGATCTAAAGATTCGAATATTTCATTTAAATCAAAACCTATTAGTCTTCTAGCAAAATTGTCATACATCAATCTTGGATGAGGGCAAGAAATTGCAGTAAAACAATAAACTAGATTTTGGTATTTTTTTTCGGAAATAAAACACCAGGACAACACCGCTCCCCAATCATGTCCAACTAAATGAACTTTCCTATTTTCACCAACTAAAAATAAAATTACAGATTCAATATCTTTTATCACTTCAAGAATTTTAAAACTCTCAGGAAGAGTTTCTTGAAATGAATTTTTTACTCCACGTAAATCAAATGCCGCAACTCTATAATTTTTTTTAAAATGAGAAAATTGTTTAGAAAAACTGGATGAGTCATCGGGATAGCCATGTATAAATAGAATTGTTTCTTTATTATCAATTTCATCCTCTGCTAAAACTCTTAGTTTTACTCCATGAGAATCGACATAATAAGTTTTCATTCAACTACTCTTGCTAAAATGATTGTGATATTATCATGACCACCTGCTTCATTTGAATAATCAATTAATTTTTTTGTTTTATCCTTGATGCTTGAATTAGTTTCTAATACCAATTGAATTTCTAAATCAGTGAGCATGGAATTTAATCCATCACTACAAATTAATATTATATCATTTTTTTTAATTTTTTCTAAATAGTCCACCGGTAAAATTGGCTCCATAGAACCTACTGCTTGAGTAACTGCGTTTCTTTGAGGATGGATCAGGGCTTGTTCTTCAGTGATAATTCCGATTTTAACAAGTTCAGTTACAAAATTTTGGTCTTCTGTAATTTGTTTTAAAGTTTTATCTCTATAAATATAAAGCCTTGTATCTCCAATTTGAGAAATATAAATTGAATCATCTTGAACCAAACATATTGTTGCTACTGTTCCCATACCCATCAAATCAGAATTTTCTGAAATTAATTCGTGAGATTTTTTATGACCTAGATGCATACATTCTGTTGGAATTCTTTCTATTTCAATATTTGGATTTTCTTTTAAATATAATAACGATTCTTCAATTAGGGTTATAGAAGCCGTTTCACCTGCAGCAGCACCACCCATTCCATCTGCAACTATCAAAGCCAAAATATCATTTGTATCTTGTATTTCAGAAAATGGATTTTCTTTTTTTGTTTTTAAATTGAAGGTAATAAAATTATCTTCATTATTATCTCTGACTGAACCAACGTCAGTATCTCCGAATAACTCTAATTTCATATTTAATGTAAAGATTTTGTAAAAAACTTTCCAAGCAAGTCTAATTTATTCGATTTGGTTTGAAAATTTTGAGCAAGTTACAAAACTTGCCTTCATGAGTGAAAAAGAAAAATGGGGCAGTAAACTTGGAGTGATTTTAGTTGTCGCAAGTGGTGCAATTGGTCTTGGTAACTTTTTACGTTTTCCTGGACAAGCAGCCAAATTTGGTGGTGGAGCATTTATGATTCCATACATAATCAGCTTTTTATTATTAGGTCTACCAGTATGTTTATCTGAATGGATAATGGGGAGAATGGCAAGTGAAAGAGGACATTCTTCTCCAAAAGTATTTAGCTATTTTTTGTCAGGAATTCCACTGAGAATTATTAGTTCACTTGCGATTTTAATTCCAATTATGATTTATACTTATTATGTTTTTGTTGAGGCATGGTGTCTTGCTTATGCTGTGGATTTCTTTTTTGGGAATATGAATTTTAAAGCTTCCAGTATTTCTGAAACCACAAAACTTGCTGAACTTCATTTTCAAAAAATAATTGGTTCTAAAAATATTGGAGATGCATTTGATTCCAAAATTTTGCCATATGTTTTTGTATGTTATTTATTAAATTTTTATTTGGTGTTTAAAGGGATTTCAAAAGGGCTAGAAAAATTTGCAAAGTTTGCGGTACCTGTTTTGCTATTTTGTTCTGTAATTATGCTAGTTAAAGTTTTTAGTTTGGATAATATTTCAACTGGTCTTGGAAGAATGTGGAATCCAGATTGGTCTGCCTTGCTCAAACCAAAAGTTTGGATTGCTGCTTGTGGACAAATTTTCTTTTCTCTTTCAGTTGGATTTGGAATTGTACTTACTCTATCTAGTTATTTGGAAAAAAAAGATGATGTAATTTTATCTGGTCTTTCGGCTGCATCTTTAAACGAATTTGTGGAAGTTGTATTTGGAGGATTAATTACAATTCCAGTTGGATTTTTATTTCTCGGAGCTTCGATTGTTTCGTTTGGAACATTTGGTATGGGTTTTATTGCACTACCAACTGTTTTTTCTGAAATGACTGGGGGAAATTTTTTTGGTGGAATTTGGTTTTTTCTATTATTTATTGCAGCAATCACTTCATCAGTTACAATGATTCAACCAGGAATTAGTTTTTTAGAAGAGGGATTTCATTTAAAACGAAAAAAATCTAGTTCTATTTTATTCTTGTTCACTTTTATTATCACATTATTTATTGTCTATTTCAATAAAGATTTAACAGCACTAGATCATACTGATTTTTGGGTAGGAACATTTTTGATATTCACATTATCTACAATTCAAATTTTAATTTATGGTTGGAAACTTGGACCTGAAATTGGAAAAGAAGAAGGTGAAAAAGGCTCACTAATAAAACTTCCAATTGGATTTAATTTTGTAATCAAATACATCACACCATTATTTTTATTATCTATTTTTATTGCTTATTTAATTGATGAAGATGGATTTAGAGGTTATTTAAAACAAATGCAAAACGGAGATGAAAAATCGAATATTGCAATTTCAGTTTTTGTGGGAATAATTTTGATTTATTTTTTCATATACTACCTAGTTGACAAAACTCTTAAAAAGGAAAAATTATGAACACTGAAGGATTAATAATCATGTGCAGTTCCATATTTATTGTGAGTTCATTAGCAGTTTTTTGTGTCTACAAATTGTTAAAAAACAAATGAAAACAAAAATTCAGATTCTTAAAGAATCTATAAGTTTAATTTTTATAAGTTTTTTTGTTTCTGGAATTTATTCTTTAATAACAAAAAATATTCCATTAAATACAATTTTAAATTCAATACTAGGTTTGATTCTCTGTATTTTACTAAGTTCATTCATCATGTATAAAATTTTTGAAAATGAAAAAGATAGAACACTTTCGATTATTAAATACTCATTGATAATAATTTTTTCAGGAATTTTTTCTGCTATAATTTTGATTTTAGCAATTACAATCTTTGGAGAATTTTTATTCAATCAATTAATTGAAATTGTTGCTAATCAATTTAAAAGTTCATTAATAAATGCATTATTTTTATTTATTCCAATGCTCATTGTAGGTTTATTATTTGGAATTTTTGGTCTTATGGGAATAATGATGATAAGTTTTATTATTGGAAATTTAATTTTTAGTTTTGTGGTAGAAAAGTTTTTTAGTGAATAAAATTATTTTAATTTTCATATTCACATTCTATTGTAAAGAAAATGAATATGAAATTCTTAAAATAGAACATTATCCACAATATCAAAACTCAAGCGATTATCCCGATTTAAAAAATACATTTATTTTTCAAAATGGAAATAGTTTTGAAAATTTAAAATTTAATGTAGAAAATTTTTATAAATCTTACTGGTTAAAAAAAAGAAATTTATCAATTGAAAAAATTACAAAAATTAAAATAAATCAAATTATTAATAATATTCAAAATGATTTTGAATATAAAAAATTTTCTGATAAACTTTGGATTATCTATAGAAGCACAACTGGTTTTTCAAAAGATAATTTGGTGCGGGTTGAAGATGTTTGGCATTTAAGTGAAAATTTTTGGAAACCAATTTTAAATCATTCAAATAATTTTTACAAACCAACATTTTTATATTTGAATGGTGATGATTTTATAGATTTAATCATACAGGGTGGATGTTGTGATTACATAAAATATTCTGTTTATTTAGGCGATGAAAATAATAATTTTAAATACATTCAAAATATTAGTTTAAGTGGAATTGAAGAATCTGAATTTATTTCCAAATGTAATCATAAAATAAAAGTCAAATCTTTTGATACATTAAAAATATTCGCGAAGCAATCAATTTATTTTGATTGTGATAGGAATTGATTTCTGTTTTAATTTTATGTAATTTTCTTTAAGAAGAATTTGATATTCATCTAAAATTTTTTTTCATCTTTTTCTAATATCAATTTTGCTAAGTGCAGCTTTTCTAAATATCAGCCATTCATGTAAGTTTTGTTTTGTTTCAGCCCACACAAATTCTGAGTAATGATAATATTTATTATCAGCTGAATTTATTCGTAAATAAGCATCAAAACTTTTTCTTAAAAGTTCAAATGTAACTTTTGAAAATAAGGAAATTATTCCAAATGCATTATAATTTCAAAAGTTACAAAACTTCATAATTCTCATGACTAAAGCCATTCTTCTCTATCGCTCGAATATCTACATTCCGCAACCGAGCTGAGGAAAAAATTCGCCCACTTAACTCTAATTAGCCGTTTGGTAAGGATCTGGAATTCTATCTGCTTCATGATCTAACCATTTATTAGAAATTACTGCTCTTCTTTTTTCATCAAACAAAGTTAACAAATAAGTTGTGATTGAAGTTGTTCCTTCATCTTCAGCGTCTTTATCCATCTGCTTAAAGACATCAATAATATCTTGGTCGGGCCAATTGAGAAGAAGTTCTTTCGCTTTAACAGGAGGCATGTTTGCAATTTTATTTGCTAAGACTTTTAGTTTTTTTGCACGACTTTCTTCATCTTTTTTCTTGATTAAAATTTCGTTTTCTCTGTCTTTGATACTTTTTTTCATTTCTTCAATTTTTTCTGCATCAGCTTGCATCTTTTCTTGTTCAGATTTTAAATTCTCTCTCATCTTTTCGATTTCAGAAAACTCTTCATCAAGCTTTTCTCTTTGTTTCTTAAATTCCAATTTTTCAACTTCAGTTGGAGATTCTTTGTCCCAATTTACTAAACTTGGTTTTTTTGCAAGGAAAGGGAAAATTTCATCTCCATCAATCAATCCATAATAATCAAAAGTAAAAAATCCAAGCACTAACAAAAAACAAATAATTAATAATAATAAAAATATTTTCCCTTTTTCTCTAAACATGTTTAACTCCTGTGAATACTATGATCTAATCTAGAAGCAATTTCTTCTAGTTCTAAAATTTTATTTGATAAGTTCACTAAAGATTTTTGAATTTTAGTGTCTTTGGGATTTTTTTCAGATTGAAGGTGTTGAACAAGACTTATATACATGTTCTCATCTTTGTTTTGTAGCTTCGATGAATTCTGTAAGCTTTTCATATTCAGTTTTTGGTTTGTCTGATTTTGGTTTGGCTTTATGAATTGGAATAGGTTTAGAAACTCTATCGGATTCTTCATTTTTTTCTTCCTCCATTTTTCTTATATGAATTTTATTTGTTTGGTCTTCTTCTTCCAAATTTTCTAATTTAACTAAACGATTATGGTATTCGTTTAATTTTCTTTCTTTAATAATTTCTATCACTTTCATTTCTTTTTCAACTACTATTAGTTTTTCTCTTGCTTCAGAAAGTACAGACTCTTGTTCTTTTAATTTTGATTGTAGAGATTCATTTTGAAGTGTTAAACCTTTAAAATAATTTTCATATAATTTTAAATTTTTTAAATCTGTTACTGAATATTTTGAACTTGTTAAGTGAATGTTCTTTTGATTTAATAAAATTTCATTTTGGATTTTATTCATACTTCCAGCAATAATAGATAAATTTTTGATTTCTTTATCAACTGAAAGTTTCCTAATTTTGAGAACTGTTTCTAAATTAAATTTGAATTTTTTCATAATATATCCTCATCGTCAATACCACCGAGGAATAATTCTCTTAAGTTCGAAATTACATCTTCCATTGTAGATTTTTCGATGACCCTTTGTTTTAAAAAACTATCTATCTGATCTTTTTTTCTTATTGATAAATCTGTTTTTGGATCAGAGCCTTGAACATAAGCATTTAATTTAATTAGTTCTTCCGATTTTTCATAAACAGCAATTAGCTCTCTAACAAAATCAGAAAACATTTTATGGTCTTCACCAATTATATTTGGCATAACTCTGGATAAAGATGATGGTATATCAATTGCGGGAAAATGATTTCTTTCTGCTAAGTCACGTGAAAGAACAATATGCCCATCTAAAAATCCTCTAACTGCATCAGCAATTGGATCATTCATTTCATCTGGTTCTGTAAGCACAGTATAAATCCCAGTTATGCTTCCACCTGATTTATGAGTTCCTGCTCTTTCGATTAACTTTGATAATTTTGCAAATACAGATGCTGAAAATCCTCTTGTTATTGAAGGCTCACCATATGAAACAGAAATTTCTCTATTTGCTTGTGCATATCTTGTAAGCGAGTCCATCATTAAATTTACATGTAAACCTTGTTCTCTAAAATATTCTGCAGCTGATGTTGCAAGTAAAGCACAATTAACTTGTTGCATTTTTGGTGAATCTGAAGTTGCCACAAATACAACAGTTTTTGACATTGCTTCATATCCAATTTCATTTTCAATAAACTCGTTTACTTCTCTTCCTCTTTCACCTACAAGTGCTATCACATTAACGTCTGCATTTGTATATCTTGCTATCATACCGAGTAATGTTGATTTGCCCACACCAGAACCAGAAAAGATTCCTACTCTCTGACCTCTTCCAAGACTTAACATTCCGTCAATTGCTTTAACACCTGTTGTAACTGTTTCTTTGATGATTGGTCTATCTAATGGATTTGAAATTTCATATTCAGGAAATCTTTCATCATTGGAAACTATAATTCCTTTTCCATCTATTGGTTTCCCCGAACCATTTAATATTCTTCCAAGCAATGCTTTACCTACTGGAATAGATAATTTTTTTCCTGAAGAAAAAACAAAAGCTTTTGGGTAAATTCCACTTACATCAGCAAGTGGCATTAATGTATATTTATGTCCATCAAATCCAATCACCTCGCATTGAAGATAACCTTTATCAGATCTTTCAATTTCCATAATTTCACCAACTCTAGAATCTGGTGGACCTTGGGAATAAATAACATTACCCACAACTTTAAGTACTTTTCCTGATTTACGAATTGGTTCTGTTTTTGTTAAAATATTCTTATATTTAGAAAGAACATCAACCTTTTCTGTAAATTTTTTTTCAATCATGGTTTATTAAATTGGCTCAGCGTTTCTAATTGCTTCTTCAATTTCTTTTAACTGAGTAGAAATTCTTGCATCAATTGCTCCAACATCAGTTTCAATAATTACACCACCTCTATCAACTCTTGAATCTTCATAGATGTTTACTTTTCGTAAAGATTCCATAAGTTTGATTAACTCATCTTTATGTGCAGTTGTGATTTCAAGATCTGAGAAGTTCACACGAATATCAACTCTATCTCTATCTTTAATTCTTTTTAATGCTTCACGGATATTATTTAAAACGATTTCTTTTCTTTCAATGATTTCATCTTTGATAACTTTTCTAGCAATAATCAAAATCATTTCAACCATTTGTTTTTCTGAAGCTTGGATAATATCTTCACGAATATCAATTGCTTTACCTACAATTGTTCCTAACCGATCAATTAATCGTCTAACTTCACTTTGCCCTTTTTTAAATCCTACTTCACGACCAGCGTCATAACCTTTTTGATAAGCTTCATGTTCAATTTCAGTAACTTTCATTTCAGCTTCTTTGATCATTCTTTCAACTTCTAGTTTGGCTCTATCTAGAATTTGTTCAGCTCTTGCTTTACCTGTATCTTCTTCATTTTTAACTTTCTCTTTAGAATCTTGAATTAATTGAAAAGCTCTAGTCTTTCCTTCTTCAACAATTTTTTCAGCTTTCCCTTCAGCTTCTGCTAAAATTAGTCTTACTTGCTCTTCAGTCTCTTGCCGATACCTATCTAGTTCTGCTTCAATTTCATCAATAGAAGGACCTTGGTATTGTTCTATAACATTACCTTCTTGGTCAACTTCAAACTCTTCTTCTTGTTCTGTCTTATGGAATTTTTTGTATTTTTCAGGAATTGCAACATCCACCGCATCTTGATTTGCTAATACATTTTCTACAATTTGAATTGGTTTAAAAACTAATTTAGCCATTTATTCTACCTTCCATAATTTAATCGTTCCGTTTTCTATTAATTCATTTAATAAAGTTACTACCGCTGTTTGTGCTTCTTCTATTTCTGCTAATGAAATTGGACCCATAGAATCCATTTCTAAACTAATTTGTTTTGCTAGCCAAGGCTCTGCTCTTTCCAAAAGTTTATCTTTCATTTCAGTTTCTATTCCTTTTAATGAAGAAGCAATTATTATTGGATGAAGTTTTTTGAAAAATTCTGAAATTGATGTTCTTGTAGCGAATTGTAAATCTTCTATTCTATAAAATTGCTGGTTAATTTTTTCAGCAAAAAGTGGATTTAGTTTTTTTAATCCTGAAAATAATTTAGAAGAAGTGTTTGGGCTAACACGACTTAAAAGTTCAACAGCTTTTTTTGAACCTCTTTCTTTTATTTTAGATAAAGAAGTATTTGAATCGATTAATTCAAATTTAAATTTTAAAAAACTTTCTAGTTCTTCTTTTAATCTAACTGAATGAAAATCAATTTTATGTATTTCAGAAATAATTTCTTCACGAATTCTGTTTGGATAGTTTTCAATTAGTCTTGAAGCTTCATCAGGATTTGCATGACACATAACTAAAGCAATTGTTTTTGCTTCTTCATCTTTAACTATAAGTTCTAATTCATTTTTAGTTTTCAATTTTAATATTTCAAAATAATCTTTTTCAATTCCTTCTTCGATTATTTTTTCTAATTCAAGTTCTAATTTACTATGTTTTTTTGTTTTTAAATTTTTTGTAAAGTCAGTTAAAACTTTTTTTTCTTCGACAGAATTTGTATTTAGCTTTTCTACTTTTGAAGCTAATTTTTCTATTTCATTTTTACTAAGTTTTGATAAAACAGAATCGGGAATTGAATTCCCGATCAAGGAGTATAGAACAGCTGCTTTATTATTTGATTTCGGTTTAATCAACTTGCTTCCTCTTCGGATAACCAAGTTCTAAGTAACTGAGCCACATCTTCAGGTTTTTCTTTTGCAAGATTAATTGCATTTTCAAGAAGTTCTTTTCTCATTTTCTCATCAGGTGAAAGCTCCATGTCTGCTCCACCTTCTTCTAGAACTCTGAGTGCTGCGTCTCTCATCATTTGTTGACGAGCAGCAAGTTCTTCTTCTTTTAGTCTTCTTCTTCTTGCGATTTCTTTTTTGATTGCACGGTAAATTAAAATTGCTAAAATTAAAAAAGTGAGTATTGCAAGTGAAATGATGATTGCATTTTTAATTGCTTGTTGACGAGCAAGCTCTTCATCTTCTGCTGCAAATTGAGCTGATCTATCTTTTGGTAAAGTAATGACATTTACCGTATCACCTCTTACTTTTGTAAAACCAATTGCAGATTCTAAATTCTTTTTGATTAACTTTAAATCTTCATCACTAACAGGGGTATATTTTCTTACCCATTTATAACCGTCTTCATTTCTTTCTTTTGTCCAAACTCCATCAATGATAACTGAAAGGTTAATTTTTTTAATATCCCATTCTTGTTTTTTTACTTCAGAAACTTTTCTATTAAATTCGTAATTTGAGATTGCTTCTTGTTTTTTATAATTTGCTTTTTGGTAATCTAAGTCCATATAACCTGGTGGTGAATTTGGTTCTGTTCCAGCTGGACCTTGAGGTGTAAACCCTTTACCTAAAAATTCTTCTGAAGTCATTTTATCAGAAACTTTTAAAGAATAATTTTCTACTAATTCAGTTTCATCGTAAGGAGTTTCAGGATTATCAGCTTTTGCAAGAACTGGTGAAACTTCATTTTGAGTGTATTTAACTTTATCCCAGTTGTATTCATATTCAAATCTTGTTATTTCAACTCTATCTTCACCATTTAGCCAACGTAGGGTACTTCTAATATCCACTAATTTTTTTACTCTTTCAATTTCAGCAATTCTTAGTTTTTCTTGAACAATTCTTAGTTCTAAATTTTCTTTATCCAAATTATCATCAAAGTCAGAAATATTTTTTCCAGAGGAATCAGCAACAATTACATTTTCGGGTTTTAAATTTGGAACACCTCTTGAAATTAAATTTACAATCCCTTTAATTTCTTTTTTGCTTAAGGTATCTACACCTGGAACAAAATGTAAAATCACTGAAGCTTTAGTTTGATTATAATCTTTATTTTCATCATTAAAAATTGTGCTATCTGGAAAAGCGATATTAACATCAGCTTTTTCAATTGGTTTTAAAGTCATCAAAGATTTTTCAATTGCACCTTTTAAGGCACGGTATTTTTTTACATCTTTATCAAACTGGGTTTCGGTAAACTTATCCATATCAAAAAGTTCCCAACCTTGTACACCAACTGGAATTAAATTCTCTTGCGCAAGTTTAGTAATAATTTCTTGTCTTTTATCTGCTTCAACAGAAACTATGGAAGAATCTGAACTTGAATATTTGTAACCAAGTGCATCTAATTTTTTTGTTATTTCTGAAAAATCTTTAGTCTGTAAGTCCTTAAATAGAATGACATTATTCTTTTCAAGGGATACTGAGGAGAGTACAATGACTCCAATAATTACAGCAGCAATCACTCCAGCTAGGATGATTTTTTTTGTATTGTCAAGCTTACCAAAAAGCTCTTTGGATTGATTTAATAAATTCTGTATCGATTCAGGCATATGTATCCTCGGAAAATTCTAACTGTGACATAATAATAAATCGGCAAAAAAGTACAATTTTTTTTTTATTTTCTATAAAAAAAAATAGTTTTTTAAAGTATAACCCTTAACAGAGATGAATTTTGAGCTTTTTTTTCTAATTTTGAGCAGTTTTGCTATTTTGAGCTTCTATTTAGTGAGGTATTGGTCACCTATTCTAACAATTCACGATAAATTGTTTTTTATTGGGGCTATTTTTTTAGGTTTAGCTTCAATTGGACTTTCACTTGGTTTACAAATTATTTTTTTTAAATTTTACCAAACAGGTGATATTTTTTTTAATTCTTTTTTCAGATCTGCATTAATAGAAGAAATATCTAAATATTTGTTTATATATTTATTCTTCAGATTTTTCAAAATTCACGATTATATTTTTGACGGGATTTTTTTTGGTATTTTGATTGGTGCAATTTTTGGGTTTATTGAAAATTTATTTTATATAAGAAAAATTGAATATTGGGAAAACTTACTAAGAAGTTTAACTTCAGTTGTAATTCATTTAATTAATGGTGGTATTGCTGGTTATTTTATTACCTATTTTCTAATCTTAAAAAAACAAAGATTTAAATTTTTATTAAATGGTATTTTGTTAGTTATACTTATTCACGGGTTATTTAATTATTCATTATTAAAATCTGAATTTTGGCAATTGTTAATGCCCATTTTAATTATTTTTTCATATATATATTTAGAATTTTTGATTACTACATCACAGAGTACACTACCTGCTTCAATTTTAAAATTAATTGGTTTAGATAATTCAGAATACACATTGTTAAAAAAATTTATTAAATATGAATTATGGTTTTATGAGCAACAAAAAACTAGAAAAAAATACATTCAAATTTTTAGAGAGATTGAATTTAAAAGAAAAATTTTTGTAGTAATTTTTTATCTATTAGGTATTCTTTCTCTGCTTGTTTATTTCTTTGATAAAAATTTAATTGAGAACTTTTTAACTTCAATTAAAAAATTCGAATATATAAGTATTTTTGTAGTTTATCCATTTACAATTTCTATCAGTATTTTATTTAGAGGAATTATTAATCCAAAATTTTTTGAAAAAAAAGTTTTGAGAGTTCCTTTTTTATGTTGTTTAAATATAAAATCCAAATCTTATTCTGAAGATTCAGTTTTGTTTTATTTAAGTCATATAGGTTTTTTTGTTAATTTAGAAAAACCAAAAGACCTAGATAAAAATATTATTTTAGATTTTGAAATAGCTGGAAAAAAATTTAATAGGGTTCCAGCTAGAATAATTTGGGTAAATGAAAATAAAGAAGAAATTAAAGAAAAAAATTTCAGACTTCCAACTTCTGGTGCAATTATTTTTTTTATTTCAACACCTTGGAAGTTATTTTTATTCTGGAATTATAAAAGAATCACACATAGTTTTAAAAATTTATATTTATCATTAAAAGAACAAAGATGATAATTTACCATGATGAATTAATTTTACTAGCTTCAAAACCTTCAGGAATTCCTGTTCATGAAACAAAAGACCCAAATCGAAAAAATTTTACTGAAGAAATAAAAAAAAAACTTGCTTTAAATCAGTTAAGAACAGTAAATCGGCTTGATCTAGAAACTTCAGGTATTGTAGTATTTGGTTTAGATGATACTAAAAATTCAGAAATTGATAAAATAATTTCTAATTCTGAAAAATTTTATTTGTTAATTGTTCATGGAAATCCAAATGAAAAATTTAAGTCTGAATGTTTTTTAAAAGATGGTAACAAAAAAGTGAATATCGTGAGAAGTGGTGGGAAAAAAGCAATTACAGAATTTAAAAAAATTCAATATGACCACAAAAATAATTTGTCTCTTTTACTCGCAAAATTAATCACTGGAAGAAGACACCAAATACGAATTCAAATTTTTAACGAGGGATTTCCAATTCTTGGGGAAAAAATTTATACTGAAATTTCTCCAAAAGAAAAAAGATGTTTACTTCATTCATATGCAATTCGATTTAGAAATTTTAAAAACGAAGAAATAATTATTTTTGATTCAGTTCCAGAAATTTTTCAAAATTACTTTCAAGTAGAAATTAGTAAGGAAGACTTATGGTAAAAATTTTTGGAATTTTAAATCTCACTGAAGATTCTTTTTCAGATGGTGGAGAATTTTTAGATTTTGAAAAATCAAAAGTTCAAGCAATCAAATTAATCGAAGATGGAGCAGATATAATTGATCTTGGGGCACAAGCTTCAAATATCAATTCCAAACAAATTTCTGAAATTGAAGAATGGAATAGACTTGAAAAAATGATATTTTTTTTAAAAGAAAAAAATATTTCTATTTCAGTTGATACATTTAAGCCATTTGTAATTGAAAAATCAATTCTTGCAAATGTGGATTATATCAATAACATCAATGGTTTTGAAAATAAAGAATCCATGGAGATTATAAAAAAATACAAAAATAAACTTCCAAATTTGATTTCTATGTATTCTCATAATCTTGGAGATATTGCAATTCAAAATTCTAATTTAAAAAAAGAAACTGTGATTGATGAAATTTTAAATTTTTTTAGAAAAAAAGAAAAAGAATTTTTAGAAATTTCTATTCCAAAAGAAAAAATCATTTTTGATACAGGAATGGGATTTTTTTTAAGTCCTGATTATGAAGTAAGTATTGAGGTTATCAAAAAAATCGATTTGATTCAAAATGAATTTCCAAATCTACTCCTTTCTGTTTCGAGAAAATCTTTTATTGGAAATTTACTTGGAAGCATTCCACCAAAAGAAAGAGAAATTGGAACTTTGATTTTTGAACTGGAATTAATCAAAAAACAAATTTCCTACATTAGAACTCATAATGTAAAACAATTAAAACACGCTTTAAAAGTTTTGGATAGTTTGAAATGAGTGTTGGTTTTATTGGAATAGACTTCTTAGATGCTGATTGGGAAGATTACAAAAAAAGATTATATCAAAACTAGCGAACTCTATGGTTCAAAAAGTCAAATCATTTTTTAAAAATTGGGTTAATAGAAACAAAATTAGGTAGATAAGGTTTGTTGCTTTTAATAATCGCGATGATGATTTTAATGATCTTGTTAG
>JAAFIR010000039.1 GCA_013297885.1 Leptospirales bacterium | reverse complement strand
TAATAATCTTGATTTAATTTTATACATATAGTATATTCATCAGGTTCGAATTTAACCCCCTTGGGACAATCTATTGAATAAAGATAGTCTTGCGTTCCGAAAGTATCTTTCAACTTTCTTAAACTTTATGCTAGGTCTCAGCACCCTTCGGGCTTGAGACTCCTTTCAGGACATTTTGTATCTCTATCGCATAATTTTTTTTTAGTTGAAAAATTTTCTTTGATTCATAAAATTTTCTTAATAAGTTCGTTTTCTAGCAAACTTTTCTACCACAAAATCAGTTTAATATTTATGAAAACAAAGTTTATTTTTACAAATGAACAAGCAGCAGAAATTCATGAGATTGATGAAGTTGTAGAAACTTCATGTACACTTTTAATCCCTGAAGAATATTGGAAAGAACTTCACATAAAAATTGAGTTACATGGTAATTTGAAAATTTACTTTGCACATTTACTGAAAAAATATGAAATTTATTTGAAAAGTAGAATTGTTCCTTATTCTAGTCGTTTAAAAACTGAGTATCAAGCGAAAAGACAAAACTTGATTCGTAAAGATTTTGAGCCGTGGAAGAGAGATTGGTTCGTAATGAAACTCTATAGAGCAGCATTTAATTTTTCTATCAACAAACTTTTTGTGTTGTTGCTCCGCCTTGACTTGATGGATTTTGCAGAAGTTGTGGAATCCTCTGTGAACTTAGACTTCCCCGTTGCAACGGGTAAAGAATGGGTTTCTCAACACGGGGGATTTTTTCAAAACAGTAAAATTCCCCAATACGAAAGGATTTTCGAGTTCAGATAGATTTCCCAACACAGCAAAATTCTTTCAACATATAAAAATCTCAATACAGAAATTTTTTGAAATTCCAATTCCAAAAAAATTTGTCCTTAATACAAATACCTATTCATTATGATCTGGAAGAATTTAAAGAAGATATGATTCTTATTGATTCAAAATGATTTAGTAAGAATATTCTTTACAAATCTTTTTTATAAACCCTCTATTCAAATGACCATCTTTTTCAATAATACTTTCCCACTCTTCTGTTTTATTAAAAATTGCATAAAATATTTTTTGAAATTTTTCATCAATTTTAAAAGGATGTGGGTTTAATTCGAGATTCGAATTTTCCAAATTTACTAATTCTTTTTTCTTCGTAATGTAATGAATAAAATACCATTCGATTGAATTTTTATTCGAAATATAATAATCTTGATTTAATTTTATACATATAGTATATTCATCAGGTTCGAATTTAACCCCCTTGGGACAATCTATTGAATAAAGATAGTCTTGCGTTCCGAAAGTATCTTTCAACTTTCTTAAACTTTTTTCTCCCAGTCCTTCTGATCTCCAAATTCAAAAAGACCTTCATCTCCAAAAGCATTGTTTGTAAGGTTAGCAGAAGTGACTACTCCTCCCAACTTTTCAGACCAATAGATTTTGGAATGTAATTTATCTACAAAATAAACTTCAGCCCTAGCTCGAACATATTTTTCAATTTCAGTAGGATTTGTTATTCCAACTTTTGGACAACAATAATTTTCAAATTTTGGGTATTGTGAAGTATAAACTCTCCAGAACCTTTACCAATAAATGCAACTATTACAATTTTTTTTTCTTCACATGAAAACAATTCTTTAACTTTTAAATTTAATTCTTGAGATGTTAATAAAAATTCTTGTTCATTCACCGCAAAACTCCAAAAACTAATTTTTAATTATTAATCCAATAAGTTTGATTTGAAATATAATTCTTAATATTTAAAAATAAGTTTTTCCCACTACCACGCATTCCCATCACTTGAACTTCACTTCGTGGTCTGAACCAATTTTCCCTTTACTAGCAAAAGGGATTGCAGTGGGGTCAAAATTTTTTGAATAAAAAATTTTGACCGAAACGTAAAGCCCGGTTTTTGCATTAGCAAAAATTTGCCCAAATAATACTGCAAACTATTTTCGTTTGATTAATTGATTGTATTCTTCCTGTGAGTCAAACCCAAAACCAAAAATAAATTTCATCATACATCTAACTCAAAGGTAGTTGAATTATTTTTACTTTTGTATTCATATTTTTAAAATCTTCTAAATTATAAGTGAATAAATCTGCTTCATAAGACTCTGCTGTTGCTAAAATGATTGCATCAGGTAAACTTATTTTTTTTGTTTTTCTATATCGTATGACAAGTTCTCGAATTCTAGAATCAGTTTCGATAATATGGAATTTACTTATAAAATCAGTTATAAACTTTTCAGTTTCTACATTTTCAAATTTATAACCAAGAACTTCCATGTAAGTTATTGTAGAAATTAGAATCTAGTAATATTCAAGTGGAAGATTTTTAAAATCGAATTTATTTTGTGAAACATAAATGATTACATTACTATTTAAAACAATTCTTGCCATTCAGATCTCAATTTTTTTTGCAATTCAATTGGATTTGCTATTTCTGAAAAAACTTTTTGTTCTTTAAATTTTTCAGAAAATGAAATTACTTCAGAACGATTTGATTTTTTTTGGTTCATTTGATTTTTTAAAACAAAAGTTACTTTTTCAAGTAAATAAATCAACTCATTTGAATCTAATTGAAAAATTTCATTTTCTATCTTTTGTAAAGTTGTCATAAAGAAAAATTAGTATAAGTTTAGTCTTCTGTCAAGACGAAAATCTATTCAATTTCCAAATTTGCTTCTTCTACTAGCCAATATAACGAACCATCTTTTGATAAATCTTTTTCGATTTCTTTATCCAAGTCTTTTTCCAAACTTTCTAAAATAAAAGCAGCTAAAATATCTTGTTCTTTTTCAGGAAGAGTTTTGTTGTTCAATTGCTTTTTCAAGTAGAGCGATAATGTTTTTATTTTGGGAAGGAATATGAATTTTGTGGGAAATGATAATTGTATTGAAGGAAAAAATTTGTCTTAAAATTTTTGATATACAAGATTCAAAAAAACTTTTTCCATATTCTGTTTTAGGGTAGTGGTTGATTTGGATACAATGTCAAAGGGATATTTTATTGTTTTTAGATATTTCAAGCTAATTTGAATCAAATTGAATTTGTGAATAAATCCATTTGTTTCTCAGAAGGAAGTTCTACTAAATAATTTGAAATAAATAATTCTTTACCAATTTGATTTGAAGAATCTGTCACATTCCTCATTCCATAAGTTATATTCCAAGATTGGATATTCGCGAAGCTAAAAAGCTCTCTTATGTAATCAGAATCATCGTATGTAATTAACCATTTATGTTTGCAACTTTGCATTGTTTTAGCAAATCTAACATGGTCGAAATTTTTGTGAAGATTTCCATTTTTTCCGTACAAGGCTGATTTTGTTGCTGAAAAATAAGGTGGATCTAAAAATAAAAAAACATCTTCACCATCTTTGTTTATAACTTCTTCAAAATCTAAATTTGTAATTTTAGTATTCTCAAGAATAATATCCATACTTTTTAATCTTTCTATACTTGAATCAGTAAATCTTCCTTTAAAAGCTTGTTCAGAAAATCCACCTGATTCACTTGTACCTGAAAATGTAATTCTATTAAAAATGAAAAATGCTGAGGCAGTTTCAATTTGATTAAACTTAAATCTATTTTCTTTTAGAAATTTATGTAAATCTTTACCTGATTCAAACTCATCTCTCCAAGTATAAATTTGTTTTAAAACTGCATCTAAATTTTTTTGACACATATCCCAAAATGTATAAAGTTGAAAATACAAATCATTAATCCAAAATTTTTTATCGGGATATTTTTGTTTCAAATAAACATAAACTGAAGCACCACCAACAAATGGTTCTCTAAATTCTTCAAATTCTGGCACTAAAGTAGAAATTAAATCAATCGCTCTACTTTTACCTCCAGGGTAACGAAGTGGACTTTTTATCAACATTTACTTTGCCCTCATAATTCTAATTAGGAAGTTATTTTCTTTTGCTTCTTTAAAAATTTTATGAACCAGTTCAATTTTCTTTTTATCAAAAGAATTTGCCTTAAAGAACTTTTCTACTTCAGTTGAATCGGATTGAATAGAGCCTTTAATTTTTAATGAAGTTAAATTTAGAATTGCAGTGCATTTCGTTTTTTTACCGTCAACAGTTACTTCTTTTAAATTACTTAACAAAATTAATTTTAATAATCCATCTTTTATATCATTTAAACTTGGCAGAATAGAAGATTTACTATGTTTTGATTCTATTAAATATAACATTTTATCTTCCAAGTCTATTTCATCAACAGTTAGAAAATATTTTCCACCAAGATAATTTGTAATTGTAATTTTGGCTTTAGTTAAAGTTTTAAGAAATTCTTTTGGTTGGTTAGTTTCAATTTCTCTAGCTTGGGCTTCCATCGATTTTTTTCTTGAAACTTCCATGAAGAGATCTAAATCTTTCCCAATACTTTTTTGAAAATCATCTAATCCCGATGATGAGTGTAATTTTGTATTTAGCTTCTTTTCAATTTGTGAATAAGAATGTTTGACCTTATCAATTAAATTGTATAAGTTTAATTTTAGTTCATTTATATTCCAATGAAGAGCAGAACTATGATAATTTATAATTTCTTTTGTTTTATTTAAAATAAATTCATTGCTAAAAGTTTGTTTAGTAATTTTATTTTTTCGAGTTTTATGTTTTTCTGCATTTTCATAATAAGCAAGAACTACATAAACATCTAAAATACTCATCATTGATACAGTATCCCATTGTATAAAATCACGATCTCCTTCAAAACCCTCATCTTTCACAATAGGGATAATTGTAATTTTCTTTGCCCCACTTAATGTATTGTAAACTCTTTCATAAGGATAAGAACGTGTTCTTTTTGGTGAAACCCATTTACTAATTGCAAAAGAAATATTCTTATCTTCTAAAATAAAACTTGTAGGTAAAGAATTTATATCAAATTCATTAAGACTAAATTTCTTTAAGTCTTCTTTAAAATGAATTTTATATTCAATACCAGTAATTTTTGCAATTATGTCCATCTATATAAAAGCTTCTAAAAAAGGGATTTTTATGCAATAAAAATATGTCTCTTTGGTGGAAATGTTTTATAGGTTTTATTTAAACTTGAAATTAAATTTACAATTCATCAGGATTCCATCCTATTTTAGATATTTGATGTTCAGTTTTATTTTGTAATAAATTTTAATTATTACAGAATAAAAAGCAAATAAATATTAACTATAATTTATAAAGTTTATTTTATTTACAAAAAGATTGTACACAGAAATCAAGTTTTGTATAGTGCTTTTTATTATGTCACAAATGAAAGTTAAGGAGAAGTAATGTCAATTGAATCAGATGGGATTACAGCTTTTAGAATTTTAATCGCACAAAGTAAATTACTTGTTTTATACGCTAAAGAGAATGATAAATATCCTGTTTGGGATGGTGAAATATTTATGTATTCTATACCAGAACATAATGGAAAAAATGAATTCATAAAAGGACTAGTACCGATCCAAATAAAATCAACTAAAGTTGATTCCTTAGCAAATATAAGTAGAAAATATTCAATTGAATATTCTGATTTAGAAATTTATTATAAAGGTGGTGGTGTTTTATTTTTAAGACCAACTTTTGTAACACCTGTAGAATATCGAATTTTTCATAAATTACTTTTACCTGTTGAGATAAATGACTTGTTAAATCAAAAGAAATTCCCAGATAAAAAAAGTATTTCAATAGAATTATTAGAAATTGAAAATATAGAATTATTAGAACAAATTTGTAATCTTTTTATAGAGAATCAAAAATCAAAATTTAATTTTCTCATTGATAATCAGAACTTAGCTGAAACTCTGAAAGAAAATCCAAAACTAACTCTTAAAACAATTTCAAAGCCAAATATAAAAGATGCAATTTTTTCTGATTATGCTTCTATTTATATTGAAACGAAAGAAGGAATTCAAATACCTACTAATTTAAAAATCGAAGAATTTAGTAGCATTATTAACTCAGTTGTAAAAATAAATGATAAAATTTATTTTACAGAAGTTAAAAATATCTTTAACAAAAAGGATGAAATCATTTTTTATTTTAATACAGCACTTAAATTAGAACTAAAAGATAATCATTTATATTTTAAATTAAAACAAGAAGAAGATGTTTTGTTTGATGACTTATTGATAGGAAATGAATTTTTAGATGAATTAGAAATAACTGGTAATTTTTCAATTGATAATGAATTATTTCCAAGTCCGATTTCGGTTGAATCTGAAAAAAATCAAAAACAATTTGATTACTTAAAAAAAATAGATCAGATGCTAAAATTTTTTAAAGTTGATACCAAAAAATTAAAATTTAAAGATTTAATACCACAAAAAGATTTGATTGATAAATTCGTAAGTTTATTTATTGAAAACCAATTTACAGAAATCGAAAATTCCTCTTCAACACATGAATTTTTTATCCATGACTTAATTAACAGAAAAGTACTTTTAATATTTGTTAAAAATGATTCAGGAACTTTTAAAGCATATAATTACTGTTCTGAAACTTTTGACAAAAATTGTAATATTCAAAAGAAAGATGAAAATATGACCATTCCTTGTAGTAGGTTTATTGCTTTGCTCACTATTCCTAAATTTAATAAAGAGTATGAAGTATTTGAAGGTTATTTTGATTTAATTGAAGAAGATTTATTGAAATTTTATCAACCGATGGATAAAGTAAAAGAATTTTATTCACTATTAATGCTTGATTTAATTAAAGAATTTGATAAAAGAAAAAAAGATGAATATCTTTCTTTAGCTGAAAAAATCAACGAATTAATTTATACTCCAGAAGAAAAAAAGGTTAAGCTGATTTATATTATAAATATGTTACAAATTCAAAAACGAAAATCAAAACTAAATCAAGATGCTTTAAACCAGTTAATAAAAATGAAATCTGAAAGTGATGATAAAAATTTAATTTGTTGTGCAAATATTTTACTGGAAAGTTTTAATGAATTTGAAATTCTGTTTTCTTCTTTTAAGGAAGATAAAAAAAATATATTTATGAATTGGCCAATTTGGAATCTCTTTCTTGAAAGGAAAAAGAGGAATTAGTAAATAGATTGCTAAAAAGCTTTCGATGGCTCTTGAGACTAGGGTTGAAAAGTTTATATAACACAAACTTATTTTCCAACTACTAGCGAAGCAAGCAAAAGGGATTGAAACGTTTCCAGTAACGAGTGGTTTAAACCACTCGTTACTGGAAGTAGTTGAAAGCCCGGTTTTTGCCTTGGCAAAAATTTGCCCAACCCATTCCACAACATTCTCAATTTTTCATTCTGAATTTTTCATTCTTTGAAATAATTCATTGACATATAAAATGATTTTAGAATCTAATTAGAACATATTCGCATTCCAATTAACGGAGTTTCTATGGGTTTAGCCACCGAAAGTTTAGGTCCAATTGTTGTACAGTTAATCTTAGGTATTGGTTTTGCAACTTTGATTTTGTCCCTCGCATTTTTAATTTCTCCAAAGAAAAAAGCCCCAATTCACGATACATTTGAATGTGGTGTTAAATACTATGGTGATGCTAGAGGAATTTTTAACGTAAAATTTTATCTTGTTGCAGTTTTATTTATTTTGTTTGATATTGAAGCAGTGTTTTTATTTCCTTGGGCAGTAAATCTTGGTAAATTTGCTGAAGCTGGTCTTGGTGGATTCATATTAATTGAAATGTTTCTATTCCTTTTTATACTTGTAGTAGGTCTATATTATATCTGGAAAAAAGGAGCTTTAGAATGGGATTAAAAGAAACATTAAGTAAACCGGGTCAATTACTCGGAGACATGGCTCAAGTAACAAATTTAGAAGCCTTTATTAGTTGGGGGCAAAGTTATTCACTTTGGCCATATCCTTTTGCAACAGCATGTTGTGGAATTGAATTTATGGGAACAGCCTGTTCCGATAATGACATAGCTAGATTTGGAGCAGAGCGTCCATCTTTCTCACCACGTCAAGCTGATATGATCTTGGTGCTTGGAACTATTACCTACAAAATGGCACCAGTTCTTCGTGAAATATATGACCAACTTTCTGAACCAAAATATGTAATCTCTGTTGGGGCTTGTGCTTCATCTGGTGGAATGTTTGATACATATGGAGTGGTTCAGGGAATTGATCGTTTTTTACCAGTTGATATTTATATTCCTGGTTGCCCTCCAAGACCAGAAGCTATCATGGATGCACTTGTGAAATTACAAAATAAAGTCATGACTCAAGGTTTTGAAGAAAGAAGACAAGAAGTAATGCGTAAGATAGACGAAATCAACGAAAAAAATAAACCTATGGTTGTGCGATGAAAGAAAAAGTTCAAGATTTACTTAGCTCAAAATTATCCACATTTATTTATAAAAACGAAGAAGTAAAATCAAACATCCCTTGTTTTTTTATCAAACCAGAAGGTATCATTCCTGTTGTTCAATCTCTCAAAGATAATTTGGGATTTGTTTATTTAAACGATTTAACAGCTGTGGACTTTCTTGGAAAAAAAACTCCCCGTTTTGAAGTATGTTATTTGCTTCGATCTGTAGAAAATGGACATGCAAAAATCATGTTAAAAGTTCCATTAGAAGACGGAGAGTCAGTTTCATCAATTGTATCTATTTTTAAAGGAGCAAATTGGCCTGAAAGAGAAGTTTTTGATTTATTTGGAATTGAGTTTACTGGGCATCCACAAATGGAAAGAATTTTGCTTCCTGATAATTTTCTTGGCCATCCTCTTCGCAAAGATTATCCACTAGAAGGTTTTGGACAAGACTATTTAATTTCTGATCTACTTCATATTCATATAAAGGACAAGGAATAATTCTATGGTAATGTATGATAAAACATCCAAAAGATTTGAAGGTAAATTTGCAAACCTTCCAGAAGGACATCTTCTTGTAAACCTCGGTCCTTCTCATCCAGCAACTCATGGAATTTTACAAAATATCATCCAATTAGATGGTGAGAGAATTGTAGATTCAGAAGCGATCATTGGTTATGTGCATCGTTGTTTTGAAAAACTTGGTGAGAGATACGACTACAACCAATTTTTAGTTTGTACAGATAGAATGAATTATATTTCCACCCCTTTAAACAATATTGGTTGGATTTTAACTGCTGAAAAAATGCTTCAAATCGAAGTCCCAGAAAGAGTGACTTATGTAAGAATGATTATTTCAGAATTATCTAGAATTATGGACCATATCATTTGTAATGGAATTCTCGGAGTTGATCTGGGTGCATTTTCCGGAATGCTTCATATGTTTCATCATAGAGAAAACATTCATTCTATTTTAGAAAAACTCACTGGAGCAAGACTCACCACGACTTTTTGCAGAGTTGGTGGAATGGAACGAGACATCTATCCAGAATTTGTCACAGAAGTAAAACAAGTAATTGCAGGTCTCAAGCCCGCAATGGACGAATTTAATAATCTTTTAATTAGAAATAAAATCTTTAACGAAAGAACTGCTGGAATCGGTGGAATCTCCGCTGAAGATGCCATCGCATATGGATTTAGTGGACCAAATCTTCGTGCAGCTGGTGTAGCTTGGGATGTTAGAAAAGACAATCCATATATGTTATATGATAAAGTTGATTTTGATATTCCCATTGGGGAAGATGGTTCTGTTTTACATAGAACACTAGTTCGTATGGAAGAAATGAGACAATCCATTCGCATCATAGAACAATTAATTGATAATATTCCTGCTGGTTCATATCATGCAGATTTACCAAATATTTTTCTCCCAGAAAAACATAGAGTATATAATAACATGGAAGAGTTGATTTATCATTTTAAATTGATTATGCATGGTATCAAAGTACCTGAGGGTGAATACTATCTGGCTACTGAGGGTGGCAATGGAGAACTTGGTTTTTATGTTGTATCAGACGGGGGAAAAACTCCTTGGAGAGTTCATGTGAGAAGACCTTGTTTTTGGTTTTACCAAGCATTTTCTCATATGGTAAAAGGGGGACTTCTAGCAGATTCAGTTGCAACTATGAGTTCTTTAAATGTAATTGCAGGAGAGTTAGACTGTTAATGGCTTACCAATTTTCATCACAATCAGAACAACGTTTTCAAAAATTAATGTCTATGTTTCCAGACAAAAGATCTGTGATTTTACCAGCCTTATTTCTTCTACAAAAAGACAAAGGTCATGTGGACACAGAAGGAATGGAATATATCGCAACAAAAATTGGTAACCCAATTGCAGTTTCGCATGTTTACGGTGTGGCAACATTCTACACTATGTACAACAAAAAACCAGTTGGTAAATACCATATTCAAATTTGTGGAAATATTTCTTGTTACATTATGGGATCTGACGGGATCACTAAAAAATTCTGCGACAAACTCGGAATTGAAAAAGGTGAAACCACTAAAGATAAAAAATATACTGTTGAGGAAGTGCAATGTCTTGGAGCATGTGGTTATGGTCCAATGGCACAAATCAATGATAAGTATTATGAGTTTTTAACACCTGAAAAAGTTGAAGAACTTTTAAAAACATTGGAGTAGAAATGCCAGAATATAAATTATTAACAAAACATCGTGGTGAAAAAGATACTCACACAATTGGTCACTACAAATCTGTGGGCGGTTACACTGCACTCAAAAAAGCACTTTCTATGAAAGGTGATGATATTGTAAATGAAATCAAAACTTCAGGACTTCGTGGTAGAGGTGGGGCTGGTTTTCCAACCGGAATGAAATGGTCTTTTATTCCCAAAAATGTGGATAAGCCAAAATACCTTTTATGCAATGCTGATGAAGGTGAGCCAGGAACTTTTAAAGATAGAGTATTATTAGAAGAATTCCCTCATATGATGATTGAAGGAATGATTATCGCAGCAAAAGCAATTGATTCTCACCAAGGATATATTTATGTTCGTGGTGAATACAATTTGAGCTACGATAGAATTGAAGCAGCACTTGATGAAGCTTATAAAGCTGGATTACTCGGAAAAAATATTTTAGGAACTGGTTACGATTTTGAACTAGGTTTGTATGCTGGAGCTGGAGCATATATTTGTGGAGAAGAAACTGCACTCATCAATTCACTAGAAGGCAGGAGAGGTCATCCAAGATTAAAACCTCCTTTTCCGGCTGTATCAGGTTTGTATGGTTGTCCAACTGTTGTGAACAATGTTGAAACTTTTTCTGCTGTTCCTCATATCATCAACGAAGGTGCTGGTTGGTACAATAAAATTGGTACACCAAAATCAGCAGGAACTAGAATGTTCTCTGTATCTGGTCCAGTAAAAAAACCGGGTGTATATGAAATTGAACTTGGAACGCCTTTGATGACACTCATCAACGAGTTATGCGGTGGGATGCAAGATGGTAAAACATTAAAAGCAATTATTCCTGGTGGTTCATCAGTTCCAATTCTCACAGCAGAAGAATGCAAAACTGCAAACATGGATTTTGAATCTATGGCAGAACACAAAACTATGCTTGGAAGTGGTGCTGTAATTGTTCTTGCTGAAGACACTGACATTGTAGAGTCAACATTTAGACTAGCAGAATTTTATGCACATGAATCCTGTGGTCAATGTACTCCTTGTAGAGAAGGCACTCATTGGGTAGCTGACTTATTACATAAAATCAAAGAAGGACATGGAACAAGTAAAGATTTAGAGTTAATTTTATCTTTAAGTGTAAACATGGAAGGTGGAACTACAATTTGTCCACTAGCTGATGCATGTGTGGGTGCAGTTCGCCCAACCATTCAAAAGTTCCGTTCTGATTTTGAAAAAAGATTAAACAAAGAAAACGCAGCATAAGGGAAGTTTATGGATTGGAATTTAGTTTTAGTATGGGCATTAAAAAGTGGGATATTCTTTTTTATTATCATCACAGCTTGTGCCTATTATACTTTAGCTGAAAGAGTAGTTTCAGCTTTTATCCAAGATAGAAGAGGACCAAACCGTGCAGGTCCAGCAGGTTTATTACAACCACTTGCAGATGGAATAAAATTTTTAACCAAAGAAGAAATTTTTCCTAAGAATGTTAACAAGGGTATGTATCTAATCGCTCCAGCTATTTCAGTAATTTGTGCAATTATGGCTTGGTCTATCATTCCACTTGGTGGACATATTCCTCTTCCACCACTTCTTGCTAATGCAGTTGGATTTGATCGTTTAGATTTACAAATTGCAAATCCAAACACTGGAATTTTATTTATGTTTGCAATTTCTTCTTTATCTGTTTATGGAATTATACTAGCAGGTTGGAGTAGCAATAACAAATATTCTTTGATGGGTGGAATTCGCTCTACAGCACAAATGATTTCTTATGAACTTCCACTGGGTCTTTCAGTAGTAGCGGTGGTTCTACTTTCTGGTTCATTAAAGCTTACTGATATAAACGATGCTCAAAAAGGTCTGTGGTTTATTTTTACTCTTCCTGGTTTTATTGCATTTTTAATTTTTTCAGTTTCGATGTTCGCTGAAACAAATAGGCTTCCATTTGACTTAGCTGAAGCAGAATCTGAACTAGTAGTTGGATTTCATACTGAATATGGAGCGTTCAAATTTGCATTATTTTTTATCGCTGAATACATGAATATGATTACAATGAGCTGTGTAGTTTCACTTTTATTTTTTGGTGGATACAATGTTCCATTTGGAATTTTGGAAGGTTCTGACTTTCAGCCTTTATTAGGATTGGTAATATTTGTAGTAAAAGTTTTATTCTTCGCATTTTTATTTATGTGGGTGAGATGGACTTTACCAAGATTTAGATATGATCAGTTGATGGTGCTAGGATGGAAAAAATTAATTCCATGGGCTTTATTTAATATTGTAATTGCTTCAACTTATGTTGTATTTTGGGGTAAACATTGGAAAGGAATTTTTAATTAATGATTAGTTTTAACGAACCTTCTTCAACTTTTTTTATCATTTTTTCAATCATGACTATTATTTCTGCGATTTTAGTTGTGGTTCACAAAAACCCAGTAGCATCAGCAGTTTTTCTTGTGCTAACATTTTTTTCTCTCGCAGGAATTTATGCAGTGATGAATGCAATTTTTATTGCAACCATGCAAGTTTTAGTTTATGCAGGTGCAATCATGGTGCTTGTTGTGTTTGTGCTAATGTTGCTTTCACTTCGTGAAGAAACCAATTTAGAAATTTGGAATAGACCTTTAAAAAAATTTATTATCTTTTTAATTGTTTCTGGATTTTTATTTTTAATTTTTTTAACTATTAAAACAATACAACCAAAAGAACCAACAGTAATAACAAATATCACCTCAAATGTTTATGAATACAAACTACTCGATAGTCCTGAAAAAAATGTAACTGTCCATGGCAACACTGCAGCGGTTGGTGCCTCAACTTTTATTGATTATCTCTTACCATTTGAATTAATTTCTATATTACTTTTAGTTGCAGTAGTTGGTGCAGTAATAATTGCAAAAAAAGATAAAACTCTGAAGGAAAAACAGTAATTATGCAAACATATATTTCAGGTATTCCTCTTGGATATTATTTATCACTTGCTGGAATTTTATTTTCAATTGGTGTGTTCGGAGTTTTAATTAGAAGAAACGCTGTTGTGATTTTTATGGCAGTAGAGCTTATGCTAAACTCAGTCAATTTAGTTTTTATCGCATTTGCAAAATCACTTTCAAGTGTTGGTGGTGAAGTGATTGTATTTTTTGTAATGGCAATTGCAGCTGCTGAAGCTGGTGTGGGTCTAGCTATTGTGATCGCAATTTATAGACAAAAGAAAACATCCAATGTGGATGAAATGAATTTATTAAAATGGTAACTCTATGTTAGAACTATTTCCTTATGTTATTTTACTTCCGCTAATTGGTTTTTTAATCAATGGAATTCATTACAGAAAAATGCCAAACACTGTTGCTTCCATCATTGGAACTCTTGCAGTTTTAATTCCATTTGGAATTACTCTTGGTGCTTTTTTAGAGTATAAAGTTTTTGAAAGAACTACTCCGCATTTATTCACACTACTTCCTTGGATTCATGCAGGTGATTTTCATGTGGACTTTGCTTACCAAGTTGACCAACTTTCACTTTATATGACTCTCATCATCACTGGAATTGGTTCACTGATTCATATTTATTCTGCTGGTTATATGCATGGTGATGCTGGATTTAACAGATTTTTTGCTTATCTAAATTTGTTTATATTTTCAATGTTAAACCTAGTGCTTGGAGACAATTTAGTAATCATGTTTCTTGGTTGGGAAGGTGTTGGAGTTTGTTCTTATCTGTTGATTGGTTTTGACTACCACAAATCTTCAGCTGCAAATGCTGGAATGAAAGCATTCATTACCAATAGAATTGGGGATGTGGGTTTTGCTGTTGGGATCATTTTAACATATTGGTATCTTGGTTCAGTGAAATATGTGGACATCATGAAAGCCTTACCAACTGCAATTCCATTTAAAGAAATTATCAACTTAGTAGCACTTGCTTTTTTTATTGGTGCAATTGGAAAGTCAGCACAAATTCCACTTTATGTTTGGTTACCAGATGCAATGGCTGGACCAACTCCTGTATCAGCTTTGATTCATGCTGCAACAATGGTGACTGCTGGTGTGTTTATGATCGCACGTCTCAATCCAATTTTTCTCGCAGCAGACATCACTTCCAATTATATCGCAATCACTGGAGCAGTTACTGCTTTTTTTGCAGCCACAATTGGACTGTTTCAAACAGACATCAAAAAAGTTTTAGCATATTCTACTGTGTCACAACTCGGCTACATGTTTCTAGCAATGGGAGTTGGGGCTTATGAAGCTGGAATGTTTCATTTGATGACTCATGCATTTTTTAAAGCATTAATGTTTCTTGGTTCTGGTTCTGTAATTCATGCAATGCACCATGAACAAGACATGAGAAATATGGGAAATTTAAAATCCTACATGAAAATCACTTGGATTACATTTATGATTGGAACACTTGCCATTTCAGGGATTCCACCATTTAGTGGATTTTTCTCAAAAGATTTAATTTTAGAAAAAGCATTTTCTCACCATGGAATTGGTCATGTTCTTTGGGCGATTGGACTTGCTGGAGCTTTTTGCACAGCGTTTTATATGTTCCGTTTAGTGTTTTTAACATTTTATGGCAACGAAAGAATTGACCACCACACAAAAGAACATTTACACGAATCACCTTGGACAATTACTCTTCCACTTGTAATTTTGTCAGTGGGAGCCGCGATTGCAGGGCTTTTACAAATGCCACATTTCTTTTTTGGTGGTTCACATATCTTAACTGATTATTTCAAACCAATCTTTTCCCAAGGGAAAGAAATTGTTGCAGCATGGGGAATTTCAGAAACACCACACCATATGTCTGATTCACTTGAACTCACACTGATTTTTGTTTCGATTGGAATTGCAAGTTCAGGAATTTTATTATCGTTCTTTTTATTCCAAATTAAAAAAATGGTTCCACCCTCAGATGAAGGGTTCACTGGACTTCCAAAATTAATTTATGATAAATATTTAGTAGATGAAGCATATTTTGGTTTTATCATCAATCCATTAATTAGAATGTCCAATTGGCTCTCTGCTACAATAGACAAAGGTTTTATAGACGGACTTGTAGTTGGAATTGGAAAATTCTTTGTGCATATTGGAGATGTGTTTAGAAAACTCCAAACAGGTATTGTGGGCGATTATGCTTTATCCATTGTGGTAGGTGCTGTGATTGTTTTATTATTAGTATTTAAGGGAGGAATTTAATGCCTGAATCAATTTTATCCATCATTATTTTTTCACCGATTTTAGGAATTTTGATTATTCCTTTTTTAAAAGATTTAACCGCAATTAAATGGACTTCTCTAATTGTAACTTTAATCACATTTGTTCTTTCAGTTCCATTACTATCGTCATTCGATACTAATAACACTGCTTTACAATTTGTACACAAAATTCCAAACTGGTTAAGCTCTGGAAAATTGGTTGTTGATTTTCATTTTGGTTTAGATGGAGTTGCACTTCTTTTATTTGTATTAACTTCATTTTTATTTTTTATATCAAGTATTGCATCTTGGACTTATATCCACAAAAGAGAAAAAGAATTTTATATTGCATTGCTGTCTTTAGAAGTTGGTGTGCTTGGTGTATTTGCTGCCGCTAACCTTGTGCTGTTTTATGTGTTCTGGGAATTGATGTTAATTCCAATGGCTCTCCTCATTGGAGTTTGGGGTGGTGAAAACAGAGTCTACGCTGCTGTAAAATTTTTCATTTATACAATGGCTGGCTCAGTATTAATGCTAGCTGCAATTTTGATTATTTATTTTAAAACTGGTGAAACTAGCTTAGAAGCATTGTCCACAAATAATTTAAGCAATTTATCACCTGATCTTCAAGCATTTTTATTTTTTGCATTTGCTTTAAGTTTTGCTATTAAGATTCCAATTTTTCCTGTTCACACTTGGTTACCAGACGCTCACACAGAAGCTCCAACTGCAGGCTCTGTTATACTTGCTGGAGTCATGTTAAAAATGGGAACGTTCGGTTTTATCAGATATTGTATTCCGTTTTATCCGGGCATTGCACTTGAGTACCAAAACTTTATCATGTTACTTTCTGTAATTGGAATTGTGTATGGAGCTTTAGTTGCAATGGTTCAAAAAGATGGAAAAAAATTAATCGCATATAGTTCTGTTTCCCATCTTGGTTTTTGTTTGCTCGGTCTAATGACATTCACTGAAGAAGGTGTGCTTGGTGGAATGATACAAATGATCAATCACGGAGTTTCAACAGGAATGTTGTTCTTAATGATTGGTATGATTTACGAAAGAACTCACACTCGATTGATTGCTGACTATGGTGGAATCGCAAAAATAATTCCAATGTATGCTTTATTTTTTATGATAGCAATGTTGTCTTCAGTTGGTCTTCCTGGAATGAATGGATTTGTGGGTGAATTTTTAGTTCTACTTGGAACACTCAAAGTAAATGTTTGGTATGGAATTATTGCAGGTACTGGAGTTGTGTGGGCTGCATGTTATTTATTATGGTTTACTAAAAGATTTTTATTTGGTGAGATCACTAAAAAAGAAAACGAATTACTTAGTGACTTGAATGCACGTGAAATTGCAATCTTAGTTCCCATGGTGATTTTGATTTTCTGGTTTGGAGTTTATCCAAATACATTTATGAAATATTTAGAGCCTTCAGCTAGAGTCTATTTAAACTCTGCATCAGCAAAAGCAATTAGTGAAAGAACTGCAACTAAAGAATCTGGAATAAAACAAGAACTCACTTTGAGTTATAAATCACTTGGTGAAAAACCAAAAAGTTTTGAAGAAAGACTAAATGGATTCACTGGTATGTATGCACTAATCAACACAAATGTAGCAACTAATCCAAAAACAGAGGAGAAAAAATAATGGTATTTACCCCAAATGCAAACGATTTACTTTCCATTTTACCTGCATTGCTATTATCTGGAGTAGGATTAATTTTTTTAGTATTACAATTTTTCTATCATTCAAATGAACATAGAGTAATTAGATTTGTCACTGGTGGAACAATTTTACTAGCGATTTATTTTTTAACTTTAAATCTTGGATCAAAACCCGGCAAAGGATTATTTTTTCACCAGCAAGTTTCCATTTCAGATGTGAGTTTTTGGTTAAATATCATTTACTTTGCTTCTGGATTTTTTACAATCATTGCTTCTCCAAGAATTTTAAGCCAACATGGTGTAGACTTCCCTGAATTTTATCCATTGATGTTATTTGCATTAACTGGAATGTATTTTATGACAACAGGTGCAGACCTAATCGTAATTTTTGTTGGACTAGAATTATTATCCATCACTCTTTATGTATTAATCGGAATGGCACGTCATGAAATTTCAAGTCTAGAAGCAACACTCAAATATTTCTTACTAGGTGCGTTTTCATCTGGATTTATGTTAATGGGAATTGCATTTTTATTTGGTGGCTCAGGCACAACCCAGCTTGATGGTGCATTACGTCCATTAGTTGTAGAAGGTCCGTCCAGCTTTTTTTCAAAAATTGGATTTGCACTTTTACTAGTTGGTGTGAGCTTCAAAATTGCACTCGCTCCATTTCATTCTTGGACTCCAGACGTTTATGAAGGCTCTCTCACAACCATCACTGGATTTATGGCATCAGGTCCGAAAGCAGCAGCAATGGGATTATTATTAATTTTATTTCAATATTTACCAGCAGATAACTCTTCCATCTTCACATTGATTCTTGGAATTTTAGCAGCAGTATCAATGACAGTTGGAAATGTTTTTGCTCTCAAACAAGAAAATCTAAAAAGAGTTTTAGCTTATTCCTCAATTTCTCATGCAGGTTATGTGGTCGCGGGTATTGTTTGTGGTGCTAAGATGGAAGTGATTTATTATTTAATCATGTATGCAGTAACAAATGTAGCTGGTTTTGCAATCATTGCTTATTTAGAAAATGCAAAACACCAAATTACTTATTCTTCTATCAAATATTTAAGCAACACAAAACCACTGACTGCAGTTGGTTTGTTAATTATATTTTTCTCACTTGCAGGCATTCCTCCACTTGGTGGATTTTGGACTAAATTATTTTTATTTCAAAAAATTGCAGAGTCAGAAAATATTTTAAATCGTGTGCTGTTAATTACTGGTGTAATCAATTCTGCAATTGCAATTTTTTATTACCTAAGAGTAACAGTATCTGCATTTATGTCTGAAGATTCAGGCGAATCCACAACAGAATCCATTCCAACATCTTATGGAATTTCGTTTACTTCAACTGTGTGCATTTTATTTGCAGTATTTGCTTGGGTGGTATTTCAACCAAACGCATTATAAGAAAAATTATTTGGGCGAATTTTTTTTTACCTAACCCCCTTCCTTCTTAGGGAAGGGGCTGGGGTTAGGTAAAAAAAACCGTGCTTTCCGCTCTGGTCATTATTTAGTATTCACAAAATAATGACCCCGCTTCAATCACTTTCGCTTTGTGTAGGGGAATTTATTCTTGAAACAAATAATCAAAATTTACTTGTCAAATGAAATCCTCTACAAGAATCACATTCATAAATTCTTAAGTTTTTGTTTTGCAATTTAGCTACTTTTTCTGCTTCTTTTTGAGATGAATAAGTATTTTTGTTACAAATATTTGAAATCTTTTGTATTTTAAAAATTCTCCAGTAATCACATGAGCTACATTTACCAACTTCATGATTCATTAGAATACCATTTTGAATTTGGCAATTTAATGAACTAAATGCTTCAGCTTCGAATAGATATTTTGATTTATCACAGTCATTGCATTTCATATTCATTCTCCAGAATCATCATTGCTACAGGCATGCCAGCATCTATCTTCGCAGTCATGCCAACAATCTGAATTTTCAAACCGAATCATTGACTCTCCAAAAAAAACTTCATAAAGTTCTTTTGTTTTCTCAAAACTATTTTTTAAATTTTTTGCATCTTCATCACCTCTTAGACCAAAATAAGGGTAATGATGGAAATAGCCTCCAAAGATTTTTTCAGAATCATTTACATAAGCTCTTGTATCTAAAATATGATAATGCCAAAAAGTATCCATAATTTTGTTAGGAACAATTGAATATTTTGGAAATGGAAAATGTCTACATAAAGTTAGATACCTTTTGTATTCTAATTCTGCAATTTCACATTCTTGATTTGTCCATTTCAAATCATCATCATTGTTTTGAATTTTGAATTTAATCATTTCTAAATCAAGAGAAGAAATATCTGAGTCTATTCCAGAATTTTGTAAAAACTGAATTCTTTGTTCTGTTATTTTGTTTGGGTAATTTAGTGTTTTGGTCATTTTGTTCTCCTTTTTAACCAATATCTTTTCAAGATTCTTTTTTGATTTTCCAGAATTTCAGTTCTGCCGTGTAACATTCTTTTGTTATCTAAAATCAATAGAGAATTATTTTGAAGTTTAAATTGAATTAGCATTTCATTTTCGATTAAATTTTTTAGCTTATTTAAAACTGAAGATTGTTGAGTTGTTAAATCATTTTTAACTAACCAATAGGAATAATAAAAATCATTTAAGTTTGTTAATAGAGGATAAAAATCAGGATCATTTTTGAAGACTTTATGTTCTTTTAAATAAATAGAACTTAAAATTTCTTTTTCTAAAGAAGAAAATTTTTCTAAAAAATTTCTTGTATCCAGTAAAATAGATTCTCCTCCACTTTCAGATTGAGTTATGCAAAATAAACATACTAAATCAGCTTTATGATGGTCTGTATGTAAACTTAATTTTTTAAAAGAATTTGTTAAACTTTTTGAATTTATATCAGCAGTAACAAAATTTTCATGTATAATAATTCCGAAATGATTTAGTAAATGATTCACTTCATCATCAGAAATATTTTTATAAATAATATATCCATTATGATTTAAAGATTTATTTTTATTTATGAAATTCATTAGTAGTCTCCATTTCTAGAGATAAACTTTTCAAAGGAAAATTGGATTTCTTGGATTGCATTTTCAAAACCAACTTTATGAATTGCTTTGCTTTTAAAATATTTTCCATTTGAGTTTTGGTATAACTCACCATTTGGATTAATCATCAAATATGATTCTGTCATATCTTCATTTGATTCAGGAATTACTGCTGTACCTTTTTGATTTAATTCTAAATGATTCTTAATAAATATATTGAATTCTTGGTTAGAAATTTTTAAGTCATCAAAATATTTATCATTTTCACCTTCAATTTTTAAAATTTGAAAAATTTTCCAACGTTTCACATTCAAACTAGAAACAAAAATCTTCATATCTTCATTAAAGTTTAATTTTGTAATTACAGAATTAAGTTTTGTAAAAATTTTATGGTCAAATTTGGAATTAAATTCTTCAATCAATTCAAAAACAAACTTAGTATGACTTGCTGAGTTTCCATTTCCTCTGCCAAGTTGGATTAATGTTTCTTCTGAAGCTCTGTCGCAACTAATTCCAATAATATCTAAATACTTTCCGTATTCAAAAAGCCATTTCTTATTTATTTTTGATCCGTTTGTTATGATTGAAGTTTTCAAACCAATTGATTTAGTATAGATCAGTAATTCTTCAAAATTTTTATAAAGGAGAGGTTCTCCACCAGAAAATTAATTTTATTTATCCCATAATTTTTTAATTCAAGGATAATCTTTTTTAATTCGTTTATGGATAAAAGAGTTGTGTCTTTAAAATGTGCAAAACAAAATTTACATCTAAAGTTGCAGTTTTTTAATAAATGAAAGTTTACAGTAAGTTTTGAGGTTTTAAAGTGAGTGAGACTATTAAGCTCAAAATAATTTTTACTTTGTTCTAGTGTTATCATGAATAAAATGTATCATGATCAATACTTATTTACAAGGACTGATTTGTCCCAACAATCTTATTCAAGAAATAATTTTATTTTTTTTTGGAATTCTTTTTTTGCCTTAATTGGAGAAATGATTTTTAGATTTCCATTCCATCTAAATATATATTCAAAAATTTCATCAAGATTTTGAGTTCTAATTTTCCAATGGAAAAAATCTTTTTTTTCAATCCATTCACCTTCTCTTCTACGTTTTGTAACTTTTGATTTAAATTCTTTTGTGACTTGAATGGTAACTTCTTTAAAATCATAAGAATTAAATACACTTAATCCAAATGAATTTTTATAAAACTCTTTTAATGAAAAATTTAAGTCTTTTTCATATAATTCAAATTCATATTTATTACCAGATTTACTTTTATAAAATTCAACTTTAAGAATATTATGAATTAGATATTGAAAGTTCATATTTTTTTCAATGCTGTATCCAATTAAAATCCAATGACCATCTCTAAAATTTATTTTTAAAGGTACAAGTTTTGGGATTAAAACTAATTCGTTTGTTCTATCACTCTTATAACTTAAAGAAAGAATAATTTTTTTTTCAATTGAAAATCTTAAAAACATCAAAAAACTTAATGGAAATTCTTGTTGAAAAAACTGATTTAAAAAATCAATATTTAAAGAATCATCTAAAACCAAACAAGCAAGACCTAATACAAAAAGTGCTTTATATCCTTTATCTTCTTTTAAAATTTTATTTTTTGCTAAATTAAAAAAACTTCCTTTTTTATTTCCCTCAATTTTTCCATATTCTGAAGTTGAGTTAAAAATCTTCTTGGCAGTTTTTATGCTTCTAGACCAGTCAAGTTTTTTTGTCGTATAAAGTTGAGACAATAAATCTGAAATTTTTTCAGCTGAAAGATTTTCATTTTTGCTTTTACCAAAAAAGATTCCATCACTTTCAATCAAAGAAATAATATCTAAAATTTCCTCAAGACTTTTTAAACTTATTTCTTTGGGGTTCTTTTTATATTGATTATTGCTCATTTTTTACTTTAGACCAAACAATTAAAATTTTTTCAAGAATGATCAAAAAAAGTCGAATATCATTTTTATCGAACTCATAAGAAATTTTATCTTTATCTTTGTTTCCATAATGTGCGTTTAAATGCCGAAAAGTCCTAAGTATGAATAAATAATTTTTTACCATATCACTTAAATTATAATGCTCTACAAATAATAAAACTGGATCTTTTTCAATTTTTTCTTTTTTTGAATTATTATTTGGAACAATACTTTCTAAAAATTTCAAAGTCTCAATAGCAATATTACCTAAGCTGATAAGGTTTGAACTGAGAATTTTGTTAATACTTTCTAATGGCTTTTTTGATTCAGGATAAATAAGCATTTCATTAATTTGCTTAATAATCCTATTTCTGTATTCTTGAACAAATTCATCTTTACTATTTCTTCTCACTTCATCTAATGAAGTTTCAAAATATTCATCCACTAAATTTTTAAATTTATCTATTTTGAAATTATCTTTATCAAAAATAATTATTTTTGTTAAATCAGAAAATTTATCTAAGTAAATTTTAAAATTATCTAATAAAATTTCAACTACTTCATTCACCTCTTGCTTTTGAAAACCTGTTCCAAGAATAGGTAATGCAATTGTATTTATTTTTTTTTCGACAATTATACTCAGAGAAGAAATAGTTAAAAATAAATTTTTAACTATTTCTGAATTTAAAGTTGCTTTTTTCATTTCTAAAATTAAAATATAATCGAAATTTTGATTTTCGACTTTAGTGACCCAAGTTTTTAAATCATTTCTTAAATCTAAAACTGGTTCTGAATTTTTTAAATTAATTCCTTTTTCATTTAAAGTTCCTAGTAAAGTGTTTGGAACTGGATCGTATCCACCTTCAGCAACAGATAAAACTAAAACATCAAATTTCTCTTGTATCGAAAATAAATCAGAATGAATTATTTCTAAATCTTTTTTTCCATATTTTGTATCTATTAAAATCATCAACGTATCCTTTCAATTTCATATTCATTTGGACTAATATGAATAATTGCTGCGTCTTTTGTTTCACCACAATATTTACCAACTTCAAAAATAAGAGGATCATTTCTAGGAATAATCCTGTATGTTTTACCCCCATAAGTTGAAGCTATATTTCTTGAGCCTGTTGAAATCAAATAAGATTCCCACATACATAAGCCTGTGTGAAGCACACATAATTCTTCTACTGGAATTGGTGATCTTGAAATTTCACTTGCCATTTTTTTTAATAATATTTTTTTAGCTTTATTTAATAATCTAGGATTTTGTGAAATTAAACTGTAAGCTCTTTGATAAAATATTCCATTCACATTTCCATCATCTAAATCACAATCGTTTGCTAAACTACCAGAATTAATATCCAAAATTTCAGCAACTAATCTTTTAGAAAAAAAACCATATTTTTTTATAAAATACTCTTGCCTTGGAAAACTTTGGTATCCTTCAGAGCGATAAACAGTATGATTTATAAAATCATGACCAGAATGTTGGATTTCACTTCTAATTATTTCCTCAAAGTTACTAGTATAATTTTTATATTTATATGATTTAGTTGTTTTAAGTTTGTGATTAAAAGTATTTAAGATTTTATCCATGATCGAAAAATGTTTAAATACAAAAAATCCAATAATTATAAAGAATAAAATAGATAAAAAATTATAAATTTTACTAGCAATACTCAAATTATAAATTTCATTTTCAATTAGTTTAATTATTTTTCTAAAATTACCACGGGTCTTGGTGATATTTGGATAATCATTGATTTGATAACTAGATAGCGTTTTAATTCGGTTAACTAGTTGTAATTTATTTTTTTCTAAATTTTCATTTTTATTTGAACTTGATTGGTTTGAATTCAATATTTTATTTATTTGAACTTGAAAATTTTTAGCACTATAACTACTTTCATTAAATAATACTAAATCTAGTTTTTGAAAAAGAGTTTTAATCATAACATCATAAGTTGTTTTTTGATAATGACTCAGCTCAAGATTTATATTTACTATTTCATTTTTAAAATCTAAAATTTTTTCATGGATTGAAATAGCATTTTTTGCAAAATTTGAATTCTCAAAAGAAAGATTTTCAATTTCCTTTTCAATTGATTTATATCTATTACTAAACTTAATTTTTTTAATCGATAACAAAATACTATCAACTAAATCATCTGATTGTTTTAACAATTGAACTTTTTTTTCTGAATAATATTTTACTTCAAATTGGTTTAAACTTATTATTAATTTTCTGAGTTTTTCTGAAAGTAAAATCAAATTTTCAAAATTTCCCTTACCTTCAATAATGTTTCTTGAATACAAAAATTCCCTATCAAGAATTTTATATTTTTCTGCAAATTGGTTTAACTTTTTGAATTCACTATTCTTTTTGAATTCATCAAACTTGATCCAAAAAAAATTATGTGAAAAAAATAAAGATAAAATAAAAACAAATAGAAATAATTTTTTTAATGATTTATTTGTTTCTGTAATTTTTTCATTAAGATTTATTTTATTTGATTCAAATGTTTTAGTAAATTTGTTTAGAACTTGAATTGTTTTATTAAACGGAAAAAAGAAAAATAAAACCACAAATACAGCAACTATGGATTTTAAATTAAACCCTTTGAAAAGCATGGTATCAAAATTAAAAAGCTTAGTTTAAAATTCAATCTATTTTTTGAGTCTGTTTTAAGAATAATAGAAACATACTAAAGAAAATTTTTTTTAGAATAAAAATTATAGACTTCCATTTAGTATTTAAAAAGTTGAGAATTCTTTTTGAAAAGAACAAATTTTTTAAAAATTGATTTAAATGAAGATTTATGGAAGTATGCTTATTTGTAAGATTAGTAGATTGTTATTTTTAATAAAATTATTATGTAGTATAGCATATTCTGAATATTTGTGTATATTGCGAATTTTTTATTCTCTGATAACGCTGAAAGATTTTCATTTTTGCTTTTACCAAAAAAGATTCCATCACTTTCAATCAAAGAAATAATATCTAAAATTTCCTCAAGACTTTTTAAACTTATTTCTTTGGGGTTCTTTTTATATTGATTATTGCTCATTTTTTTTTAAAATTTTATCCCACATTTTTAAAACTTTTTTTTAAATAGAGAAAGTAATCGTCTCGTAACTATTTCCTCAATTGGATTAAAAATTTATTTTGATCTAATTTACCTGGATGTACAAATTTACAGATAAATAAATTAAAAATTTCGATAAGTTAATCATTGTATTAGTAAAAAAATCACTTGCATTTTTAAATATTTTTTTTATTATGCAATTTAATTAATTTAAGGAAAAAAAATATGAAACAAACAATTTCTATAACCCTAATAATTGCAATGATTTTAGGTGTATTTATCAACTGCCCAAAAGAGAAAAAAGATAATACTGCTCTAATCGCTGGAGCTTTATTACTTAGTAACCAAAGAAGATCAGGAGCAACAGGCTTGACTACTGTAAGTGGAACAACAACTCAACAAAGACAAGTTTCTACTGCAAGACAAGGTGCACAAGGTGCTGCTAGTGCTGCTAGAGCTTCTTCAGGAAGAACTGCTATGTATTTAGATAAAAAAATGGGTGAATTTGGAAAAGAATTAATGGCTTTTAGCATTCAAAAATCAAAAGGTTCAAAAATCAAATTTAATGATTATATGGCTTTAAAAAGTCAAATAAATGCTCCAAAATCAATTGTTACTTTTGCACAATGTACTGATGGCAATAACACAGCTTGTGATGGTACAGATACTAACATGACTTATAATGGTTCAAGATCTTGTACAAAAGGTGGTACAATGACTGCTACTAATTTTAGAGTAACTTATGCAGGTGCTACTCAAGATTCATTACAAATGACTATGGATGGTGCAATTGCTTATGCTGCTTGCAAAGAAGATGCTGTAGATTTCCAAAATTATCCAAACACTACTCCTTCTACAATTACAAGTGGTGCAACTACTGTAAAAGGAACTTATAGCTATTCTGACACAACAACTGGTACAAATTTTGTCATTGAAGAAAAAAATGATTATACTGTAAATTCTACAACAGATATGGTTTTTGTTGCTGGTTCAACTGCACAAAAAATCGAGAATTTAACTTCAAAAACAAGCTTAAAAACTACTTTTAATTTTGATACACTTGAATATTTAGGTGCAACAGGAAATTCACTTTGTAAAGGTATTACAGCTTGTTCACCAGTTGATTTTACAACAGTTTATGGTTCTAGAGCAAGTTATGTAATTGACGGAACTCTTGCAATTGCAGGAAAAGTTGGTGGAGCAGATGCAGGAATGAATCTCACGCTTTCAAACAAGAGTATTGTTTATTCTGTTAAATGTACTAAACCAATTCTTCAATTAACTGATGCAGATTATGCAGAGGGAAGTACAACTTGTGCAATAACTGTACAATAGTAATTTTTTAAACTGAATTATAATTGCTTCTTAGAAATAAGAAGCAATTTTTTTGAAAATTTATTCATGATTAAAATTTATTTCTTAGCTATTCTTTTCTTACTTTGTAAAAAACCCGACTCTTCAATCCAAACCAACAAAATTAATTTTGAAACTATCAACAGTTTAAAAAATAATGTAGTCTATATTAGTTCTCCCAAAGTTGACAGACCAAATGGCACAGGAATTATTATCGATAAACAAGGAACTGTTCTAACATGTTATCATGTTTTATCTGGAATTGATGATTCAATTGAAATCATTTTAGAAGATTTAAAAACTACAAAAAAAGCTACTATAATAAAAAAAGAAGAACTATTTGATTTGGTTTTATTAAAAACAGATTTTAAAAATGATTTAAAACCCCCTCAGTGGGCAAGCTTAGAAGAATTTGAAATTTCAGATAGAGTGTTTATGTTTGGAACACCATATGGATTAAAAGGAAGTTATCTAGAAGGATATATTGTTGCAACTGATAGAGTTGATACTAGCCTTCAATTTCCAAAAATTCCATTTATACAAACTCAAGGAGTTTCTTTTCCTGGAAATTCTGGGGGAGCTGTTTTTCACTCCTCAGGAAAAATTATAGGAATAAACCAATCTACTTTTGGTTTTTCAACAGGAAATGGAATTGGTTTGACTATACCCACAGGATTTGTAAAAGTTTTTCTTGAAAAAAACTAATCCCCATAATTATAAACAATTTTAACAACATAACTTTTTCCATCAGGATTATTACAATTGGCTGCTAGTAAATAAAATTCTTGGTGATTATATTTGTATATTTTTGTAAGTTTTTAAATCAAATACATAAATGTTTCAATTATAAAATTCTACTTAAAAAAAGTTGAAAAGAAAAAAATTAGAAAAAAGTGTCCCAAATTCAAAGGTAGTTTTTTTAAAAAAAGGTATTTAAGATTTATTTTTTATTAGCTGAAAGATTTTTTTTAACTAAGGAAAAGGATTGAAACGGTATCAAAAAATTTTAAATGAAATTTTTTGATAGTAGTTGAAAGCCTGTTTTTTGCTAAAATAAATATATTTTTGAACTCAATTCGATTTGCAAAAATTCCCAAAAAAACTATTCCAAATTTTCAGGAAAAATATAGTCTGCTATAATTTCTGCTTTTTCTTTTTCTTTAGCTAAACGATACAATTCTTTTTTCATATTTTCCATCTCAGGTAAATTCAAATAAGCGAGATTTGTTTGGTTTAAAGGATCATTTAGCTTATCATAAAATTCAAAAATAACAGCTTCCCTGGTTGGAATATAAATTAATTTGTAACGATTCGTTTGTATCATTCTATGTTTTGAAAATGCAATTGTTTCTCGATAAAAATTATCAGTAATCATAATTTGGAAATTTTCATCAGGAACAATTGTGTGAAGTTTTAAAATGCTTGGGTAAGGAATTCTTTGTGATTGAAAAAAATGATCTCCAAGATCTGAAAACCAAATTCCTGTTTCAGAATAAATCATTCGATTTTCATTTAATTCTTTTTTATTAAGTTCGCCTAACAACGATTTGCCAGAAATAATTTTATTTGGATCAATTTTATAAAATTCTAATATAGTTGGAAATAAATCAATTGAACTTGTGATAGATTCAATTTCTTGATTAGTATTTTCATGAATAAAACTTTTAGGAAATTTAATTATTAATGGAACATGAGTCACAAAATCACCACGTAAATGTTCTCCATGTCCATGACCATGAACATCTTCATAAATTGACTCACCATGATCACCAGTTAAAATTATTATGGAATTATCATATAATTTTTCTTTTTTTAAAAACTGAATTAATTCTCCAAAACTTTTATCAAATGAATAAATAGAAGAATCAAAAACTGCACGAATTTGTTCTATATCTTTCTCGGAAGGTTTTTTATCATTTGTTGGATCAACAAATTTAAAATATTTATAATCACCAAAATAATTTTTATCAGTAAATTTTTTATAATCAGGAAATGGAGGAGAATATGGAAAATGAGTGACTGAAAAAAAACTAGTTAGAAAAAAAGAGTTATTTTTATTTTTGCGAATATTAGATTTTATTTTTGGTAAAAGTCTATTTCCATCACCAAGACTTGAAAATCCATCTACTTCATCAAAATAAGAACCACCATTAATAAATGAACCGGTTAAAATAGGTAAAAGTAAAAATTGGAATTCTAAATTTTTTTGAATTAACAAAATTTTAGCATTAAAGTCTGGGGCTTCAATTGTTTCAAAACCAAAATCTGCTCTAGGAAAAATATCTCCTGCAAAATTAGAAATTACAGAAGTAGAAAAATTTTTTTCTTTTTTTAAATAATGTCCAATTGTTAAAAAATCTTCAGAACCTAGATTGTCTCTTTCAGAAGGAGCAGGAAACATATCTCTAATTTTATGAGACATTCCATATTCTCCTGTTAATAAATCTGCCCAAGAAGGAAAAGTTCTGGGAACTGTTACATGATGATTTTTAAATTGATATGCATCTTTTGAAAACAAATTGATGTTGGGAGTTATTTCTTCATTTCCAATTTTTGCCCCAATTTTATCAAATCTTAAACTATCTGCGGAAATTAGAATTAAATTTGGAGTTTGGTTTTCTTCTGAACTAAAATTATAAAAATCTCTAAAATAATAAAATGCAAAAATAAAAGTAAGCAAAACTGAATAAACAGAAATTAAATATAATTTTGAAACTATTTTTTCTCTATAAAAATAAACTAAAACTTGATAAGATAAAAATAAAATTAAGAACATTATTCCTTGGCTTTCAACATGAAAAAAAAGACCGAGTAATAAAAGTGAAATTTGAAAAAGATAAATCAATTTTGATTCAAAGAAAAACTTTACACTAGTTTGAAATAAAATTAAAAACAACATTAATGCAAAAAATATTTGATAATAATTTGGATTTGTATTGGAAGTTAAAAAATATAAAACAGATTTTAAATAAGTATGTTTTAAGTAAAAAAATTCACCATAAATTTGGGGATATTTTGTAACTGAGTGAAAAAATAAAAATAGAGTAATAATGGAAAAGATAAAATAAATCCAAGCTGATTTAATTTTATTTTCAGTTTCTAAAAAGATTTCTAAAAAGGAATAAAATAAAAAATATACTAAAAAAATTTTTAAGTTTGTTGTTAAAATCAAAACTAAAAATTCACCTTTAAAAATAGATTTTATTTCTGAACTTAAATCAAATCCCATTATCCTAAAAGATGAATTAAAAATTACACAAATTAAAAATAATATAATACTAAAATAAAAAGCTCGTTTAGTGTGCATAAAAAGTGCTAATAAAATTTTCATTGGTCAAGTAACTTCTCATCATCTTTATTAAAAATTTCTTCAGCTTGTTTTTCATATTTATCTACTTTTTCTTCTTCAAAAGTTACACCATCTTGTGTATTTTTCACTTCTTCAGAAAAATTTTCAACATTAATTTCGGGTGGTTTTGATTTTGGCTCTGGTTCAGTACCACGATAGTAATATTGAGAATAAAGAGGAATCTTACATTCAGGAAAGTCTTGTAACAAACCACCTGTATCTGCACAAGTGTCAATTTGAATATAATCACCTTCAAAAGGTTTTACTAAAGGTTCATTCATATTTAGCGAATTTTTAAAATAAGAAATATACTTTAACCATATTTGCCCACTTAGTCCCGCTCCAGAACCTGGGAAAGGAGCACCAGAATCATTGCCAATCCATATTGTTGTTACATTTGAAGGAAATGCTCCCACAAACCAAGAATCTCTAATTCCTTTTCGATTACCCCATTTTACTTTTACTGAAAGTGGAGTTTGAACGGTTCCAGTTTTACCAGCAATTGGAAGTTTATCTTTAAGCTTGGTATACAATGTTCCTTCTTTAGTTAATACTGATTCAAGCATATTCATAGCCATTGCACAAGCCACTGAATCCAAAACTTGAACAGGAGGTTCAGTTTGCAGAATATCTATTGGAGTTCTTTCATTTCCTTCATCATCTACAATACGGAGAATTTTTTTTTGACTCACTTTGTACCCACCATTCGCAAGAACTGAATAAATTTGATTTAACTCTACTGGACTTAATTCTCCAGATCCTAGAGCAAGAGATAAATTATTTCCAAACCTATCTTTCAATTCATCTTTTGATTTTCCTAGTATCAAGGATAGTTTATCTAAAAAATATCCTACTCCGACTTCAGATAAAATTTTAACTGCTGCAGTGTTAACTGATTGTGCCAGAGCAAATCGAACTGTAATATTACCTTTAAAATTACCATACCAGTTTTTAGGAGAATAACCTCCAAAATTTATTTTTTCATCTTTGATAATAGTAGATGGTGTGATAATTTTTTTTTCGAGAGCTAATGCATAAATAAGCCCTTTGATCACTGAGCCAGGTTGTCTTTTAATTTCCTCTGCTCGATTAAGTCTAAAAATATTTGAAATTTTATAAGCACCAATCAATGCTTCAACATGTCCATTATAAGGATCAACTGAAATCGCGGAACCATTCATTGCATCCATAATTTCTGATTGACGTTTGATTTCTTTTGGAAGATTCTTTTTTGCAAATATTTCTTTTTCTTTAGATAGATCTTTTTTAACTTCTTCAATAATATCTCTTAGTGCTTGTTGTAATAATGCTTGTTTGTTATAATCTAAGGTTGTATAAATTTTTAAAGAAGTTCTTTCAAGTTCTTCATTAGAAAAATGTTCTAAAATATATTTACGAATTGCTTCATTAAACTCTGGAGCAAGATTAATTTTAAAATCTCTATCAAATCCATATTTTCCAATATCAGAACCAAATGCAATTTTTTCATCTTTTTTAATTTCTTTAATTTTATATGTATTTTTAAAGACACGAATATTTTCATTTATTTTTTTACTAAAATCTTTTTCGATTTCAGACTTATTAAAATGAAGATCTGGATGTTGAGACATATCATTCATCACTCTTTTTTGTCTTTCAAGTGCAGTTTTTAATCCTCTTACAGGATTAAATACGGATGGTGCAGGAATTACACCTACTAATAAACTTGCTTCAGCAGGGGTGAGAGCAGTTGCAGTTTTATTATAATAATATCTGCTGGCTTCTTCTAGACCAATATTTCCTTCACCCATAAAAATCTGATTCATATACATTGCTAAAATAGTTTTTTTATCATATTGTTTTTCAATATAATATGTGCAGAATAATTCTGTTAACTTATGAAAAACATTTCTTTCTCCCAAATCCAAACTCAATTTTGCTAGTTGTTGTGTAATTGTACTTCCACCTTGAGTTAATTTTCTTTTCCAAATATTAATCACTACTGCACGAAGTATTGCCATATAGTTTACACCAGAATGAGAAAAAAAAGTTCTATCTTCAGAGGAGAGTAATGCCCAAACTAAAACTTTATGATCGTCTAAATTATCTGTGCGAATGGGTTTAAAATTTCTTCTATAAAATTCACCTATTAATTTTTCGTTTTTATCATATATCTGAATTGGCTTTGAACCAGTTGAATCATAATAATTTGAAACTTCAGATTTATATTTGTCCAAATTTAATTTTACTTGTGTTCGCACATCTAACCAATTTCGAAATGACAAAGTTAGCAAAACTAAAAAAAATCCTAGAGCCAAAGTAAAAATTGTTTTTACGATTTTCACTTTCAAGTTATAAATATATTTTAATAAATTCAATATGGATTCAAAAATAATTTTTAAAATAGACATAGGTCAATATGTAAGTATGAAATTTACAAGTCAAGTGTTTTGGAGAGTAAAACTTAGTGAGTTTTTAGTTCGTTTCTTTAGTTTAGAGGTTTTTATTTAGTTGAGTAATTGATTTTTTTTAGATTATTTAGGTATCTTAACTTCATTTTTTTTCAAAATTTCTAAGATTTCTTCATCATCTTTTAGTTTTGAAAAATCCATTGAAAGAAGTTTTGAACTAGTGATTTTTTTTGTTGAAGTTTCGAATTCAATTAAAGTTAATTTGTCACCGTTTTTATCTCCAGAGTGAAAAACTTTTTTTGAATTTTTTTCAGTAAAAGAATCATTATTTGGTTTTATTAAACTTGTAGAATAAACTAAGGAGTCAGGAAATTTTTCAGCTATTAAAAAAGATTCTTCTACATCAGAATTTGTGAGAATGATACAAAAATCAGCTTTGTTTTTGGAAATAATTTCACTAATAAAATCCAATTTTTTAAATTCTAACTTTGAAGAGTTTTTGGGATTTAATTTATATATTTCATTTTCAGAAAAATAAGATAAAATTCCAATTTTAAAATTGTTTTTATTTAAAATGATGATTTCGTTTGTAAAATTTTTTTTGGAGAAAAAAGATTTTTTTAAAATATTAGATGAAATTAAAAAATTTTGAAATGGATTAAAATTAAATTCAGAAGAAAAATCATTTGCTCCTAAACTTACAGAAGAATAATTCATCTTACTAAAAGATTCATAGATCGCACTCATTTTATTGTTTTCAAAAATTTCAGAATTGGAATTTCCAGCATCAATTAGAATCGCATCTTTCAAATTATTTTCTTTGAGATAGGTAAATCTTTTTGTGAGCCCAACAGAATAAGTTAAACCGCATGGACAAGAATATAAATTTCCGTTTAAGTTTCCACTGAATATAAATTTTATCTTTTCAGAAAAAATAGAAATTGAAATTAAAAAAATAAAAATAAATTTCATGGTTTAACTTTATTTGACCTGTAGATTATATAATAAATTGAAAATGCAAAACCAAATATAGCAAATGCTAAAAGACCCCAGGGTGATGTATCAAATTTTTCATCAATATAATTTCCAAGTAAAATTGAGCCCACAAAAATAAAAGCAAACTCAACACCAAGACTAGATAATTCCCAGAGATTCATTCTGATTTATTTTGTTGGAGTCTAGCCATTCTATCTTGCATAGAAAGTTCATTAAACAAATCATCCAAATCTCCATCTATGATATTTGATAAATTATGAGATGTGTAATTGATTCTATGATCTGTGAGGCGACCTTGTGGAAAATTATAAGTTCTGATTCTTTCAGATCTGTCTCCAGAACCAACCATTTGTTTTTTCATTGCATCTGCACTTGCTTTGTGCTCTTCTTCTTGTTTTTCTAAAATCCTTGCACGCAAAATTCTCATCGCTTTGTCTTTGTTCTTGAGTTGAGATTTTTCATCTTGGCAACTTACAACAATTCCAGTTGGGATATGAGTGAGTCTCACTGCTGAGTCAGTTGTGTTCACTGATTGTCCACCTGGACCTGAAGAGCGAAACACATCTACACGAATTTCGTTTTCTGCAATTTTCACTTCTGTTTCTTCTGCTTCAGGTAAAACTGCAACTGTAACAGCTGAAGTGTGAATTCTACCACTTGCCTCAGTTGTCGGAACTCTTTGAACACGATGTGCTCCCGGTTCAAATTTAAAAATATCATAAGCCTTGTCGTCTTCAATTGAAAATACAATTTCTTTTAATCCACCAAGTCCAGTTGGTGAAGAATCAATAATGTCATATTTCATTCTTTTCTTTTCACAAAACTTTGTGTACATTCTATATAAATCTGCAACAAAAAGAGCCGCTTCATCTCCACCAGTTCCAGCACGTATTTCCACTAAAATATTTTTTCCAGAATTTGGATCAGGTGGAAGCAACATGATTTCCAATTCTTCAGTTAAAGTTTTTAGTGTAACCTCAGAGGTTTCAATTTCAGATTTGTACATCGAAATCATTTCAGAATCTGATTCTGTTGTAAGTAAATTTTTTGCATCCTCTAAATCTTTTTCAATTTTAAAAAATTCTTCTATTTTATCATAAATAGGTGTGAGTCTTGATCTTTCTTTGGAAAGCTCTTTTAATTTTTGTCCATTCAAATTAGGTGCTTGAAGTTCTTCATCTATTTTTAAAAACTTCTGTCTGATTTTTTGTAATCTATCTTTCATTCAATTACAAGTTTTTAGGAATTTTAATTTCTTAAAGTAGAATTTTTTTTTACTTTCCATATGAATTCATAATAGAAAATATTTGGATGAATTTTATTTCAAAGCTTTTTATTTTCTAAAATTGAACTTGGGAGATGCCAGTTTTAGATTATAAAAAAATATCTTCAAAAACTGACTGAAGCATTAGTAAAATCCATTCTTCACTTCCTTTAGCATTCAAAATTTAAAAATCATAAATATGCTCTATAAATACATCTTGCTCTTGGAATTTTCTTAAAACTAAAGATAAATCTTTTACCAGTACACAAACTGCGACTCTTTTTAATTCTTTTTTTGTTAATATTGGTTGTGAAAAAATCAATTTATAATTTTTATCTTCTGGTAAACTCAAATCTTTTTGAATTAAAACGGTCAGTAGAATTGCAGAATTATTTCCTGTAATTTCTTTAAATGAATAAAGGTCTTTGGATAGTTCGTTTAATGCAATATTAAATTCAGCATATCTTGGAAGAGATAGAACATATTTTTCATTGTCTAATTTTTTTAGAACTTTTACTTTTTCGTTTGGAAATTCTGGAACAGAACTAGTTATTACAACAGAATTTAATAATGGAGTTTCATAAGCTGATTTAGTTCCAAGTTTTATCAAATATCCATAAAATGCTTTTACTAAAAGTTCTGTTGTTAAAAAATATCTTCTTTCGATTTTTCTAAAAAAATTTGTTCCAAAAATTGGAGTTTCAGTCCAAAGAATTTGAAACTGTTTTAAAAAATCATATTCATACCAAGGAACTTGTAAAATAAAATTTACATAATCTCTTGTGAATTTTGCATTTAACTCATCTTCAGCTACTCGAATATTTTTTTCTGGTAAAGTTAAACGACCAATACATTTTTCATAAAGTGATTTTAATCCATATTCAACTGTTGTGCTAACTGAAATCACCATGATCATCACATGATAACCTGTATTAAATTCAAAATGATTTTTGATTTGTTTGTAAACTAATTCATAACTTCTCCAAAGTTGTTCCAAATGTCCAATAAACGGAAAAGTGGTGGAAGTATTTTGTTCCAAATAATCAGCTTCTTCTTTTGGACTGTGAACCAAAAACCATTCTGGATAAGTTAAAAAAGTTTGGTCTGCTGGTCTCAAATCTTCTTTTGGAGTCAGTGGATTTTTATTTATTTCCAACCATTCTTTGGGAAGAGGAGAACCAGATTCTTCAATTGTAAATTTTTTTCCAGATGTAAAAATGCTAACTGAAATGGAAAGTGAAAAAATTGTGAGTAAAATTAGTCTTATCATAATTAGCCTTTTGTAAAATAAATTAATGTGTTATCTGTTGGATCATTTTTTTGCAAAATTTTTTCTTTGCCTGATTGAAATCCAATTTTTTCAAGCATTGATTGCCATTCATACAAAGAACGAAATTTTTTAAAATCAGCAAGTTCAGTTTCGTGTGAATCTCCAAGTCCTGCATTAAAAATAGTGTGAACAAGTGAAACAAAACGAAACATTTCTTCACTCTTTACATCATGATCTCGAAGTATAAACATCCCACCCGGTTTTAAAATTTTATAAATGGACTCGATAAATTTTTGCAAATTTTCTAAAGGTGAATGATGTAAACCGATATAACAAGTTACTAATTCTAAACTAGATTCAGGAATTTTTGTAATTGGAGCATAATTATTTAATTCAATTGATGTTCCAATTTTTTTGATACCACCTCTTTCAAAAATATCTGGTAAAGAATTTGTGGGAAGTTTATCACTGATCAAATAAATATTTTTTACTTTTAATTTATTTTTTAAATAAGAAATATATCTTCCAGTTGAACCAATTTCCAAATATCCATCAATTTCTTTTTTATCTTTTAAAAATTTTAAAGTTTGAGAAACAATTTCTTTTTTTTGTTTTAACAAAGATGGTAAAGCAAGAGTTACATCACCTAAAAATGGTTTTATAGAAGGAAGATGAGTTCTTAAATATTCATAAATTTCTTTATCAGTTTGAAATTTTTCAGTTGCTTCTTTAATCATATAATGAAATTTTTCTTCAGGATAAAGATGAAATATCACTTGTAAAAATTTATAAATTCCATCTCGCAGGTCAAATGAAGCAAATACTTTTTTAAAATCAGAATCTGTTTTTAGTTCTTCAGAAATATTTTTATAATACGTATCCCAAATTATATTTCTAAATCTAAATTCTGGATCTAATTTTTCTTTTAATTCAAAAAGTTTTTTATAATTTGGATAAGCTTTTGTAAATTGTTCAAAACTTGCATGAGCTTGGTAAGGTAAATAATAACTTCCACCCAGATCAATTGCAGCTTGGATCAATTCTCTAGTCCATGTTGCTACTACATTTTTTTCAACCTCTCCCACTTTTTGTTTATAATACATTACAAATGCAAATGCTTCCTCTCTTGCCCAAGACATATAAGTTTCTTTGTCGGGATGAGCATGCCTTACAGAAATATTTACCATGTTCACTTGGTAACGATTTAAAATTTCAGTTACTTTTTCTACAAAAGAAGTAAAATTTTCAACAGGAACAAAATATTCTAATAATACATAAGTGGAATCTTTTCTGGAATATGGTTCCAGTTCAGCAACATCATAACCAGCTTCATAATTTCTAAAATGAATTTTTTTCTTTAGATAAATGAATGGATCAATTATATATTCTCTCAGTTTATTTCCAAATTGAAATTCAGTTAAAGACCAAAGTAAAGTTCTATGAATTGGATAGTCTTCTTTAAGTGGCATCAATCTATTTTTTTCGTTTGGTTTTTCTGTTGTGTACAGCCAAGATACTGCTCTGAGTTTGGAGTATTTTGTTGGATAAATATCTGCATTATGAAAAATTACTTTTTTATCATCTCGAATTGCATATTTAAAATATTGATTGTATTCTTTGATGTTTAATGTTACAGTTTGACGTTTAACAGAAATATTTTCAGTTAATTCAAATTCTGCCTCCAAAATAATTCCAATCGAATTATAAGAACCAATTGCACCAAAAAATATTTCAGAATTTTCATTTCTATTTGCGATTAGAATTTTTCCATCAGCAAGTAGAATTTTTATTTCTTTAGTTACATGAACAAGTGAGCCAAGTCCAATATATCTTCCATGTACATTTACACTTAAAGAGCCACCGACTGTAAAATTTGCATAAGTCTGCATTACTTTTAAACTTAAATTTTCTGGGTCTATAATTTTTTGAATATCACACCATCTGATTCCTGCTTGCACACGAATGGTTTTATTTTTTACATCTAGATTCAAAACTTGGTTTAGATTTCTCATATCAATATGCAAACTGTTTTTGCTAGCAGTTTGACCACCCATACTAAATCTTCCACCACCAACTGAAATGATTCCTTTTGTGTTTTTGATTTTTTCTACAAGTTCTGATTCATTCGTTGGAGCAAAAACAGCATCCACTAAAACTGGATTGAGTTTTGTAATATCATTTATAATTACTTCATTTGTTTTGAGATGAGGAATTTTTTCACCTTCATCATTTTTATAATAATCCACAGCAGAGCCTTGCACACTTCCAAAATTATTTTCTTTTGGATTTCCTTTTCTAAATGCCAAAAGATAAATTAAAATGATTGGACCAAGCACGGGAATTAAAATTAAATTAAACCATCTTCCGCGAAGACCAATATCATGAAGTCTTTTTGTGGAAACTGCTAAAATTCCCCAAAGCATTAATGGATAAACAAGCAAAGTGGAAGTGTACCCAAAAAAATAATTCAAAGTTTTTATAAATACATAAAAATTTGACCACATAAAAATGGAAGCTAGCCAATAAGTGATTCTATCAATTCTTCCTTTAAATGTTAAAAGCAAATAAGTGACTGGTAGTTTTTGTTTAAAATTCAAGTTGGGTTTTCCTTTCTTACTCAAAACTGGTTTTTGTATTGAGTAAATTTTTTTATTCAATTTTTTGGGCGAATTTTTCCCAAAGCTGAGCTTTGGAATTAAGAATTAAAAATGCAAAATGAAGAATGATTCTTTTTCAGTTAAAAAAAAATTCTCCATTTTTAATTCTTAATTTAACATTTCTAATTCCGAAGGGAAAAACCGGGCTTTCCGCTACTTCTTTGGACTGTTGGGAGACAGTGGGTTTTAACCCACTGCCCTGAGTCCAAAGAAACGCTTCAATCCCTTTCGCTTTTGTATTGCAAAACCAATTGCTAAGCTTATTACTAAATGATTCTTCAAATAAGAATTTAGTCAAATAAAAATTGATTGAATAAAATTGAATCTATGCTTCAACTATCTTATGATTAAAAAAATTATAAAATTCCTTTTTGTATTCTTTCTTATTGATTTGATTCTTCTTGCCGGATTTGATATTTCTAGAAGATTTAGAGAAACCAAAACTGCTTCGGAACTTGCTCCCAAAACAGGAAGATTTATAAAAGCACTAGATCTAGAAATTTTTATCCAAGAAAAAGGAGATAAAAAAAATCCAAGCGTTTTGTTTGTACATGGAATGGGCTCATGGAGTGAAATTTGGAGAGATACAATAGATCAAGTTTCTGAACAAGGATTTTATGTAATTTCGATTGATCTTCCACCATTTGGTTTTTCATCAAGACCAGATATTCAAACATTTAATTCTAGACTTCAAGCAAAAAGAATTTTAGCTTTGATAGAAAATTTAGGTCTAGAAAAATTAACTATCATCGGACATTCATTTGGAGGAGGACCGACACTTCATAGTTTATTACTTGCACCTGAAAAATTTAATTCAGCAGTGCTTGTTGACATTGCTGCAAATTTAGAAATCAACAAAACAGAGCCAAATTTACCAATCATCGTGAAATCATTTTTTGAAACAAAATTTTTAAGGAACATGATTTTTTCAGCTACAGCCACAAATCCACTTCTCACAAAAACTTTATTTAAAAATTTTGTGTACCAAAAAAAATCCATCACAGATGATTTAGCAAAAATGATTCAGCTACCATCAAGCAGAGAAAATACAACTGAATATTTGGGAGATTGGATTTACAATTTTATTTCTAAAAGAGATAATTCATTAGCAGAAGATATTTTAAAATTAAACGAAGAATCTAAAATGAAAAAATTAATCATCTGGGGAGACAAAGATGATGTAACAGTTCTAAGTGAAGGTGAAAATTTAAAAAAAGTTTTATCCAATTCAGAACTCAAAGTTATTTCCGACACAGGTCATATTCCTCAACTCGAAAACCCAAAAGAGTTTAACAAAATTTTAATTCAATTTTTAAAAGATACAAAATAATCCATTATCGCTTAAATTAAAAAGATTTTACTAAAAAAATACAATACCAAAATAGATTTCAGAATTAACAACCTTTCCCTAAAATTGCTGGGAAGATTCACTAAAAGTTTTCAAAAAACTTAAATTTTATTTTTTTTTTGATTCAATCCTAAATACTAATAAGATTGACAAGACAAAAATGTTTTTCAACTTATAAAAGAGTGCGTTAGAGATAGAAAAAACCGTTAGGGTCAGTTGCGAAGCAAACTGACGGAACTTTTTTCTAGCTCGGCTTTTGTGAAACAAAAGAACGCCCAAAAACTTCCAAAGGGAAATTCATGAAACTATTAAATCCGAATAAACCAGATTATTCTTTTTTAGATGAGAAGTCTAGAAATTTGATGCTAAAAACAATTGAGTATTTTGAAAATAGAGGCAAATCAAAGTTATTGGATGACGATCACAATAAAGTTTGGTATTCTGAATTTTTAGAATTTCAAAAAAAAGAAAAAGCGTTTTCCATTTTGATGACTCCAAAAGGTTATGGCGAGTCTGATTCACGTTGGGACAGCACAAGGATTATGGAATTTAATAATCTACTTGGATTTTATGGTTTAGCTTATTGGTACACTTGGCAAGTGAGCATGCTTGGTTTAAGTCCGATTTGGATTTCCAAAAATGAAACACTCAAAAAAAGAACTGCAAAACTTTTAGAGGATGGAGAAATTTTTGCATTTGGTCTTTCTGAAAAAGAACATGGAGCAGATTTAATTGGCTCTGATATGATGCTCACAAAAAATCCAGACGGAAGTTATACTGCAAACGGTGATAAATTTTATATTGGAAATGGAAACAAAGCAGCAATTGTTTCAACTTTCGGAAAATTAAAAACAGATAGAAGAGAAGAATTTGTTTTTTTTGCAGTGGATTCAAGACATAAAAATTATAACCTTGTTCAAAATATTGTTACTTCACAAAACTATGTTGCAGAATTTCAAGTAAAAGATTATCCAATTACTGAAGAAGATATTTTGTCTGTTGGTCGTGAAGCTTGGGACACATCTCTTTCTACAATTGCTTTTTGTAAAGTGAATCTTGGCTGGGGATCAATTGGAATTTGTGAACATGCTTTTTATGAATCCATTACACATGCTTCCAAAAGAAGATTGTTCAATCAATACGTTACTGAATTCACTCAAGTAAAACAATTATTTATGGACGCATATTGTCGTTTAATTGCAATGAAACATTTTGCATATCGTGCAAATGATTATATGAGAACAGCGAGTGACAAAGACAAACGTTATTTATTATTTAACCCAATGGTAAAAATGAAAGTTACTACTCAAGGTCAAGATGTGGTGGGTCATCTTTGGGACATCATTGCTGCAAAAGGTTTGAACAAAGACCAATATTTTGAAATGGCGATACGTGATATTCAAATGCTTCCGAAACTTGAAGGAACTGTGCATGTGAACATGGTTTTAGTTTTACGTTTTATGAAAAATTTCTTTTTTGATAAAGATATAAGCTTACCAAAAATTCCTATGTCCAGAGAAGCAAAAGATGACACTTATCTTTTTAACCAAGGTGCAACTACAAAAGGTTTTGATAAAATTAAATTTCACGATTACGAAGAAGTGTACAAGGAATTTGCAAATCTTCCAAATGTAAAAACTTTTATAGAACAAACAAAATCATTTAAAGACTTTTTAGAATTTGCATATCCAGATAATTCTCAAAGAGAAGATATTGATTTTATGCTTACAATTGGTGAAATGTTTACTCTTGTGGCTTATGGAATGTTGGTTCTAGAAAATGCAAAACTTGACAAAGAAGACATGGATGTTGTAAATTTAATTTTTGATGTGTTCGTCAGAGATTTTACAAAGTATGCAAGTATTGTTTATTCAAAAGCTAGTGTTCACGAAACACAACAAAAACATCTTTTGGGAATTTTCAAAAAATCAACACCAAACAAAGAAAAATTTGATAAAGTTTACAATGACTATATTTTAAGTTTAGCTGGTGTTTATGAAATGAAAGCTTAGATTTAACTTCGCAAAAAATTTTATGTTTTTTAGTTTGGGCAAATTTTTTTGTGGGAAAAAATGATAGTTTAAAAAAATATCTTTCGGCACAACTTCCCACAAAAAACCGAGCTCTCCTTTCTGGTCAAAAAATTTTATTTAAAATTTTTTGACCCCAAGTCGATCTCTTTTGCTTTTGTATTGTGAAAATGATTTTATATTAAAAAATTAGCAATGTATTTTTCGAGTTACTTATCTAGACTATTTACTCTCTCATGTTGGGAAATTTAAATTGTAAAGGGAAACCTTTTT
>JAAFIR010000048.1 GCA_013297885.1 Leptospirales bacterium | reverse complement strand
GGATTGAAGCGTTTCTTTTATAAACTTGAGACCTATGTCTCATGTTTATAAAAGAAGTAGCGAAAAGCCCGACCATTCAGAGGACTTTTTATTCCTCTGAATGGGAACTCCCAAAACTTTTGCATAACTATCTAGAGTTTGTAAAGATTATAAGTAATGTTTACCGTAACGTCCGTCAATTTCTTTTCTATCAAATAAAACAAATACATCTGTTGTTCCAAAAACATTATCGATTGCAGGAGCAGAAGAAATTTTAGCACCTAGTCTCACATAACCTTTGATAATTGGAGGAATTGATTTTGTAATTTCTTTTGAATTATTATTATTGTAGTTTGGATCAAATCCTTGAAGTCTATGAGAATCCAACGGAGTTGTATCAAGATTTGATTCAACAATGGAATTTTTTTCACGTAAATAAGAAAATACTTGTGAAGCAACAATTGGATCAGTTGAGTGTATTGAACCACAACCCATCAAGTAACGTAAGTTATAATCTTTCATGTATTCACCAAGACCAGCCCAAAGTAAAGAAATTGCAGAGCCATCTCTATAGTCTTTATGTACACAACTTCTACCAACTTCAGCGACTTCATCTTTTAATTCATAAATTTTGCTAAGTTCAAATTCTGTTTCAGAATAAAAACCGATATTTGCTTTTGCAACTTCTCTTCTTAAAATTCTATAAGTTCCTGCGATTTGATCATTTGTTCTATCATATACAATTAGATGATCAGAAAAATAATCATATTGATCTCTATCTTTAGAAGTAGCTCTTGATTCAGGAAGACCTTCATTCATTTCTAAATTAAAAATTTCATAGCGAAGTGAAAGTGTTCTTTCAATTTCTAATTGATTTTCTGCGAGTCTAACTTCTAGAACTCTTTCTTTACCAAGTTTTTTATCTTTTACAATAATTGCCATAGTCGATCCTTTATATAATTATACTATTGGCAAAAATTGTTACACATAAATTACAGAAAAATTTTTTTTGTTATCATTTTTTTGGGCGAATTTTTTTTACCTAACCCAATTGACTTTCAGGAAAAGGACTATAAAGAAATATAATTCAATACAAATTGGGTTAGGTAAAAAAAACCGTGCTTTCCGCTTCAATCTTTTGTAATCAAATATTTTTGAAAAACTTTTTTTATTTAAAGCAAAAGGATTTTCGCTTCAATCACTTTCGCTTAGTGTTGTGAAATTTTTGTTTGTTCCAAAATAAATTTCATCTTCATGATAAAATAAAAATGCCCAATTCAAACTTTCATCAAATATAGTCAAATCATCTGAACCAGCATAATAAAAACTATCAAAATAATTTACAAATAGTTTCCAAGGAACAATCATTGCTTCATTAGGTTGCCAAGAGAGAAAAACAGATTTTTTAAATGGAATTCCTTTTTGGAACAACCATTTTTTAATTTCTTTTTTGTTGTTATCAAAATTTTTGCTTTCTCTATAATTTTAAAAAAATCTTTTTTAAATGGTGCTTCCTTGTGTAAATTTGTATTTGTGATAAAATCCCATAAAAATTTTGAAGCTTCTTTGTTTAAAGGTTTTAATTGTTCCAAATGTTGGTCAGTTAATTTGTCGTATTTTTCATCTGTAAAACGCCATTTTAATAAAAATTTTTCCATTGGAATTACTTCTTGAAATATGTTTTCGAAATTGATATTCATTTGGTTGAAATTTCATAGTCAACAAACTCACCAAATACCCAAACATATTGATTAAATTTTAACGAAACTAAAAGCCAATAATTTTCCCAGTTTTTTACTTTTTGTTTATTTGGAGTTCTAGCATGGATGGTTAATTTTGTTTTTTTTGGTAAACTTTTTTTCTCATTTAAAAAATCAATATTAGCATCTTCAGGATAATAAGATAATTTTGTATAATCAGTTCCGGGTCCTTGCCTAATCACCACAGAATCATTTGTGATACCTTCTATATTTCCCATAGTAACAACTTCGATGTTTTCAAAATTTTCTTTGCCATTTACATAATTTTTATAATTTCTAAAAACTCTATTCAGACCAGCAAGAGTTTTAAATTTCCTAATAGCTACAATAAAAGAATTTTCTGGTTCTTGGTATTCAGTATAAACTTTGAATTTTTTATTTACTTCACAAACTAAATTGTACTTGAACTCAATTGAATTTTCATCTGGCTTTGTATAACAAATACCTGTTTTAAAAGAATTCTTACAATCAATATCTTTTTCATTCCAAAAAGTGCAAGACTTTGTTGTTAGAATGATTTTTTCTTCTTGAATAAAAAAAGTTCCATTATTTTCCCAATACCAACCTTCAGAACCATAATAGATTTTGTATTGATTGTTTTTATAAAAATTAATTTTAAAAGTTTGTACGAAATTTGATAAACCAAAAGTTTCATCATAAATAATGTTAGTAATCGAATTAAAATCTTTTTTTTCAATAGGTTTGATAGCTTCCTGATTCTGATTTGCACAATTTAAAAAAAAGAGTAGTATAAAAATTATATTCATATTAACTCCAATGTTTGCCAGAATACCAATTTGGAATATTTGACAAATCTCCAAAGTAGCCCCAGTCGTTCAAACAGTCTATAAAAACTGGTCTATTGTATTTAGAATAATTTTTTATATTTAATGCAGAACAATAATAGCCTAATTTTTTTATTTCATTCATTTTTCTTAAAATATTCTTTTCATCAATTGAAAAAACTATAGTCCCCATTTTACTTCCAAAATTTTCTACAAGCAGATCAATTTGAACTGTTTTTTCTGAATCAATTTTCAAAATAAATGGGGATTGGATTTTTATATTCAAATCAATCTCAGCTTCTTTAAATGCTTGGATTAATTTGAAAACTGTATTTTTAACTTGAAACATTTTTGTCATATTGGTTTTTAAAATTCTAAATTTATTTTTTTATCAAAAGCTTTTATCATTTTAATTAAAGCTACTGATAGTTTGTTTGAATCAAGATTAAATTCTGTTTTAGTGTTAGTTTGAAATTTATCATCTTTATTTAATTTAGCTAAAAAAATATTTTTATAATAATTTTCCCAAATTTTTTTTATTAATTCATTTTCAGAATAAACTATCAAAGCTTTATGATTTTCATCTTGCAGAACATAATCATTAAACAAATTGATGAAGTTTACAATCTGTTCAATTAAAGAAATACTCAATCCATTATTTTTAATTTTGTTTTCTAAATTAATTAGTTCATAATAATAATATTCATTAATTTCTAAATTTGAAAAGCTCTTTAACCAAGGAATTAGATTTATATTTATAATTAAACTTTCAAGGTTAGCAACGATTTGTTCCTTAAAATTTACCAATGATCTTAAACCAAAAATTTCTCCGGTTTTATAAGTTAGAATTTTATCAGTTGCATTCTTATCTAAATCATTATACCAAACCAAATAAATTGGCTTCTCAAAATTTTCTGAAGAATATTTAATTATCCAAGTTGAATAATTTTCACAAAGTTCAAAAAAATTGATTGGATAAATATAAGAATTCAAAAATTTAATCCCTTGAATATAGTTTCATCAAAACTCTGCCGCGGAGTTTATTATCTGGCACAAGTCCAATACTCCTTGAGTCTGTTGAATTTTCACGATTGTCTCCGAGAAGCAAAAAATAATTTGGTGGGACTCTTCCGTTAATTTTCAAAGGAATAAATTCATCATGTTTAAATTCAGGAAAAACAATTTCATTTGGTGCTTCTGTTTTTGATTTTGATTTATTGGGTTTATCAATATCTTCATTATCAATATAAATTTTATTTTGTTTAAATGAGTAAAAATCATTTGAAAGAGCAACAACTCTTTTGATTAATAAATCATTTCTATTGTCTAGAAATAAAACTACATCTAGTCTTTTGATTTTATTTGAGCCAAAAAAAATATCAGTTCCAAAAAATTCATAACCAGTTTGAAATCCAAGTTTGGAAACTAAAATCATTTCTCCATTTTTAAAATTTGGAAGCATCGAATTTCCAGAAACAATATAAAGCTGAAATACAAATACTCTCAAAAAAATTAGGATTAAAATTATAATAAAACTATAAAAATAATTTTTCAGAAATTTGAGTATTTGCACTTTCATTTAATTAAGATTAAACGATTCAATTAAAATCAAAAAAGTCAAAACAAATTTATTTACAAATTCTATGAAAAAAAAATTCTAAAATAAATGCTAAATAATTTTGATTATCTATTTCCAATCACTTTTGGACTAATTCATTCTATTGAGCCAGACCATTTAATAACTGTTTCTGCACTAGCAATTGATAAAGAAAATTTAAAAGATTCAATTAAAGATGGAATTTACTGGGGAATTGGGCATTTTTTAATTTTACTTTTAGTTTCAAATTTATTTACATTTGTAATTAGCTTTTTACCAGAATCTTCATTTCATAGAACTGAAGTTTTAGTTTCCCTAATGATGATTGTTCTTGGAGCAATTAGAATTTATAAATCTCAAAAAATAAATTTAATGAAACACCCTCATTCCCATTCTTTTTCTTTAATCGCAGGTTTGCTTCATGGTTTTTCTGGAAGTGCTGCAGTTGTAACAATGTCATTACCAAAATATTCTGAATCATTTGATAAATATATTTTTTTAACTATGTTTGGTATTAGCTCACTCGTGAGTATGTGTGTTGCAATTCTTTTTATAAAAGCTTTTGTGAATAAAAAAATTCTACAAAATGAAAATTTTAAAAAAAGATTAATTTTATTAACAGGAATAGTTTGTTTGTTGTATGGAGTTTATATTTTGGTAAAACATCTTAGAACTTGTGAAGTTTGTTTTGGGTTACCACACGCTTGATAAATAATTTTGATTCAATTTGAATATAAAAATAATTTACAAAAAAAAGTTTTCCTACACTAGCGAGAAGGATCGAAGCGTTATCAAAAAATTGTAGTGCTCTGCTAGGTGCTTCAAAGTAAAAGGGATGATAATTTTTTGATAGAAGCTGAGAGCCTGTTTTTTGCAAAGCAAAAACTCGCCCAAATAAAAACAAAAATTTTTTTGAATTATTTATTTTTTTAATCCAGAGAGCCCTTTACTTTCAGTATCTGCGTTTTTTAAAAGTTCTTTTAAATCATCAGGAATTTCCATAAGTGCAAAAATGGGAACATTAGCCCCACCAGTATTTCCAACTGGAATGCGATTAAACAATGAGCCAATCCAGCCACCGAGAAGCCTTGGAACTTGACCCAAAAATTCATTTATATCTTTATTTTTAATAGCAAACATCATCATACGAAAATGACTTCCAAAATGAGAAAATGGATGATACTGTCCAATAATATGTGCACGTTCTAAATGTCTCCAAGCAATTTTTAATTCTCCAGCTTTATAAAAATTGGTGTACTGATTTAATTCCATAAAATATTTTTTTTTCATTTCATTTGGCATTAAAAAATTCATAGATTAATCAATCCTGTAACTATGTTTAACATCCCAAAAATGGGTACTTTTTTGAAGAAAAAAAATACTCGAATAATTTGGATTTCCAGACTCAGTTAATGCTTTGACTAAAACCAGTGATTTATCACCATCTTTACAAAAGCCAGGAATGGAAATTACAAAAAAAGTTTTAGCTTTTTCTTGGTGCAATTTTTTTTCAAAAATTTTTTCATCTAAAAATTTTAACTCAGTATTTTCAGAGATCTCATTTAAGTTTTCAATTTGATTATTTTTGTTAATCAGGTCTTGATAAAGATTTTCTTCTATAAAAGGATTTTTAAAATATAAATCTTGCCACGAAATCATTTTTGGTTCAGGACAAATTCTAGTTTTATCTAAAATAAAACCGAGTTCCATATTTACAAATTTGAAAACTGAATTTAAAACTTCCTTTTCTTCAATTGAAATCATATATTAATACAAAAATTTTCATGCTCTAAAGTCTAGTCAATAATTTATTCTTGTTTGATGAAGCTTTTTTTAAAACTTAGTTTTATGGCTAAAGACAGAGAAGATTCCTTAAAACATATTGTTGCAGTTGCAAAAAGAAGAGGTTTTGTATTTGCTGGTTCTGAAATTTACGGTGGACTTTCTAATACATTTGATTATGGACCTGTTGGAATTGAAATTTTACAAAACTTAAAAAAACTTTGGTGGGAATATTTTGTTCACAAAAGAAAAGATGTGGTTGGACTAGATTCTTCCATATTACTCAATCCTTCAGTTTGGGAAGCTTCTGGTCATGTTGGAAATTTTTCTGATCCTCTAATGGATTGTAAACAATGTAAAACTAGAATTAGAGTAGATCATTTTTTAGAAGAAAAAAAAGGCGAGAGTTTCTGCACTGGAAAAACTTTAAAAGAACTCCAAAAAGTAATTGAAGATGAAAAATATGCTTGTCCAAGTTGTGGAGCAGTTGGAACTTTTACAGAGCCAAGAAGTTTTAATTTGATGTTCAAAACTTCTCACGGTGCTTCTGAAGATAATTCAATGGATATTTATCTCAGACCAGAAACTGCACAAGGAATTTTTATCAACTTCAAAAATATTTACAATTCTTCACGCAGGAAAGTTCCATTTGGAATTGCTCAAATCGGAAAATCATTTCGTAATGAAATTATGGCGAGACAATTTATTTTTAGAACTCGCGAATTTGAACAAATGGAAATGGAATTTTTTTGTGAGCCCGGCACTCAAACCGAATGGTTCACAACTTGGCTTGATTATTGTATGAATTGGCTCACAAATGTTATTGGATTAAAAAAAGAAAATCTCAGAATTCGTGAACACGATAAAGAAGAATTATCTTTTTACTCAGATCGTACAGCAGATATTGAATACAAATTTCCATTTGGTTGGGGAGAGCTTTGGGGAATTGCTTCTCGAACAGATTATGATTTGAAGCAACATGAAAAATTTTCAGGGCAAGATTTAAAATACCACGACCAAGTTCAAAATAAAAAATATCTTCCTTATGTAGTTGAACCAGCACTTGGTCTCAACAGACTTTTTTTGGCTGTATTATCTGATGCTTATGAAGAAGAAAAATTAGAAAAAGAAGAAATGAGAACAGTTCTTCACTTCAACCCAAAAGTGAGCCCATTCAAAGTAGCTATTTTTCCATTGATGAAAAAAGATGGACTAGACATTAAAGCAAAAGAAATCGTTGAATCACTTTCTAAAATTTGGTATGTGGATTATGATGACTCCGCAGCAATTGGAAAAAGATATAGACGACACGATGAAATTGGTACACCATTTTGTATCACAGTTGATTATGATTCACTAAAAGACGACACAGTTACAATCCGCGAAAGAGACTCCATGAAACAAGATCGAATTGCAATTAAAGAAATCATTGGTTTTATTTTGGAGAGAATGGGTTAGTTTAATCTAATATTCTAAAATAGCTTGAGGGAGAATTTCTCTTGAATTAAAAATTAAATTCTAAAAAAAGATTGCAATAAATCATATATTGCTTATTTTTAACATTCATTTACCTAACTATTAATGACTTTCCCAGAGTCCCAATCATATTGATAAGAAAGCAAAAATAGTTTTAATTAAATGTTAATTAGTTTTATATAGAACTCCAAACAAAAAGCAAATTTAACATATTTGAGTTCCCTTGCTTTTTTTTGCATAAAGTGTAAAATTAAAGTACATACTTTGGAGAACTTCATGTCTGAAAAAAAGTCCGATAGTCCTAATCAATCTTGGTTGGTGGGTGGTGGAAAAATGGGAGAGTTTTTACGACAAAAAGATTGGTCAGAATCTCTTTTAGGTGATTTGGAGAGTTGGTCGCCAAGCCTTCGAACTACTGTTAGTTTAGTTTTAAATTCTAGTTTTCCAATTTCACTAACTTGGGGTGAAAATCATACTCAAATTTATAATGATGGTTATTTACCATTTTGTGGAAACAAACATCCTCATTCTATGGGACAGGATTTTTCTGAGTGTTGGGCGTCTGCTTTTCCTGTGATTGGGGAAGCCTTTTATATGGCACTCAATGGAAAAACATCTTTTCTAGAAGATCAGCGTTTATTTATTGATCGAAATGGTTTTTTAGAAGAAACATTTTTTACTTTCTCTTTTAGTCCAATTCGAGATGAATCGGGAAAAATTGCTGGATTATTTCATCCAGTAACTGAAACCACCGGCAAAATGATCGAACAACGAAGAACTCGTACTCTACGGGATTTATCTGCTTCTGCAAATAAAGCGAGGTCATTACAAGAAGCATTGGAGCTAGCAGTATTATCTTTAGCTGAATCCAATTTGGATTTACCTTTTGCAATGGTATATCTTGTAAACGATGAAGGAACAAAAGGACAACTATTAGCAAAAACTGGGTTGCAAGCTGGAACTATCGCCTCACCAAAAGAAATTGATTTAAAAAAAACAGATTTTGGTTGGGATTTTAAAACTGCTATTTTAGAAAGAAAAGTATTGCATGCTAATAACTTAAAAGAGCTTTATCCCGATTTAATTTGTGAGCCATATCCAGAATCTTTAAAAAATGCTTTCATATTGCCACTATTTGGAAGTGGAGTAGAAAATCCACTTGCGATAATGGTGCTCGGTTCAAGTGTGCGACTCCCTTTGAATGAATCCTATTTTTCTTTTTTTGATCTCATTGGAACAGCAATGACTGGGATAATGGCAAATGCAATCGCTTATGAAAATGCAAAAAAAAGAGCCGAAGATTTAGCAGAAATTGATAAAGCTAAAACGGCTTTTTTCTCGAACATTAGTCATGAATTTAGAACCCCTTTAACTTTGATGCTAGGACCAATAGAGGATGAACTTGCTGAAATAGAGCCACTTTCACCTCCTAGATTTAAACGGTTAGAAATAGTTCATAGAAATAGCTTGAGATTGTTAAAACTTGTCAATACTCTTCTTGATTTTTCTAGAATTGAAGCTGGAAGAGTTGAGGCTTCTTTTGAACCATTAGATTTAGCCTCACTTACAGCTGAATTAGCAAGCAGTTTTGAAAGTGCTATGGCTAAGGCTGGCTTGGAATTTGTTCTAAATGTTAACCCTCTTCCCGAACCAGTTTATGTAGACAGAGAGATGTGGGAAAAAATTGTTCTCAATCTACTTTCCAATGCTTTAAAACATACTTTTGAAGGTACGATTTCTTTACGTTTGGAATGGAAGGTTAGCCATGTCAATCTAATTGTTCAAGACACAGGGATTGGAATTCCCTCAGAAGAATTACCGAAATTATTCGATCGTTTTCATAGAGTAAAAGATGCAAAATCTCGCTCACATGAAGGAACAGGAATTGGACTGGCTTTAATAAAAGAATTAGCAACTTTGCATGGTGGTGAAGTAAATGTAGTTAGTAAAGAAGAGCAAGGAAGTAGTTTTATCATATCTATTCGTACAGGTCATTCCCATCTACCTACAGAACAAGTCAAAACAGTAAGTGACTTGACACATAATACTATACAAAAAATTGCATACGAAAAAGAAGTAGATCGTTGGATTTCACCTACTCAATATCCTGTTTCAAAAACCGATTCAATTGAAAATAAGAAACCACGAATAGTTTGGGCTGAAGATAATGCTGACCTTAGAGAATATATTACAAACCTTCTGATGGATGATTATGATGTAGAAGCTGTCACAGATGGAGAAGCAGCTTTGAATGCGATTAAACGTGAGTTACCAAGCTTATTACTTAGTGATGTGATGATGCCAAAAATGGATGGATTTGCTTTAATTAAAGCTTTAAGAAGCGATCAACAAACTCGTAACATTCCAATCATTCTTTTATCGGCAAGAGCTGGTCAAGAATCAGCAATCACTGGGTTAGATGCAGGTGCAGATGATTATCTATCAAAACCATTTACAGCTCGTGAACTATTAGCCAGAATTAAAACACATGTACAACTTGCTGAAAACAGAAAAAAATGGGTTTCAGAAGCCTATGAAGCTGTGAGAGCAAAATCAGTTTTCTTAGCGAGTATGAGTCATGAAATTCGAACTCCTATGAATGCTATAATTGGAATGAGTAGCATTTTACTGGATACAAATCTTACTGACGAACAAAAAGTATGTGCAGAAGTTATCAGAAATGGTGGCGAACATTTGCTAACAGTTATCAATGACATTCTTGATTATTCTAAAATTGAAGCAGGAAAAGTAGAATTAGAAATTCAGGCATTTAGCCTTCATGATTGTATTGAGACATCAATGGATCTATTATCTAAAAATGCACTTGATAAAAATGTCGGACTAGGCTATTTAATTTATCCTGGTGTCCCTGAAGGTTTGCTAGGTGATGTTGGACGTTTGCGTCAGGTACTTGTAAATCTCCTTTCTAATGCAATAAAATTTACTCCTAAAGGGGGTGAAGTATTAATTGAAATTAAAGCCAAAGTTTTTAGTAGCACTAAAGAACATGAAATACAAAATCAATGTGAAATTGAAATTTCTGTTACAGACAGTGGTATTGGAATTTCCAAAGAAGCGATAGCAAAATTATTCCAACCTTTTGTTCAAGCAGATGCTTCTACGACCCGAATTAGTGGCGGTACTGGATTAGGATTATCAATTTCTAAACGTCTAGTAGAATTAATGGGTGGGCAAATTTCCGTAAAAAGTGTGGTTAATCAAGGTTCTGTATTTACATTCAAAATATTATGCCAAATGGCTAGTCTACAAAATCGTGCTAACCCTCAGAAAGAAATAGAATTTCCAGTTCTTAAGGGTTTAAAAATGTTGATTGTAGATGAATTAGAAATAAACCGAAAAATCTTGCTTCATTATACCAAAATTTGGAATATAGAGGCTGTAGCTTGTAACACTAAAGAGGAAGCTATTCAAATTTTAAATCGTGGTGAAAGGTTTGATTTTGCTTTTCTAGATTTCCAAATGACTGAAGGAAGAGTGAATGAACTATCTCAATTGCTAATCAAAACCCATTTACCAAAAATGCTTCCAATTATATTTTTATCCTCAACTATACTGGATATTGAAACTGAAAAAAATGCTACAGTGACGATACTGAAGCCAATTAAACCTAGTAAACTACTTGAGGCTATAAGTAGATTATTTTCAGGAAATGAATCATCAATCAATAAACTTGAACCAGATAAATCGAAAATTCCATCTGATTTAGGAATCAAAAATCCATTATCGATTCTGATTGCTGATGATAATCAAATTAATCAGCTAGTAATAAAAACCATTCTTACTCGTATGGGATATCGTCCTGATTTTGCAGCAAATGGTGAAGAAGTAATTGATTCTATAGAAAGACAACACTATGATGTTGTTTTTATGGATGTAGAAATGCCAGTTATGGATGGACTAGAAGCCACTCGATTAATTTGTTCAAACCAAAAACTGCAGAATCCACCTCGAATAGTTGGAATGACAGCGAATGTGTTGCCAGAAGATCGATTAGAATGCGAAAAGGCAGGTATGTCTGATTTTGTAGCTAAACCAATAATAATTGAAAACTTAATAGAGGCACTTTTGAGATGTAAACGAATCCGTTAAATAAAAACTTTAATTACCAAAAAAAGTTGTAAGCTTTTAATAAATAGCTTGGTGAGTTTTTTTTAGGAAAATGTTTTTAAATTAAATGGGTTTTGAAATTATTAAACTGATGATTTATAAAATTTTATTTCACAAACCCAAAACATTTTTATCCACTTGCAAATAAAAAATATATGCATTTAATAACATATAAAATATGGAAGGCAGGCTAACTAAAAAACTATCTTTGACTTTGATTCTTGTTACAAATGCACAAAGCATGAGCAATGACAATCCACCTGATGAAATCATCATGATTGGATTAAAATACAATCCAACTAATAAACCACTTGCTCCTAATAATTCCAAAACAGAAGTTAGAATTCTAAATTTTGCAAGACCAAAACGATCAAACTCAGCTTTGATTCTTCTGGAATTAATAAATACTATTCCATAAATAAAAAATGAAATACTTGAAAATAAAACTAATACAAGTTCAAAATTCAATTTATAAAACTTTAAGTCTGATTAAAGAAATCAGAATACAAAGAAGTAATAATAAAAATGAAGGAACATATTTTGGAATTGGATTTTGAACTTTAAAATGAAAGTATTGTGCGGATAACATCAAAAAACCCATCATCATAGCTGGAATTAAAATTAAAGAATTGTACCAAATCCCAACAACTAAAAGTGTAGCTAAAACTATTTTTAAAGAGCCCACACTTACTCGAATAAAATTGCTCAAACCATATTGTTTAAATTCTAAAATAATATTATCGTATCTAAAAACCCAAACGATAACTATTGAAATTGCTATTATTAATTGTGCAATATAAGATAAATTTTCCATCATTAAATCAGTATTAAACGATGATAAATACTTACAAGAAATAAAATTAAATTATTTTACTACAAAAAATTTTATTCTAATTTTGGGCGAGTTTTTGCAGCCAAAAGTAAGCTGCAAAAATCAGGCTTTTCGCTACAATCTTTTGCAAAATTCACTCAATTAAAAACATCAAGTTTAATTTTGCAAAAGGATTTTCGCTTCAATCCTGCTCGCATAGTATTGAAAAATTTTATTTCTTAAGAGAAAATTTTGTTCTCATACCTAATACAGTTTTGAAATGATTTAGCAAAAGTAAAAATTCGCATTAGTTGGAAAGTATGAAATCGAATTCCTATTTTAAGCTAATCAATTCGTAAAAATTTCCAATAATTCTTTTTCTTTAGAAATTTTATCTGAATAAATATAAATCTCATCTACTGACCATAAAAAAACTATTGGATTTTCTTCTTTAATAAAATCCATTAATTCAATGATTTCAGAATTGGTAATTGTTTTGTTTCTGAAATTTAAAATTTTATTTTGAACAAATTGATTTTGGTAAAATGAACGATTACCTCCATTTCCCATTTGGTCTGAAGCAAAAATTGGATCAAAAAAATTTGATATAGAATCTATGTCGATATACCAAGTAAGTAAAGTTAGGTCTCCTTTTTTTTCAGAATTTTCTTTATACAAATTTGTTTTTTCAAAAGTTGAGATTTTTACTTTTAATCCAAGCTTTTTCAAATCAGTAGCAATTGATTGACCTTTAGTTTTATTTTCATCATCACCTCTCATTCTAAAATCAATTGTTGTTGCTTTTAATTCTTTAGAACATTTTGACATTGACAAAAATAATTTTGCTTTTTCTAAATTATATTCAGGTTCATATTTTTTTTTTGTAACTTCCACTAAATATTTTTTCGGAACTTGGTTTTCTGTAATCTCTGCATAAGAATTAAAAATTTTATCTAAAATTAAATTTCTATTAATACTTAAATTAATTGCTTTTCTAAAATTTTTATCAAAACAAGGGTTAGTATGATTAATTGCCAGATACTGAAAAGATTTTCCTTTAATTCTTAATATTTTTTCGTTTTGTAAATTTGAATCTGAGATTAAAAAATATGGAATTTTCATTAAATCTAAATGTTTATTTTTAAATAAATAAATTGCTGAACTAGAATTATTTAAAACTTGAATTAAAATTTTTTTGGAATCTGATTTTGACTTCAGTTCTAAAAAATTATTTTTATCCCATTTTTCTAATTCATATTTTCCATCAGAAATAAATTTTTTATCACTTACAAAATTTTCTTTTTTATAAATTGAACTTTGAGTAGAACTTAAAATTTCTAATTCTTTGTTTGTAAAATTTTTATAAAAAATATTCAGTTCTCTTTCGTTAATAGTTTTTATATCTAAAATATTTTTATATAAAGTTCTTTTTGGATTAATTTCAGTTCTTAATCTATCCAGAGAAAATTTTACATCTTCAGAATTTAAGCTAGAATCTTTAAGTTTGATTTTTAAGATTTTATTTTGAATTTGATAATCACGAACCAAATCATTTTTTATAGTTAAAGATTTATCCAATTCAAATAATCTTCTAAATAAAAGTTTATTCATTTTGATTGCTGTTTGATCCAAACTAAAAATAGGATCTAATGTATTTGCATCTGAAGCAATAGCGAAGTAAATTTTATCATCTTGAATTGGTTTGCTGCATTGAATAAAGAAGAGAATTAATAAAATTTTATTTTTGAGCATAAGAGTTTTTTGAAATAAAAAAATAATTTTTAGGATACTCAAAACCGCTAATTTGGTTAGAGTATCTTTTATATTATAAACCTTAAATAGCTTGCATTTCTTTAATACAAGTTTTACAAGATTCTAAACATTCTTTACAAAAATTATGGTGTTCAGAATGTTTTTTACATTCAGCTTCACAGTTTTTACAAATTTCAACACAAAGTATAGCCATTTTTTTTGTAGAACTAGATTCTAGTGCTGCTAATGTTATAAATGCTTCACAAGCTGCTTTAGTTTCAGAAGCAGTTCTCAAACATGCTGCCATAGATTTCTCACCTTTAGCCAATTCTGCTATACAATGATTTATACAAACTTCAGTAGCTAATTTACAATGTAGAGCTGCCATCATTGCCTTAGAATATTTTGACTTAGTATTCATTTTTGACATTGATTTGTGATCGTGTTCTTCTGAAAAAATAGAATTTGCAAGTGCCATTGTTCCGAGTGTAAGACCTGTATTTTGTAAAATTTTTTTTCTAGTAATCATATTGATTCCTTATGAATTATATTTCTCAATTTATTTTATTACCTGTGTTTCGTCTTGAGTAAAAAAACTTACAGGTTTGGTGATTTCATAGAAGTAGTTTAATTTTTGTTAACTTAAATTCATAATTATAACAATTATTTAATAAAAAATTTTGTATGAAATAATTTTTAAATTCATAAAAAAATCTATATATTAGAAAAGTTGGAATTGGTACAAATTTGTTTTGAATGATTTCTTTAAATTGAATTAAAGTATAAGATTTAGAAAAAACAGGACAGTCTGAGTGGGAATTTTTTGTTTGATCAGTTTTATGACAAGTTTGAATAACTTTTTTTGAAGAATTATTTAACCCAATTGAAGAGCAGAAGAAAATACAAATTATTGGAATTAATGCTAAACATCTCATATAAAATTAATATATTCAAATTTAAGTTTTTAGCAAGAAGTTTTTTTATTCTTTTTTTTGATCAATAAGAATTTTACCAAGTAATGATAAAAGTATCTGAGTCTCCGCCATTTCTTCTAGATGGTTTGGATGAATCAAGAATAATCGTGGCTTTAGGTTGAAATTTTTTTGCCATTCCAAGTAAAATTCCTTCATCTACAAATGATGGATAAGGATTTTCACAAATAGAAATAATTTTATTTTGTCCTTCTATTTTTTCGTAACCATAATAACCAATACCACCTAGTTTTCTTCCTGTTTGAACATCAAACATAACATCACCATTCTTGCGGTGATTCATATGGTATGCAAAATTTACTGATTCAATTGCTGAATAAATGTCATTGATATGAGGAGGAAACACTGCAGTTTCAGGAAGTTTAGAACCAATATTTTTCATTGTGATAGGACCTATTTTTTCTAAAAATTTTTGATTTAACTGAATTCCTTTTTCAAGAGGATACCAAGCATCTTCTTTTAAATTATAATTTCCCTTTTCATCTTTTAATCCAATTTGGCATTCATTAATTATTTGTTGTGCTAATGTTTTAAAACTTCCCATACCATTTAATATTGCAACTACACCAGAGCCTAAAACTTCAAATTCTTCTAAATTGTATTTTATCATAAGACCTATCATTAATAAAATTTAAAATTAGTATTTAAAGTCAATGACTCTTTTAAATTTATATGAATTGATTGAATTTTAAAAAAAATCTCAAAATCAATTTAAAAAGAATTTGATGATTCTAAAAATTTCTTGACATGGTATTTGAATTTAAATACTATTCCTTCCTCAAAGATATCAATGAAAGTAAAAGTAAGTTTTTTAACCAATTTTGGCAATCATAGAGCCAAAAATGAAGATAGTTTATTAGTTCAGCATGAAGTGATTTATCAGTCCCAAATGTTTGAACCTGAAATTAGAATTATTCAATCTGATAAAACAATTTTTTCAGTTGCAGATGGCATGGGTGGTCATTTGGGAGGAGAGCTTGCAAGTCGATCGGTTTTATTTTATTTAAAAGATCATTTTAATAAATTCAGATTTTCTAGTCATATTAAAAAAACACTCATCCAATCCAAAAAAATGTTAAACCAAATTGCCATAGAAACTAAAACATTTGGGCTTGGAACAACAGTTTCTGGACTTTTTATAAAAAAAAATAAAGCTATTTTATTCAATTCGGGTGATAGCAGAGTTTACAAAGTGGAAGGTTCAAGTATCATTAGGCTCACAAACGATCATTCTGTTGTTCAAACTATGTACAATCGTGGACTCATCGAAGAAGAAGATATGAGAACTCATCCAAATAAAAATCTTTTAACTTCTGCAATCATTGGAGACTGTACAAATCAAATTCCTCAAATTTATTTTCATGAACTAAAAGTGAAAAAGGGTGATGAATTTTTTTTATGTACGGATGGATTATGGGAAAGTATGAGTAAACTTGAGTTGGAGGGAATTTTTTTCCATTTTAAAGAAATGAGAGATAGGGCTTTTAAGCTAAATGAATTTTCATTATTAAATGGAGGACGAGATAATATAACGCTCATCCTCCTAGAAATTTTAGAAACCTAGACTTTATAAAAATCTAAATTATCTTGTAAGACTGGTGGAAGTTGTCCATCAGGAGTTGCATATTTTTTATATTTATTTTCAAATTCTTTACGTATTCGATTTCTGATATTAGTAAAACTATTATGCATATCTCCAAAAGCAGGAAGTTTGGAAACTTTATCTCTAACATCTTTACTAAAAGGGATATGTTTGTAAAATGCTTTTCTAACAACACGGTTTAATCTTTGAATACCTTCTGCTTCAAATTTTACCCAAGCCAAATAATCATTTACAAATTTATCTCTATCAGTTCTAAATCGTTTAAATTCAATAGCAATTTTTTCTTTTAGTTCAAGTGATAAATCTTTATTCTTTTTGTAAAATTGGATATAGTCCATATAATCAGAAGTGATTGAAGGAACTCCGGGATTATTCCAATCTGGTCCTAGAATATTTTTACAAAGTTCCCATCTAAAGGCTGCAATTGCTTCAAGAACCATATTTTTTAAATCACCACTTGCAAATAAAGGAAGAATAATTCTACCACGACTTTCTTTTGAGCCTGCTCCCCTCATAACTGATAAATCTTGCCACATCATGACTTTACCACCGAGTGATGGTAAAACAATAAAATCTGGAATGATTGATTTTTGAACAAGTTCTTTTCTGATTCCTTTTGGCTCATCATTGTAAACAATTTCTCGATTAAAACAAGTATAATCAATACTCATTATTGATTCAATTATATCAGAAAGTGCTTTTTTTGTAATAATACATTTTTCCAAGGGAAGTGTGATATGGTACTTTGTTAGAATTGGTAAATGAGTGGAGGGGTTACCAGTTGTTAAACGAACATTAGGTGAGTACATCGCATTCATTTCAAACTTTAAACGACTAAGTTCAGTATCTATAGAAGGTGGAATATCAGATTCTTTTTTGTAAGAAACATCTTTTGATTCCATTTTAATTTTTTCAAAATAAGTTGTCCCCATTTCATCTAATGAAGTTGTGATTCTTTTTGAATAAATCATTTTTAACCAATCTGCACCATAATGAATTGGAATGTCTTTTCTAGAGCTAGTTTCGTCTTTATGTGTATATAAAAAAGCTGTTTGAGATGGCTCAAGTAGAGTTTCATCAAAAAAACCAAAATTTAACATCATTTCGACTTGTTTAGGAACTGACTCACCATTTGTATATTTTACAAAAGCAGTTTCATAAACTTCCCAAAAAGTTTTAGCAATATTTTTCCTGATTTTTCTTGCATCTGGTTCAGGATCTAAAGGATTTGTCATTGATTTGAGTTTGAGTATTAAAGATGAGAATTCTTTAATTTGTTCTGAAGGTAGTTTTACAAAATTTAAAATTTTTCCAGCAGAACCCTCTAATTCTTTTTTCATTACATCCATATCTAAACCTGTTTTGATTGGAGCTGAATCATTTGAAGATTGTTCTTCAGTAGGTTTTAAATTTTGAGCTAATTTTTTTGATCTTTCTCTGAACTGACCAAAATTTTCTGAAAGATTTTGAAATTCTTTTATAAAAATAGTTCTAAAAGAGACCAAATATTTTCCTGTGAGATCATGGAAGGTTTCAGTAATTGGAATTAAACTTTCAGGTTTTTGATCAGAAATTCCTGTTTCCATAACATCAAGCATTAGATTATATTTTTCTAATAAACTATGTTCACGACCACAAAGAATTTCAAAATTTTCTAAAAGTAGCTTTACACCCTCTAAGAGATTTTCCATTAATTTTTCATAAACTGAAGATAGTTTTTCGCAAATATGAATTAAAATATTCACATCAGCTTCAAAAAGCGGAGTAGTGATTGTTTGATCTTGTGATAAAATTTTTCGAACAAAAATAAATTCTTTATCGTCAAAATCTAATTCCTCTAAATAATTTTTCTTTAGTTGTTCGTCATGTGATTCATTTAAAAAAGCAATAGAGGTTTGTTCTGGAATAATTCCTCCTGCTTCAATAAAATTACTGATATTTTGTCTTGTTAGAGCTAAAATAGAATCAGAAATATTTTCTACCTCAGGGTCATATACATAATTTTTTGGATCTAGACCTGGAAATACAGTGGGTTCAAGTACATAATAAAGGATTGAAAGATTGTCAGATAGTTTTTCAACTTTTGAGGAAAGTGATTGAATCGAATTTGCTTTTTTATAAACTTCAACTACCTCTTTAAGTAAAGTTCTTGCAATCATAATTCCGATTGAAACTTTTCCTTGAATAGTTTTTCTTATTGTGCTAGGATTAACTACATAAGTTGATAAAACGGAATTTTGTAATGTTTTGATTGTAGCATTATATCTTCCATTTGTAAATAAATTCACAGCACCAGGTGTTAAATTTTTTCCTGTAATTTGTAAAATCGGAACTGTGAAATTAAAAATTTTTGTTTCAAGTGAATAAGAACCTTCATGGATAATATTTAATGAAGAAGTAGTTGAACCTTCTTGGAACATTGCTTCTCCAATTGGTACATTGATTTTTTGATTTACTTTACTTGTGTCAATAGGCATAGCGATCCCTAAACTAATTGTCGAATCTTTTAAAATTAAAAAAGATTCTTTTTTTATCAGTCAAATATAGATTTTTGGCAAATAAAGTCAATATTTAAAATATTTGAAGTTTTTTAAAATTTAAATACAAATTCTTATTTTTGTAATGACTTTTATAGAAATAAAGTAAAAAGTAATGGTAAGAATTTTACTTTAAAAATTTTCCATAACTAAATCAATTTTCAAAATTCTGAGGCAAAATTCAATACAAGCTTAGTTTAGATTAGAGTCTAAATCATATGAAACTTATACTTTTTTTAATCTTCACAAATTTTTTATTTCCCAAATCCATTTACGAATTTGAATTAAAAGACAACTCAGGAAAAAACATTTCCATTTCAGAATATAAAGGGAAAAATATTTTAATTGTAAATGTTGCATCTCAATGTGGATTTACTTACCAATATGAAGCGCTCGAAAAATTGTACCAAAAGTATAAATCTAGTGGTTTTGAGATTTTAGCATTTCCTTCAAACGATTTTGGTGCTCAAGAACCGGGAACGGATCAAGAAATTAGAGAGTTTTGTAAATCTAAGTTTGGTGTGAGTTTTAAACTGTTCTCAAAAATTTCAGTTTCTGGAAAATCGATTCATCCAATGTTCAAAGAAATCACAAATGGAAAAGAAATCTCATGGAATTTTGAAAAGTTTTTATTTGATAAAAATGGAAAATTAGTCGAGAGATTCACTTCTAGCACCGAGCCTTTTAGTTCGCAGGTAACAAAAAAAATAGATAACTTGAAATAAGCTAAGTGGTCTAAATCATGTATTTAAAATCTTAAAAGATTAAAGTAGGAGAAAACATGGAAGAAAAAGCACTTCTATTATTTGCAATCCGTTGGGTGCATTATTTTGCTGGAGTTTGTTGGATTGGATTATTGTACTTTTTAAATTTAGTAAATGTTCCATTACAAGGTAAATTAGATGCAGCAACAAAAAAAGTATTAGTTCCAGAATTAATGCCAAGAGTTTTATTTTGGTTTAGATGGGCAGCTATGGTAACTTTACTATCAGGCTTAACTTATTATGCTTTATTTTTTGAAATGGGTGGAATGAGAGCAGCAAGTCCAAATTGGTCTGCGTGGATTTTATTTGGAATGTTACTTGGAACAATTATGTGGTTTAATGTTTGGTTTATCATTTGGCCTAGCCAAAGAAAAATCATCAATGGAGTAAAATCAGGGAACCCAGCAGATCCTTCGATTCCAAAAAAAGCATTATTATTTTCTAGAATAAACACATTTCTTTCAGTTCCAATGTTATTTTTTATGGGATACGGAAGACATGCTGGTGCTAGTGTAGAATTTTTATCGGGAACAGGAGTTTTAATTATCATTGGAGCAGGAGCGATTGGTGCTGGAATAGTTTTTCTAGCAATCAAATCTTCTTCAACTATTTCTACAGAAGTATAATTTTAGTTTGGTGTAGGTATCATTCAATTGAAGTGAAACCTACACATAAATAAAAAGTAATGTTGTAGAAAAATTTTGGTTTATTAAGTAATTTTTCACAAACGAAAAACAAGTAAGTTATTTAAAAAATTAATATTTTTGAAAATCAAAATGCTATTCTAAAAATTAAATTTATATAAAGTATACTATATAGAAAATCATTTTTTCTAGGGAGCTATTTATCCTCTTCTCTTGCGACTACCATCGCTTTTTGAAAATCCTCTACCACCTCTGCCTCCGCCACCGCTACTACCACCACGATCAGATCTTCCAAATTTTCTCTCTCTAAAATTTCCTTCACGTTTTTCTCTTGGAGGTGCTTGGATTTCTTCAATAAATTTTGGTTTTTTAGCCCATTTAGTTTCCATCCAAAGTTCATAAAGACCATTTAATACTTCATCTACAGTGTGATTTAAAACAATATCATCTTCATACAAAACAGGATGAGCTTTTTTCTTTCTAGTTTCTAATTTTTCTAACAAAAAAACTTTAAGTTGTTGTTCACGTTTAAGTTTAATTTCTTCATCTGTTGGAACTTTAAATTCGTTGACTTTGATTCTATTTAATGCTTCAATTTTTCTGAGTTTGTATAACATTTTTTGTGGAAGAAAACTAATTGCAACACCAGTTTTTCCAGCACGTCCTGTTCTACCAATTCGATGAATATAATCTTCAATGTCTTCTGGAAAGTCGTAATTTAAAACAAAAGGTAGATCAACTACATCAATTCCTCGACCAGCAACATCAGTTGCGATTAAGAATTTTAATTTTTTTTCTTTAAATTCTCTAAGTACTTTTTCTCTTTGACCTTGAGAAAAGTCTCCGTGCAAAGCACCCACTGAAATATTTTGGTTTCTTAATTCAGAAACTAATTCATCAACTTTTAATTTTGTATTACAAAAAATAATTCCATAAGTGATTTCTAAAAATTCTATAATTTGAAAAAAAGCTGGGACTTTATTTTTTTCTTGAAGGTTTAAATAGTATTGTTCAATATTTGCTTTTTCTTCTTTTGGAGATTCAATTTCAATTACAGTTGGTTGATTTTGAAAATCTTTCATTAAGCGAATCATTTTTTCTGACATAGTTGCTGAAAACATAATTGTTTGTCGAGATTCAGGAACTTTATTTAAGATAGATTCCATATCTTCTTTAAATCCCATATCTAGCATTCTATCAGCTTCATCTAAAATGATGGTGTGTATAAATTCTGTTTTAATTGTTCCACGTCCAAGATGATCTATTAGTCTTCCTGGAGTTCCAACAATAATTTCAGGATTTTGTTTAAGGTCTCTTAATTGTTTTGTATAATCAGAACCACCAAATATTGGAACCACACTATAGTTATAATATTTTGAATACAATTTAAATTCTGAAACTACTTGTGAAACCAATTCTCTTGTTGGACAAATGATTAAACCTTGAGTAACTTTTTGTTTTGGATTAATTTTTTCTATGAGTGGGACAGCAAAACAAAGAGTTTTACCAGTTCCAGTTTTTGCTTTACCAATTAGGTCAGTATTTTTTTTTAATACAGGAATTGCTTTTTCTTGAATGGGGGTTGGGATTGTGTAATTCAAATCACTGAGTGCATTTAGAATTTTAGGATCGAGTGAAAGGTCTTTAAAAAGAATTTGTTTCATGAATAAGTCATGTTTTTTTACAGACCCCATTTAGATATACAATTACTTTTTGAAATTTGAACCAAAATTTGTTGTAAAAATAATAAATTGATTTTTATTTTAAGTTTAAAAAAATTTTAGTAAAATTATTTTTAATAAAAGTAAATCTAAATATAATTGAAATGAGTAGAAGTTTGTATATAAATCAAAAAGTTTGTAACTTATGTTAAGAAAACTTAATTATCTGAATCAAAATATGATCTTTAAATCTATAAAAATTATTTTTCTAATTTTATTATTTTTATATAATTGTTCCATTTTTCAAAAAAAATACCAAACCAATAACAGAGAAATTTTTCAATACATCAAAGTAAATCTTGGAGCTTTAGAAGAAATAAATGAAATTAAATCCAATGGTACAATTTTAATAAAAGTTTCATCTGATGAAAAAAAAATTTCAAACTCTTTTAAATTTAAGTTATCTGATGTAAAAGGAGTTGAAAAATTTATTTTTGAATCAAACCAATTTGAAATAAAGTCAGGAGTTTTCAGAGGAGAGCTAGAAATCAAATTTGATTTAAAACAAAATAAATTTTTATTTATCAACAAAGTTCCTCTTGAAGATTATCTTTATGGAGTTGTGCCTTCAGAGATGCCAGCATCATGGAATATTGAAGCATTAAAAACCCAAGCAATTGCAGCAAGAACTTATGCAGTTGCATACATCCAAAAAAATATAAATGATACTTATCATGTTGAAGCAACTGTACAATCTCAGGTTTATGGTGGAGTGAAAAAAGAAACTAAAAATTCAAATTTAGCAGTTGATCAAACTAAATCAGAAATTTTAGTTTTTGCTGAAAAACCAATTCAAGCTTTCTACCATTCCAACTCAGGTGGAAAAACAGAGTTAGCTGAAAATGTATGGAGCTTAGGGTTGCCTTATTTAAAATCTGTGGAATCCAGTTTTTGCGAAAAAGCACCAAATTATAATTGGGAATTCAAAATCGCAAAGTCAGAATTAATCGAGAAATTAGGATTAAAAGATATTTTAGAGATTTCAATTTTGGATTATTTTCTTTCTGGAAGAGTTAAAACAATTCATTTCCAAGAAACAGAAGATAGTTTTAAAAATGTTATAGCAGTTGATTTGAGAAAATTAATTGGTGGTGTAAAAATTAAATCCACTTTTTTTGAAGTGAAATTTGAAGATGGATTTATTTATTTTTCAGGAAAAGGTTTTGGTCACGGAGTTGGAATGTCACAATGGGGTGCAAAAGGAATGGCAGACGCTGGAAAAACTCATAAAGAAATTTTATTTCATTATTATATTGGAACTGAGCTTGCAAGAGTTTATTAAGGAATTCTAATGATTAATTTTAATTCACCATTTTCTTTTTCTTCAATTTCAAAACCTTCTTCTTTAAGGGTTTTTTTAATTTTAAATAAGTTAAAGTTTACTACTTTTTCTGTTTTTAGCGGTTTTTTTTTTGTGGAAATTTTATTCATTCTAATATTAATTTCGTGTACAATAAATTGAAAATTGAATCAAACTTGAAATAAATTTTTCTAAAAAGACATAGTATAAAAAAAAGTTAAATTAAACTGTAGCGTGATTTGATACAAATTCTTGATAAGCTTCTACTTCATGACCTGGAATGCCTGTCAAATCACATGTTAATGAATAATTATTACTTGTTGGCTTAATTGCTTTGACCATAGCACGAACAAATTTTCGATTTCCACCTCTTGCAATTAAATCAAATATAATTTGAGATCCCACAGAGAAAATTTTATTTGCTTGCCTAGTAGGAGGATGTAAAAAGCGAATAGAATTTTTTGTAAACTCAACTACTGGACAAACTTCTTTTGTTTCTTCAAATATTCCAGAAGTGTGGACATCTCGAATTACTGATGAAGCTACTAATTTAAATGTATTATATGAATTATAATCTAGTCTAGTTGAGTGCATTGCATGGGCATAACCAATCAAGATAAAATTTTTATATTTAATTGGGATACAAATTTCTGCTTTATATTTATCAAGTACTCCTGAATTTTTTGTCATTGAAATATATTCAGAAAAAGGAACATACTCTGGTTTAACTAATTCAGGTGTCAAAATATTTGGTATAAAAATCGGTTTATCATGATGAGCAATTAATCTCATTCTGCTAGTTGGTCTTTCTGAAATGTACACTTCGAAAAAATTAAACATAAAACTGATTTTTGGAGCTCTTTTAATTAATTGAGAAACTTTTTCATCATTCAAAGATTTAAAAATTTCTAAAGGTGTTATGATATTTGTTACTTCAAATTGAATATCGTTATTCACACCAGCTAAATCTTTAATTAAAACTCTATTGTTTTTCAAATGAATATTCCCAAAATCATCAGTATCTATTTCAGTAAAATAAAAATACAAAATATTCTCTTTATTGGTGATTGTTAAAATTCTTTCAAGGGTTTCAGTATCAGTTTTTGAAGCACGAATCAAAACCCCATCAACTTTAAAGTCAATGAATTTCACAGGAATGCTTTCACCACTGACTTCCATAAAGATTGGATTATTTTTGAACAAAGCTTCTATTAATTTTTTTATAGTTGGTTTATCTGTTACTTCTTTGTTCATACCTTATCCCATTAAATTTTTTTGATAAAAAAATGAAATCTATTTTCTATCCTCAGAAAATAAAATATGTATGTATTAAATAACAATCTAATTTAAATCTACTAAATCTAAAATTAAAAAACCTGGGCGAATTTTTTTGTTGGTTAAACAAATTTTAGAATACAGTTATGCTAAAAAGATGATCTCCATGATCATTACAAAATAACCCACAAAAAAACCGAGCTTTCCGTTACTTCTTTCCTAACGAAGGGTATAAATCCTTTATTAGGAAAGAAACACTTCAATCTCTTTCGCATAGTATTTAAAAAAATTTATGGATAAGTTAAAAGTTTTTTAAAACTTCCATAACATATTCAAAAGGAATTTTTTCTTGTTCAAATTGATTTGCTTTTTCAATTGTATTGAGATTGAGAAATATTTTTTTAAATAGTTATAGTCTATATCTTGTGCTTTCATCTGATCCTTATCCAAAAGCTTCATCAATAAAAACAAATTGAAATGTTTTGGATTTTGTTTTTTCCACTCTAAACCAAATTGATAGGCTAGAGCAGATGCTAAAACGTTATAAGCTAATTTTAAATTTTCCATTTTCCACTTCTTTAGTTGGATCTAAGTTTAAATTGATATAAGTTCCTTGGTTGTATTCTATTTCATTTAAAGATTGAATGATAAAAAAAATTCTTTCTTAATATCTGCTCCAAGTGATTCTAAAAATTCTTTAAAAGAAGCAATTTTGCTTTTGATTTCTAGATTTAATTTTTTCTAAATTCATCTTCAAATTTATGTAAAACTTCTTATTTTAGTTTTCAAAATAATTTTTGAAATTCTGGAATAGATTCTATATTAGAATCAAAATTTTTTCTTTATACCCCAACCAAGAACAAAATTACTTCTATCATTTATATCTATTCGATGATCTTTTTCATATTTCTGAAGATTAGATTTAATTTGACTAGTTTTGGTAATGGCTCTTTGTTTTTTTTGAAACTCTTCGATTGTTTAAGAACAAGAATGAGAAAAATTTTCTTTTAAATCAAAATTGAGAAAATCAAAAAAGTCAGTATCGTCATTTATTTTTATTTTTATTTTTTCAAAAACAGGATTTAAAATATTTTTCTGCTCTATTTTTTTTTGAAACCTGAATTATAAAACACAGCAAGAATAACTGAATAAGAAGATTTATCTTTGAGGTATTAGATTTCAGTTTTGGATTCATCTTCTAGTTTTAAACTAGCATCAGCACATATGATGTATTGGTATAAATTTCTTTCTTTGCTTTCAGCTCCAGCTGCTTTATTGTATGTGATTCTTTTTTGTTTCACTAAAAGAGTTGACAAAGCATCAACTGATATGGTTAAGCCTGAACCGATGTCACCATTTAAAAGAGAATTAAATGAATTTGGTTCTATTTTCCAAATTCGTTTGTAAAATGTTTCTCAGTTTAAAACTTCTAATCTTTTTAATCTGAAACCTGCTAGAGAATCGTTTTTTTAAATTCAAATTCGTTCTACATATTCTGATAACTTTGTTTTGATTTCATTCAATTTATCTGCATCAATTACAGCTTTGAAAATGCGTTTGATTTCCAAACGATTTTTTCAAGTTCAGAAATTCCTTGTTCATGACATGAGCTTGATTAAAATGAGATCTCTTTTAATATTTCAAATATTTTAAAAGTCTGGATTCAGTTCCAATAATTTTTTTTTGTTTAGATATTCCCAGAACTGAAAAACTTTTTCCATTTCGACAATTAGTTCAAATTCAATTTCGGATTTACTAATTGGAGCCATTTATAGGAGGAAACTATAATCAAGAAGACTTAATCTAAAAATTTTAAATTATATTCAAGATTATTTTCATATACAATATTTATTCCTTGAACTTTAAATTCTTTGTATAAAAAACTAATTATAAAACTTGGGTCATCTTTTTTTAAAATTTCCAGTGAAGGTTCATCAAAATTAGCTTTTTTAGTTTTTATAATCCACAAATTTAAAAATTGAATAGAAGTTGGATAAGTCAAATTCTTCAAAATAAAATTTCGCTAACAATCTAATAAATTTTAAAGTAATTTTTGGGCGAATTTTTTTGTGGGAAAAAAAGATAGTTATGCATAACATATTTTTTGACATAATTCCACAAAAAAACTGGGCTTTCAGTTTCGGTCAAAAAATTGGTTGTCAAATTAAATAATATTGATAAAATTTTTCTTTTTTAAGACACCAATTTTTTGACCCCACTTCAATCCCGTTCGCTTGTATTGAGA
>JAAFIR010000047.1 GCA_013297885.1 Leptospirales bacterium | reverse complement strand
TTAGTTCAACTTAAACAACCTAATTTCTTAAGTTGTAAAACCACATTATTCAAAGACAGTACATGGTCAAACTTTTTTTATTCTTAAGACCAAAAAAAATTTAAAGCTTTTTGGAAAATGTGGAATGCTTAATTCAAAAAAAGCTTTTACAACATGACCAGGACCAACTTCACCAGCATCTTTTTTATCATCTTTAAAATCTTTAGTATCAAGAAGTATATTTTCATATCCTATCAAACGATAAGAGGTAACAGATTTTGGATTAAACTCTACTTGAAGCTTTGTGTTACTTGCAACAGTCATTAACGTTCCAGAAAAATTTTCCTCAAAAACTTTTTTTGCTTCTGTTTCTGAATCGATATAAAAATAATTCCCATTACCTTCTTTAGAAATATTTTCCATAGTGGAATCTTTAAAATTTCCCATTCCAAGTCCAAGTAATGTGATGTAAATATTTTTCTCACGATATTGTTTAATCATTTCGATTAATTGATTTCCTGAAACACCCACATTAAAATCTCCATCTGTTCCAAGAATAATTCGATTGATTCCATCTTGAATAAAATTTTCTTGTGCAGTTTTGTATGCGAGCTTAATTCCTGCTCCAACATTTGTGGAGCCGCCTGAATTTAAATTTTCAAGTGCAGAAATAATTTTTTCTTTATTAGAACCATTTGTAGAAGGTAAAGCTAATCCTTCTTTGGAAGCATAAACTACAATTGCAATTTTATCTTCCTGACGAAGACTTTTAGTTAAATTCACTAAAGTGTTTTTTAGAAGTGGCAATTTGTTTAAAGCAGACATTGAGCCAGATACATCCAATAAAAAAACTAAATTCATTGGAGGAATATTTGAAGCTGGAATTTGAGTAGTTTGAAACACAATTCTTAAAAGAGAACGATTTTCATTCCAAGGACAAACTGCAAGTTCAGAGTGCATAAAAATTGGGTCTTGGGTTTGGTTTGAAAAATTATATTTCCGAGGAATATAATTTACCATTTCTTCAATTCTAACTGAATTGGAATCTGGCTTTTGTTTGTATTGAATTTGGCTTCGTAAAAAAGAATAAGAAGCAGTGTCCACTTTTAAAGAAAATGTACTGAACTTTTCTTTTTTAACTTCCATAAATGGATTTTCATTAAATGAGTTTGATTCGTTATTTGATGGTTTTGATTTGAATAAAGTTTCTTCACCACCTTCTGAATCAGATGCTCCACTCTTACCTACTACTGATTTTTTTTGTGGAGAAGTTGGATAAGGAGCAGGTGCTTATTGGTTTAGGTTTAATTCCCCACTACTACACGTTGAAAAAACAAATAAGCTTAATGCTAAAAAAAATAGTTTTATTAGATTCATATTTTATCTCAGGTATTTTATTTTCTAATATAAACATTTCAAAGAAGTTGTCAATTAATTATGGATATTAATTTATTCCAAATACCATCATTAGGAATTTCTGAACCCAGTTATTCTAGGTATTTTTCTACTATCATAGAAATATGATCTAATTGTGAAAAAAAATCTATTTTTGGCATATTTGGTAATAATTCCAAAAATAAATTTTAAATAAAATTCTTCTTTCTAAGAATAATTTATAATTCATAATAGTATCGCTAAACGATAGTATTTTTCACAACTAGCGAAAGGGATTGAAACGGTATCAAAAAATTTTATATGAAATTTTTTGATAGAAGTTGAAAGCCCGATTTTTCCTACCTAACCCAATTCTATTTGTAATCGATAATATTTTTATTTCCTCCCCTCCCTATCAGGTTAACAGGGTTAGGTGGGAAAAATTCGCCCAAAAAAAATTATTTTTCATTTACTTTAAAAACTAAAATTAGTTAATTCAGGTTTTTTTAATTTTAAAATCAGATTTACAAGATTAAGACTTACTTTTTATTTAAAACTATGTTCCGAGATTTAAAATTTTCTACACTTGAAGAAGTGATTCTTGAATTAGATAAAATTGAAAATGCAAAAAAAATTAAGACAACAGCGACTTGGTCTTTTTACCAAATTATTAAACATCTTTCTGATATGTTAGAATTTTCAATGACTTCCTATCCTGTTGAAGCTCCAAAGATTGTTCAGTTTTTTGCTGGTTTTGTAAAAAATTTAATTTTTATACAAGGTAAAATGTTTCGAGGTTTACCAAATCCAGTTGCTCCAAGCAAAAGAGAAGAAGGTGACCATGTTTCAGAATTAAAACTATATCGCGAAAGATTAAATCGTTTACAAAATTTTTCAGGAAAATTTGCTCCACATCCAATGTTTGGAGAAATTACTAAAGCGGAATGGTTTAAACTTCATTCTATTCATGCTGCATTACATTTTTCATACATAAATTATGAGTGAAGAAAAAAAAACTGATCTTAGGACTGTGCGGTTACAGTCTGTTAAAGATTTACCCAAAGATTTTAAAGTTCATACTGATATACGTAACTGGAATTTATGGAATCGAATTCCAATTTTAAATCGATATATTTTTTTAGAAATACTTGGACCATTTTTAGTTGCACTTGCTTTTTTTACAATGGTGTTTATGACTATTTCAATTCAAAAAATGATTGGGCTAATTGCAGGGAAAGGTGTAGATTTTTTTAGACTGCTTGACTACCTCGGTTATATTCTTGGTAACACACTTCCTTCTACAATTCCAATGGCTTGTCTTATGAGTGGTATTATGGCATCAGGGCGACTTTCAGGTGATTCAGAAATTACCGCGATGCGTTCTGCTGGAATTAGTTTTTTTAGAATCTATGTGAATTTTTTAATTTTTGGACTTATTTGTGCAATTGTAGTTACCTATTTGAATTTTTATTTAGGTCCTGAAAATACAAAAAAAATGAACGAGTTTAATAATTGGATAGCAGCTTATAACCCAATGCTCGCAGTTACACCAGGACAATTTAGTGGTGATAGTTCAGAAACTCTTCAGAAAAAAAGTAGAACACTTTATACTGATGGAATGAACCAAGAAAGTGGTGAGCTTTCTGGAATTCAAATTCGGGAATGGGAAATTTTTGAAATGGCTGGTGGAGATTTTATTTCTCATAATGGAATTACAATTCCAATGGGTGGTTCAAGACTATTACAAGTGATTTCGGCGAAAGAAGGTCAGATCATTGAAAAGAAAAATTCCAAAGGTGAATTTGAAAAATCTGTCAGGTTAAAAGATGGATTTGTATTGGAGTGGAATGAAAAAAAAGACGGCTATGTTGTAACAAACTTTATGGGTGGAGAAATGGATTACAATGTTCCTTCTGAAAAAGAAAATAAAGTGATTGGATTTAATATTAAACCTGAAACATTTTCTTTTCCTGATTTAATTTCAATTAAACGAAGTATTGAATCAGAAGGTTTAGAAAATATTCCTGGACTTGAAATGCTTAAAGAATTAGGAATTTCTATTAAAGGTGTAAATGGACTTAAACAAATTGTCCAAAAAATGAAATTAGAAATTGTAGAGCTAGCGAGTAAACCAGATGCAAACCCTGAACAAACAATGAACTCTGTTGCAGTTCTAACCCAGCTTGAAGGGCTTTTAAAAGATACAAAAAAAACTTTGATCTCATTTAATGTAGAAATTCACAAAAGAATCGCAATGCCAATCTCTTGCCAGATATTTTTCTTTTTATCATTTCCTCTTGGTCTAGTTGTAAAACGTTCGGGTAAAGGAATGAGTTTTACTTTAGCTATTGTATTTTTATTTATCTATTATGCTTTTTTTATTTTTGGTTCTAATATTTCTTATAAATCTGGAATTCCAGATTGGATAGGTCCTTGGTCAGCGAACATGGTGATTGGATCAATTAGTATTTATATCATGTTTAGTAGAACAGATATTACTTTAAGAGATACTAAAATAGGAAAAATCTATTTTAGAATAGGAAAATTTTTAAATCCTTATTTTGAAAAATTTAAAATATTCATTTCTCCCATTACAAGTAGAGTTGGGAAATTTTTTATTTTCACTATAAATAAAATTACTTTTGTATTTAATAAATTAAAAACAAAATTTTATTCTAAAAAAACATTTGAATAAATTCTATAACCTAAATAGTCATTTTCATTTTGGTATTTAATTTTTTGTTCTTTTAAAGCAAACTGAAATCTTTCAATTGGATTTAAATTAAAATCTTTTTCTTCAGTTAAAATTTTTACAAAATGAATATAAGATTCTAATTCTTGTTGATAAATGTTAATTACCCCAAGTCCTTCAAAATTCTCATCTAGTTTTTGAAGACGATTCTGAAGAAAATTTTTAGAAAAAGAGTTTTTTAATAATGAATTATTTCCAATTATAAAAGGGATATTTATTTTAGGAAAATTTAAATTTGTTTGAGAAATATCTTTATCAAATAGGTAAAATTTATTTTCAGAGGTCTTTGTTTCAAACTCTATTTTTTTTAATTGATTTAGAAAAGGAGAATTTTCTTCTAATGCTAAGATTAACTCTACTTTTTTTGAAGAATAATTCTTTAAATTTATAATTTTTTTTGTGATTAATAAATCTGGTCTAGTTACAAAAATCAATTTATCTTCATCTCGATAATCTATTGGTGAAAGGAAAAAAGAATCTGATAAATAAATATAATTAACTTCATTTTTTTTAAGTTTTAATAAATTTTTAATTTTCTGATCCAATAAATCTTTTTTATTTTTTTGAAGTTTACCGTTGATTAAATTTTGGTTGTATTCAAGTATTTCAGAAATTAATATTGAATTATCTTTTAAAACTATATCTCCCGATTTAGAACCTCTACTTAATTCAAATTGATAAGTCTCTTTATCAGAATTTGTTAGAATTATCAACTTTTGATTAATAGGAATTTTTTTTATAATTTCTGATGTTATTTTTTCAATTTTAAATAATTTAAAATCTTCATCTGTTTGATTTTTTAATCTATCTAAGTAAAAACTTAAATCTAGAAAAATTTCAGTTGCATCTTCTTCTGAATGAATACTTTTATCTCTGCAAAAATTTATTAATTGAAGAAAATTATTTTTTAAAGTAATATCTAAAGTTCTATTTTTATTTTTTTCAACAAACAAATTTAAAATTGAATAATATTCATTTAATGGTTTTGAATTAATTTCATTAAATTTTAAAATTATTTCATTATTTAATTTATTTTCTAAAGAAATTTTTGAATCATAAAAAATGATTTTATTTAATATACTTTGATAGCGATTTTTTAAATCATAATTTTTAATTAAACTTAAGTCAATTTTATATTTATTATGAATTAAAAAGAAATTTTTCAAATCATGTGCTGTTATTAATGACTCTAAATAGCTAATTAACATATATTCTTTATGAAGTTTAGATTCTTTTGAATAGGATTCAATTAGTTCAAATAAAATTTCATTTAAATTTGAATCTATCTGTTTAGAAATTGACTTTTTTAAAATCAGAAATAATATTTTTTTATCTACTTCGTTCAACATGGAATAAATTTCTTTTTTAGTTGAAGTGAGTGTATTTCTTAAACTTTGAATCTGAATGTATTCACCAGTTGAAATTTTTTTCCAATATAAATAAATTTTCTCTTTAAATAGTAAAATTGAATCATCATAAATTCGTGGATTTTCTTCATTTAATAATATTTCAAATTTACTCCACTCTTTTTTTAAACCAAGATTATATACAGTATTTTCTTTTGAAATTAAATCATATTTTTCATCAGATAAAGAATTTTTTTGAATTAACACTTGGTTTAAATAATTTTCTGCTTTGTTAAATTCAGTTTGATTTTGACTTAAATCAACTAATTTTTTTGCATAAGTTTCTGCTTGAAATAAAAATAAATTTCTAATAAATAGTTTTACAAATTTTTCATAAAATAAATATTCATCATGATAATTATTTTTTCTAAAAAGTTTAAAATATTCTGACTCAGATAAATTTAAGACACCTCTATTCGCAGAAAATAAAAATAGAACTTTTTTTAATTTCTGTTTTTTTTCTTTTTCTGTTAAATTTGAATTTTTTAACTCATTATGATAATTTTGAAAATGATTTCTGCAATATCTATTTGAATTTAAAACATAACATTCTTCTAATAAAGAATCATAAATTTGGAATAAAGAGTTTTTATCATTTTGGTATTTCTTTAATAATCTCTCAAAAAATACAAATTTTTTCAATTCAGGAATTGTTTTAGATTTTAATCTTGCTAGTTCAATTTCATCTTCTAAGTCTTGAGTGGGAAAAATTTGTTTTTCTAAAATTTCAAGTGCTTCCCTATTTTTATCAATCCTTTCAAAATTTTTTGAAATTTTTAACTCGTTAGTATTTTTAACAGCCTTAATTTCAATCCCAAACCCAATTCTAAAATAATTATTTTCCTTAATCCCAGAATTAGATAAATGAATAATTGGAATTCTAGCTGATTGTATAATTTCCACCGCACCTAAAGTTTGAAAATAAGCTAACCCTTTTAGTCTTATATTTTTTAATTCAATTAAACTTAAAAAAGAATTTTTTTCTGTAAATTCTCTGAAGTTAATATGACCTTTTTTACTTGGAGAAAAAATATTCCCGTCAGAATAATAAATTTCTGTATTTAAAATATCGGAATCATAAAGTGAAGCACCAATTTTTCTTGAAGATTTTTTTTCTAGGATTAAATTATTTTGTATAATAAATTCATCTGGAATATTTTCATTTTGAAAAATTTTATTTTTAAAACTCAAATTTTTTCTTTCGACAGAATTGATTTGTCTTATTAAAAAAGCAAAATTTACTTCCTCAAAATTAAATTTTTTTAAATAAAGTTCTGAATTTTTTTCATCAAAAACAAATGTTAAATTATTTTTAAAATTTAGCTTTTTTAACTCTAAAAATTCATTTATGTTTTCAAAATTATTTTCTTTATTTTCAAAAATAAAATCTTCTTCGTTATCATTTTTAATATAGTGAATTAAAAATTTATTTTTAATTGATTTTGTTTTTATTAAAATCTGATTTTCTATAATTTTATCTGGTTTTGTTTTTTCATCAATTTGAAAAAATCTTTTTTTCTCAGGGTAGAATTTTTGAATATTTTGAAATATTTTTTTTAGATCTAAATTATTCTGTTTTGAGTTTTGAATTTCTTGAGAAAATTTTTCTCTTCTATTTATTTTTTGTCTTAACATGGATTGGTTAATTTTTTCTTTTCTTAAAATTTCTCTTATTGATTGATTCAAACCCTCTAATTTCTTTTCTTCAAATATAACTCTTGCATTGAGAAAATTTTTCACAAAAATTGTTGTTAACTTTTTTTCTTCTTTTGAATGAATTTTTTTTAATTGATTCAATTTAAGAAGAACTTCTTGATAAAAATCAAAAAAATTAATAATAAACTCATCTTCAGTTTCATATAAAAAATAAATATTATTAAATATTCTATCTTCAAGTTTTTTTAATTCAATTAATAAATTTTCATTATTACCAGATTCTTGAAACTTTTTCAATAAAGATAAAAATTCTAATTTAATTAAATCTTCTTCAGAATAAAATTCAGTTGCAAGCTCTTCAGATTCGTATAAGGTTTCTTTAAATTCTTTTTTTTCGTCTATTCTAAATAAAATTGAATTTAAGTTTGATTTGAGTTTTAATCTCTCAGTTTTAGTAAAAAGATCTCCTTGTAACCCAATAAAATCTTGTTCAACACTTGAAGGATTTTTGATTAATTCATATGCTCTTCCATAATATTTAAATGCTATTGAATAATTATTTTCTTTTAAAAATAATTCCGCTAAATAGAAATAAGTAAGTCCCAAAAGTGGATCAAAATTGTACCAGTCTTTATTAATTTGATAAAAACAAGATTCAGATAATTCATCTTTTTCCAATTTTTTATCATTTATAACTTCACAAGTTTTCTTTTCAAGTTCAAACTGAGATTTTAAGTCTTGTATATGGTCTGAAATGAGCTGAAAGATTTTTACTTTATCAAAAACTTCTCTTTCTACAAGTTTGAATAAAGTAAAACTTTTTCTTTTTAGTAATTTTCTTTTTTCAAAATTTTTATTTGAAGTTTTAATTTTATCTGAATTAATTTCATCTAATAGCTGATTATATTTTTCTAATGCTTTTGGGTAATTTTCAGTATAAAATGAATCGTATGCTATTTTATATTCAGTGTTAAGTAATATTTTTTCACCTAAAATTGTTTTATCAATATTATAATCTTTAATTAATTTTTTTCTATTTTCTATTATTTCTGGTATATCAATTAATTCTCCTTGTTCTGTTAAATTCTGAATTTTAATTCCTTTTGCTAAAAGTAAAAATTGTTCAGGATTTAATTCATCAACAATTCTTCCCTCACCTATCACTCTTGTTCTATCAGAGAAAAGATAATTTGTGATTGAAGGTAAAGAAAAAGAAAATTCTTTTTTTTGTTTTCTGTATTCTTTTTCCACAAGTTCTAAATAATAATCTGATAAATGATATTTTTCAACTTTTTGGTAATTATATGCGAGTAATGAATAAATTACAATATTATCTAAAATTTCAGAATTATAATTTAGAGCTAATGCTTTTTTTAAATTATTTATTGATGAAACATAATCAAAATTTTCTGAATAACAAATTGATAAATAAGTATGTAATAAGACTAATTTATCATGAACTTCATATTTAATCTTATTTTTTTCGTTATTTTTAGTTTTATTATCAAATTCGTTTTTATAATAGATATCTGTTGAATGGGTAAAATTTTGAATTGCTTTTGAAAAATTTTTTTGACTAAATAACAATCTTCCATAATGAAAATAGTATATTGCTTCTTGTTTATAATTTTCAAACTGAACATTTGTTTTAATCCCTTTACTAAGTTTTTCAACTTTTTCATAATGTTCATTTGCTTTAGAATATTTTTTTATCAAATGATAATTATTGGCTAAATTCAAATTCAAATCTGAAAGAATTTTTTTATTTTCAATTTCACCTAAAAAGTCTAAAATTTGTGTATAAAGATAAATATTCTCTTCAAAGTTTTTATCAGAAAAATACTTATCAAAAATTTTTTTATCTTCTTTAAATTCTAATCGTGCAAGTCCGATGTATTGATATAACCATCCTAATAATTGATAAGCATCTGAATAAAGGGGATCTGAATAAATTATCCATTTTAATTCATTCTCTGCATTTTTTAAATCTCGGAGAATTTGTTCTCTTTTTATTCTGGTATATGATTTTTCTTTTTTATAATGCTCATCATAAATCATAGCTTTATTAATTAAATAATAGGCATAACCATATAATGAAGCTAAATATAAAACAGGTCTTGAGCGTGGTCGATTCAAATTAAAATGTTGATCTAAAATTCGTAGTGCATCATCGGGTGAACCTGGTTTACCTAAAACATCATCATTGTTTTCTAAATCTTTAATATCTCCAAAAATGATAGATAGTTTTGTGGCATCAGTTATTGATGATAGAACAGAAGAAATCCTTCCTAAAATATTTAGATTTTCTTTTCCTAATAAATTTAATCTATTCAATAATTCATTTCTTTCATCATCTGCTTGTTTTAAAGCATATCTCAAAATTGAGTCTACCATTTTTTTTTGGTAATAAACAGCATAATCTTTATATAAATCTTTTACAAATAAATTTTTATATTTTAATAAATACATATTTTCAGCATTAAAAAAATAATTAAATGCAGTTTGTTTAAAATCCCCTCTTGACTCATATTCGGCTGCTTTATTTTCAAAATACTTAAAAGATCTTTCCACTTCTGATTTTTCTAATTCAACTCCAAGCTCAGGATCAAAATTTTCCAAAATTATTCTTAATTCTTCAAATGATTTACTTGGTGAACCTAGTGATCGAAAATTTTTTGATTTTAAAATATGAGATTTCATACATGTGGGATTATTTTCACAAAGAATTGGTTTTTTACAAAATGGATTGGTTCTACAATCTATCGGTTCAGCCGGGATAGTTTCTAAAAAAGAATCTAAAACTTGATTACTTTCTTCAAATTTTCTATTTTTATTTAAGTTATCAGCTTTTAAAAAATTAAGTAAATCAAAAACTCTTTTGGATTTTTCTTTTGAATATTTTACAATTAATTGGTTTAAAAAATTAATTCTTTCTTTAGGATAAATTTTTTCATTTATAATTTGTTCAATGTCTTGGAGAACTTTTCTCCTTTCTCTTACTGGTAAATTCTCTTCATTTAATAATTCAAAAAATCCTTCAGGGATCGAATTTATGTTTTGTTTAAACTCTAATTTTGCTAGTTTTCTTTCAACATCTTTAATTCTATAAAAATCTTTATATTCATACAAAATTTTTCTATAAATTTTTTTGACTTCTTCATTTTGATTTCTATCTTCTAAATCTTCAGAAGCTAAATAAAGTAATGCAGCTAAATTTTCTTTATTTGCTGAGTTTATTAGTGTATTATAATATTCTAATATATTTTTAGCATAATTTTTTTCATTAGAAATTTGTTTTAGATAAAATCCATATCCAGATTCCCATAAATTTTTATTTTTTAAGTTTTTTAATTCTTCTAAAACTATTTTTAACTCAAACTTTTGATTTCTGAATTTTAATTCTTCAGCTTTTACATCTAACACTCTTGACTGAATAATTGGATAAAGAATATCGTTTTGAAAATATAAATTTATTGCATCTAAAGCCAAAAAAAAAGTATCAGTATTTTCTTTACGTTTCATTCTTGTTGCAAAATTAAATTGTTCTAGAATTGTATTTCGTTTTGAAATTAGTCCCTCCGAGGGTATAAAATAAATATCAATCGAATTATTTAAACTAGCAGAAAAAATTATACTTCCTTTATTAAAGTTTGTTATTTTAGTATCAAAAATTGAAAAATTATCTGAGGTTAAATTTTTTGACTCTCCAGTTTTTACATCAATCCGAGCAATTAAACTGTTATCGTTTAGATCCAATTTTCCATTTTTATTTGAATCTCTTCTAATAATTGTATAATAAATGAATTCCCCAGTTTCAGAAATTGATGGTGAAGTATTTATATAATTATCATTTGTGATTCTTTTTTCTAAATTTTTTTCTATTTCTAATAAATAAATTTCTCCAAAACTATTATCTTTATAAGAAATATAAGTCAAGAATCTACCATCTTCAGAAATTCTTGGACTATTCCCTCCACCTCTAGTAATAAGTTTTAATTCAGAATTATTTAAATTAAATGATAATATATTAAACACTCCTGGACTTAATCTATCAGAAATAAAATAAATTTTTTTTGAGTCAGGTGACCAAATAGGATCTGTGTCGTTAAAATCGTCTTTAGTATTTTTTTTATCTAATAATAAATTTTCTGTTAATTGAATTTTATTCCCATTTGTGTATTCTTTTATATAATCAGCAGGATCTAACTCGATTAAAAATAAATCTTTATTTGTATTATTTCTTTCAGATACAAAAATTAGTTTTTTTCCATCAGGACTTATTGCTGGTTTTGTGTCTGAAGAAGGATGGAATGTGATTGGGACTTGAATTGAACTTCTTAAATCTCTAAGATAGATATCAAAATTCCCATTAAAATCTGATGCAAAAAATAAATAACGATTATCTTTGCTAATTGATGAGTATAAATTATTTCCTTTTTGAACAGTTAATGGAAAAGGTTCATCAATACCTGTTTCAAAATAATATTTTGAAATAGTTTGGTAGTCAAATTCGCTTGGTAAAATTTTTGTTTCACTTTTTAATAATGCACAATTAAAAGTTAAAACTAAGATTAAAAAAAATTTCATTCCAATAACTCATAAAAACTAAGTTTAAAATTAAAATAATTTTCATCTTTTTTTAATTTGTAATATTTCGGTTTAAACTCAAGTCTTGTAAAATATTTTGGTACTAAAAAATCTGGAATATTAATTGAAATATAAGGTTTTGTTTCATTTTGAATTATCAAAAATTTTTTTACTTTTTTTGTTTTAAATATTTCTTCAAACTTTTGCATTTCTTCATTTTTTCCGACATATAAATGTTTTTGATTTAAAAATGAAGTTCCCACCAAATATTGAGAGTTAATTGTATCATGAATGATATATGAATCTCCTACCTCAGCAAAGTAGTTCATCATTTTATAGTAGTATCCTGAATTTAATTTTAAAGTATTTAAACCATCTTTAATAAATTTGAAACTTGGTTGTAGTAAAATCATTATACAAGTCATAAAAATTATTTTTTCATATTTTGTTTTACTTTTCAAAATTTCAGAAAAACCATAAATCATTCCAAGAAGTAATGGAAGTAATCCAATTTCCAAGTACCTCAAACCAAAATTTTGAACACCACCTTTTGTTGGTGTTGTTAGTGAAGCAAGAAGGATATAAGAAAACCCAGAAATCAAAAGAATTTTTATTACCATTGGAAAATTTTTAAATCTACTTGGAATAAATAATATAATTGAAGTTAGCCAAATTGGAAAAGCTATGAGCAAACCATTCATTTCTTCATCTTTTATTAAAAAGCCTTTTGCAATTTTTAAATGATATATTAAACCTGTTCTGCTTTCGGTTGTTGTATCATTTAAAACTGTAAAAGTTCTCATACCGAGGGGAAACTCAACCGACCAGGTATTAAATATTAAAAAAAATAAAATCGGAATTAATGCTCCCATAAAAGCAAAGAAAAATAATTTCCAAATTAGGGTTGTTCTAATAAAAAAAACTAACATACAAAGAAAAATTATACTTGCTAATAAAACAACTTCTGACCTTACAAAAAAACTAAAAATCGTCAAAAATCCAATTAAGAAAAAACCAAACCGAATTTTTTTTCTATCTGACTCGTATAAAATTTTTACTAATAGATAAATTAATAATAGAACTGTTAAATTAAAAAAACTCATTTCAGAATAATCAAAAATGGATAATGGAAAAATTCCTAATGTAAAGCTAAGACTTGTTCCAATTAAAATTGCACTAGGATAAACTTTTAACAAATTTAAAATTTTATCAAACAGTAATATACATAAAAAAAAGAATATTAAAGAAATATACATTACTGATTTTAAGCCAAATAATTTTATTATAACTGCTCCAAACATAGAAAAAAGAGGTGGGTATTGAAATACACATTTTGATTTTTTAAATTTTTCAAAAAATGCAAAAGGATAATCAAATAGATGGTGTTTAAATTCTGGGTCTATATCTTTGCTTGGATGAATACATTCAAAATTATCAAAACCATTTTCTAAAAAGCCTATGCTTTGATAAAGTTTAACCTGTCCATCACTTGTGATAAAAACACCATCTCTATCAAGATATTGCCTAAATAAAATTGTTAAGAAAAAAATAATTACGTAAATTAGAATTCTTATTGAGAATTTCATAGTCAATAATTCTCATATATAGATTTTTTAGCAAGAATGATATTTATGATTTTAAACTAGCTAGTCTTTTTTTAAATTCTTTTGCAGCAAGAGCATATCCACCATCTGAGCCATCAATAAAATGTACTTCTGCTTCAGTATCAGCAAATAATAAACAAGTCATTAATGCCTCAGTTGAAACATAAATTCCATAAGCAATTTTTTTTTGTTGGAAAAGCTCTTCTAAATATAATTCTAATTTTTTTCTAGCGAAAGTTGTCCCTGAAATAACCATTTTTAAAGTACCATCAAATTTTCTAAAATCAGAAGTTTTTCTAAAAGTTTCTTTGATTGTACTTGCTTTTACCTCAGTTTGTTTTCCTCCGTTATAAATTACTAAATCTTTTTTATATTTCATTAAAAACTTTAAAAGCAAATGTTCAATTCTAAATTTTTGAATTAGAAAAAAACGATTCCAAAAACCTTTGGTTTCAATTTTTGCTTGTGCAATTAGTTTTTTTGATTCCATAGATAAATCTAATTTTTCAACTACAACAGGATGATACTCTTCTTCACCACCAAATATCAAATCAATTTCACGAATGATAGAATCATAAAGTTTATCAGCAGAATTTAAATCAGTATTTAATCCTTTGATGATAATACTTACAATTTCACCGTGAAGAGAAGGGATTGATTTCCATCTGCAACTAAAACCTGAAAAATCGGCTTCATGATCTGGAACTTTTTCAAGTAAGTATTTTGAATTTGGATCTTTTTTGATTAAGTACTCAGCATAATCAATTCCATCTCCCAAAAAAATTGTTTGGCTATAACGAGGTGAAACTTTTAGTTTACCAACTTCAATTTTTTTTCCTGCTTCAAAAATATCTTTTGCAGGAACAATACCAACTCTTAATTTTAAACCAAATTCTTTTTCAGATACTTCAGCTGTATAAGATAATGCTTTAGCTGCTAAAGGAACAAATGCGGATGGAATACAAACTGTTACTCCATCTCCCCCAAAAATAAATGGCAACTCCAAATCTTTTTGAATGTTAGTGATACCAACAACAGAAAGTCCTCCAATTGTGTTTACATCTTTGTATTTATTATTTTCGATTGCAATAGTTGAATTTACAATATCAGTGATGATCACATGCCAATCATCTGGTAAACTTTGAAGTTTATTTGAATTGGAAATCTCATTCAAATCTAAAGCATGAGGAAGATTTTTATAAAAATCTCTGTTCATTTTTTATTCTTTGAAATAATGTCTTTAATTAATTCTCTAAAAAAAGTTTCATTTGGAGTTCCTGCATCTAATGGTTTATCATTTATAAAAAGTGAAGGTGTACTTTCAATTTTTAATTTTTCACCCTCTTTTACTTCTCTATTTACAAATGCAGCAATTTCAGGACTAGATAAACAAGTTTTAAATTTATCTGTATTCAAACCAATTTTTGTAGCAAGCATCATAACAGAAGAAGGAGAATGTCTTGTTCCTAGTTCTAAATTTTCATAAAGCCCATGATACATTTCATCAAATTTATTTTGTTTAGCAGCACATAACGAAGCAAAAGATGCTACACAAGAACTAGCATCTGGGGTTTTTCTTTGCACTAAAAAATTACAAGCCCCATCAAGTGGAAAATTTTTATAAAATACTTGAATGTCGTTTGGATATTCAGCTCTTAATTGAGAAATGGTTTTACTTGCATGCATACAATGAGGACAATTAAAATCTGCATATTTTACAATTTTTACTAGTGCATTTTTTGGTCCAATGCTTGGAGCTTCAGAAAGGTTGATTCCTTTGTTTTCTTTTTTGTAAAATTCTTCAATTTTAGCTTTTAAAATTGCTGGATTAATTTGTGGTTTTTCACCCGAATCAGTTTCTGTTAAACCAAAAAATTTTCCGATTCCAGTTCCACAGGCAAAGAAAAATAAAAATATAATCGCAAAATTTAATAAATTTTTTTGAAGTGCTGATTTTCCATGAGTTTTAATTGAATTGATAATTGGTTCTTTTTCGTTCATTGATTTTACCATTAAATAAGAAATTAGAAATAAAGAAATTGTGACAACATATGTTAAAGCACAAAAAATACAAACTGTTTTAATTTGGGTAATTGAAATAAATAATAAAATAAGATCAATTAAAATCCCAAATCCCAAAATAGTCAAAAGAAAATAAACTATTCCTTTTTTTGAATCTTCATCTTTTGTTCTAAACAAGATAAAAAATAAAGAGCCCACAAATCCGTAAAAAGAAAAACCTAACTGGGCAACTGGAATATCACCGAGAACTGGAACATCTCGAATTGCTGAATAAACTGATTGAGCAACAATTTTGCAAGAATCTCCACTCCCCAATGCAGAACATGCAGTAGAAATATATTCATTTGTGTTTCCATAATATTCACTGATTAAAATTGCACTAAAAATAATTCCAAAAATTGAAACTAATACCCCAAATAAACTTAATTTTTTTCTATCTATCATCTAACTGGATTTCCTTTTGACCATTTTCCTTGGAAAACAATTTTTCCTTTTGCATCCATTTTAACTCCTTCACCTTCAGGCAAATCGTCTTCAAACATTCCATTATATGATTCACCAGAAGCATTTGTTAGTAGGCCTTTTCCAGATTGTCTATTTGCTTTCCACTCACCATTGTATTTTCTTCCATCTGGCCAAGAATGAATTCCTGTTCCATCTCTCATATCATCTTTCCATTGACCAATATATTCTTCACTTTCATGAATGCCCGTTGTCCAAGTTTGGATTCCGTGGCCATTTCGTTTACCTTCTTGAAAATGACCTTTATAAATAAATTCAGAAGTGGTGTATGCACCTTCACCATTTGGTTTGTTAGCCGAAACAGTACCAACATATTTATCACCATTTGGAAATTTGATTTCTGCAAATTTTTTACAATTTACTAAAATTAAGATTAATAAAAAATAAATTTTGTAATGACTCATAGAATCTCCTATTATTTTTTTACGTTTACAATTGCTTCTTTTAAATCTAGTTTGCCTTCATAAATTGCTTTACCAGTAATAATTCCATAAAGAGGAACTTTAGATTTAATTGCTGAAAGAGAAATTATATCTTTTAAAGATGCAATCCCACCAGAAGCGATTAACTGGAATGTAAAACTTTCTAATATGTATCTATAAGACTCTAAATTGGGACCACTCAAAGTTCCATCTTGTGAAATATCTGTAAAAATAATTTGAGTAACACCTTGATTTTCAAGTCTAGAAAGTAGATCTTCAAATTTTACTTCTGTTTTAACTTCCCATCCACTAACTCTTACAATTCCATCCATCGCATCAACTGAAATAATGATTCGATCTGTACCTAAAAATGCTAAAGCTTCATCAACAAATTTAGGATTGGTGATGGCTGATGTTCCAATGATAAATCTATCTATTCCAAGTGATTCGTAATATTTTAATTTTTCCATATCACGAATTCCACCACCTAACTGTATTTTCACGTTAGTTTCTTTTGTAATTTTTAAAATACAATCTCTATTCGTTTCGTCAGCTTTTCTAGCACCATTCAAATCTACAATATGAATTAATTCTGCACCACTTTTCTGGAATCCTTGAATTAGCTCCCATGGTTTTGTGCTGTAAACAGTTTTTTGGGAATAGTCTCCACGAAAAAGTCTAACAGCTTCTGTATCCAAAATATCTACTGCAGGTATAATAATCATGTCTTTGTTACTTCTATAAAATTTTCCAAAATTTTTAAGCCCTCTCTGTCTGACTTTTCAGGATGAAATTGTGTTCCGAATAAATTATCTTTTTCTACAATAACTGGAAAACTTTCTCCAGCATAAGAACAAGTTGCAGAAACAAAATCACTACCTGAATTAATTGGTCTGTAAGAATGAATAAAATACATGTAGGAACTATTTGCAACATTTTTCAGAAGTTTTGTATTTTTTTTTTGTAATAAAAGTCTGTTCCAACCCATATGTGGAACTTTGTGATTTTCAAAACTAAACTTTCTAACTTTGCCTTTTAAAAAACCAAGTCCAAGAATATTTTTTCCAAAAACTGTACTTTCTTCTGAATCTTCAAATAAAATTTGAAACCCTATACAAATTCCAAAAATTGGAATTTTTTTTTCATAAGCTAATTTTAATTTTTCAGCAAATCCCATTTCATTTAAATTACTCATTGCTTTTTCAAATGCACCGTCTCCGGGCAAAATAATTCCAGTAGAATTTTCTAAATCTTCTGGATTGGATGTTAATTGAAAATCTTTTGTAAAAAGCGATACTGCTTTTAAACAAGAATGGATATTTCCCATTCCAAAATCTAAAACAGAAATCATTCCAAAACACCTTTTGTAGATGGAATTTTATCTAATGCATTTGTATCATAAGCAATAGCTTGCCTCAAAGCTCTTCCAAGTCCTTTAAAAATAGATTCATGAATATGATGCCTATTTTCTCCATAATGAACTAAAATATGCAAATTCATTTTTGCGTTTAGTGCAAATTTTTGCATAAATTCATTTGTGAGTTCAGCATCATAGATTCCAAATTTTCCAGTGAGTTCTGGTCCTGTGTATTTATAAAAAAACCTTCCACCGAGATCAACTGCAACAGTAGTTAAAACTTCATCCATGGTGATTGTAAAATGACCATAACGATTAATTCCTTTTTTATCACCTAAAAGTTTGTGTAATGTATTACCCATTAAAATCGCTGTATCTTCAACAGAATGGTGACAATCTATTTGAATATCACCTCGAAGCCAAATGTCTAAATCAATCCCGCCATGTTTGGAGATATGGGAAAGCATATGTTCAAAAAAAGGAATTTCAGTATCAAATTTATAATCCCCTTTTCCACGAAGATTCATACTGAGTTTGATGTCGGTTTCAGAAGTTTTTCTAGATTCTTGCATATGTTATTTTTATTATTGGTTTAGAATTTTCAATTAAGTTTTTCTATTCTAGCAGCGAAGCGAAAGAGATTGAAGCGTTTCTGAATAGCCTCGGGTTTTAACCCGAGGATTCAGAAGTAGCGTAAAGCTCGGTTTTTTGCTTTTGCAAAAAATTCGCCCCATACTGATAGAGGATAGTTTGGTCTTCAAAAATTTGATTCATAAAATAAAAAATATAGTGAAGAAAAAAGTATCTGAATAAAGATTAAATTTAAAGTTCTAACCCCTATGTTCTAAAATCTATCCTCTATTTTACTGCTTCAGCATAATTTAATTCATTAATATAAAATGCAGCGTTGTCTGCCATGTTAGCAATAACTTCCATTTCAGGATCTTCTACAGAGTCTCCGTTTTTAAATGCATACAATGCAGGAATTGGTCCGTAAAGTTTAGTTGCTGTTTGGTTAAAACGATCATATCTTTTTAATTTACCATCAACATAATAATCCACTAACATAGAATATTTTTCGGTTTTATAAAATGGAATAAAAAGACCTACTAAACCAAGAAGAGGTTGTTTTGAATAATTTGCAGCAACAAATCCAAAAGTAACTGCAGCAGATAGAGTGAAGTTGTAATTTTTTTCAAAAATACCAAGTTCTTTTAAATGAATTTCAAGATGGCTGTTTTCAACTTGAGCTTTTCCTTCAATTGGAATTACTCTACCAAAAATTCCAGATTTTTCAAATCTAGCTTGAATTTTGTTTGAAAAATCTTTTAGTCTTTCACCTTCAACTCCTGTAATTCTAAATGATAAAGAATCAATAATAATTTTTTTCTTTAAAGGACGAATTCTTGGTAACTCGTCGTTCACATAATAGTAGCAAGAAATAAAATTTGCAAGTAAAGCAAATAATATAATTTTTTTCATGAAAAAATCTCCAGAAATTGGGTATGTTTCACAAATTATTAATCCTTTGAATATTGTCTAGGAAATTAATTAGTTAGTTTTAAAATGATTTGGGCGATACTCTCTTCGAGTTTCTCGAAGAGAGTCCGTGCTTTACGCTACTTCTGAAACCACTGACTAAAGTCAGAGGCTTCAGAAACGCTGCAATCACTATCGCTTTTTTGTTTTTTAGAAATTAAGGATAACTTATATAGTCCCAAACATTTTGAAATCCGTTTACCATTGTGCAAGAATGTTTGAGAAGTTCAGATAAAGCATTACAAGCATTTGTTGAGAGCCTTCTAGAATTTCCATAAGGTGTTCCAATTACAACATCTGTCAAAGCACCAGTCATTAAAAGTGAATTTGCCCAAGCATCGGTAACTTGGTTATTGTTCCCAGAAAAATTTGCAATGGAATCATTGATATGAATAAATCCAAAATAAGATCCATTTAAAGATGATTGTGGAAGTGTAAACCAAGTTGGTGTTGTCATTGCAGTTGTAGAATAATCGGATACCCCTGAATAAATTGTAACTCGACCTAATGCCCTAATTTTTCCTTGGTATGCTGCATGACCAGCACCTTGAGAATGCCCACCTACATAAATTTTATTCCATACTAAATCTGATCCAGAATAAAATTGATTCCAATTTTCAGATGGTCTTTTTGAATGAAGGTATTTTAATAAAGCTAATGTTCTCCCTTCAATTGAATTATTTGTGTCGACTGAAACAAATCTAGACTTGTCTTGACCTGTTATAATTTCATCTCTTGTTTCACCAAAGCAAGAATTAGCACCAGCAGCACTTCCAGAATTACAAATCGTATTGATTGAATCTTGGTTCACATAATTTAATCCAATAACATGATAACCTCTGGTTGCACCTCTTTGTAAAACTAATGAATATTCGGATGCAATTGCTGCTGTTCCAGGATAAAAGATGGACAAAATATTTTTTGTATTTGTGGAAGGTGGAAAAACTTGATGTGGCTCATTAAATGTACTGATTAAATTACAAACTTCATTTGGTCTAACTTGAATTCTTGTAAGTCCATTAACTGTATCTTGTGCAGGGTTTGAAGATGAGTTTTGGCAATTTGTTTCATTGGATGAAATAGAAGAATTTTGATTTCTAGATAATAAAGCTAAAAATAGCCAATTGGGTTTTTGTTTTTTTTCTGAGCAAGTAATAAAAATTAAAATCAATAAAATAAAAATTTTCAATTAAAATTCCTCCATTTGTTATTTGATTTTATTTATAAAGTATAATATTGTAGATGAAATAACGCACATAACCAATGCACCTATCATTAAACCATTATCTTTTTGAGAAACTCCAATTAAAACATCAGCAATATTCATAACTAAAAAAAATAAAAAGGAAAGGCTAATCATCTCTTTAGATTTTTTTAATAATGAAAATGCAAAAATAAAACCAAGACTAAACTGTCTTGCAGCCCACATGTAAATTAAATAATCCACACCTTTAGCTTTTAAATCTACAGTTTCAAGAACTGATGCTGGTGAAAAAATTAAAGAAGAAGTTACAATAAAAGCTAAAATTGCAAAAAATGCAGTTACTAAAATTAGCCAAATTGGAAGTTTTTGTTTTCTATCAATCATAAAATAATATTTTTTTTGCTTAAGCAAAAGTAAAATCCAAAATAAGTTAAACAAAAAAAACTAATTTAAAATTTGTTAAAAAATCCAAAATAATTTTTTTATTAAAAAATCGTAAATTCTATTTTTTCAAATCTTATTTTCCTTGACAGAAAAAATATTCTAAGAGAAGAAAAATAATGTTAATTGAGATTAAAACTTTTGCAAAGTTAAAAGATTATTTTGGTGAATCTTTTTTTTTGGAAGTTCCAGATTCATCAAGTCTTGAAGAAATTTTAGAAAAATTAATTTTACAAAATCCAAAATCAAAACCTATATTAGATTTTTGTTTATTAGCAAATTCTAATGAAATGATAAATAGAAATTATATTCCAAAAGATAAAGAAGAAATTTTGATCATGCCTCCAGCTGGTGGTGGTTGATGAAATATATTTCTGAACTTCCACTAGACATAAATTTAGAATCCATAAAAATGCACCATCCAAATGCTGGTGGATTAGTGATTTTTAGTGGTGAAGCAAGAGAGCAAAGTCATGGAAAAATTGTTTCTCATTTGGAATACGAAGCTCATCCAGTTTTTGCTGAAAAATTAATTGAACAAATTTTACTAGAATCAAAACAAAAATGGAATTTAATTTATGCACATGCAATTCATCGAATAGGTAGAGTTGATATTTCTGAGTCTGCGGTTCTAGTTTTAACTTCTTCTAGACATCGAAAAGAGTCATTTGAAGCAAACCAGTCCATCATTTATAGAATCAAAACAGAAGTTCCCATTTGGAAAAAAGAAATTTATCTAGACAAAACTTATGAATGGATTGATGCTTGTACACATAATTAAAATATCATATTTTATAAATAATAGATTTTTTCAATACAGCGAAGCGAGCGAAAGGGATAGAAGCGTTTCTGAATCGGTGGACTTCAGTCCACCGATTCAGAAGTAGCGGATAGCCCGGTTTTTTATGTTGACAAAGTCAACATAAAAAATTCGCCCAAATTAAAAAAATAAATTAAAGAGGAAAAAAATGTCGATTCCAAAAAGATATTTAAAATTCGGAGAAGATTATCCTGAAATTTTAAACGCATACGAGATGTTAGGTGAAGCTGTTCAAAAAGCTGGTCCACTTGAAAAAAAAACAAAAGCATTAATCAAATTATCAATTTCTATTGGAGCAAAAATGGAAGGAGCAGTTCATTCCCACACTAGAAAAGCTCTTGAAGCAGGTTGTAGCGAAATAGAAATCAAACAAGTTGTTTTATTATCACTTCCCACTCTTGGCTTTCCATCTATGATGGCAGCGATGACTTGGGTGGAAGATGTGTTTGAAAAAAAGAAAGATCAAAAATGATTTTATTAGAATTGTATTTTGCTTTTTTAAAAATTTCTTTTTTTGCAATTGGTGGTGCTTATTCTTTGTTTCCAATTTTGGAAAAAGTTTTAGTTGAAGAAAATAATTGGATCAGCTCTGAAGAATTTTTGGAATTAGTTGCAGCTAGTGAAATTATGCCCGGAGCAATTTCCATCAAATTTGCAACTTATATTGGTTTAAAAAAAGCAGGAATAATTGGTGTACTAATTAGCAATTTAGGAAATTTATCCATTCCAGCTAGTCTCATGGGGTTGTATTATTTTTTAGAAACAGAAACAAAATTTATTTTAAAATACAAACAAATAATTGATATGATGAAATTTTCTGTGCTTGGAATTTTTTCTGCAATTTTAATTCAATACATTCAAAAACAATACAAGATTCCATGGCAAATTTTACCATTTGTGGCTTCATTTTTGTTAGTATATTTTTTTAAAATAAATCCGTTTTGGCTAATTTTAGGAACTGGTTTTGCAAGCCTTGGAGTTTTTTATTATGCTAAAGGATAGTTTTGGAAGAGTCCATGATTACTTAAGATTTTCGATTACAAGCAAATGTAATTTTAATTGCACATACTGTAATCCTTCTGGATTTAAAAATGGAGTGGAACATATTGTGACAAATGAAAATATAATGAGTCCAATTGAAATCAATCGTCTTCTAAAAATTTTTATTGAACAAGCTGGAATTAAAAAAATTAGATTCACAGGTGGTGAGCCACTTTTGAGATCTGATTTGGATGAAATTTTTCAAAACATTCCAACTTGGAAAAAAAATTATGATATGATTTTTGCATTAAGTACAAATGGTTCTTTATTAAAATCAAAAGCAAAATTTTTAAAAGATTCTGGAATTGATTATTTGAATATCAGTATTGATTCTTTAAAAAAAGATTCATTTCAAAAAATCACTGGAAGAAATTCTCTCGAAAAAGTAATTTCAGGAATTGAAGAATCTATTATTCAAGGTTTTAAATTAGTGAAATTAAATTTTGTTTTGATGTATGGAATCAATGAAGATGAAGTGATTTCTATTATTGAACGTTTTCGAGATTACCCTGTTCATATTCGATTTATTGAATACATGCCAATTGGAAAAAATAATTGGAATAAAGATTATTTTTATGAATACAAAAAAATTTTAGATTTGATCCATGAGAAATTTAATATTCAAAAATACGAAACTGAAAAATCTAGCACATCAAAAAAATTCCAACTAGAAAATTCTTTTCTCTCTATTAGTTTTATCACTCCCATGTCAGAACATTTTTGTGATAACTGTAATAGGCTTAGAATTACATCATCAGGAAATTTAAGATTATGTTTGTTCTCAGAAAAAGAAAATGGATTAGAGCTTGGAAAAATTTTAAATGATTTTTCAGATGAAGAAATTTTAGAAAAAATAAAAAACTTTTTACCTAATAAATGGTTAAAACATCCACCAATGGAAGAATTGGCAAAAATGAACACTATGCAAATGGTAGAACTTGGAGGATAAATGGAATTTACTCATTTAGATAAAGATGGAAATGCAAATATGGTGGACATTTCAGAAAAAGAAAAAACAAAACGAATTGCAAAAGCAAAATCTACTCTAAAAGTTTCTGCTGGTATCATCGAAAAAATTAAAGATAAATCCATTCCTAAAGGTGATGTTTTTTCAACAGCAAGGATTGCTGGAATTTTAGCTGCAAAAAAAACTGACTCGTTAATTCCATTATGTCATCAAGTTCCAATTACTTCAATTGAAATAAATTTTACAATTGATGAAATGTTATTTGAAATAGAAATTATTTCTGAGGTTAGCACAATTTATGGAACTGGTGTTGAAATGGAAGCACTGACAGCAGTGAGTGTTGCAGCTCTTACAATTTATGATATGTGTAAATCAATTGATAAAAAAATCATTATCACCGAAACTAAACTACTGGAAAAAATTGGTGGTAAATCAGGGAATTTTTCGATTTGATGAAATCCTATTCTGAGGCTTTAGAAATTATCAAAACTAATTTTAAAAATTGTTTTGATAAAACTAAACTAGAAACTGAAATCATTCCAATTGAAAATTCAATCGGTAGAATTTTAGCTGAAGATATTTATTCTGATATAGATTTACCTTCATTTAATTATTCTGCAATGGATGGAATTGTAATTTCATTTAACAATAAAATTTCATCTTGGGATTTAGTTGGTGAAATTAAAGCAGCCGACTCTGAAACAGAATTTTTTGATGAAACCAAAACCAAACTCATCATGACTGGTGGACTTGTTCCAGATTTTTGTGATATGGTAATTCCAATTGAAGATTTAATTTTTGAAGAAAAAAAAGTTTTTTTAAAAGAAAAAATTTCACTAAAAAAAAATCAGAATATCAGGTTTAAAGCTGAAGATTTAAAAAAAAATGAATTAGTTTTTAAAATTGGATTTCATATCTCAGCTACTTCTATTTCAGAAATTGCTTCACTTGGAAAAGAAAATCTTTTAGTATTTAAAAAATTTACTGTTAGTGTATTTGCAACTGGAGATGAACTTATTTTGCCAAATGAATTTCCTGAAATTGGAAAAGTTAGAGCAAGTAATTTGTATTCACTTTTGAGCCTATGTAATCAGTTTGGTTTTGATCTTAAAACTAAAAAAATTTTAAAAGATAAAAAAGATTTAATTACAGAAGAATTAAAATCTGCATTAGAAAATTCTAATATAGTTTTAACAACTGGTGGAGTTTCAGTTGGAAAATATGATTTATTGCCAGAAGTTTTAAAAGATTTGGGTTGTGAAATTCATATTACCAAATCAAATATAAAACCTGGTAAACCGATGCTTTATGCAACTTACCAAAATAAAATTCCAATTTTTTGTTTTCCGGGAAATCCTGTTTCTAGTTTTTTGAATTTTTATATTTATTTTTTATCTAGCTTTTATTCTTTATTTGAAATTGAATTTCCAAAATTGATTTATGCAAAACTTTCTGAGAATGTAAGCAAAAAAGATAATAAAAAACATTTTATTCGAGGAAATATTTTAAATCAAAACAGCGAAAATTTATTTAATCCAGCAAAAAAACAATCTAGTGGAGATATGACTAGTTTAGCTAATTCAGAATACTTGGGCATTCTAGATGAAGAAATTATTGATCCCCAAAAAGGAACTTCTATTTTATGTATAAAAATATAACAGGAGTAATTTTAGCTGGTGGAAAAAGCAAAAGAATGGGAGAAAATAAATCTTTTTTAATTTGGAAAAAAAAATCAATACTTGAAACCATGATTGAAAAAATGAATTCGATTTTTGATGAAATCATTCTAATCACAAATGAAAAAAAAATTTATGAAAAGTTTGGACTTCCAATTTATTCAGATATTTATTCAGGTGGACCACTTGCAGGAATTCACTCTGCTTTAATCAATTCAACAACAGAAAAAATTTTTGTAATTTCCTGTGATATGCCACTTGTTCAAATTGAAACTATCAAATATATATTAGAAAAATCTAATACAGAAAATTTAGTTATTCCTTATGCAAATGGATTTATGCAACATCTTTGTGGGCTTTATTCAAAAAATCTTATTCCCAAAATAGAAAAATTATTATCAGAAAGCGGCAAACAAGAGTTAAACGGAAAAAAGCCATCTTGTAAGATGGGTAATTTGTTCACTCTTGTTTCTGGAAAAAAGTTAAATTTAGATGAAAATTATTCAAATTTAGGAAAAGACGAATTTTTAAATTTGAATACTAAAGAAGATTATGAGGTTTTGAAAAAGTTTTAGAACATTAGAATAATTCAATTCAAATTAAAGAAATCAAACAATTGACTTGCTAGAGAATTTAAAAAAATGTTGAGCAATGAAAGCATTATTTATTTTTTTTATTTATATAATTAGTTATTATTCAGATGAATTGGAAACCAAAATTTTTGATAAAGAAACTAATTTGAATTATTATTATCTTAAAGAAGTTGATTTTAATCTAGGTTTCGAAGAAATTAAAAAAAGTTCTGATTGGAAAAAGAGAACTGAAATTGGAATTTCAACAAAACCTGAGAAAGTGTATTGGTTCAAAATTCCAATTAAAAATCTTTCTACAGATTCTAAAATCTATTTTCAAGAAATTTTACCTTCTTCAGATTTTGAAGTTTTTATTGAAAAAATTGAAAATGATACTTCATCAATTGAATTAAATGAAAAAATTATAAGAAACGATAGAACAATCACTTATTCATTTTCAATTCCAAAATCAGAATCTAGAACAATTTGGATAAAACTGGTTAGCAAAAGACAATTTCTTTTTTTTAGAATTCTTTCTACAAACAATCTACTAGACAATCAATTTTGGGATATTTTATTTATTGGTTTTACAACAGGTTCGCTAATTTCATTTATAGCTTATAATTTATTTTTATTTTTTGGCACTAAAGATTTTAATTATTTGAGATATGTTATTTTTATTTTAATTACACTTACTAATCAATTATTTTATTATGGAACATTTCAAGAATTAACAGCAAATTATGATTTAGATTTAAGTTTAAAAGTAATTAGAATTACTTATCTATTATCTTTTGTAGCGAATACATTCTTTGTGATAAAATTTATTAAACTAAAAGAAATGAATAAAACCTTAAATTTAATTCTTAATTTATTAATTTCTACAATTATAATTGGTTTAATTGGTTATGTATTTAGAATTTTAGCAGAGAATTTTATTTATGGAATTTTAAGAATTTATGTTATTCCAATTGGGGTGTTATTTTTAATAGGAATGCTATTTTATTTTTGGAAATGGAAAAAAATTATAGAAGCAAAATTTATATTCCAAAGCTATTTACTTTTAGCTATACTTGTAATACATCAAACACTAAGTTTTTCAGGAATAATTTCGATGGATTGGTTATCTATAAATGGAGCTACACTAGGAGTAATCATACAAGTATTTCTTTTCTCATTAGCTCTTGCTGATAGACTAAGAATTATGAAAATCCAAAAAGAAGAAGCAGAATTTGAAACCATCCAAACAAAAATGAACATGCTTGAATCGTTTATACGATTTGTTCCAAAAGATTTTTTACAACTTTTAAAGAAAGATGACTTCAGAGAAATTCGCCCAAAAGATTCTTTTGAGGGAGAGATGACCGTTCTTTTTAGTGATATAAGAAATTTTACAACTTTATCAGAAAGTATATCTGCAAAAGAAAATTTTGAATTTATCAATTTGTATTTTGAAAAAATGAATCCAATTATTTTAAAATATGGTGGCTTTGTAGATAAATTTATTGGTGATGGGATAATGGCTATTTTCCCCAAATCAAGTAATTCAGCTTATGAAGCAGTGATTGAAATGAATCAGGAAATTCAAAATACAAATTTTAGTTTTCATAAAAATGACGAATTAAAAATTAAAGTTGGTTTTGGTTTACACAAAGGGAATTTGATGCTCGGAACTGTTGGAACAGATGACCATATGGAAACAACTGTAATTGGTGATACAGTGAATCAGGCAAGTAGACTAGAATCAATGACCAAAGAGTTTGATTCCATCTTAGTTATTTCTGGAACAGTTTTTGATGATTTGAATGAAGAATACAAAAAGTATTTTACTAAAAAAGGTGATCTTAATTTAAAAGGTAAAATGAAACAAACAAATGTTTATTCATTTTTAAATAATTAGTTAATGATTCATGTTTTTTTTATGACAAAATAATTTAGAAGATTTATTTTATGTAACGTATTTTTTTTTGGCGAATTTTTTCTCACCTAATATTGATTAAACGAAATATTAAGTTTTATTTAAGTGAGAAAAAAACGGGCTTTTCACTACAATCTTTTGCGAAAATTCAATTATGAAAAGTCTTAATGATTCATGCAAAAGGATTTCCGCTTCAATCCCTTTCCATTAGATAAAAAGGTGACTTTTTTACTGTTTTATATTATCAGTAAAAAAGTGATCTGAACAATCTGTAGAAGAAGCCTAAATCCCTTTCAAGGTTTAAATCCTAACTAGC
>JAAFIR010000070.1 GCA_013297885.1 Leptospirales bacterium | reverse complement strand
GATGAATTAGGAATGATGAATTAGGAATGATGAATTAGGAATGATGAATTAGGAATGATGAATTAGGAATGATGAATTAGGAATGATGAATTAGGAATGATGAATTAGGAATGATGAATTAGGAATGGTAAATTAGGAATGGTAAATTAGGAATGATGAATTAGGAATTAATAAAGACACAAAAAAGAAAGTATAAAAATAAAATAAATTTCGTGACTTTAGTACTTTTCGTGTTTAAAAAATTAGGAATTGAAAAAAAATATTCATTCTATATCAATTTTACATAAAAATCCTTCATGGTTGATTTCTATTTCTTTATTTGAGATTTGATTCATTTTTGCAACTATGTTCGGGAGTGAGCTTAGTTTTGATTTGATGTTTTTTTTGAATTCAATTAAACATTCATTTTTATTAATTCTATTTTTATTTTTTAAAAATCTTTCATAAGTAAAAATATTCATATAAGAATTTAAACTAGAAACAAATTTGAATTTGAAATTTCTACTATCTATTTCTTTTTCTTCAATTGACTCAGTTACATAAAATCCACCAGATTTACCTTCATATTCTTGAGCATATTGAACTGCATATTTAACAGTCAGAAAAAGGATTTGGGATTTGTTTTTTACTTTTAAAAGTAATAAAAAAAAGAAATAAGATTAAAAAAATTTTATTCAGAATAAAACAATTTAATTTCTTTTTAAGCTCAATCAAGTATATTTTTTTTAAAATGGAAGATATCATTTTATAAGTTCAGTTAAAAACCTAGAAAGAAATTTGCTTTAATACTTGACATTAAATTAATACTTAAATAAAATTTTTGGTAAAGAATAAAAAAGAAAGAAGTAAAAATTGTTTTTATTTATTTCTGAAACACTTTTTATATAATTTAAATCCTCTAAATTTTAGCTTAAATTAATCAATTTATTTTTCTAAATAAAGTTGTAATAAGGAATTCTAACATACATAGAAAAAAAAAGTGGAGCAAGATGATTTGAAGTTTTGCCAATTTAATTTTTATACTCGAGAATTACTTTATGAATTAGTGGGCTTATTTATTTTTTTTAGGAGTGCAAATTATGAATAAAATTTTATTAATATTTCTATTAATCACTTGTTCAGAACCAAAAGTTAACAAATTTTGTGACCAAAAAACAATTGGATTTTGGTTAGCTACTATTTTTTATTCTGGAAGAAATGAAGCTTATTGTTCTCTCTCTCCACAAAATCGCACCAATTCTTCCAATGCCAATTCTCCAACTCCAACAACTGTTAATACTCCTACAACTCCCATTCCCATTTCCGTTGGAGCATTAACCTCCGGTGGTCAAACAAGTTTAGGTAGCAAAACATATACTAGTATAACATTTAACTGGCCTGCTGCATCTGCAAGCGGAACAGTTTCCTATCGAGTTTATGCTTCCATTGTGAACACTTGGACTACTCTTGCTGAAGTAGAAGCAAATGGAACTATGTTTCAAGATTTTATACCTAACCTCACAAGCGTCACCGTTCCAAATTTAATTGCATTTCAATTTTATAGATTTGATGTAATTGCCAGGGATTCAACAGGAACAAAAGTTTTGTATCCTCATTTTTGTGTACAAATGGATCCAAATGTAACTGGAACATTGACTTGCAAAACTGAACTCACTGGAGTTGTAACTACGTATGCCGGATCTTGTGGTGCCGTTGGTGCATTTACTACCGGTGCAATCATTCCAACAGCAAGATACAATGGAAATGCAGGAATGGTTTTTTTAAATAATAAATTGTACATTGCAGATTCTTCAAATTTTAGAATAAGAGTGATAGATATGGCTACTTCAATTGATTCACTAGTCGCTGGAAGCACAAATGGTTATAGTAATGCAACTGGTGCAACTGCTCAATTTTCAAATGGAGCAGCTCTCACTACAAATGGAACTGATTTATATTTAATGCAAATTGATAATAAAAATGTTCGAAGGATTGATCCAACAACTGGAACAGCATTTTCTTTTGCCGGAAACCCTACAGCAAATCCAGCAGATGCTTATGTTGATTCCACTGGAAACGCCGCAAGATTTAGAAATTTATTTTCAGGTGGGTTTAATTTTTGGGATGGGAATTTATACATTGGAGATAATAATAACTATATTCGTAGAGCAACTGTACCTGGAGCAGTAGTCACAACTGTTGCTGGAAATGGAACTGCTGGTCAAACAGATGGATCTGCTTTATTTAGTCAAATTGCTGATCCTGGGTCTTTTTTACCTTATGGGAATTTGTTGTACATTTCAACTTATAGTGGAACAACAATTCGGAGACTCAATTTATCTACATCTAATCTAAGCTCAGTTGGTTCTGGATTTACTATAAATACAGCAAAGAGCTTAGCCTTTATGGGAAATTTTATCTATGTTGCTTCTCAAGAGCATATTATTTACAAAATGAGTTTCAGCGATTTTTCAAAAGTAATTTTTGTAGGTGCTCTCGGTGTAAGTGGCACAACAAATGGAACTGGAACATCTGCAAGATTCAATGATCCACAAAATATGGTATTTGTGGGAAATTCTCTTTATATTGCTGATAGAGGAAATAACTGTATTAGAAAAATTGATTAGGGATTTGCTTTTTATAAAGCAGGGTTTTTTTCAATACTATGCGAACTCTATGGTTCAAAAAGTCAAATCATTTTTTAAAAATTGGGTTAATAGAAACAAAATTAGGTAGATAAGGTTTGTTGCTTTTAATAATCGCGATGATGATTTTAATGATCTTGTTAGCG
>JAAFIR010000069.1 GCA_013297885.1 Leptospirales bacterium | reverse complement strand
GATAAAAAACTTCATTTCTCAGACGCAAGCAATAATCTTTAACTTAATTTTTTTTTTTTCGTGATTAAATTTTCCACTCTGACACTTGACAGAGTGACATGTTTGAAGAGATTAATTTGAATTCAATAATAAAAAATAACAAACTTATGAATTCTCGCTTGTGTTCGATACACTTTGGACTCGATTTAGAGCAATTTTTACTCTTTCTTAAATCCAGTTTCTTAACCAAAACGATTAACTAAAATAAAATCTTCATAAAATGATTTAAGCAGCAAAAAACTTATTTTAAAAATATCGTTTTACTCATTTTAAATGAGTAATTTGCTGCCTTAAACTCAAAAACTTTAAAATCTTCATGAAAAATTCAATTTAAGCAAAACCGATAGCCGAAGCAGTTAATCGGTTTTGCTTAAACCAAAGTACTCTAAATCGAGTCCAAAGTGTAGTTTAGAATGCTAAATGAGTATTTTCCGATTTCTCTTCTGAACCATCGTTAAAGTCTTTTGTAAGCAGTTTGTGCTTGTGCGCAATAAATGTGTATTTTTGCGATGCATCTTTGATATTTTGCCTTATAAAAGGTAAAAGATTTGAAATGGATGAGATTATGGAATTAGATTGTTCTGATTTCTTGAAAACATCAAAAACATTAAGTTTATAGAAAAAGAGGATATTCAAGATCCTCATGAAAGCACAACTCAAAGAATGTTTGCTGTGCAAATCAGCAAATCAACGATTACAGAAAGTTAAATATAGTTTATTCATCTCCCACACTTCAAAAATCACACCTCTCCTGTAGTTGTTGTAAAAAAACATCATTTTTAGTATGGTTTATATTTAAATTTTATTAAATTTGAATCCTCCATCAAAAAACTAAAATTCCTACCATTACACAAGGATGGAGTTTTAAAACCTGATGTTTATTCAATATCTCGACTTTCACTGAAGCTAGAAATATTGTTCTGGTATCAAAATGATGGTTGATTTGTAGCGCATGTTTTCAATCAACACCAAACTGTTCTGAAAGCAAAATTATTGAGTTTTTTCATACAAAATTTAAGAAATAAAACAAAATCCGTAACTACTTATATTAAAAATAAAATATAACTATTGCAATTGAGGCTTCAAAATTTAAAAACAAGACTAAATTTATCATAAAAACGACTCAAAACCATAATTTTTTTATTCTTGAAAGACACTTTGAAAAACTGTCAACTTAAGTTTTTAAGGATTTTTCAGTGAAAAAAGCTGTTTTGTAACAGATACACAATATAAATATTACCTGAAGAAAAAAACGAAAAAACAAAAACTCCCATACAAAAAGCTCTAAAACATTACATTTTTAAATCACGATTGTGCATGGGGCTGCAACTCTCCGCAAGCAAACTTTATCAAAAATTAAAGAAAAAATGTTGAATAACAATACTGCATCGTTAGAATTACGAAGAAATTCGAAGAAAGTAGTAAAAGTTACAATAAAGTTTATCATTTTTTCAAAAGTTTGCAACTCCGCGATGACGTCTTTTCGATGTCTTTTTCGAAGGGTCTTTTAACTTTTTATAAGTTATTTTTATTTCTCATTGAAACTTTATTTTTTAAGCTTTCTAATGATGCCAAAATCCTATTTTATTTTTGAAAATTGACGAAATTGGAGCAAAAATAGCAAATTGCTTTAAAAAACTCCATGGAAAGTAGTGATCAATTATGATTTTCGTAATCAAAAAAATTTTTTTCGAGGAAAAACTTAATAGTTTCGAAAAATTTAGACTTTTTTCTATATTATAGGCAAAAAAAATTAAATACCTAGTCAAAAACAGTGATATTTAATACATATAAGGTATATAAGGTTTCCTTAAGTTACACTTAATGTGCATTACCGAGTTTATTCAAAAGCTCACAGGAATCTTCTATCGGTAAACTGCAAAATCGAGCAATAATCTTGTCAAAAGACTGAGCTTGTACACCACGTGGACCCAGTTCCCAAGACTGAAGCACAAGCTTCCACGGCCATCCTATTGATGAGCCGCTTTGATTAGTTCATAAGTTACAAAATTCCCAAGAATTAAATTAAATGTAGGTTTTTCAAAATTTTCCTTCTCAAACATAAAACATAACTAGAAGACCACCAAAACAAATAACATATGTAAAACATCAATGAGAATTAAGATTGAAGCCGACAGAGGCTGATGCTTAAATATTCGCAATAAACTTTATAAGACTTAGTCGATAAAACAAAAATAAAATTAATTTCTTTCCATTATTAAACATGAGATCGATTTTAATTTTTTTAAATCGAGGAAAATCTAGGGAAAATCGCGCTTTTTCGAGTACACTTGGAACTCAATGTAAAAAACTGCGATTTAAGCAAAATCGATTAACTGATTCGGCTACAAGTTTCGCATAAATCGAGAATCTTGGAAGTTTTTGAGTTTGATCCAGGAATCAACAAATTTAATAAGTGTAAAACAATATTCTACGTGTTAAAAATAAGTTTTTTGCTGCTCCATTAATTATATGAAGATTTTATTGAGCATTTTCTACCAAAACTAGTTTTAAGAGAGAATAAATTTTGCTCTAAATCGAGTTCCAAGTATACACTTGGAATTAAGTTTAAGCATGGAAAATTAGTTTTTTGCATCTTAAATCATTGTATGGAGAATTCAATACAAATGTTTTCTTGCTTAAACCAAACTTTTCCACCAAAACTTGCTTTAGGAGTAAAAATTTGGTTAAACTGAATTCCAAGTGTATATTTTAACGTATTAATCTCGTGTTTCTTCACGAGATTTTAAACATAAGATTAAATTTAAGA
>JAAFIR010000028.1 GCA_013297885.1 Leptospirales bacterium | reverse complement strand
TACATTTTCTTTTTTTTGATTTAATGATTCTGAAATAATTAATCCAACTGTTTCAATATCTAAATTTTTTAATTCAACAACTAATCTATTTTTACATTTTTCTATAATTGATTCTAAACGATCAAATCTTAACTTTTCTAATTTAGTTTGCTGACTTCGGTATGTAAAAATAAAAGTTAGACTTGAAATTTTATTTGTAAGTAGCAGTTTCTCCATTATGGTAAGAGAACTTGAATCTGCAAAATGAATGTTATCAATAAAAATTATTACTTTATTTTTAACTAATTCAAGGCAAGTTATAAAATTGATAATTGTTTGTTGAAATCTTTGAATGGATTCATCTGAATCTAGAATTTCTGCTTTAACAACTTTTCCAGTTATCAATTCTATTTCAGGAATAATTTCAGCAATTAAACCCAAATTATTTCCAAGGATTTTTTGAAAATTTTCAGACCAAAGTTTTATTTCTTCTTCAGATTCATATAATAATTGTTGTATAAAATTTTTCCCAGCTAAAATTATTCCTGAATAAGGAAAATTGATATTTAACTCGTCAAATTTTCCAGTGATAAACATAAAATTACTTTTTAATAATTCTGATTGTAACTCATTTACAAAAAAACTTTTTCCAGAACCTTGAGAACCATATAAAAAGAGAAATCTATTTTTTTCAAATTTGATGGAATTGATTGCTTCATTAAACTCTTTTTCTCTTCCAAATAATTTATTTTTTATTAAAAACTTTGAAGAGAAATCACCTTTTCCTATTTCAAAATTTTCTAACTTAATACCTTTATCTAAAACTTCTAGAATTTTTTCCAAGTCAAATAAAATTCCTGATGTTGATTGATAACGGTCTTCTGGATTTTTTGAAATTAATTTTAAAATGATTTTAGAAATAATTTGTATTTCTGAATCATTTTCTGGATAATAAATTTTTGCAAGGTGTATAGGTGATTCAGGTCTCATTGCAATATGAGAGTGTATTAACTCCATAGAATCTTTTGTTGAAAAAGGTAATTTTTTTGTTAATAACTCATAAAAACTTATACCAAGTGAATAATAATCTGAGCGATAATCAACTTGTAAATTTAATCTCCCTGTTTGTTCAGGAGAAATATAGGAGAGGCTACCTTCTAATAAATCACTTTTTGCTTTAGATTTTAAATAATTTGAATCAACAAAAGCAATTCCAAAATCAATAATCTTAATTTCATAATTTTCTTCAATAATCAAAAGATTACTTGGATTAATATCTTTGTGGACAATTGAAATTTTATGTAAGCTTTCTAAAGATTTAACTATTGAAACAAAAACTCTAATTAAATTAAAAAAACTTAGATTTTTTTCTTCAACAAATGTTTTTAAGGAAAGAGCTTTAACATCTTCAAAAATTATTGCATATTTATTTTCAATTTTTTCCATTGAATAAGATTTTAAAATTCCAAATACATTATATTGAGAAGTAATTTCAAACTCTTTTTCATAAGTTTCAATTTCTCTTTTAGAAGGAAAATCTTTTTTAATTGATTTTATAATCACAGATTTCTGTGTACTTTCTTGAATGGATCGATATATAATTGTATTTTGATTTTCGTAAATTTTTTCTTGAATAATATAACCTTGGATTCTCATTATTTTTTTCTAATCCAAGTAGTTTTTGATTCTTGAATAAACTCTCCTTTCTCAGCTAAAAAATAGTTTTCTAATAAGTAGTTTTTTTTTTGTTTTTCAAAGTCTACATTTGATAGATTTTTTTTTTGTAACTCTAAAACTCTTGTTTCATAAATCCTTACCCTAGCGTCATTTACTAGATTAAGAATTGCTGTAATTCTATTATTTTTTTTAGTTGAATTTACATATTCGATAATGCCTTTTAAACTCTCTCCAATGATACCTTTGGATTTATATTTTGCTACTTCAGCTTCATAATAAAAAATTACTTTTAATACATCTTTATAATTTTTATCAGTAAAACCGATTTCAGAATAATATATTGCATCTTTTTTCCATAGTTCAGTTCCAGTTGATGAAGATTTAATTGAAGAAATTAGCCAACCATCTTTTTCAATTTCTTTATCTTCACCTATAATTTGTTTTTCAATTGCAGTTGAGTCAGTGGTAACATCGAACTTTGGGTTGATAGTTGAAAAACAATTCACTGTAGTCAAAAATAATATTAAGTTAAAAAACACTCTATTCATATCTACCAATTTCTTTTTTTGCCCTATTTAAAAAATTTGCAAGTGGAATTCTATCTTGTTTTAAGGAATTATCTTGAATACTTGTTAAAAGTGTCGGCAATATTGCTCGGTTAAATTTTATTTCAGAATAAACTAGTCCTTTTGATAAATTGAGATCAACTTTGTTAATTTGCGAATAGGAACTAATTATAATATCTAAAAATAAATTCACTGGGCGGACCACTCTAATAACTGATTTTCCAAAGTCTTCCCCTATTTTAAAAATATTGATATATAAATCTAAGTTTTGTAAAGGATCTTGAAGACTCTGTCCATAAAAATTTATATCACCACTTAATTTTCCATCTTCAATAGAATTTCTTGATTTTTCTGAAATTAATTGTTTTAAATCAATATCTCTAAAAAGAAATCTACCTTCAAACTCCATTTTTTCAGGTTTTAAATCACCAATTAAAAAATTACAATTTTCTCCTAAAATTTTTCCATCAAAACTATTCAATGTTAAATTAGAAATTTTAAGTTGATTATCAAAATATTCTAAATTAAATTGTAAACCTTTTTCTTTTTCAGAACCTTGTATTACTTCAACTAATTCTGCTTGAATATTTGGAATTGATAAAAACATATTTTGCATTTTAAAATTTGGTTTTCTAATAATTGTGTTTTCTGATATAAATTTTGATTTGCTTCCTGCTAATTTTACAAATTTTAAGTTTGGGTCAAAATCATGTTTTAAATCAATATCAAAATCTATTCCGTTTAAATAAAATATTTTGCAATTTTTCAAATTGTCTTCATTACAAATACCTTTAGAATAAAATAAATTTGAAGAACTAGAAAACAATTTTGACTCAAAAATTGAATCTTTTGCTAAATAATTAACTTTAAAATCTCCATTAAATAAATAACCTTTTAAAATTTCTTTTGGTTCTTTTGAAATTAAACTTAAATTTCCTTTTAGGTTTGGTTTTATTCCATAGATTGTTTTTTCAGTTGGAATCGGATTTAAAAAAATACTTCCTGAACTCGAAAAACGTAAAACATTTGAAAATAAAATTAAATCTAACTTATTTATGTTTAAAATTTTTTTTTCATTTAAAAATTCTAAATTGAAAATTGCTTTTCCATTTTTTATATTTAATCCTGATAAGCCAATATCCATATTAGAAATTAATTTATAATCTAAATTTGATTTTTCAATTTGTATATTACCGATAAAATTTTGTTCTTCACCTAGAATTGATTTTATTGGAAATAATTTTTCTTTTAAATAAATCGGTAAGGTGGTTAATAATTTATTAAAATAATGGTTTAAAGAAATTTTCTTAAAATTAAAAACAATTTTTTCAGAAAATTGAATTTCTAGTATTGATTCTATTTTAGCAACTTCTTCAAAATTTTTATTTTTATAATTTAGATTGAACTTTTCAATTTGGATACATTTTAGATTAAATTTTTCTTCTAAAATTATTTTTGAATTAAAATTTAATAAAAGATTACTTAAAGAAGATTTTGAGTTTTGGATGGTATATTCAAAATCTTTTAAGTTTAAACTAGAAGTTAAATTTATTTCATTAAAATTTTTTCCCTCAAGATTTAATTTTCCAGAAACTTTCCCCTTAATGGAATCTATAATCGTATTTAACTCAAACGAATACAAATCTAACTTTGTTGAAACTTTTTTATCTAATTCAAAATCTGTTTCAAGAGCAAATTTCATTTGGTTATAAATAAAATTTGAATTTATTTCAGCTTTTTTTAAATACGGAATAAGGTTTTCTTTATACTTTTTTTTAAGATTGATTTTAGAATTTAAAACTAGACTTGGAATTTTATGATTTTTTTTATCTAATTTATAAATAAACTGACTTAATTTTAAATTAACATCAAAATTAATTTCTTCAAAATTACCATAAATAGTTGATTTATTTATTTGTAATTTTCCAAAAATATCTTGTTTAAAAAAATTGGAGAGTATCTTATTAACAGCAGAAAAATCTAATTCTGATTGATTTAAACTAACTTCGTAATCAAATTTATTTAAATTAAATTTTCCTGTTAAATCAAAGATTTTTTTGCCCTCTAGGATAATTTTAAAATTTTTCATTTCTAAATTTTCTTTATCATTTGAAAAAATTTCAGATTCCATAAGAAAGCTTAATGGGATCTTTTCTCCAGATTTTTCAAAATAAAAATTTTCATCACCAAATCTTAATACAAGATTAGAGTTTTCGTTTTGTAAAAAATTTAATATCAATTTTAAATCTATTTCTCTTTTTAAATTTAATTCTTTTGAATTAAACTCTAGTTGAACTTTCCTATTTGAATTTAGGTTAAAATCTAATCTGTGAACTAGTTTTAAGATTTCGGTATTAAGTTGAATTTCAGAAAATTTTTCTGAATCAAATTTAAAATCTAAATCGAGATTATTTAATCTAACATTTTGTTTGTTGTCACTATAAAGAATTTCTAAATTTTTTATTTGAAAAAAAACTGAAATTAAAAAAGGAAGATACGTATTTATTTTGTCTAAGGTTACCTTTTTCTCTTCTTCTATTTTTTCTGATTTAGGAAATAAAGTTTCAAGATTTAAAGTTTCATTTTTTTTTTCTATAAAAAGTTTTGGATTTTGAAGACTAATTTCATCTATAGAAATTTTACCAAATAATAACTTCCACAAATTGTATTTAAATTTTAATTGATCCGCGCCAAAAACTTTTTCTGGAAAATTAGATTTATTTAGTGAATAAATTTCTAAATTATCAATTTCGATTCCAAAGAAAAGTGAAATACTTTGAATTTTAAACTTAAAATTTATTGGTGTAATTTTTTTTGCTAAAAAATTTGCTGTTAAACTATTAAATATAGAAAAATAGAAAAGGAAAAGAATTAAGCTTATCCAAAATTTTTTTTTATTATTTTGGATAAGCCCAAAAATAGATTTCATTTAGAAATCAAAGGACTCCAAAGCCTCATCAGCAGTTTTAAAAATTTCAAAAACTGAGGCAAGTTTTGTTATTTCCATTAAATTTTCAATGTCAGAATTTAAGTTTGCAAAAACCATTCTTCCTTTTAAACCATCAATGTGTTTATAAATATTTAAAAAAACTCCAAGCCCTGCTGAATTAATAAAAGGAACTTTTTTTAAATCAATGATAAATTTTGGAACTTTACCTTTTTTGATATATTCCTCAATTTTTTCTCCTAATTCAAATTCGTTTCCAGCTTTAATTGGACCTTCAATTTTAACAATATAAACATCATTCTTTTGTGTGACTTTAATCTTCATACTCCATCCAGAATTTTCTGGTATAATTTACCTTTGAAAGTTTATGTATTTACCATTTCCATAAATCTGTAAAGTGTTTTTTTGAATAGTTTACCAAATTTGCAATTAAAAGTATTTTTAGTTTTTTATTCGATGATAAGTCAAATATTTTTCGAATTTATCGAATTTTACAATTTAATTTATAAATAATACTTTAGTCAAACAATGATTAACCTGAGAACATTTAGTTTATAATTTTTAAAAATTCTATTTACTAAACTAGGGATTTTTTCTTGAAAAAATAATTACCATTTAATAACTGTAAGTAATGCAAATAAGATTTAGAAATCAGTCCTTATACTATATGATTTTTCTTTCATATTTAGCTATAAACCAAATTTCAAGTCAATTTACTGAAATCAATTTTCAAAACTTACTACTTATTAAATCAGAACATAATGGTTACTTTAAAGAATTAAAATTTGACTTAAATATTTTTTTTTTAAATTTCTTTTTTCTATTTACCAAACTTTTAAAACAAGTACCATTTTTTTTAGTTTACTATTAATTCTAATTTTCCACCCAGTATTTTTTGCTAAATTTATTTTAAGAGGAAAAAATGAATTTTATATTTATTTTAAATTTAGTTTTATTATATATTCCATTATTTTCTGGGAGAGAAATTGGTCGTGATTATTTAGGGATCGATTTTCCAATTTTTATTGGATTATTAATTAATGCCATTCTTGGAACAATTTTATACTTATTTATCTATTCTATAAATAGAAAAAACAAAATAAAAAATTTCCTATCTTATACAATTTTTTTTATTGGAATTACAGGAAGTTATATTTCAGGGAAGTCAATTTGGTTAATTTTTTTTTGGGAAATAACTTCGTTAGGAATATTTTCAATATATAGTAATGAAGAGTTAAAAATGAATAAAATCAATAGTTTGCTTGCTTATTTTCTAGGAAGTAGCTTATCTATGTTATTTTTAAGTATTTGGGTTTTTTTGCCAGAATCAAATTTTAGTTATACTTTTTTTATTATAGCATTATTAATTAAATCAGGCTTTTCTTTTTTACATATTTGGTATCCTGAAAGTTATATTGGAGCAAGTTCTCATTTATCTGCAGCTTTTTCTGGGTTGTCATTAAATTTATCTTTTTTACTTTTTTTGAGATATGCAAATAATTGGTTTTCACAAATTCCAAATTCAAATTATCTTTTAATATTAGCTGGTGTTGGTGTTTTTCTAGGCGGTATTTCCGCATTTTTTTCAAAAGATATTCAAAAAGCATTTTCCTATTCAAGTATTGAATTTTCTAACTTAATTTGGTTTTTTTTATTCTCACATTCCATTTGGAAAATTTCATCTGAAACAGAAATTCAAAACATTAGCAAATCATTTTTAGTTTTAGTTTATTTACTAATTTTTACACATTCTTTTTCAAAGTCATTCCAGTTTTTTGTTTTTGGAAAACTTGCAGAAATTGCTAAAACAACTGATATTGACAAATTAAAAGGTGTGGGAAAATTAATCCCAATTTCAAAATTGATTTTAGGAATTGGAACATTTAGTTTTGCTAGTTTACCAGGAACTCTTGGTTTTTTATCAGAATCAACTGTTTTGTTTTTAATTTCAAAAATTATTGATATGAAATTAATAGATAGTTTATTTTTTTTGTTAGGGATTATTTTTATAATCTTAGGAATGATTCTTGGTATGAGTACACATTTAAAAGTTTATTTTAGTTTATTTTTATCAACTCCTAGCATAAATCATACTTTCTCAATTTCATATCTTTATAAATTTTCAATTAAGTCATTAGCATTTTTTATATTAATTTTTCCTAATATATTCTTTTTTGTGATTATATTAAATAATCAATTTAATATAAATTTTCTAAAAGACATTTCTATTTATCAAAGTTTTTACATTGAATATAAAACTTTTCCACTTTATTTACAAATCTGGTTTACAAAATTAACATTAATCTCGCTTTTGTTTTCAATAATTTATATTTTGATTTATTTTTTTAAACTCAGACATAAAATTTCAAAACAAAAAACTTGGGATTGTGGAAATGAATATAGAGGAAATGAACTTTCTATTCCAGGAAGTATTTTTTCTGAACCATTGTATTCTTCTGTTGGAAGATATTTTATTGCAAAAGATGGTGAGCCCTATTTGGATTCATTTGTAAAAAAATTTTCTTATTCTATTTTAAATCTCGGAAAATATTGGATCAATAAAGTTGAATCTGGTGAAATTTCTTATTATATTTTATTTTCGGTATTATCTTTTATTTTGAGTTTAGCTATTATTGTCTCTTTAAAGGTTTATTTCTAATGTTTGCTAATTTAATTATACTAACTATATTTTTTTTCATATTTCCATTTTTAGCAATTGGACTCATAAAAAAAATCAGAGCTAAAGCACAAGGAAGAAAAGGTCCTCCTTTATTTCAGAATCTATATGACTTGATTCGGTTAGCTCAAAAAAAACCAGTAGATGGTGAAAATTCAGGAATTTTTGCTGAAGTTTCACCTTTATTGATTTTTATTTCAGGAATTTTTATGTGGTCAGTTTCGATTTATGAATGGTTGCCATTTTTATTTATTCCATTTTTTGGATTAATCCAAAGGGTTTTCACAATTGGTTTTGGAATGGAAACCAGTACTTCATTTGGTGGACTTGGTTCAGCTAGAGAAATTTTACTTTCAATTTCTTCTGAGCCAATTATTTTAATTGCTATTTTAGTTTCTGGGTCTAGTTTACAAATTCAATTTCATTGGATCGGTTTAGCATTAGGAGGATTATTTTTGGGAGCGTTATTAGTTGCGATTTTAGCTGAGTTAGCGAGACCACCTTTTGATGATCCAAGAACACATTTAGAATTAACAATGGTTCATGAAGCTATGCTTCTAGAGGCTTCTGGTAGAAGTTTATTTTTTATTGAACTTGGTTACCAATTAAGAATTGCCACACTATTTGTTCTAGTTACAAGAATTGGATTAGAACACTCCAAATTTGCAAATTCAGTTTTACCAAAATTATTAGAAAATTTATTAACAATTTTATTTGCAATTTTAATTTCAATTTTTTTAGGAATTTGGGAATCTGTTTCAGTTAGAAGAAAATGGGTATGGGTTCCTGAATTATTAGGAATGACCTTATTGTTTATTTTGGCACTAGGTTCTTTGGTTAAATTAATATGAAAATTAATTTTTATGATTTAGTTTATTTACTTTTGTTGTTATCAGGAATTGTTATTTTAATTGAAAATCGTTTGGAAAGAATTTTAATTTTGCTTGCTGTTCAAGGATTTTTATTAATCTTTCCAGTTTTTCAAGTTCATGATTTTTTTTCATTACATTCATTTATTTTAGTATTTATGATTTTAGTTTTTAAAACAATTTTACCTCCATTGATTTTGAAATGGTCAGTCAGAAAAATAAAACTTTCAGTACATACAATGCCTAGATTTGGTTATTTAGCAACATTTTTCTTTTTTATTCTTGGTTTAATTTTATCCAATTTAGTAGTAAAAAATTTAGGTGAACTTCCTGAATCAATTAACAAGATAGAAGTTATTTATATTTTTTTATTAATTTATCTTGGACTAATAACATTTGTAGTTAGGGTTCATTGGATAGTTTTAATTTCCGGATTTGTTATGTTTGAAAATGGAGTTTTTTTATTAACTTTGGTTTTAAAAAGTGGATTACCTTTTGGAATAGAATTTGGTGCTTTTATCGATGCTTTATTAATTATAGTTGCTTCTACTGCACTTCAACTTAGAGGTGACTCTATAAAAGAATTTGCAAGGAGGAAATTTTGATTCATCTAAATTCCTTATTGATAATTTCAATTCTAGTTTTTATAATTTTGTTGTTCACTTTATTATTTGCATTTACAAAAAGTTCGGAAAAAATTTCTTATTGGTCAATATTAATTGTAGTTTTATTTTTAATATTAATTTCATCTTGGTATGTAAAAGATCTGGCACTACAATGGGTTTTAATTGAAAGCACAACTTTAATTGGTTCGATTTTAATTTCAATGAGTAACACACAAAAAGCAATTGAAGTTGCATGGAAATATTTATTATTAAATTCTTATGGTCTTGGACTTAGTTTTTTAGGTTTAGTAATTTTAAGTTTTGGAATTCATTCTCAAATTACAACAGACTCAAACGAAATACTTTCACAAATTTCATCACACCAAAATTCACTTGTTGAAACTGGACTTTGGTTAATGCTTTTTGGTTATTCAGCAAAACTTGGACTATTTCCAAATCATTTTTGGGTATCTGATACTTATTCTGAAAGTCCAAGTCAAATATCTTCTATCATTGCAAGTTTTTTTCCACCCACTATTTGTATTGCAATCAGACCTTTGATTAAAATGGATCAAGCATATACAACAGCACATTTTAGTTCAGTTAGTGCATTATTTGTTTTAGGTGTGATAACTTTACTCTATTCTATTTGGACAGTTTACCAAACTTTTGATCTTAGAAGAATAACTGCACAAATAGCATTACTTCATTCAGCTGGACTTGCAATATTGATGACATTTAATCCTGAAGATAAAATTTTTTATTATGCTCTTGCTTCGAATATCACAATAAAATCTTTATTATTTTCAAGTATGGGGGTTTTAAGAATTGATTCGGGAACAAGAGATCTAAGTAGTTTAAATATAGAAACAGGAATAAATAAACTCACTGCTTGGGTTTATATCATTGCATTGGGACTTGCCTCAATTATTCCATTTTCACCGTTTTTTATTACTGATATGTTATTTTTAAAATTAAGTTATGCACTCGGAAATTATTGGATAATTTTAATTCCAATGCTTACACTAATTTTCTTTTTAATTGTATTTAAAAAAATTCTTCCAATTCTAAATTTACCAAATCGAAAATTACAACCTGAAGTAGAAAAAATTTTAAAGATAAGATTATTTTTTTCATTTTTATTATTATTAATTAATATTCTACTTGGAATTTATGGAATTTATTATTTTAATGAATTAGGATATTTTCATGTATAATATTTTTGACTCATTTGAAATTGTTATTGGTATACATAAAGAATTTAAAACTGAAAATTTCTACAAGTTTATTGGAGATTCAGATTCTATTCGATTAGAAATATTAAAAGATATTCGATTTAAAGATTTAGTTAAAGATATTCAAATTCCAATTTGGTTATTAAGACATTCATTTGGTATAAATGGCTCAGAAGAAGATTATTCAGATATTGATATTCATTCAATTGAAGATATTTTTGAAAGAAGAAGAGTTGAGTTAAAACATTCTTTAATAGGAAATAGTTCGATTCGAAATTTATTTTATAATGGTTTAAAAGTTCCTGTTAAAGAAAATTCTTATTCTCATGCTGTGGGACCTATTCATGCAGGAATAATTGAACCAGGACATTTTCGTTTTTCTGTAACTGGAGAATACATTGATCATTTGACAATAAGACTCGGATTTCAACATAGAAATATTATCCAACAACTAAAAGGGAAATCCCCTCTTCAAGTAATGGCGATAGTAGAATCAATTGCTTCCGATTCAACTATTGCATACCAAACTGCGTTTGCAAATATTTACGAAGATGTTTGTCAAATGGAAATTCCTGATGAAATTAAAATAATTAGAATGGTATTATTAGAAATTGAGAGAGTTGCAATTCATATTGGGGATATTGGGGCAATTGCCGGAGATATTGGATATTATCCATTACACGGGCTTTGTGCAACTGATAGGGGTGTTCCACTTGGTTTGATGGAAACTCTAACGGGTTCTAGATTTGGAAAAGCATCAATATTACCTGGTGAAGTGAGACTTTCCCAAGGATTAGATATTTCTAGTTTAATGAGTTTATCTGCAAATTTAAAATCTATGTTTAGAAGATTAGAAAAAGAATTTATAAGAGCTGAAAAATCTTCTTCAATCCGAGAAAGACTAGATGACTGTGGAATTGTTTCCAAATCAATTATTTTACAAAATTCTTTTGTTGGTCTAATTGCCCGTGCTAGTGGTATGAAAATGGATTTACGTTTATCAGAAAAATTATACTTAGAGACAGGAATGAATTTGGAATTGGACAGAGAAAATTTAAAAGGTGATGCTTGGTCTAGATTTTATTTAAGATTTTTAGAAGTCAAAAATTCAATTCAATGGTTAGAAAAAATTTTACCTGAACTCAGTTTGGTTAATTTGAAAAAAAATAAATTAAGTATTTTATCTCAAATTAAATTTAAGTCAGGGTTTTATTATAAAGCAATTGAAAGTTGGCGTGGTCCAATTTTAGTTGCATTAGAAATAAATCAAAAAGGTCAAATTCAAAATGCATATATTCGAGATCCTTCAGTTTTAAATTGGCATGCACTTGAGTTAGCTGTAAAAGGTGAGTTAATTGGTGATTTTCCTTTAAACAATAAATCGTTTAATTTGAGTTATGCGGGGTTTGATCTATAATGATTGAAGAACTAAAAAATTTATTTAAAAAACATAAAACTTTTGATTTTGATACTCTTTCACCTATTCAAAAAAATGCACGAGGAATTCCAATTCCCACTAAATCGATGGCAAGTCTTGGTTGTAAAAATTGTAGAAGTTGTGAAGAACACTGTCCAACAAATGCAATTTATATTCACTCTGAAAATGAAATGGATATTGATTATGGAGCTTGTTTACAATGTGGAATTTGTGTAAATGCTTGTCCTTCTGACAAATTAGAAAACTCACATTTTAATTATACTTTTAGTTTTAAAAAAGAGGAATTAAAAATCAAATACAGAAAAGGGAATTTTGAACCAGAAAATTTTGAAATTCCAGAAAATGTTTTAAAATTTCAAAAACTCACAAAAAACAAAGGGTTTAATTATAGGGAAGTAGCGGCTGGTGGAAATGTGTCAGTTGAGTGCGAACTTAATGCAAGTTTTAATAATGTGTTTGATTCTGAAGGCTTACAAGTTCGTTCAGTAGCCTCCCCAAAACATGCTGATGCAATTTTATTTTCTGGACCAGTTTCTGAAAATATGCAAAAACCTCTTGAGATAGCTTGGGATTGTATGCCTGAGCCAAAAGCATTAATTGCATGTGGAACTGAGGCGATAATGGGTGGTGTATTTGAAAAAGGAAAAACTCCAAAAGACCCCGATTTATTTATTGCTGGTGACCCACCTAGACCAGATGTTATACTTCAAGCATATAGGTATTTGATGGGAGTTTACAAGTTTTCATTTCAAAAATCGTTAAAAGAATTCTTAAAAAAAAGCTAAATTAAATTTGAAAACAATTAAATTAGGAGATTAGAATGGATATTTCTATCATATTAAAAAATTTTTTAAATCCACCTGTATTATTTTTCTTTTTAGGTGTCGCTGCGGTTCTTGTAAAATCAAATTTAGAAATCCCTGAGGCATTATCTAAATTTTTTTCAATGTATCTTTTATTCGCAATTGGATTTAAGGGTGGGGTGGAACTAGTAAAAGATGGAATCAATCCAGAACATTTATTATTATTATCTGCTTGTATTTTAATGGCTATCATTGTTCCAATTTATTCATTTTATATTTTAAAATTAAAATTAGATGTTCACAACGCTGCAGCAATTGCCGCTTCGTTTGGTTCTGTTTCAGCTGTAACATTTGTAACTGCTGGTGCTTTTTTACACACTGTAAACTTTGAATATAGTGGATTTATTGTAGCTGGGATGGCATTAATGGAATCTCCTGCAATTGTAATTGGTGTCATGATTGATAGAATTTATGGAAGAACTACAAATGCTTCTGGTGAGAAAGAAAAATTTTCTTGGAAAGAACTTCTTCATGAAGCATTTTTTAGCGGTTCAATTTTTTTACTTGTTGGTGCATTAATTATTGGTGCATTAACAGGTGAAAGTGGATGGAAAGCAGAAAAAGCTTTTGCGGATGATATGTTCAAAGGATTTTTAACTTTTTTCTTATTAGATATGGGTTTAAATGCTGCAAAAAAATTAGGTGATTTAAAAAAGAGTGGATTATTTTTATTGGCGTTTGGAATTTTGATGCCTTTATTAAATGCCTCAATTGGAATTTTAATTGCAAAAACAATTGGAATAAAAGTTGGTGATGCACTTATGTTTACAGTTTTATGTGCTTCTGCTTCTTATATCGCAGTTCCAGCAGCAGTTAGAATGGCTATTCCAAATGCAAATCCAAGTTTGTATCTACCACTTGCACTAGGTATTACATTTCCGTTTAACATCATTGTTGGAATACCGCTTTATTTTTATTTAATTAAACAATTTCTCTGAAATTATTTTTTATTAGTTTTTTAATTAGTTTTTTAGGTTCAATTCCACTTGGGAGTTTGAACCTAACAGCTTTAAAAATTTATAAAGAAAAAAATATTCTCCATTTAATACTATTTTGCCTCATTGCTTCCATTGTAGAATTTTTTTATTCTTATTTAGCTATAATTCTACAATCGAAAATTTCCGAATTTAAAATTTTAGATTTTATTTCTATTTTTGTATTTTTGATTTTAGCTATTTTGAATTTTACGAGTAAAGAAAAACAAGTTGAAAAAAACATCAAGACTTCTGTATTATCAGGATTTTTTTTATCAATTTTAAATCCACAAGTCATTCCTTTTTGGGTTTTAGTTTCAAATCAAATTCAAAATTGGCAAATCAAATTAGAACCTATAATTTTTTTTTGTTTGGGAATTAGTTTTGGAACATTTACTTCTATTTTTTTATTTGCTGTTTTGGTTCAAAAAATAGTTAAAAATATTTTATTAAAAAAACTAAATCAAATTTTAGGAGTGATTTTTTTGGGATTGTTTTTTGTAAGTTTATACAAATTTATTTATTCAACTTAAATTCTATTATATAATTTTTGGGCGTTCCTTTTTTTAAAATCATTTAGCTTTGGTTGATCATTTGGTTATGGTAAAAAAAGTCGTGCTTTTCGCTACTTCCTTTCAGGAAACGCTACAATCACTAACGCTAGTCATTCAGATAAAAACGAAAAATTAAATAACTGCTCAACAGAGTTTTTATCGAAATTCTTGACATAAAAAAATATCATTAATAGAATTGAATTGGAGAAAAAATTGAAGTTAATAAAACTTATTTATTTTTTTACAATTATACTTTTTTTTGAGAATTGCAAAACAAAATCAAACCAATTAGATAAAATTCCCAATGAAACTAAATTTGTATTTGCCATAGATGGACTTAGACTTAGAGAATCTCCAGATATTAAATCAAAAAGTTTAGCTACAATTCCTTACAGCAGTGAAATTGAAATCATTAGAAAAACAGGAATTGGTTTGAAGCTAGAAAATAATTTAAGTGGAGACTTTGTAGAAACAAAATGGAAAAATAAAACTGGATTTTTATTTGATGGGTATTTGCTCGACAAAAAAGAATTTATAAGTTTTGATAAAGCTTTAATTTTTGTTAAAAATAAATTTTTATCAAAAATTAAAGATGAAAATTTTGCTTCAAATTATAGAATCACAGATTATTGGAGTAAAGACTGGAAATGGTCTAATGTAAGATTTGGACAAAAAAAATCTAATTCAAAATATAAAATTTATACTTTTATACCGACTAAATCAGAAGAAGGATGTAGTTTTTATAATGATTCAAATTGTATAAATGTTATTTTGAATGATAAAGATGAAATTATTTTTACTGATTTAGATTACGAATCAATGGGGATGGTAAATTATAACGATGAAGAAATTATAAAATTTGGATTTTTGGGAGGTGAAGGAGATGGTTGTAACAGTTTCACAGGAGGTTCAACTTTTGTTTATATTTTTAATTCCAAAACTTTTGTTAAAAATCAATGGGGTGGAGGTCAAAGTTGTTTATCAAAAGACTGTAGCGTGGGAGTTGAAGTATGTAAAAATTGGGGACCAACTTCCAAAAATGAAAACTTTTTTGATTCCCAAAATAATCCAATCCAACCAACTTCAAAAATAAAAGAATATTTTTTAAGAGGAATAAGCGAGACTAGATAGAATTAATTTCTATTCTATTTTACAAAATAAAAAAATTTCACACTACCCTAGCGAAAACGATTGAAGCGGTGTCAACTTTTTGGATATTAAAAAATTCTTTGACAGAGAAAATAATAAAAAAAGTTGACAAGAGCTGAAAGCGTGTTTTTTCCCTTCGCTTTAGCATTTTTAATTTTTTATTTCTATAAAAAAGCAATTCTTCGCCGCAACTCGAATATATTTCTAAATTCCCGAAGGGAAAAATTCGCCCCATTCTTCATCATTAATTTTGAATTCTTAATTCAATCTCTCCTGCAATTAGTTCCTTGATTTAATGAAATACTTTGAATAAATGGAAATACCACCATGAATCAATTTGTAGAGAGTAAACTTGAAAAAAACGAAATTTTTTCTTATAAAGATAAATCTCATTTTTCAAGATTTTTAATAGTTTATTTTTTCACTCTAAAAAATTCGATTCGATTATTATGGCATTATAAAATTTCAAAAAAAATTTTTTCAAAAGATACTTTTTTAAAAATTGAAGATAAATTATTTTTAAAACTTGGACTAGATTGCAAAATATTATTTTTAAAACTTGGTGGAGTATATATTAAACTTGGTCAGTTTTTATCTAACATGGCTCATTTTTTACCTGAAAGTTTTATAAAAGAATTAATTGATTTACAAGATAGAATTCCTCCTCATAAATTAGATGATATTAAAATCAGATTTAAAAATGAAACAGACAAAAATTTAGAGGAAGTTTTTTCTGATTTTCCTGAAAGACCAATAGCTTCTGCTTCAACTGCACAAGTTTACAAAGTGAGATTAGCTGAAAAAATTTTAGTAGTAAAAATTTTATATCCTGAGATTGAAAAATTAGTCAGAAAAGATTTGGATACAGTTTTATTTGTGATGAAAAGAATTAATCGTTATTTAATTTCATTTGATTATATTCTAGTTCATTCTGAAATCAAAGAAACTATTTTAAACGAAATGGATTTAAGTCTCGAAGCTAAGTCACTAGAAAAAATGGCAAATCATTTTTCAAACCTCAAAGAAGATTATGTTTTTCCAAATGTAATTCATGAATATTCAACTAAAGGTGTTTTAGTTACAACTTTTATAGAAGGAGTAAAAATTACTGAAACAAAATCCTTAGAACAAAATGAAAATTTTTCTAGACCACTTGATTTACTTATTCGTGCTTATTTACTCATGATTTTTAAATTTCGGTTTTATCATTCTGATCCACATTCTGGAAATTTAATTTATACCCCTGATGGGAAATTAGCATTTATTGATTTTGGTTCTGTTAATTTTGTTCAGGAAGTTACAGCAAATTCTCTTAGAAAAATCATCGGATCAGCGAATACAAAAGATTATTATGGTGTAATTGAAGGAATGCAAGAAATGGGTTTTTTTGATCCAGATGTGGATAAATTAAAACTAGAAAAAATTGCAAAATTTGCACTAGATAAATTTGAAAGATTTATTAAAAATGTGGAATTTTTTAAAAATATTTCTCTCGAACAAATTAATCCTGCTGAAGCGTTTGAATTTTTAAAAGGTATCAATTCTTCCTTATCAGAACTTTTAAAAATTGCAAAAGTACCAAGAAATTATGTCATGCTTGAAAGAACGATGAGTTTATTAATGGGAAATATTGCAGTTATAGATCCGAAAAGAAATATATTTGATTATTCTGAAAAGTATTTTAAAGATTTAGTTTTAAATGAAGTTGGGTTAATTGATAAAATAATTTCAGAAGAAGGTTCAGAAATTTTATCTACTAGTTTTCAAATTCCAAAAGAATTACATAAAGCTTTACTCACACTTAATAGAGGAAGACTAGAAGTTATTAATAAAGATATTGAACGTCAAACCGATAAATTTTATGCACTTGGTCATCAATTTATTTATACATCTATTTTAATTTCATCAATTTATTTTGGAAATTATTTTTATAAAGAAAGTCTAGGATTTATTTCAGGTTTTTTTTATATCATTTCTAGTTTTAGTTTATTTTTATTAGTGAAATCTTTTTTAAAAAATAGATTTTGAATTTGGAGAGGATAAAATGAAGTTTTTTGATAAAAAATTTTTCGAGGTTGTAAAACCAAATTATTTAGTTTTTATAATCATTGGAGTTATTATTGATTTAGTTAGCAAATACTGGGTTGTGCAAAATTATTCTTATCACAATTCAGTTTGTTATTATAAAGAAATTTTTTGTATGACTCTCACATTCAACACTGGTTTTGTGTTTGGTTTGTTTCCTGATAATTCAATTGTATCTTTGTTTTCAACTGGTTTTGCAATTTTATTCTTAATTGGATATAGATGGAAAAATCATGATATTGGAAATCCCTGGGGATGGAATTTAGTAATGATTGGTGCATTTGGAAATTTTATTGATAAATTTTTTATAAAAATGCCACCAGGTCGTGGCATTAAATTTGGTTTTTCGGCAATTGAAAATGGACAATACATCGGAGTTGTTGACTTTTTAGATTTTGATTGGCCTGATTTTTTATTATTTCACAGATGGCCTGCATTTAATTTTGCTGATTCTTGTGTATCAGTTGGACTTGTGATTTTAATTATCACAATGAATGCAATCGAAGAAAAAAAATCTTCATGAAAATTTTTGTTTGTGAAAATTGTAGCAAAATAGAATTCACAAACAAAATCTGTTCCAATTGTGAGAGTTTATCTCTCACAGAAAAAAACATTTCTGATAAAGTTAAACTTATTTCTTTTACAGAAGTAAAAGTTGGATTTGGAAAATTTTTAAATTCACCTCCTTACAGTCTTGCTATTCTTCAACTTGAACAAGGAAATAAAATTTTAACAAAACTAGAAAACCAAAACTATAAAATTGATGATGAATTAAATTTTAAAGGTTTAGATGCAGATTCTAGTCCCATTTTTCAAATCAAATAACGGCATAATATAGTTAAACGATATTACTTAACGACTCATTTGGGAGTTACCCTTTTTTTAATGAAAAATAAAGAATGAAAAAAAAATTTTTCATTAAAAAAAGGTCGGGCTGCAAAATGGTTTCATCTCTTCGAGATCCCTTTCAGGGCATTTTGCATCCCTAACTCAGATACATATTTGCATTGTGAAAATTTTCACATTTAAATAAAAATTAACAGAAATTGTTTAACTTTTTTTTACTCCTAAAAATAGATTTACTTTAAAATAATTTCCTTCTGGAAAAAAAGGATTAATTGGATGATCAGGTTCCAAGTCTAATTTTTTCCAAGTGTCAAATTCAAAGTTTTCTGAAACTGTTTCTTTACAAATTCTATAAAATTCATTTGGATGAATTCGATTAGAACAAGATGCTAAAATTAAATTTCCGTTTTTATTTAGTTTTTGCAAAGAAAGTATGATTAAACTTTTATAAATATTTTTAGCTTTTGAAATATCTTTTTCATTATTAGTGAGATTTGGTGGATCAATGATGATTGTATCAAAATTTTCTAGTTTTGAAAAAAGAGTTTCTTTGTTTTTTAAAATATCTTCTTTAATTAAAATATTTTTATCTGTTGAATTTAGTTTATGCTCATAGAGTAAAATATGATTTATATTTTCATTTTTTTCGTGAATAAAAATCATATTATTTGAATCTTCTACTGAAACTAATTTGGAAACATCCTGAAGTCTTAAAATTTTAGATAAAAAACCATTTGAAGAAAATAAATTTAAAACTTTTTTATTTTGAAAAACTTTTTTATTTTCAAAAATATATCTTCTTAAATTTCTGATGTCATTATAAATTCCAGATTTTTGAGATTCTAAATCAATTTGGTATTTTATCTTTTTAAATTGAATTTGGATAAGTCCTGTAATTGATCCTTTTAAAACTCTGTTATTTTTTTTTATTGACTCAAATCCTATTCGATTTGGTGAATGAATTGAAATAGATTCCAAATTGATTTGAAAATTTTTCTTTAAAAAAGAATAAATAAATTTTGAAATCCATCTAGAAATTTTTTCTAAAGAAGAATGATAATTCATAATCACTAAATGTTTATCGTGAATATCAACTGTAATTCCTGGAAATAAATCATTTTCTCCATGAATTAATCTCAAAGAATTAGTTTCAGAAAATAATTTTCTTCTTAAATGAACTTTATCAATTAAATTGGATTTGATTGAATCTGTTTTGGAAAATAAAAAAATTCTTATTGCAACTAGTCCTTTCTCAGCATAAATTCCAGTATAAGATTTTTTGGAATCGGAAGAAATGATTTTTACAATATCTCCATTTTTTAATTCTTTTTCAAATTGGTTAAACTTATTTCTATAAATCCAAGGGTGTTCTTTTTCAAATAAAAAATCAAATTTTTTATCTAGTTCAATAGTTTTCATTTTTTCTTCACTTTTGGTTTAATTAGTTTTTTTGTTTCTGATAGGGTAATTTCTAAAATATAATTTAGTTCTTTTTTGATTAAATTAAATTCTTGAATTTGAACCCAGCCATGATGACCTAAGTATGGAGCTACTTTAAAATTTTTATTTTTTAAGATTTCAAATTGAGATATTTTATCTGCTTTTAAAGATAAATTTAATATTCCTGTTTCAAAACTAATTCCCATTAAAAAAAAAGATTTTTTTTTGTATTTTAAAACTACATGTCCAAATCCATCTCTAGTGAGAGAAGCTTCGGGAAGTTTTGATTTTATAAATGATTCAAATTTTTCTTTTAAAATTAATTCTTCTTTACTAAGTGGTCGGTCTTTATCAAACATTTAGTTTATATTTTTGAAAATTGCTTTAGAGTAAATTATTAAATTCTTTCAAAAACATATTCTTATTTGTAATAATAAATAAAAATCAAAATGATTAAAAATTGAAATTCCCTTTTATCCATTTACCTTTATTTTAAATCTTCAATTGGTGTGTATCTCAAAATATTTGAAGTGGTATGTGAAGGACAAGTTTTTAAACCATTTATTTTTTTGCTTAAAAAAATATCCCAATAAAAAGTGGTTTTACTATTATTAACTCACCTTACGCAAAAATTAATTTCTAGAATATTTTTGTTTATTAAATAGAATTACAAAGTCATTATTTACGTATAAATTAAGGAAGCCTGCGGTAGCACGCCCTCCGCGAGGAGTACCCAAAAATCTCACCATGGAGCACGGAGTGCGAAAGGTGAGTTATTAAATAATACTTTTTTAGATTTAGTTGAAAATAACAGAATCTATGAATTCAAATCTTTAGCTAACCAATCTTCTAAAGCTTGAAGAGTTTGGGGTTTACATAAATTAGGGTCAAGTTAGCTGTCAGTATTATTCTCCCAAAATTATTTATTACTTGACTAATGCCTTCTTTAATGAGGAATAACCATATAAAACTTTAGGAATATCAAAATGAATAAATTAAATTTAATATTTTTCTTTTTAATTGTAAACTCAATGTTTACAAACTGTGCTAGTGGTGAATTAAAAGTTGCAAAAAAATCAGATTCATCTTTTAGTAAATATTCTGCAATTCAAATTGCAGTTGATGATGGTGGAGTTACCAATGGAGCAGCTCTAGGGAATGACATACGAACTAAAGTGCTAGGAAAATTAGCATCGAAGATAAAGTCAGAAATTTTTATTACGGATGCACCATCTGATAAAAAAATTAAAGATTTTTTGAAACTAACTCTCAAAATTTTGGCTTTCAAAGATGTTACGAAAATGGATAGACAACAAGTCGGAGCATTAGCTGGTAGAGCAAACTTATCCTTAGACGGAGAGTTTATTGATACAAAAACAAAATCAGTTCTTTCAAAATTTAATGTAGAAGAGACTTCTTCAGGTGGATCAGCCTTTGCTGGTGTAACAGACGACATAGTTGAAGCAGCTAGTGAAAAAATTGCTAATTTTATTTTAGAAAATTCAAAATAATTTTTTTTTGTATAATTAAGGAATCCAAAGCTTAACTAAAGATTTGCTTTGGTTCTTTTCTATTTCTTAAAAATAATTCCTTATTAATTAGCATTCGGTTTATCTATATTTGTTATAGAAAGTCAATACTATTCTATAACGATAGTATTTTGCCAAATAAAACTTCCAGAACGACAATGTAGAAAAAGCAATAATTATTCTTTTTTAAAATGATAGCTCCTAATTACGGTTTTGTAAAAATTTGATAATGTCTTGCATCGATATAAACAAGTTACCTTGCATAAATTCCATTATAAATTAATTCTCTGTTGTATTCATTTGTTTCTGTCTCGAGAAGTTTTTCAAGAGTCTTTTTATAGTCGCTCACATCTTGTTTATTTTGAATTAAATATTGTAACATGTATTGCCTAGCATTTGTATCAGATTCTTTTTGGATAGAATCTTGAATTGTTTTTGTAACTTCTTTATCACCATTTCTTTGAATTAAGCTTTGTATGATTTTAATTCTACCTTCTGGAGATTCTTCTTTTGAAATATTATTTTTTAAAAAATCAAGTGAGTCTTTATCTTTAAAATTTCCAAGAGCGGAGTATAAAGAAGAGCGTGTAATTTTATCTTCAGATTTAACATAATCTTTTATTTTGGGGAACAAAGAACTATCTGCAGTATTGCCAGAAGCATCTAGCAAGACTGCTAGTTTATTTGGATCATTTGAACTTCTTGCAAGCTCGGACAAAATTCTTGATTTAATTTTTGTCGGCAATGAATCTTTACCTGCTATCTCTTGTAATTTTGTGTGAAGAGCAACAGTTCCAAGTGCAAGCAAAGCTGTGTTGGAATAATCTCTATCTTGTTCAGTTTTTCTAGATTCAAATACTTTCCACAGTGCATTTGCAGATTCTTCTAACGGATTTTTAACTTCTTGAAATCCAGCAATTGCCTGCATTCGTGCATGTGCGGATTGAGTTTTATTACTCAGAATATTTACAAGTGCAGTTTGAGATTCTTTGTGCCCAGTTGTAGCTAATAAATGTATTATTTCCAGTATATGATTTCCTGAAATTTTTCCTTTTAGAATTAAGTCTGGAACTTTGGAAGCTTCTTCAGGAAAATGTTTTAAGTATTCTTTCATTTTTTCCATTTTTGCAAGATCAGTAAATTCTTTTGGATTTTTGAAAAGTTTTTGGAAAATAGATTGAAAATTTTCTCCTTTAAATTCTTGTTCTATTCTATTTTGTTCAGCTTCTTCCCAAATAGATAAAGATTTTTTTTGCTCTTTTGTCATTTGAAATTTTGCATCTTCGTATTTTAGATTTTCTTTCCAAATATCTAAACTATTATCTGGAACAAATGGAATTTGCTCAAGACTTGCTTCACGAGAAATATTTATATGAAAGCTACTTCCAGAAATTTCTGCTTTTTCTCGAAGATTAGAAGAGATTAACCAACTTTCTTTTTTGTCTGCATAGATTTCAGAATAAGATAATTGTATATTTGATTGAAAAGGCTTATCAGGATTTTCACTTGAATTATCATCTTGGCTATGAATTTGTGTATACTTGACTTTCGCTTTTAATATTTGATCTGATTTAGTATTGTACTTTGCTATAAAAGTTCCGAGACTATCAGATTCTTCAGAAATCCATTTTTTTTTATCACCTAAAATGATTACTTGAAAATAAAGTAGATTTTGTAGAATTCCAATCTCATCTTTTTTAGAAATTGTAGAAGGAAAAACCCATTCAATTACTGAACCATCTTTACTCCATTCTGCTAAAAATAATTGTGAATTTAATTTTTCTAAAACAGGGATCCTTTTTTCATCTAAAGAAATTTCAAGTGGAGTAAACTGAAAAGCTAATTTTACTTTTCCATTAGAATATTCCAAAACTCTAAAATTTAATATTGCTTCAACTCTTTGAGTAAAAGTTGAATTATATAATCCAAATTGGGCAGAAGAAGTATCTTGATTAGATTTTACTAAAACCTTATACATTTTTTTATCAGCTTCTTTCCAATTCAGATTTGCTTTTTTGGGACTAAAAAAGAACACCAAAATTAAAACTCCGCCAAAAATTATGGTTAAAAAACCTAACAAATATTTTATAATTTTAGTGTTCTTAAAATTCATTTCAGTTTCGCCTCAATAGATTTTTTCGAATAACACTGATTATCCTTAAAAAGTAAAATCCACTTGCCCTGTGTATAAATGTATTCTAAGAAATTGTCTTTCATCCATCAATCTTTCTTTTTCACTAAAAAGGGAATCCCAACTAACAAGTCCCCAGTATTTTCTGTAATATTCGATTGAAGCATCCCAGAAGCTAACACTTGGATAAGGAATTTCTAAAAACAATTCCAATTTACCGTAAAGAGATTCGAAGAATACATCTAACGTTTCTCTAAATTCGATTTCAACTTGGTATGCGTTGTTAATCATACGAACTGTTGCTGTTCCTTTTGCTACTGGAAAAATATCCAAGATTGTTAATTGTCCTTCGAGACCAATAGTAATACCAGTGTCAGGTTTTGCTTGAGCAAATCCACGAAGTAGAATTCTTGGATTTACATTTACTTCAAAATTATTTCTCACATGAATCTGTGCCACAGAGTAGTCTTTGTAATTTGTTTCAGAAAAACCTTCTTTAAATTCTTCTGGTTTGCAAGAATAAATATTACATTCAGATAATTGGCTTTTGTTTTGTGATAATAGAATGCCAGCAATTTTTCCTGTAAGTTTAACAGGCACACCAAAAGGAAATATTCTTTTTGTTATTTCTTTATCTTTGTATTTTGTGGTGTACCAATAATAGGATTTTGCTCCTGTTTCATATTTTTTATAAACAACTGCAAGACCACCATCTATTGTGAGAACTTTTACTTCAGCATCCACAAAAGAATCTTTCATTCGAATCGGGATTAACTCAGCATGAGCATAAGCCTCAAATAAAGTTCTTTCTAAAACAGAAAATAAAAAGATTTTACTTTTAGCATCTCCATGCCCAATCACAGTTGTATTTTTTAACATTTTTCCATATGCATTAAAATCTAAATCAACTGCAAATAAATCTTTGTCTCCTATGATTCCAGAATAAAATTTTACACCAAATTCTTTAAGAGGTGAATTGTTTAATGAAGAACTCACAGCTTTTGGATCAACACTTCTAGTTGCAGTATCAATTGCAATTACTGCTGGTACACTCACAACATTTGATGTAGCACCTCCTGGTGCATTTACTTCTGAAACTGCTCCTGATGGATTGATATGTGCTAATACTCTAAGAGAATTCACACCATTTGATTGAATATAAGAATTGATATTTGCTAAAAGGGAATCTGATCCTGGAATTAAAGAAACATCAAAATTTTTCTTAACATTTGCAGTGAGAGTTGGAATTCTAAAAAGAGTAGAAGTAGTGTTCGCTACAGAATTGTATACTAAAAGATTTCCAAGAGCTGTGAGTTTGTTACCATTAATGTCTGCAAAGAAAAATTCAACATCCACATTTGTGGCATCTTGACCCATAGAAAATGCTTCTCCACTTACTCCAATACGTGTTTTTGTGAATGTTTGTGCATTTTTAATCACAAGTACAGGCTTACGAAGAGTAATTTTACTTAGCAAAATATCTCTTGTTCCAGAGGATGAAGAATCAACCGCCACTGAAGTGTTATTATCTTTTTTTACACCCGAAAGCATTCCTGATCTTGTAAAAAAATTATTTCTCTTATTTTCTGGATCTAAAATGGTAAATATTGTATAGTTTCCACTGTGTTGTGGTCCTGCATCTGGAATTGGTATATTAAAATTATAAGAGTTAGTCCCTTTTTTTACAGAACTGATTCTATCTAAAACTTCAAATTGTTTTAAACCAGAAGTAACACCTGAATCTATTTGAGATTTATTTACAAATACAAATCGAATTAAAACATTTTTTGCATCATAATCACTTTCAATATTAGCTGAGAAGCTAAAATTTTTTCCGATGAAAGCTGTTTGAGAAGAAGTGAGATTGACTGTTTTTACATTCATATTTAGCGGTCCAGGATTTACAATATCTGCGTCTATTGCATCAATTGCAAATTGGTCTGGATCAAATGGAACTTGGTCTTTAATTAATGAGACCAAAAATAAAACATTTTTAGCTTTATCTTTATAAGTAAGTGTATCATTACAATTTTGAAATAAAATTATAAATAAAAAATAGGTAATTAGTTTAAAAATTTTTTTAGAATACATCTTAGACCTCTTAAGAATAGGACGAGAATAATATTTTAAAAGTCAAACTAAAATGTTTATAATAGAAAATATTTTTTCAAAACTAAGGGAAATCCCTTAGATGAACAACTTTTTTAGAATATTAAAAATTTCCTGTTGCAGATAATGAAATAAAATTTCGTATGAAAAAATATAAACTCAATTTAAATTAGCAAAATTGATTTACCATTTAAGCATTGTTAAACGGTATATTGAATAAGAAGGAGATAAAAATGAAAAATTTGGTAATATTCATTCTTATAATTTTAAATATTTTTTCTTGCAATGGAATCATGAATAAAAAGTCAGATAATAAATGGCAGTCAATTCTGGCATTTTTTCGTTCTAATTCAAATTCTATTTCTAGTAATCAGAATATTACACTTGGTTTAACTCTCACAGGTCCAGATGGCAATCCTTTAAGTATTGGAAATGCCTCAACAAAATCAATAGATGAAGTAAAAAATGATGCAGCAAAACCAGCTCCTGATTCCAATGTTCCACCAGTTGGTGGAAGTGGCGATAAAGCTGGTGAAGAAAATTTAAAAATTAATTTTAATGGAAATGCCAAAGCAGTAGAGATTTATGATTCCAACGGAGGTTATTCGGGAACTATAACAGTTAAACCTCGAACAGGAAATGAAAAAGATACAAAATCATTTTTATCATTTGCATTAAAAACTGATAGAGAGCCAGCAGCAGGAGATATCACCGGAGTATTTTACGGAGATACAATTAATTTTGATGTTCCATTCCAAGATGTAACCAATTTACAAGCTGTGTTCACTCATGATGGTGGATCTGTTTTACTTGGCACAAGAATAATCACTACTGGAACATCGCTTAACTTCTCTAATCCGCAAGTATTTACAGTAAAAGCAAAAGACGGCACAACAAAAGAATACACAGTCATGGTAAATAGAATTCAATATACTTGTGAGCTTGCTGGAATTTATTTTACAGATTATCCAATGGCAGCAGTAAAACAAAAAAATGATACAACTAATACTTGGTATGAAGCAAGTCTACCCCCAGATGCAAATTTGTCAGCATTAAAAACTAGTTTTAGTATATATGGAACTACAATGCGAGTTGGTGGAACTACACAAACTTCTGGAATTAGCACACAAAATTTTAATGGAAGTAATGTAACATTTACAGTGCAAGGTTCAAATGGTTGTACACAAAATTATGTAGTAAAAGCAAGTCATGAAGTTCTTCGTGCAGGAGCAAGATCTTATGCTGGTAAAAATACAACAACAAAAGGAACACTTGATCTTGTAGACATACCTCAAATCACAAAAGTAAATACAATTGGACTTGGTAAACCAGTATCGATGGTGGAAAGTGAAGCCGCAGGATATTTTGATGACGTGGATGGAACTTACACTATTACTCCCGGACAAATAAAAGTAATGGTTCCTTGGGGAACATTATTTGATACAATGGATATTTCAATTGAAGTAGAAACTAAGAACAATGCAAAAAGTTTAATGATAGATGGAAGGTCTTACGCGAAAGGAATGGGAGTTAGATTTAAACAAAAACCAGGAAGAGAAAAACATACAGTAGATGCAATGTTAATCGATACTTATTCAGCATTTGAAGTTCCGTATGAAATTCAAATTGTGATGGGAGCTCCACCTCCATTTCTTGCAGTATCTAAAGATTCTACTTTTATGTTATTTGTAAATTCAAATGCAGCAGATGCAAGAGATGAAAGTAAAGATTTAGAGGCACTAATGAAAACATTTGCACCAACCAAAATGGGACAGATGAGTAGTTTAGAAGAATTGATTAGTTACATCAACACATTTCAAATAGATGTAGCCCGTTGGACAATAGATCCAAACAAAGTAGAGCTAAATGTAATTGGTCGTGGATTTCAAAACTTCGATATGGATTTAGCATCTTACAGAGAAGACTACAAATGTTTTAACTATAGCCTGCAAATGGACAGTTACAATCTACAACTTGCACTCGCACCAACTCAATCTGCAAAATTTTTAGTGGAATCAAGATTCAAAAGTTTACACAACCAAATGTGTGGAAAAACAAAATCATACCAAACTTATCCAAAATACCCAAAAACTCCACCGAGCGTTTCTGACTATGGTGGGATAAAGGCAAATTTGGATTCATTTGATGGATATGGTTTGAAGAAGGCTTTGTATGCAAATGACATAGCGTATATGTTTACGGATTTTGCATCGGAGAAGCCCGTTCAAGAAGATAATTCATTTACTATTAAAAGTTCCAAAGGGGATAATAGGAGTTATACTTTGCCTTCTCCAAACTATATGGACATTGAACCTCAAGAAGGAACTGTTGGAACTGAAATGACTGTAAGATTTAGAGTTCCAATCAATCCAGCAAACTTCACGCTTAATTTGAGTATGGATAAGATTCCAGTTTTAAATACTAGTTTTGTTTACAACCCAGAAGGAAGAGTTACTGGGGTTAAGTTTAATGTGCCATATACAATGAAAAGCACAAGAGTTGTTTGTGAAAGAATTCCTATAAACGGTATCGGAGAAAGATTTCATATTCTGAGTGGGGATGTATTTAAGATGAACCCATACAAAGAATTACGAGGACTAAGCTATGCCTCTAAAGCTTATGATTATACAGTTCGGGTAGATGCTCCATTTCACTATCCTAGCTTGGAGTTTGGTAAGGCAACTTATTATACAATCAAATCTGGAAAACTTCCTGCGGGGTTAAACTTTTCTCGTTCACATGGCGTTATTTTTGGAAAACCTATTGTTCAGTCACCTGCTTCAACAATTATTGTAGAAGCAAATGATGGCTACAAACAAGTCCAAACAGAACTTCTGATTTCAGCAAACCTGCCAGTTGTGATTCCTTCACCAACACTTTTGTTTGGAGCATCTGGATATACACTTCTAACAGGAAAGAAATTTACAATTGCACCAAGCACAGCGAAAGGGACTAATGTCCGTTATTCGATCGATAGACCTTTGCCACAAGGAATTCAATTTGACAGAGAGACCGGAGTCTTTTCTGGATACCCAACTAATTTGCAAGCACCAACTACATACATAGTTCGAGCTTCCAATCCATCTGGGTTTGCAATTTTTTCAGTAAGCTTCCAAGTTATTTCTGATAGAACAATTTATGCACCACCAACACTTAGTTATGGTTCTACAAATTATCCGTTAGGCAAAGGATTTGATTTTAGTTTTACACCGACATTTACAGGAACTGCTCCGAATACTTTTTCAGCAATTGGTCTTCCTGATGGAATGAGTATCAATATGTTCACGGGTGTAATTTCAGGAACACCAACAAATTTACAAGATCCTTCACCTGCGATTGTGACTTTAACAAATTATGCAGGTGTATCACAATTTAGTATGACATTTAGTGTAGAAAACAAACCACCCGTTCCGACTAATTTGGCTTATGCGGGAACACCATTTACGTTTACAACTTTAGTAAGTGTGGGAGTGATTAAACCAACACATACATCTGTTCTGACAAGTTGTGTTTCTTCACCAACACTTCCAGCCGGATTAACACTTCAATCCAATTGTGAAATTACAGGAACAGCAACAGCAACTCAGGGTAATACTGCTTATGCGATAACAGGAAGTAATTTATCTGGAAGCACTTCGGCAAATATCAATATAACGATAGTTGCGATTCCCCCAGCCAACTTAGTTTATTCTGGAACACCATTTGTATTAACTCATAATTCACCAATGACAGTGGCAACACCAAGTCTCACAGGAAATGCAACAACATGCACTTCCGCTCCGGCACTTCCTGCAGGACTTGCGATTAATAATACAACTTGTGCAATTGCAGGAACCCCAACTGTTCAGCAAGGTGCAAATAACTATACGATCACAGCTACAAATCCATTTGGAAGCACAAATGTTGTAATTAGTATCACAGTTTCAGCGATGGCTCCCTCTGCTCTCACTTATGTGGGAACTCCATACAGTTTTTTCCAATCCACTGCCGCTTCCTCTGGAACACCGAGTTATTCTGGTTCGCCTTTGACAAACTGCACTTCGAGTCCAGGGCTACCAGCAGGTCTCAGTATCAGTGCGACGACTTGTACAATTAGTGGAAGTCCAAGCTCACAACAAGGCTCTATCAGTTACACAATCACTGCAAGTAATGGATCTGGTAGTACGCAAGCAACCATTCAAATTGCTATCGGACCTGCACCACCAAATGGTTTGAGTTATGTGGGAAGTCCATTTATGTTCTACAAAAATGGACCTAAGACAGAGACACCGACTATGACAGGCTCACCCACGTCTTGTACATCTAGTCCTGCACTTCCTGCGGGGCTAACGATAAACAACACAACCTGCGCCATATCGGGATCAGCCACAACCTTACAAGACCCTGTTAGTTATACCATTACAGCGTCTAACGCTTCTGGTTCAAATACTGCGACACTATCGATTCAAGTGGCTCATGAATGGTACAGGGATTCCATATCAGGTCCAATATATGGAATGTTCACTAGTGTATTTTTTTCAGGAAACAGACATATCCGTGGCACTACAGGTGATATGAATACTCCTCCAGGTGTCGGAAGTCAAGACAGTAGCACAGGAACAAATTTAACTTTTTCTCAGACACCTGTTGGTTGTTCGAATGAATCTTTTAAAGCTGCAATCTCAGGAAATGTTTTAGTTACAGGTAAAGAATGTGAGAATACTAATACAGGACAAGCTACTGTATATAGATTAAGTGGAACTGTTTGGCAATTGGAAGCTACAATTACAGCAAGTAATTCTGCTGTTGGTGAAAGATTTGGAGCGCATGTTTCTGTATCTGGTGATACAATAGCAGTTTTTGCAGAAAGAGAAGGGTCAGAAAGTTTTAGTGGAATTATCAATGGAACAGGAACACCTCCTACCAAGAATCAATATGCCCCTTGGGGAGCAATTTACATCTATCGAAAAAACGGTGCCGTTTGGGAACAAGAAGCATTTATTAAAGAAAATTCTATGCTTATTTCCGAAAGACCAATAAGACTTTTTGGTGATAGATTGTTTGTACCAAAATCAAATGGTTGTTACGTATCAGTTTATCATAGGACAGGGACCACTTGGAGTCAGCAGTCTACTTTATCCGCATACGGTGGACCAGGTTATAGCTGTAATCCTAGTATTGACATGGATGGAGATACGCTTGTAATTGGGAGTGAACTAGATACCAGCACTTGGACAGGAGTGAACAATGGAACTTCTAGAGGAGTTATATCAGGTACTTTTGCTGCTCCCACTTATGGTGGAGTTGATGTTTATCGTTGGAATGGCTCTGCTTATATAAGAGAAGCTCATATCAAGGCATTTCATTTATTAGCTAGTGGTGGTTTTGGTGCTGGTGTGAGTATCTCTGGAGATGTTCTTGCAGTCCTTTCTTGGAATGATAGAACAGGTGGTGGGATTTATAATTCAGTTCCTGTACCACCTGATACTTCCGGAATGCATGGTGCTATCTATATATATAGAAGGACTGGCACCACTTGGAAATGGGAGTCCATGATTAAAGAAAATTCTCTTACATCACCTTTTGGTGGTACTACACTTCAAGAAATGTTTTTAATAGGGGGAAACACTATCTATGCTCAATGTGGTGGTAATAAAAATTGCACTTATAAACTGCGGTAATGTCCATTGGTGATTTTTTGGGGAAAATGGATATACTCCACCGAGGGATTTTTCTTTCGGTGGGTGTTTGGCATGGGCATTTTACAAAATCCAATAAAAGGCTTGCTATCTTTATAATTTGGTAAAGAATCGAATTATGGAACTCACCCTAAAAATCCCACAAGAGGTTTGGTTAGCACTTAAATTACCTGATCAAGCAGTTGAGAAAATTCTTCTTTTGGAATTATCCATTTCTTTATATGAAAGAAAAATTTTATCTTTTGGAAAATCAAGAGAGCTATCAGGTTTATCAAAATGGGAATTTCATGAAGAATTAGGAAAAAGAAAAATTGAACGCCATTATGATTTAATTTCCTTCCAAGAAGATTTACAGTATGGACTTGGATAAAATTGTTAGTAACTCTTCTCCACTCATTAATTTATCAAAGATTGATAGATTGGATTTATTGCAAAAGCTGTATGGTCAAATTATTATTCCGAATGGTGTATTTGAAGAATTAATCTTAAAAGGTGAATTTCCAAAAGACATTGGGAAAATTAATTCACTCATAAAGAATAATGTAATAGAAGTAAAAACGATTAAAGATAAAAATTTTGTTCGAGCTTTACAAAAAGATTTGGATATAGGCGAATCAGAAGTAATCGCATTAGCAAAAGAAGAAAATGCAACGCTCGTGATTATTGATGAAGTGGATGCAAGACGAATAGCAGAATTTCATGGTTTAAATAAAATAGGTTTTGTAGGGATACTTATCAAAGCAAAACAAAAAGGCTTATTGGATGATGTTATTGGTAGCATTGATTTAGCTATTGAAAAAGGTTTTTGGATTAATAAAGAACTTTATAAAAGTATTGTAAATTCCCTTTCCGAAAGGTAGAAGAAACTCAGATAAGCAAAAATCTACTTCAAGCTTTTTTTAAATTCAGGGATTGTCTTTGCTTTGGCAGAGGCAAACAGAATTTTTTTGAGTTTTAAAACTACATGACCAAATCAATCTCTAGTAAAAGAAGCTTCGGGAAGTTTAGATTTTTTAAATGATTTAAATTTTTCTTTTAAAATTAATTCTTCATTACTAGGTGGTCGGTCTTTATCAAATATGATTTAAAATTTGCCTTAACTTATATTAGTTTGATTAAAATCAAAATTAAAACAAAGAATTGAATTCCGAAAATGATTAAGAAAAATTTTCTATAAGGTTCTGAAATTTCAGAAATTTTTTGGACTAATTTTTGGTTTATAATTTCAGTAAAACTAAAATTTTCTTTGCTAAAATCAATTTCTTCAAATTGTATTTTACTAAGCCCATATTCAATTGCTTTTTTTATCCAAAAATTATCACTAGAGTTTTTTATTTCTTTGATAAGTTTTAATTTTAGTTTTGCTTTATCAAAAGTTTGTTTAAAAAAATCAGGCTATTGCTCTGTTAATTTAGAAATAATTTTTTCAACCAAAGGAAATAAAATAGATTCACCTTTTTCAGAAATAATTTTGTGAATTGTTTTGGAAATGATATATTTATTACCAAACTGAAAATTTAGAATTGGAGAAAGGATACCAAGTAGCAAAACTAAAATAGACGAAATAGGTCTAGCAGCAAAAATAACTAATATAAAACCAATTCCTGCTGCATGAGCTGGACCAGTTCCATTTCGATATATTTGATTAAATAAAAAAATAGAACTAGTTACAAAAAAAAATAAGCGTAAAAAAATTACCTAAAACGTTGATTTTTATAAAGCTTCAACCAGCACTCGCTCCAAGTTTTAAACCAAATTTGACTTTATCAATTGAATCACTCATCATCACATTTTCTAAATGAAGTAAATTTCTTCAAGCAAAGTAAAATTAATTCAAGTCTTAAAGTCTTGCGAGAGTGATTGAAGCGTTTCCGCTTTAGCGGAAGTAGCTGAAAGCACGATTTTTTAAATAGTAAGACTTAATTAATTAAGTCTTACTATTAAAAAAACTCGCCCAAAAAATTTTATAAAAAAACTGCTGCTGGAAGATTAAATTTTTTTCCAAGAGCATGAATTTGTCTCACGTTTAATTCTCGTTTGCCGCTTAAAATTTCAGACACAACCCCTTGGCTACCAAGCTCAGATAAATTTTTTTGAGTTAAGTTATGTTCAGACATTAAAAATTTTAAAGTATCAATTGGATCAGAAGTAAATTCCAACGTGGTTTCTTTTTCATAAGATTCAACTAAACTTCCAATTAACTCCATGAGGGGAGTCATTGGGTGTTTTTCATTTTCTCCAATTTCATCAATTAGCAAATTTAAAATCTTCACTAATTTTTTGTATTCTTTTTCAGAATGAGGGACAGACAAAATAGTTTTTGCTTCTGCCCATGAAATTTTTACTTGTTCAAGTTCAGCAGTTAAAGTCATGAATTTTTCCTCCAATTATTTTTATCGTATTCAGCATGAGTTAAAATATTTCTAATATAAACTTTTTGCCTATTATAATGAATTGCTGCAATTAATCTAGAATGATTTCCACTAATGTTAAAAACAGTTAAATTTTCAACTTGGTCTGCACTTGGAAAAATATATCTTAGATGACTAAAATTTGTAAATATAGTGTTGCACATAATCTTGTACCAACTTTCAAGTGAAGATTTGGAAGTTGGATGAAGTCTGTAAAAATCTAAAATGATTCTTCTACTTATGACATGCATAAAAACAAATAAATCTCAATTTGAGATACTGTCAAGAATATTTTTTTATTTCTGAAGAGTTTTTTCCCAGAGTTTCATTTTGGTAATAAAAAATAGAGACACAAAAATAAATGCCAGTGAAATCAGTTGGGATTGAGAAAATCCATGCCAATAGTATTCATTTAAAAATTCTGCATTAGTTAATTCATCGTGAGGAATGTTTACAATTTTTGGTGGATCTAAAACTGGAAACACTGCTTTGTTTACTCTTAAGAATTCAATACAAAGTCTTGCAATTCCATGAAGAGTTAAGTATTGAAAAAACAAACTCCATTTCTTAAAATTTTGATGTCTTGCCCAATAAAAAAAATAGAAGAAAAATAAAAAGGATACAATGGATTCAATTACAGGTGTGTTCCAAACAGGAACTCCTGAAGGCTGGGCACCATGATAGGTGAATACCAAAAGTGGAATTTCTTTTGCAGTGTGATAGCCATAACAACCATCGCCAGAAACAAAACAACCAAGACGACCAATTGCATATCCAATTGCCATTGTGGGAGCCATTCCATCATAATAATGACCCATTTCATATTTGTTGTATAGAAAATAAAGATAGATAAAAAAAGTTCCAAATAAAAATCCACCATAAAAAACTAAACCCCCACCACTAAAAAAAGAACTCCAAAGTCCCATTGCAGTTTTACAGGGCTCACAAGAAGGATCAGTTTCAAGTAGCTCTCTAAATCCAGTCCAATGAAAAAGTGGATAAGAATTCATTCCGGGAATTACAAAAATTTGATCCCAGATTTCAAAAATATAAAATACTTTTGCTCCAACTAAAGTTCCAATCACTCCAAGAAAAACCACATTATCAGCAACTTCTGGAATGAGTCCACGTTTTTTATATTCTAAAGGAAGTAATTTTGTGCCCACTAAAAATGCTGCTAACATACAAAACGAAAAAGTAGAAAATCCTGCTTTTAAATCTGAAATAAAAAAACCAACAATATCACTTAATATTGGTATATAAATTCTATCTAACATGTTTTCAATTTTGGCAGTTTAGCTTACTTGTCAAGTTAAGAACATTGATTTAGATCTTAAGAGTTATACAAATTTTGGGCGAATTTTTTTTTGTAGAAAATCCATAGAACAGTGGGTTTTAACACTGATCAGATGGTAGCTACAAGCTATCTAAATTACCCAGTGCAGTTCTCTACAAAAAAAATGAGCTTTCTCCCCCCTGCTTCATTGAAGCACCAAGCCAAGCTATGGTCAAAAAATTTCGGTAACATACTTGTTTTTAAAAAGCAACTCGAAGTGCAAAATTTTTTGACCTCTGCTTCAATCACGTTCGCATAATCCTTTAAGTTTAGAAAAAAACTTTATAAATTAGAGTTTTATAAAAACTCAAATACCAAATACATGAATTGATTCTTTTCGACCTTTTACAAAAATTTCTTTTTCAATCTGAAACTGAATTTTTTCTTGAATCAAATTTTTTGTGCTCTCTGAAATTAAAATTGTAGTACTAAGCTCTTTGTTCATAGATTCAAGTCTTTGTGCAACATTAACTGCGTCCCCAATTACAGTATATTCCAATCTTTCTTTGGAGCCAAGATTTCCGATAATTACTTTTCCTGTGTTAATTCCAATTCTAGTTTTAATTATTAAGTCACTTGAAAATTTTTTATTTTCATTTAATTTAGAAATTTCTAAAGCAGTTTGAAAAGCATTCTCAGCGTGATTGATATCATTTAAAGGAGCATTATAAATTGCAAGTATTGAGTCCCCGATAAATTTATTTACCACCCCAGAATTTTTTTTGATGATATTTACAAGCTCAGTAAAATATTCATTTAAAAGTTTTACAATTTCTTTGGCTTCTAATTTTTCTGATAGTGTAGTAAACCCTTCAATATCAGTAAACAAAATCGTAATTTCTTTTTCTTCACCTTCCCAAATATTTTTTTTTGAATTTAAAATTTCTTTTGCTACTTCTGGTGATAAATACTTTCCAAATTCATCTTTTATTTTTTCTTTTTCTTCAAGTCCATCAAGCATATCATTAAATTTACTAGAAAGCAAACTTAATTCATTTGATTTGGAAATTGGCACACGAACTTTAAAATTTCCTTGTTCCACTTGATCCATTGCTGACACTAAAGTTTCAATTGGAAAAGAAATTAATTCTTTTTGAAACACTAAACAAGCTGCAATTCCAGTAAATACAACTATAAAAGTTCCAATAATGTAAATTCTATCTCCTTTGAAAAAATTCCCTTCTGTCCCATGAATTTGAAAAAGTAATAAAATCAGTAAAGGAACAATTCCAATTACAAAAAAAGAAACTAAAATTTCAGTTTTGATTTTTTCATTTCCATGTTTAAATAAAATTTTAGTTTCTTCAAAAATTCTAGTTTTAAATTTTCTTTCTACAATTTGAGTAGCCATATAAGTTAAAAACATTGTGATAATAATGTATTGGTAAACAACTGAAACACCAACAATAAAATAAATTGCAATTTTTCCTTTGTAAAGGTTATCTTTTGCAATTTCACCTAAAGCAAATAAAATGATTATTGTCGTTTGTAGAATTTGAAAAAATCCTGTGATTTTTACAACTGTTGTTGTGATTATTTTACAAAATTGATTCAAGTTTAGAGTGGAAAAGTATTTTTTTTCAGCATAATAATAAATTATAATTATTGCAAAAAGATAAATAAAATGAGTGGAAGTTTGAATTAATACTTGTCCCAAAAATTCATTTATATCAAAATATTTTTTTAAATAAAAATCTATTCCTAAATAAAAAATTGGAATTATAAAATTCATAATAAAAATGGGTATTAAATAATAAAAATATTCATATCTTAGTTTACTTATTGTTTCTGGTTTTAATTTCAAAAAACTTTCCTTTTCTATTCTATTAAACTTTCAAAATAATTTAGAATTTCATCTATTACTAAACTACTTTCCCCTTGTATATAAAATCCATTTTTATATTGATTTACAACTCTAGAAAAATAATTTTCTTCAATATTAATTTCTATAATTTGAATATTATTTTTAATTGAATCAGATGTGATTTTTAGTGGGAGATTTGTAGAACCAAAAGTTCCAACAATAACTAGAAGCAAAGACTCATCTTTTAGTTTTAGCACAGTTTCTGATTTATAATTTATAGATCCCACTACCCAATATCCATCTTTACCTCAAAAAGTGGTAATTCCACTCGCAGCAGAAATTCAAGCCCCAGTTAAAATGATTAGATTTTTATTTGATTCTTTAAATTTTGATAAGACATCAATTAATTCATTTAATAAAAATTTATACATTAAATTACTCAAATTTCAAACAAGAATCTCTTTATTTAATTTTACATAACTGGATTCGTTTAATTCTTCTTTAAATTCAATTTTATTTCTTAAAAAATCGAATTTAGATAATTGAATTTGACCTGGAGCTTTTGGAGAATCAAAACAAGTGTAAGTTGCAATCGATTGAAATTTTTCAGGATAAAGCCGAGCGAGAATTCCGAGTTCACCCATCGGGATTAAAATTAAATTGTATTCTTCCCCAAATTCAGAAAATTCTTTTAGAAAAATCATCAGTTCTTCAATTGAATCAATTTTTTTTGCTACTTTGTAAATTGCTTCTTTGTTAAAATTTTTTTGAATATAACTTTTGATATGAATTGAAGAAATTTTATTTTGAAAATCATGAATAGAATAAATCTTTCTAAATTTAAAAGATTTGTATTTTTCTAAAATAATATTTTTTTTATCTAGTTCAAAATCTATATAATTTGTTTCAAAATTAAATTCACGTAGCAATTTATCCAAAATTAATTCTTGGATTGGCTCAATAGATTCGATGCTAGAATCTTCTGAAAGTCGATAAGTGAATAAAATTTCTTCTTTTCTTTTTTTTAAAATTGGGATTATTTTTTTATCCAAAAAACTATTTGAAAACAAATCCAATCGAATTTCTAAAATATCTGGTTTGAGATTCGATAAAGTAAACTTTTCTAAATCAGATTCTGAAAGAGTTAAAATTTTTTTAAACTGGTTTTTTTTCAATGATTTCCTTCACAATGCTTGGGTCAGCAAGCGTACTAATATCACCAAGTGAATCTAATTCATTTGACGCAATTTTTCTTAAAATTCTTCTCATAATTTTTCCAGACCTAGTTTTTGGAAGTCCTGATGTGAAGTGGATTATATCAGGTCTTGCAATTTTTCCAATCATTTTTTCTACAGTTGCAATTAAATCTTTTTTTAATTCTTCTGAAGATTCAATACCATTTTTTAAAATTACATAGGCATAAATTCCTTGTCCTTTGATATCATGAGGATAACCAACAACTGCAGCTTCTGCCACTTTTTTATTTTCAACAAGAGCTGATTCAACCTCAGCAGTTCCAATTCTATGACCTGAAACATTTAACACATCGTCAACTCTCCCTGTGATCCAATAGTACCCATCTTTATCACGCCTAGCACCATCACCTGTAAAATAATAACCTTTAAACTGTGAGAAGTATGTTTCTTTAAATCTTTTTTTATCACCATAAACTCCTCTCATCATAGAAGGCCAGGGAGAAGAGATACATAAATTTCCAGAAATTTCACCTTTAGCTTTAATTTCTTTTCCATCATTATCAACTAACACTGGTTTAACGCCAAAAAAAGGAAGTGTAGCTGAACCGGGTTTTGTGTCAATTGCTCCTGGAATTGGTGAAATCATAATTGAGCCAGTCTCTGTTTGCCAATAGGTATCAACAATCGGACAATTTTTTTTACCGACATGAGTATAATACCAAATCCAAGCTTCTGGATTAATCGGCTCACCAACTGTTCCAAGAAGTCTTAGAGACTTCAAAGAATATTTTTCTGTGTGCGAAACACCTTCTTTTGACAAAGCTCTAATTGCTGTTGGTGCTGTATAAAAAACATTTACTTGGTATTTTTCAACTACTTGCCAAAATCTAGATGGATCTGGAAAGGTGGGAACACCTTCAAACATAATACTAGTTGCTCCATTGGAAAGTGGTCCATATAAAATATAAGAATGTCCAGTAATCCAACCAAGGTCAGCAGTACACCAATATGTGTCTGAATGTTTATAATCAAAAATATAATAAAAACTTAAATTTGCACCAAGCAAATATCCTGCTGTGGTGTGCATTACACCTTTTGGTTTTCCAGTTGAACCTGAGGTGTACAAAATAAACATTGGATCTTCTGAATCTAATTTTACTGGTTCACAAAATCTGGAGGCTGATTTCATCAAATCAGAATAATGTTTATCTCTTCCGTCTTTCCAGTTTTTTTTATCTTCCACACCTGTTCGTTTAACAACGATTACACTCTCAATTTTAGTGGAAGTTTTTTCGAGTGCCAAGTCCACATTTTTTTTCATATCAATAATTTTACCACCTCTAAATCCACCATCAGAAGTGACAACAAGTTTTGGAACACAGTCATCTATTCTACCAATTAATGATTCAGGAGAAAATCCACCAAATACAATGGAATGAATTGCACCAATTCTAGTACAAGCCAATGCAGAAATTGCAAGTTCTGGAATCATCGGAAGATAAATTAAAACTCTATCTCCTTTTTTAATTCCTTCTGCTTTTAATACATTTGCAAATTTACAAACTTCTCTATGAAGTTCTGAATAAGTAAATGTTTTTGATTCTTCACCAGAATCAGATTCCCAAATTATTGCAGCTTTATTTTTTAATTCAGTGTTCAAATGTCTATCAAGGCAATTATAAGACACATTTAATTTCCCACCTTCAAACCATTTTACTTCAGCGTTTACAAAATTATTTTTTAAAATTTTTTTTGGGTTTTGAAACCAAGTTAGACGTAGAGACATTTTTTTCCAAAAATTTTCTGGGCTATTAATAGATTCTTTGTATAAAGATTGGTATTCTTTGAAATTTAGATTTGCATTTTTTTGAAACTCTTTTGAGGCTTCAAATATTTTCTCTTTCGCCATTAAATTCTCCCTTGTTTGAAACAAAAGAACATGAAAGTTTTTTTTAAATAAAAGTCAAGAAATAGTATAATAAGAGTCAGTATTCTTAATTTTTTTTTAAAATGATTAAAAAAGTATTATATTACTTTTTCTAATTCTTAAAGAATTTTTTGAAGTTTTATTCCTTTTCCTAAATGACGAATATTTTTAATTGAAAAAAGATTCTAATTAGCCAATTCTATCAGTTCTAAAAAAATTCTAGACTAAGTTCAATTTAGAAATTCATTGACTCCTAAAATTTACTCGAATAAATGTAATTTGTCATGATAATTAGCTTTGTCCAAACTAAAGGCGGGACAGGAAAGAGTACTCTTGCTCTAAATTCTGCATTTTCAAAAATTTTTAAAGAAAAATTTCAGTCCATTGCTTTAGTAGAACTAGATCCCCAAGGAACATTAAAAAAATGGTGGGAAGAACGTACAGAACATTCACTTGCATTTCACCAAATTTCTTTTCATCATATTTCTAGCACACAAAGAGAAGTTCTTCAAGACTCAGTTAAAACAATTACGAATCATAATGATTTAGTAATTTTAGATGTACCGGGTGAAAGTACTTCGAAACTACACACAAAATTTGCTTGTGCTGTTTCTGATTTGGTGATAATCCCAATGAGAACTTCTACAAATGATGAATCAGCATTTTCTGAAAATTTACTTCCTATAATTAAAGAATTAGTTCGTTCTTATCCTATTAAAAAAGGAATTTTTTATATTCTGCCTTCTTTTACAAATGCTCAATCCAATAAAGAAAAAGTCATAAATTATTTCAGAGAAGTACTTCCTGATTATGTGAACTGTTTTGATGCAATGTACCCTTTTCGAGGAATTTATGAAAACTTTAATCGTGAAGGTTCAACTCTTTTAGAATATGTGGAATCAAATCAAAATAATAAACGCCTTTTTGCAGTTGGTCAAAGAGCTTTAACAGACATTGATTCTATCACAATTGAAATTTATAAAAAATTATCGGAGAAATTAAATGGCAATACCGAAGAAACGTAAAAAATTAGATGAGTCAGTGGAAGCAAAAATTATCACTGAAAGTGAAGAAATTCCTAGAGAACAAATTCTTAAAGCAAAAAAAACTTCTAAAACTAAAGTTGATTCAGCTTTTGATATGATTGATAATGTTGAAAAAAATATCACAAACAAAACTATTCAATTAAAAAAAGTGGATGATCTTGTTTTAGTAAATCCAAGTGAAGGGATTCATATTAAATTTAAAATTGATGCAATCAACTGGAAAAATCTTTTAGAAGGAAAAAATCCAATTAATGAACAAGATGGAGTAATTGTGGATTTTACAATTCCTTATCCATGGAATCTTCCTATAATTGGTGATGTGACTAAAATCGTTTTAAAAGAATTAGCTAAACTAAGAATTTTTTAATATGATAAAATTATTTTTTTTCTTATCTAGTTTTTCAATTTTTTCTCAAATAGGTTTAATTCAAAACGGTAAAGCTTCGTTTTATCATGATCGCTTTCAAGGTGCCAAAACTGCATCAGGTGAAAAATATGATATGAATTTATATAGTGCTGCACATAGAGAGCTTTCATTTCAAACTAAGATCAAAGTTACTAATTTAAAAAATAATAAATCTGTTATTGTTAGAATAAATGATCGTGGACCTTTTTCGCATTCTAGAATAGTTGACTTATCAAAAGTTGCAGCTAAAGAAATTGGAATGATTGAAGATGGGGTAATCAATGTTAGGTTAGAAGTAGTTGAAGATAAAGAAGAAGCAAAAGAATCTAAAACTATACTACCTGATCCCAGTTCCAAAACTACTTCAATTATAAAACCAAATAAATCTGAACCAAAAGATGAAACTCCAAAAAAAGATCCAAAAAAAGAAACAACAGTAAAAATTGAAACAAAAAAAGAATTGGATAATTTAAAAGACGAAGCTTCTAAAGAAATTGGTAGAATAAAAGAAACAAAAAAAGATTTAGTCTCAAATTTAGAAATCGATTTAAAAGATGCAACTTCTGAAAATTTCCGTTCTGGTTATATTTATAACCCAGAAGGAATGATTTTAACTCCAAAAGGTTTTGGTTTACAACTTGGATTTTTTTCTCATATATTTAATGCAATGAAATTTACTAAAGAATTAAATGAACAAGGTTTTACAAAAATTTATATAATCTCTGATAAAGAAAACTCTTCCAATACATACAGAGTTTTTTTGGGTGAATATGAAAATGAACTTGAAGCAGTTCCAGATATCTCTAAAGTAAAAGAAAAAAATATGGAATATCTTTTAAAAAAATATCCTGAAAAAAAGTTAAATTAAATGAAAAAAATTTTTTTAATTTTAGTTACAAGTCTCTTTTTTTCCTGTTTTGACATTATCCATTATTTAGAATTAAAAGATAAAAAATTTCATTCAGAATATAGAATCAGGTTTTCTAAATCAATGTATTCAATGGCTCAAGCCCAAAGTGGTTCTACACCACTTGGAGAATTTAACTTAGAAGATGTTTTAAAAAAACTTGAAACACTCTTTCCTAATGGAAAATTTACTGGTGAAAAAAAAGAAACAGACCAAGCACTAACATTTCATTTTAAATATGATGGAGAAGAAGTATCTTTCCAAAAAAGAAAAGCAAACGATGTATTTCCAGTTGTTCCATACAAAGATGAAAATGGCCAATACATCATTTTATTTTACAATAAACAAAACCAATTAAACCAAAACAGTGGACAAGGAATCGAAGCCAATATGATGGCTGAAGCAATTTTGTCTGGTCCGCTTTATAGAGTTTTACTTGGTGGAGATTTAAAACCAGTTTCTGCAAATCTAGTTCAACAAAATGAAAAACAGTCAATTGAAATTTTGAAAATGGGAAATCAATTTTTAATTGAAGTTCCAATTAGCCAAATGTTAAAAGGAAGCTCTGCACTTGTGATAAGTTTTAGTGATGCTCCAAAATTAAACCAAGTTCAAAGATTTATTTCAGAATTAAATCCAGAAAAAAAACCAGATCAAAATAATCTCTGAGACCTCACCCGAAAGTTATCCAAGTTGAGGTATTTTATATTAAGAACCCCTCTCCAAGCATTGCACTGAGCTTTTCGAATGTGTTTGACAACAGAGAAGGGAAAATAATTACCTTCTCCGTTTCGTTAAAATGGAGAGGGTGTTCAACTATCTCACTTAACGACTTATATAAAATTGGGTGAGGTTCATTCATCTTCATCTGATTTCATTTTGTCTTTTTTTCTAGGTTCGCCAGAAAGTCTTCTTAACTCTTCTAATTCTTTTTTTTCAACTTGGTCTAATTCTCTGTTTTCAAAATTATTATATTCCTGGTCAGAAATATCTTCTTTGTTTTTTAAAACATGATCATCACGTTTATAGTCTGCTCCAACAATTCCAAGAAAAAAATCTCCGATCTCTGAAAAATTAATTCCAAAACGAAATCCAACATACAATCCCATTGAAAATTCAAAACCAACTGGTGCATTACACTCATCTATATTTGGAACAAAAAAAACATAACTTGCAAATCGAAAATTTTTATTTTTAGATCTAGGATTCGAATTTTTAGTGTGATGACCATAAGAATTAAATAAAATTGTGCTAAGCCCTGATGGAAGTCTCAATTTTGAAAAAGAAATTTTTTTTTGGCTACTTAAATTATATATTCCAAAATTTCCATTTCTCAAACCAACTCCACTTGCATCCACACTAGACTGAATTCCACCACCTACACACCAAAAATGAAAACCAGCCCCATAAACATTTTGTTCGATTCCAATAATTGGAATATCTGTTAGATCATCAACACGGTTAGAAGTATAATTAAAAATAGAAGCACAGCTTGAGATTAAAAAAAGTGAACACCAAAATTGAATTTTATTTAACATTTAGTTTTTTATTCACCATTTTTTTCATTTCATCTTTAATAATTTTTAAAGCAGCTAAATATAAAATTACCAAGCTAAAGAAAAAAACTATATAAATAATAAATATTTCAAGATTACTCATTTTTTGATTCTAAAAAAATAATTAATTAATTCAACTCTTTTTTAGGATTTTTTTTAAACAAAGCCATTTTCATCCCATCTACGTGAACATTCTGTTGGCTTGATACACCTGAAGAACCAGAACCTTAAGAAATTAGAAATTGTAAAATTAGTATTTGTTCATTTTTACCTAATAGCGAAATATTATATAAATACTTTAAGAAATTCATACTTTTTTTTCAGAATAGAGAGCAAAATTAATTTGGCGAGTTTTTTATTTCGCTTCGCTAATAAAAAATCAGGCTTTCAACTTCTATCAAAAAATTTTATTCAAAATTTTTTGATAACGTTTCAATCCTTCTCGCTAGTGTTTAATAATTTTTTTAAGTGTAGAATTAAAATTTATCTGATATTGTATTTAACTTGAAGACCAAATGGAATTACATCCCTCGACTTTTTCCAATTTTCAGATAATTTTGAATAAGCTATATCTGTTTTAACTGGTTTAATCGTTTTACTTTGAATAAATTCTACTAAATCATTTAATACACCATCAGTTAAATTGTATAAAATTTTATCAATTAATTTTGATTCTAAAACTGGAAGTGTATAAATAAAATTTAGATGTGAAGTATAACGACTAATCAATTTATTAAAACTAAATGGATTTGAATGTTCAATAAATGATTCAATAAATCCATCTTTTTCAAATTTAGTAATTTTTTGTTTTGAAATCCAATTTTTTATGACAGAAATACTTTCAGATGTTATAGGAGCAGGAAAAATTCTATAAGGATTTTGTTCTGGAAATAATTTTTTAATTTTTGGAATCAACTTCTCTTGATTTGTTTGCAAAAGAAATGATTCTTACAATTTCAGGTAATAAAGATTCTTTTTCTTTTAAACTATATTTTGCATCTTTTAATAATAGAGCGAGTAAATACATTTTATTTCCTTTGAATAGAAATTGTTTTTAAACTCATTTATTGCAAATCAAATTTTTCAATTCTCAAAAGCTCTCTACAAAAAAGCAGATCGAAGCGGGGTCAATTTTTTAAGCGGTTTCAAATCTTCAAAAGGATTTGAAACCGCTTTTTGTCTTAAAAAATTGACCGAAGCTGAGAGCTTGAATTCTATCAAATGTTTCGACTGATGAAAATTCTCCAAAATAAAAAAATAAAATTGATTTATTTTGAACAAATTTGAAATTAAGTTAGAGGAATTTTTATGAAAATAATTTTAATTTTCTTAGTCATAGTAACAATGTTTACTTGTAAAAAAAAATCTGGGATTGTTTATACAAGTCCAATTTTGTCTTATGTGATTTCAGATAAAGCCATACCAATTTATTCTGAGCCAGATTTTAAAAGTAAAATTTTAGTTTCAAAAAGTATAGATTCAGAATTAAAACTTTTAGAACACGGAATTATCAACAAAGCATTTGAAAAAATAAAATGGTTTAAAGTGAGTCTTGGAGAACAACTTGGATATTTATCTGAGCTTAGTCTTGAAAAAAAAGAAATTGTAGTTTTAGAAGATGTAACACCTTATGAGTCAATTGTAAATGCAAGTAGTTTAAGAATTAGAAAATCACCAAGTCTCAATTCAGGAATTTTAGCTTCTGTTTCTGAAAATACTCCAATTCAAGTCATCGCTCATGGAAAAAATCCAGAGTTTATAGATAACAAAAATGATATTTGGGTAAAAGTTAAACTGCAAGATGGGAAAATTGGATTTTGTTTTAAAGGATTTTTAAATGATGGATTGGATAAATCGATCGGAGAAGAAATTGGTTTTGGTTTAGTGTTAATCAAATCCAAATTAAATTTACTCATTCATCCAAAAGGGGAAATTATTTCTGAAGAAACTAATAATCAAATCAAAGATGATGGAATTTATCCAGTCAAATCAACAGCTATTGTAAATGGAAAAAAATTCTTTCATATAAAAGAAAAATTTTTTTCTTGTGAACAGTTTGAATGTTATTCCAATTCAGAAATAGATTTTTGGATTCTTGAAAAAGATGTTGAACATCATAAAAAAACTCTTTCTGAATTAACAGAAGAAAAGTTTGGATTTAAAGATAAAGAAATGCTTGGTTTAATTAAAAAAACAAATTCTGATTTTGATGTTAGAAATATTAAAATAACTAAACTAGGAAAAGTAAAATCTGGAGATGAATTTTTTTTAACAGAAATTAATTTTGATACTGATTGGGTAAAGTCTAGTTCCAATTATTTAACAAAAATTTTTATGAAGTCAAAAGATTCTTATTTAGAAATTCATTCTGGAAATTCTTCTCAAAATTCAGTGAAGTTACATGACTTTAATTCAGATGGAATTAACGAACTTATTTTTGAATCATATGGACGAATGAGCTCTGAAACTGTAATCTATGTAATAAATAATAATAAACTTGAAAAAGTTTTAGAATTAACATCAGGAGAAGTTTATTCTGAAAATGCAAACGATACTGGAAGTATGGGTAGTTTTGAAATTAAAGACAACCATATCATTTATAAAGAAGAAAATTATGATACAAAAAAAGAAACTATTACTAAGTATATTTTTAAAAATAATAGTTTTGTAAAACTCTAATCAATATTTATAAATGGCTGCGGGTTCATGGCTTTATCATCTCCAATTCTAAGTTCATAGTGGAGATGTGAACCAGTAGCTTTTCCACTTGAACCAACAGCAGCAATAATATCACCACGTTTAACGATATCACCTTGTTTTACAAATAATTCTGAGCAGTGACCATAAGTTGTTTTAAAACCATTTTCATGTTCAATGATCACATGTAGTCCTAGTCCACCTTCAGAGGCTGAAGAGTCTTTTATGATTCCATCAGCAGTTGCATATATCGGAGTTCCACTAGCTGAAGCAAAATCGATTCCATTATGAAACTCCCCTACTCCTACAAAAAAAGGATCTTCTCTATTTCCAAAAGTTGAAGTAATTAAACCAACCCCAGGACCAAGGGGTCTTCCTCTTGGCATGGATTCAAAAATACTTTCTCTAGTTTCTAAATAATCAATTGAATTTTGAAAACTAGATTTTAAACTTTGGATTTTTAAAACTAATTTATTAGTGTTTATTACTGTGTTCTGATATAAATTCAAATTAGTTTTTAAGTCAGTTTTTTTTTGATAAAATAATTTATTCAGATTTCCAAAATTTAATTTATCTAATTTATTTGATTTACCCCAAATAATTTGATCTAATTCTTTTGAAACTTTTTCAAGAGAATCTAATGCTTCATGAAGTTCATTTGCTACTTTTTCATGCTGCAAAAAAAATATTTTTTGCTTATTACCTAAATTTCTTAAAATACTATTCTCTTTTGTTTTTAAAAAGAATGTAATACTAAAACCAAAAAAACTTAATAAAGTTAAAATAAATATGGAAGCAAGAAATGATAATAAATAATAGCTAATTGTAATTTTGAAAACTTTTTCTTCGTTGTGGGGAATAAATAAAAAAGAAATATCTGATTTTCCAGTTTCATGAAGTTTTTTTGCTTTTTTTCTTAAAAAGAAGAACTTTAAAATTAGTTTTTCAATAAAATTGAGGTTTTTTTCCGATATATCCATTATAGTTCTTGGTTTAAATTTAGTTTTTGACTTGATTTAAAGCATTTATTCCTATACTTTGGTAAACAGTCCATGTTCAAATTTATTTCAAGTCTTTTTAAAAAAAAATCTCACTCAGTTGAGAACATTCTCTTATATCCCGAAGGGAAAAGATACTATAAGGATTTTCATCCAATTCGAAAAAATCAAATTGATGAAGATGCTCTCAAAATCATTTATCGATTAAATAAGTTTAATCACAAAGCGTTTTTAGTTGGTGGAAGTATTCGAGATTTGTTAATGGGAAAAAAACCAAAAGATTTTGATATAGCTACAAGTGCCACTCCAAATCAAGTTAAATCTATTTTTAATAATGCCAGAATAATTGGTAAAAGATTTAAAATTGTTCATGTTATTTTTAAAGGTAAAATTATTGAAGTATCTACTTTTAGATCTTTACCAGAACATAGACTTCAAAAAAAAGTAGAAGATAAAGAGCTACTTTTAAAAAGAGATAATAATTACGGAACAGCAAAAGAAGATTCTGCTAGAAGAGATTTTACGATTAACTCACTTTATTTTGATACTAGAAACGAATCCATAATTGATTTTGTTGGAGGTTATGAAGATATTCAAAATAAAATTTTGAGAGTTATAGGTGATCCAGATGTATCTTTTAAAGAAGATCCAGTTAGAATGTTACGTGCTGTAAAGTTTCAAAGTTTGCACTCTTTAGAAATTGAAAAAAATACTAAATTTGCTATTAAAAAAAATCGTTTTGAATTAGAAAAAGCTTCAACATCAAGAATGTTAGAAGAATATAATAAAATTTTTAGAACATGGAATTCATCAAAAATTTTTAGAGGACTAGCTGAAAACTATTTATTTGAAGTATTATTTAAAGAAGCTGCAGAAACTTTAAAATCTATTCCTAACTGGCAAGAAGATTTTTTAAATACACCAATTGGTAAAAGAATTTTCCAAGCTGATAAAATGATGCAAGAAAGAGAAGAACTAACTTCAATTATTTTTTTCTCTTTAATTTATTCTGATGTTGTGAATCAATCTATTTCTAAAGAGAAAAATAAAAATCATCTTGTTCATAGTATTAAAGAAGCTTTAGAGCCAATTTGTATTAGATTAGAAATTCCAAAAAAAGACAAAGAAAGAATGATAAAAATTTTTGCTAGCCAAAGCAGATTTTTAAATATTGATGAATCAAACCAAGTTCATAATGAAATTTTTAGAAAGAAAGATTTTTTTTATGAAGCATTTATGATTTTTAAAATCAATGCAATTGTTGCCAATGATGATAAAGCTATTCAATCAGCATTTTTCTGGGAAATTTCAACTAGAAATAGACCTAAAGCTTCCCAAAAAATGGTTCACTTAGAGAATTCAGATCCAGAATCTAAAGAAAAATTTAAGAAACACGATAAAAAATTTAAAAAGAAATTCAAACATCCTAAAGAAGATAATAAAAAAGAAGATATCACTCTGGATCAAATTTCTGAAAAAAAAAGTGAAACTGCTCTTGATTTTGAAACTGAAAAAAAGAAATTTATACCTAAAGAAATTCAAAAACCGGAAGTAAAAATTGAAAATCCTGATGCTCTTCAAAAAAAAGATTTTCAACAAAAGAAATTTTTTAAGAAAAATCGAAATCGTTTTAGAAAGTTTAAGAAAAATTTTAAAGACCCAAATGCACCTAAACAAGAATCTGAGTCTACTTCTAATTCTTCTCCTCCAACTGAAATCTGAAAATTTATTTTCAGAATCAAAAATTCTATTTGATAAAGAACCAGAAAATCGAATTTTAAAACAGGAAGAAAATCTAGACATTCAAATACTGTATCTAAACCAAAAACTTTCTACTTTTAAAAATTTATTTCATCAAAAAAAAATAATTCTACCAAGTGGTAGTTTTTTAAAAAAAGGTTTTACTGATTCAAACGATTGTGTAGATTTAAAAGAAAGTCAAAAATCAAATTGTATTAAATTAGAACAACATCATGCTGAGTTGAATTCTAAACTAGAACTGACTCTAGATTTTAGAAAAATTATTATATTATTTTTTAATGACTCAGGTGAGTTAAAACAAATTGCTTCAAGAATCTATTCGGATCAATTTCAAACTAAAGAAAAAAAAATTCTTGAATTAATTCAAAATGATCCTCTAAATTCTAATATTAATGAAAATTTATTTATTCGATTTGTTTCACCAACTAAAACTCCTAGTTTTCAGTTTGAAGAAATCCAAGAAAAAAAGTTTATTCCTTTTAAAGAGTTGGAGAATTCAAAATCCTCTCCAATTCGAAATGCTTTTAAAAATGAAGCCTATATTAAACATTTAAAACAATTTTCATTTTTTTTTGATAGAATTTCTGAGAATTAATTTAAAAAAATAAAAAAAATAATTCAATTTATTATAATACAATTCTGTCTAAATTAAGTGATTATAAGATTACTCCATGAACCAGAAAAAAAATTTTACTTCGATCTTAGAAAAAGAATGTATATTCTTCATGCTGTGATTAATCATATCATGTTGTATGATGTTTATATTCAAATTTTAGAAAAAGAAGTTGTACCTTTTCTTGGTAAAGATGGAAAATTTTCAAAAACTGAATTCGAAAAATTTGTTAGTAATATAGTTCGATTTAAACCTGGCCTTGGTCGAAAAACACCCTGGGAAGAAAGGATTTTATCACGTGAAATTGAAACTAAAATAAACCATTATTTTCCTACTTGACTCCAAAAGTTTAGTAAAAATAAATCTCTTATGGAAAGTAATTTAACAAAATCCGAATTAAATAATCGAATTGAACTCAGCGAAAAAATTTCAGATTTTAATAGAATCAATATTCCTGAAAGGGTAACTCACTCTAAAGGGACAGGTGCTTTTGGAGAGTTCTTATTAACTCAAAATTTAAAAGAGTATACAACTTCAAAATTTTTCTCTGAAGTCGGAAAAAGAACTAAAGTTCTTGTGCGGTTTTCAAATTATAAAACTGAAAAAGGTAGTCCTGATACAATAAGAGATTTGAAAGGGTTTGCCGCTAAATTCTATACTGATGAAGGGATTTGGGATTTTACTGGAAATCATCTACCTGTTTTTTTTATTAACGATCCAATACACTTTATAGATTTAGCTAGTTCACATAAAAAAAATCCCAAAACAAATTTATACTCCGATGAGTCATTGTGGAATTTTTACTCATCCCATGAAGAAAGTGTTCACTTGGTTTTGATGCTTTATTCTGAAAGAGGAATTCCAAAATCATTTAGATTTATGGACGGCTTTTCAACTAATGCTTATTCATTTATTAACTCAATTGCTGAAACTTATTATGTGAAGTTTCACTTTAAAACACTTCAAGGAATTCAAAATTTGTCTTCAGAAGAAGCAGAAAAAATTTCAGGTATTCAACCAGATTATTATTCTAAAGATTTAGTTGAATCAATTGAATGTAATAAATTTCCTAAATGGGAATTATTTATTCAGATTTTATCTAAAAAAGATTTACTAAAATTCAACTTTAATCCATTTGATTCTACTAAAGTTTGGTCAAAAAGAAATTTTCCTGAAATAAAAATTGGAGAGCTTGTATTAAATCAAAATATTAAAAACTATTTTGAAGAAATTGAATCTGCTGCTTTTTCTCCTAAAAATATTTTAGATGGTATGTCATTTTCACCTGATAAATTACTAAAAGCAAGATTATTTGCTTATTCAGATGCTCAAAGATATAGACTAGGTAAAGATTATTCAAAAATTGAAGTGAATCAAAATCATTTTCCAAAAATAGAAAAAAAAGAATTTAATTTTGATATTCCTTTTTTTACAGAACAAAAAAATTTCTTTTTTAAAGAAGATAACTTTTCAAATGCAAAAGAATTTTTTAATATTTTAAGTGAAGAAAAAAAAGAAATTCTATATAAAAATTTAATTGATTCATTAAAAAATGTTTCGATAAGAATTAAATACAAACAAATTCAAATTTTTTATAAAGTTAACCCAGTTTTAGCTAATCATATTTCTGAAGCTATTGGAATTGAATTAAATAATATACAAAAAACTATCAATTTAAATTCAGATCAGTTGGAGCTATATCTAAAATCAAAGAATGAATCTCTGGAAAAAATTTGTTGAAATAGAAAATAGATTTCCGAATAATATTGCTCTTCAATTTGGAAGTGACAAATTGTCTTTCAGAGAATTAAAATTTGAAGTTGAAAAGTTTTCGAGCTTTTTGACATTAAAAAAAGAAAGATTAGTTGTTCTATATTATAAAAAATCTATTGAATATATTATTGCATTTCTTGCTTGCTTTCGAGTTGGAAAAATTTTTATTCCAATTGATGATTCAATTCCTGAGAATAGATTAGATGAAATCATTAATCAATTAAGTAATTCAATTAAATTGAGTAATTTTTTTTATAGAGAAGATTTTATTTTTCATAGTAAAAGTTTGTTTTATTCACAAAAAAAAATTAAAGAAATTCAAAGACAACTTGCTTATATCATTTTTACATCTGGTTCAAGTGGCAAACCAAAAGGCGTATTAGTTTCAAATAAAGGTATTTTAAATTTTTTAGAATCACAAATTATTTTTTTTGAAATAAATAAAGATTCAATATTACTTGAAAATTTATCAATAGGCTTTGATGCATCGATCTCTGAAATAGGTATTAGTTTACTTAGTGGGGCAAAATTGGTAATTCCTACAAATAATGATTATAAAAAAATAATCCTAGATGAAAAAATTTCCCATATTTGTATTTCTCCTTCAATATTGTCTACTGAATCAATTTCTGAATTTCCTAATACTTTAAAAAAAATGATTCTCGGAGGTGAAACTTGTAAAATTGAAGTAGCGAGGAAGTTTTCTGAAAAATTTGATTTAATAAATGTTTATGGTCCAACAGAAGCAACTGTCTGTACAAGTTTTGAAAAAATGCACTCTTATTGGGAAAAAAATTTAATTGGAAAACCTATTCAAAATATGAATTACAAAATTTTAGATGAAAATGGAAATGAAGCAGACTCAGGTGAACTTTATATTTCTGGGATTGGACTTGCTGTTGGTTATTATAAAAATCCTGAATTAAATAAAATTAAATTTGTAAAAATAAAAAATCAAAATTTTTTTAAAACTGGTGATAAAGTTAGTAAAGTTGGTGAGAATTTTGAATTTATAGGCAGAATAGATAGGCAAATTAAATTTAATGGTAAATTAATCGCACCAGAAGAAATTGAATATTTTCTTTTAAATAAATTAAATTTAGAATTTGTAAAACTTGAAAAAGAATTTTTGAATAAAAGAGAATATTTAGTATTATATTATTTTTCTGAAATAAATAAATTTAAAATAATTAATGAACTAAGAGAAAATTTTCCATCTTGGATGATTCCAAATAAATTTATAAAACAAAAAAACCTAAATTGGAATCAAAATCAAAAATTGATTTTAAAAAAAGAAGACAATATAGAAGAATTTTTAAAAGAAATTTTACAAATTAAAAAAATTAATTTTAAAAAAAGTTTTTTTGAAAATGGTGGGGATTCATTAAAATTTTTAGAGTTGATTTCTTTTTTAACTAATCAAAAATTTAATATTAACTTAAATGAATTTGGTATGGATTCAACTTTAAATGAAATTTTTAAGTTTCAAGAAAATAAGACTTATTTAGTAAAAGATTTAGAATTTAAAATTAATTTTTCTGAACTAAATTTTAGTTTTTCTAAGAATTTCAAATTACGCAAAAGAATTTTTATTACAGGTTCAAGTGGTTTTTTAGGTTCGGAAATTTTTAATAAATTAGATTATGAAAAATATAAAATTTATATTTTAAAAAGAGAATTAAATCAAGATAACAAATATTTTCATCCAAATTTAAGTTTTATAAAAGGCAACTTAAAAGAAAAAAATTTAGGGATTCCAAATACTATTTGGAAATCATTAAAACCAGATATAATTTTAAATATTGCTTCTAACTTAAATTTATCAAAAAACTTTTACGAACTTGAAAAAGAAAATTCAAATTCAATTTATGAAATATTAGAATTAGCGAAACAAAATAATTCTGAAATCCATCATATTTCCACTTTATCAGTTTTATTAAGTACTAATATAAAAGAAAAATATTTAAAAGAAAAATCTATTTCTGAATTTCAAATTTCTGAAATTTATGGTGGGTATGCAAGTTCTAAATTTTTGAGTGAAAAAATTTTAGAAAAATCAAATTCCAATTATTTTATTTATAGACTTGGATTATTAACTAATTCATTAAACTCAAAAATTTTACAGAATAGTTTTTTTATAAATTTCTTAAAAAAAATTTTTATTACAAAAAAAATTCCAAATCTAAATCCAAAACTAGAAATTAATATTAGTCCTGTAAATTTGATTGCAGATGAGATTATAAAAAAATTATTTAGTCCAAAAAAAAGAATTATTCATTTAGCAAATTTACCTAATTTAACTTTCAAAAATTTAGCAGATCATTTAAAAGAATTTGATTCCAGTTTAAAATTAGTTTCTGAAAAAGAATTTAATTCAACTAATCTTGAAACATATCTTTTAGTAGAAAAATCTAAACTTCAACATTTAAATTTATTCCTTGCTACAGGTTTTGAATTTCAAGTTTCAAATTCCAATTTTATAAATTTAAAAAAAACCTTGTTTTATTATTTTAATTTGTTAAAGTCAGAAATTCAATAGCAAAAATATAATTATGTTTGCTTATCAATGAATAACCTTTTTTTTTATTTAATAATTTTGAAATATTAATTCTTTTTCTTTCATTAAATGAGTTATAAATTAATTCATTTCTTATTTCATTATATCCAATTAATAAAATAAAATGATCAACAGCCCATTTTGGTGACTCGTCAGGATAAATTTTTACACCAAAAAAAATGGGGTGATTTTTTTTTAATGTATTAATTATTTTTTCTTCTAAAATTTTTTTTGGTTCAATTGTTCTTTCAGAAATATTTTTATTTGGAATTTTTAATTTTTTTAATAAATCCAAAACTTCATTTGAATAAATTCCTCTTTTGGGATCACCTGCTAATTTATTTATTTCAGCTTGAGAATAATTTTTATCAAAATGTTGAAAAATAATTTGTAAAACTGATTCTCCACAACTTCCACCATCCACTTCCCAATATTCTTTAGGTGGTTCAAAACCGTTTATTATTTTATCACCCTCTATTTTATCAAAACTAAAAAGCAGAGATGAAGTAAAAAAAATTAAAAACTTAATTGTATTGAGTTGATTTAATAGTTTCAGCAATGTACTCTTTTTCACTAGCACCATCAGGATAAATAATCTTAACTTTGATTCTATAAACTTTGATGATACCAGCAGTTTTAGATCCTTGTGCTCTTCCTCTTTTTTTCATATACTCATCCATTTTTGCATTTGGATTTGTTCCAAGTAAATCATCTGGATTTGTTTTTTGTTTATCTTTTTTTACTCCCCCCTGTTCTGCTAGTTTTAGCAGATCCATTTCTTCTTCTTTTATACTTGTTTCAAAACTATAACCTGTATATCCAGGAATTTCTCCTTTAGAAGTTGCATCTTCCAATTTTGGTGAAGAATCAATTTGAGCCATTTTAACTTTTGCCAGTAAAACTGCATTTGTTAGTAAAATAGATTTTCTTTGCATATTCATACCTTCAGCAATTAACTGATATGTATATATCATTGAAGCTCCTGCTATTGCTAAAGCAATAGAAACTTCTATCAAAGTAAAACCTTTTTTTTTCTTTTTATTCATTATCATCTTTTATCTCGCTTGTTTCTTTTGCTTGGTTAACAGTTATTTTTCTATTCGCTTCACCATTTTTTACAAATACTTTTCCATTGTATCTATAAAGCAGAACAGTTTTTTTTATTGAAGTGGAATCTGATCCAATATGAATATTATAATCTTCTGAAACCCCATTATGTGTAAATGGAATTCTGAATTTTATATTTTCAAATTTAATTCCTCTTATATCCGTTATATCAACAACCCGATTATTATTTGGAAGTTTTCCTTTTAAAATTTTTTTTTCTTTTACTCCTGATTCATCTCTTAAAATTTTAAACGCTTGGTAAGTATTGTTTTCCATATCAATTTCAAACATTACAGTACAGTTAGAAATTTGTGCAGTTCGATATGAAAAAACTAATCCTGCTTTTAGTTTATCAGCAATTGTTGTAGAGCTTGGTCTAATAAAACTTAACAAACTTGTTCCAACAATCACTAGTAAAATACTCACAATTGCAACAACAACAGTCATTTCAATTAGCGTTAAACCAGATCTTAATTTTTTAATTTTCATTTTTGATTAACTTCATTCTCATTCCATATTTAGGTCTAAGAGTAAGCAAAGATTCTTTTTCAATAATTTGATTTGGTGTAAGTTCAAAAGTATATTCTCTAATAATAGTTGCTAATATCATTAGACTTTCAGTAAAAGCAAAATTTTGTCCAATGCAGATTCTTGGTCCACCACCAAACGGTATGTATGCGTAATGAGGTCTATTTTTTTCATTCTCAGGTAAAAATCTTTCAGGAATAAATTTTTCTACTTCAGTCCAATATTTAGGATTTCTATGAATTGCATAAACACAAATGGAAACCATCGTTTTAGCTTCAATATCTATTTCGCCAATTTTATCTTTTTTTATACTTGCTCTTTCTATCATCCAGGCTGGTGGATAAATTCTCATTGACTCTTTTAAAAATATATCAGCTAATTTTAATTCCAATAAATCTTTAGTTCCAATCTCTCCTAGCTTTGGAACAGAAGTTCTAATTTCATTTTCTAATCTTTTATAATGACCTTTGTTTTCAGTCATTAAATAAAAAAACCAAGTCATAGCATTTGAAGTAGTTTCGTGTCCAGCAAGTAAAAATGTAATTGCTTCATCACGAATTTGTTTTGGAGAAAGTCTTTCTTTTGTTTCTTCATCTTCTGTATAAATTAAAGCATCTAGTAAATCTTGTTTTCTTTCTTTGGATTCAATCCTTGTTCTAATGATATTATCAACTACTTCGTTAATATCATTAATTGCTTTTTTTAATTTTAAGTTTTTGGGAGTAGGTAATGAATAAGGCATCTTAAAAAGTCCTTGTGCTCTATCTAAAATTCTAACTTGAGCAATACTTAATGCATCATCAATTTTTTGAGAGTCTTCATCAACAGAAGTACTGAATAAAGCTTTCCCAACAATTCGAAAAGTGATTCTCATAAATTCTTTGGATAAATCTAATTCTGTTTTATTTTTCCATTCATCAATAACAGATTTAGTTTCTTCATAGAAAATTTTACTAAAACCCTCCACTGAACTTTTTTTAAATGATGCCTGAGCTATTCTTCTATTTTTTTTCCACTCAGCACCTTCAGAAGTGAGCAAACCTTTTCCAACTAATTTCTGTAATTCGTTGTACATGATACTTTTAGTATAATTAGATGAATTTTCTTGAAGAACGTATTTTACATGTGCTGGGTCGCGAATGAGTAAAAATTCTTGTCCTAGAAGTTTCATTAGAATGGAATCTCCAAATTTATCATAAACTTCCATAAAATATTTTAGGGGATTTTTTTGTAATTTAAATACACCTTTAAATGCTTCAATACCTGTAATTTTGGGAATCATATTTTCTCCGTATAATCTTATTTTTAAAAAATTAGATTTAATAATTTTGTAAAGAGATTATTTCGGTGAATTTTTTTTGAAGGCAATTCTCTCTAACGAAACAAAATTTAAAATATAATTTTTAAAGTTAGCCTTCAAAAAAAAACGGGCTTTTCGCTACTTCTTTAGACAGTTGGCAATTATTAGACAGTGGGCTGCAGCCCACTGGACAGAGGGTAGCTACCCGCTGTCAAAGCTATCTAATTTCCCACTGTCTAAAGAAACGCTACAATCCCTTTCACTAGGATTTCAAAATACTATCGTTAAACAATTGTATTTTGAATAACTGTAAATTTTGAAAATACTAGCGATAGAGATACAAAATGTCCTTTAGGAGTCACAACTAGAATTAGTTGTGACCATTGCATTTTGTAGCTCGGGTCAGTTTTAAAGGATATTTAGTTTTTTCCTTTAAAACTGACATCGCCCAAATTTTAAATTAGATTATTTTTTCAAATAAATGAAAATAATAATAAAATTGAATTAATGATTAATAATACTGGATAAATTAAATAACTATTTGAGTTAAAATAATCTGACTTTAATAAAAAATCGATATGAACTAAATTTGGATTTGTATCTCCAAATATAAAAAATATTCCAACTAAAATTTGAACTGCTAAACTAAGTAAAATTAATTTTTTATTTTCAAAAAAACAAGAAATAAAACAAAATAAACTTCCAAATATAAAATATAAATTTGATTTTGAGCTTACATAAATAATTTCTTTTATTTCTGTCAATTGAATGGAATAATAAAACCAAGTTTTGCTAGCAAAAACAAACTGCATAAGAATTGTAATAAATAAAATTTTTGTAATATTTTTTTTTTCTAAATAAAATTGTAAAAAAGAATTTACAATTCTTAAAAATACAACAAACCAACCTTTTAAAATTATTGGAATGTAATTTAAAAAATTAATCATTTATTTCCAAAATCATTTCTAGCTCAACTGATGCATTTAATGGTAAAGCATTTAATCCAACAGCTGAACGTGCATGCCTTCCTTTTTCACCAAATAATTGAAACAATAATTCACTAGCTTCATTTGCAACCAAATGTTGTTCAAAAAATTCATTTGAAGAAGATACAAAAGCAGTGAGTTTTATTATAGATTTTATTTTATCTAAATCTTCTATTAAAGCTTTAGTTGCTGAAAGAGCATTTAAACAAGATTGTTTCATTGCAAGTTTTGCTTGTTCAATTGTAACAGTTTCACCTACTCTACCTATAGAAATTAGTTTTCCATCTTTTAAAGGAAGTTGACCAGAAGTAAAAATTAAATTGCCTATCTTATTTGCTGGGATATAACTAGCTATTGCTTTAGGTGGGTCTGGTAATGTTAAATTTAACTCTTTTAATTTCTCTTCAAAACTCATAAAACCAAATTTATCAGTTTCTAGGCTTATTCAATTAAAATTTATTTTGTAATTCTGAATCTGATGTTGTTTTTACGAATTGCCACAAAATTATTTTTTGTTTTTACAGAATTTTCTTAAAAAAATTCTTCAACGATCTCGATTTTCATTTCTAAACTGACACTAATTGATCTGATTAAAACGAGTCCTTTGTTCCTTATTTAAATCTAATCACAAGTTCACAAAAAATCTATGGCTTCAGTAATTAAAAAATCTACACTTTAATCTGCAAAAAGATTCAAGCAACACTAAGGATAGAATCGTTTTTAATTATAGAAGCTGCCTACATGAGACAAGAATAAATTGCTTTTTTGGAAATTTTAGGATAAGATTTTAAAAGATCCTTAATTACAACGTTTGCTAATTTTTTTAAAATCAATTCTACAGGTATTCTGCTGCCTATAATTACAGGTTCACCAAACTTTATTTCTGGATTAATTGTAATAAATTGATTTATAACTTTCGTAAAATAAATTTAAAATTTAATATTTTTTTGCAAGAAAAATCAAAATTATAAAAATGAATTTAGTAAATTAAAGGAATAAAAAAAATGAATTTTCATGAAGTTTTTTTTTCTTATTGTATTCTTTTTTTGTTCTTGTATTCATAAATCAGATTCTTCAAAAATTAAATCTGCAAATTTTGATTTATCAGAAATAAATTTAAACCAATCAAAAGAAATTAAATTAGATGGAGAATGGAAATTTATTTGGAATGATTTTCTAGACCCAGTCAAAATCCAAACGGAATATTCCAAATTTAATTCTTTTATGAAAGTTCCTTCTTCATGGAACCAATTTGAACAGGATGGAAAAAAAGTGGGTGGTCTTGGGTTTGGAACTTATTTGTTAAAATTAAAATTTTCTAAAGAACAAATTGGTGAAGTTTTAATTCTAAGAATTCCACATTTTGGTACATCGTATAAACTTTATGTAAATGAAAAACTAATTTCTGAAAATGGAAAAATTGGAACAAGCAAAGAAGAATCTGAACCAAATTATATTTTAAAAATGGGAAGTTTTGTTATTTCTTCAGAAGAAGTTTATATCACAATTCATGTTTCTAATTTTTATCATAGAAAAGGAGGTTTCCGATTTGATTCAATATATTTAGGAAATGTTTCTGCAATAGATAAATTTAATTCTGATTCAAAATTTTATATGTTTTTTTTATTAGGTAGTTTAGTTGTGATGTCTTTTTATCATTTTGGATTATTTTTTCTTAGAAGAGAAGATATTACTGCATTAGTATTTGGAATATTTTGTTCTTTAATTGCAATTCGAATGACTTTAGTTGGAGATATTTGGATTACATCTATACTTCCAAATTTTAATTGGAATCTTTTATATAAAATTGATTATATCTCTTTATTTTTAACTTCTGGCTCATTTACTTTATTTAGTTATTTTATTTTTGCTAAAAATTTTCATAAAATAATTTTAAAAGTTTTTATATTTTTTTATCTAACTCATTCAATTTTAGTTTTAGTAACAAAACCTATATTTTTTTCAAATACTTTGATTTTTTTTCAAGTAATAATGAGCATCAATTCAATTTATATTTTAGTAATCATGTTTTTATCTGCTAGAGAAAAAAATTCAGAAGCAATTCCTGCTTTAATTGGTTTAATTTTTATAGTTTTGACAATCATAAACGATTTACTTTATAATAATGAAATTTATATAACTGGTTTTGATAATTTACTTCCATTTGGTGTATTTATTTTTATATTTTCACAATCCTTTATTTTATCCCAATTATTTTCAAATGCATTTAAATCTGTAAAAGTTTTATCTTCTGATCTAAGTAAAACAAATGAGGCTTATAGCAAATTTGTGCCAATAGAATTTTTAAATTATTTAAATAAAGACTCTATTATGGAAATTAAACTTGGTGACCAAGTTCAAAAAGAAATGACAATTTTATTTTCTGATATGAGATCGTTTACTTTACTTAGTGAAAAACTTACACCAAAAGAAAATTTTAATTTTTTAAATTCTTATTTAAGTAGAATGAATCCAATTATTCAAAAAAATAGCGGCTTTATTGATAAATACATTGGGGATGCAATACTTGGCTTATTCCCAAACCAAGCAGCAGATGGAGTGAATGCTGCAATTGAAATGCAAAAAGAAATTGTTTTGTACAATAAACATAGAGAAAATAGAAATTATTCTCCAATTCAAGTTGGTTCCGGAATTCATACAGGAAATTTGATGTTAGGAATTATTGGAGCTGCTGATAGAATGGAAGGAACAGTAATTGCAGATTCTGTAAATTTAGCTTCTAGAATTGAAGGAATGAATAAGATTTATAATTTGAATATCATAATTTCTGACACAGTTCTTGGTAAGATTGACAAATCTAAATTTCAATATCGACTAATTGATAAGGTTAAAATGAAAGGTAAAACAATTTATACTACTATTTATGAAATTTTTGATTTTGAAAATGAATCTTTAATTGAACTTAAAAACAAAACTAAAAAAGATTTTGAACTTGGAATTGAAAGTTTTTTAAACCAAAGCAATGAAGATTCAAAAAATTATTTTGAAAAAGTCTTACAAATTAATCCAAATGATCAAGTTGCTAAAATTTATTTAGAAAAATTGGGTAAATCTTTTACCAATTAATATAACCTAAATGATAAATAAACCAAATATTATAATTCTTTGTGGTAAAAAAAAAGAAGTTAAACAGCTGCATATATCTTTAAGATAAATAAATTTTTTCCTCACTAAATTTTTGAATCAAAATCTGTTTTAGCTCAAATAAAATTTCATCTTTTTTTGTTTTTTTATATGTAGCTTCATTTTCTAACTGAAATGGGTAATGTAAAATTTTGGAATCTGGTCTTAATTTTTTCATCTTTTTTAAAAAATCTTTGTTTATTCTAAAAGTTCCAATACTGATATCTAGAAGTTTGTCTATTTCAATTTTTTCAAAAATGATTTTAATTAAATTTGTATATTCGAATTTCCAATTTTCAAAATGTAAAATTGGGTCTAGACAAATACGCACTGACCAACCAAGTTTAATTGCTTCTTGAATAGATTCTATTCTACGATTTAGAGTGGGAGTTTTTTCTTCATGTAATTTAATTACAATTTCTGGAGACAAAGTCCATGCGAGTATAAAATTTGGGTTAGGTTTTAAATCGGAAATTTGGTTAAATAAATTTGATTTAGTTCTTAGTTCAATTTTCAAATTGGAAAAATCATAGCTAAATAAAATCCATTCTCTTACAAATCCTGTTAATTCTTCAAAAGCCAATAGATCTGTTTCATAAGAAATACATAAAAACATATCATCGTTTAACTTTAATTTTGTGCTAGAAAAAAAATCTTCTATGTTCACAAAAATAACAATATTTCCAGAATTAAACATTCCTTGTAAGTAACAATATTCACAATTGTACACACAATTCAAAATCAATGTATTATAATAAAAATTTTTATTCCCAAAATTATTTGAAAAATCTGAACCATCATATAAAAAATTATCTTTTTTTTTTGCTAAAATTAATTTCATATCTTGTTTTTGAATTTGAAAATTTTGATTTGCTCTGTTAAAAAAAGTTTTATAGTTTTTTATGATGATCTTTTGTGAATTTGGATTTTTTTCTAAAATAGAAATTGTTTTAGGGTGATTTAAAATTTCTTCTTCAATATAAATATGTCTGAATTTTTTCAAGGTAAATCATTATAAAATAAATCTCTAATACTTGGAATAACTAACTTAATATCTAAATGATCATATCTACCCATATCACGTGTTAATCCCATTGTATTTCCTGATAGAATTGCAGAGTCACGTGTCACTATACAATCTGATGGAGAAAAATTTACCCCAAGAATTGGACAACCAAGACTTAGCCCAGGTGAAGATGCACCTGCATCTGTGGTGGAACTTGTCATAGAAGAATGATATGTGTAAATTAAATTATCTCTATCTTTTTTTTGATTAATTGTAGTTAATTTTGAATTACTTGAGCCTAATAATTTATTATCAAAATTATCATAAGCCAAATCTCTACCACCATTTGTATCAGTTAAAAATCCAGAGATACTTCCAATTACATTTTTATCTCCTGTAAATTCTTTACTCGCCCAAGGTGAGCCATGATAAGGTGTGCCAGTTGTAATGATTCGATTTAAGTAAGCTGGACGTTCACCTTCATATAATGCAAATCTGGTGATTAGTCCACCCATAGAATGACCATGAATCACAACTGTATTTGTTTCTTTAGAAAAAATTTCATCCATTCGTTGTCTAAATCTTTTTCCATTTTGATCAACACCATTTGAAGTGAGATAATCAAAAAGATAAATATCATAAGACTTAATAGTTAAAATATTATCAAAAAGAGTTGTGCGAATAAAATTAGACCAATTATCATTGATAATTCTATTTTTTAAATCTGACTCAGAGGGTAATAGTTTTGTATCTCTGTCAGTGATATCCCAACCATGAACAAAAATAATTTTTTTTTTTGTTGGATTGGAATTCACGGTAGCAATATTTACAAAATCTAAATTGAGATTAGTTCCAGCTTTTATTAATGGATTTAAATAATAAATCCTAGCCATAAAATCTGCAGTTGAAGGAGGATTTGTTCTAAATAAAATTTGATAAATAAGAGTTTGTTTTAATTGCTTTTCTTTTTCACCAGTTTTATTTGAGCAATTAAAAAGAATGAAAGCTAGTATTAATAAAAAAAATTTCATTTAGCTGAATGATTTGATTGCATCATCCTCAATATCAAATATTTCCAGGTGTGTGTCCATACCTGTCATTTTAAAAACTTTCGCAACTGAACCAACAATGTTTACAATTTTAAGAGAGCCTTGGTATTTTTTTAAACGGTACATTCCTGTTACTAAAGTACCAATTCCAGATGAATCCATAAATGGAACTTTTGCTAAATTTAGAAGAATATTATATTTACCTTGTTTGATTTTTTCATCTATCAAATCTTTAATTTCTTTAGTGTTGTATAGATCAACTTCACCAATTACATCAATTATTTGAACAATACCAACTTCTCTTTCAATCATTTCCATATAGTTACCAGAACACAAAAATTAAACATATATTATAAAATAATTTTAAATTGAATAATTTGCAAGCTAAAAATTTTATTGTTTAATATCTTTTTGAAGAGATTCTAAAAACTTTGATAGTGAAAAAAACTACTTGATTAAATTGTAACATTTTCTATAATACCAAAAAATGAAACCCGAACAAATTATTTTTCCTAAATACGATATTTTATACTTACTAATTGGATTAATATTAATTGGGTTGGGAATATGTATTTGGCAATATTTAAAAAATAAAAAAGCCATGGCAAATCTTTCAATTGCAGAAGGCACAGTAGATGAAGAACTTGTGGCTTTGGTTGCAAATAAATATGAACTTGGTCGAGATGATAATTCAAAAAAAATATTACTCAATTCTAAAAAAGTTAGCCGTTCACATGCTTTTATCAAAAAACGAAATGGAAAATTTTACGTTATTGATAACAATTCTTTAAATGGAACTTATTTAAATGGTTCAAAATTAAATACATCAGTAATGTATAAATTAGAAAATAATGATGTGATTTTAATAGGAGGAGTTCCATTAAAATTTATAGAACAAACTTTAAATACAGAGTCTGTTTAGTTCTTTCACTAATTTCAAATTGTACTTTAGCAGTTGATTGGAATCAAATTCTTTCAGCTAATCCAAAAAAATCTGAAGTTGAAGACTATAAAACTGCTCATAATGGAAATTTATCTAAAGCAGAAATAATTAAATCTACAAAACAAAATTCTTCTGATTCAAATTCAAACTCTTACACTTTTCAAAAAAATTTTGTAGCAACTCTTGAAGCATGTAATCAAAATTTGGATAATTGTGTAGAAAAATGTAGAGAAGAAAATCCTTATTCAACAACATTTTATTTTTTTACTTCTAGTTTTGTTGATGCTAGAAGGAATGCATGTTATGATAAATGTAGAGATACAAGCATCACACTTGGTTGCAATACCAGAGTAAACGATTTACCTTATAATGAATATTCAAATCCACAAGCCCCGTCACAAACAAATAAACAAATTGTCCCTAATTCTCCTTAGATTGTTTCAAAGCAAAGAATATTATTTTTTCCTGCATTTTTAACTTTATATAATGCAGTATCTGCTTTTGCATAAAGCTCTTCTAGATTTTCTCCATGTCTCGGATATTCACTGATACCTCCACTAATGGTTACTTCAATATTTTCAATTTCTTTAGAAAGTTCTGAAAGCTTTATAGCAAATCTTTTACAAGGAGTGATTGAATTTTCTAGACTAATTTCAGGAAGAATTACAGCAAATTCTTCACCTCCAACTCTACAAATCGTATCCTCAACTCTAAAACATGATTTTAAAACATCACCAACAAGTTTTAAAACTTGATCTCCTTTAAGATGACCAAAAGTATCATTTAGTTTTTTAAAATTATCAATATCAAAAACAAAAATGGAAATTGGGCGGTTGTATCTTTTAGCTCTTTTAATTTCTTTCCTATAAGATAAATTAAAATATCTTTTATTATAAACATCAGTCAATTCATCTACAATTGAATTTTTAATCATTGAATCAAAAAAATGCAACTCAATAATTTTTGGATTTTTTATAACTCGATTTTTTTCTAAAATATAATCCAAGAGACCAACTCTAAAACTAATTAAACGTCCGAGTTTGGAAGAAATTTCTTGGGTATGTTTGTAAATATCTTCCCACATAATTTTAGCTTCATCTTCGCTTAAGTCCAAATTTGTTATTATGTAAAATAAATCTGAGTAAAAATTATCTGAATTTTTTTTTGCTAGCTCTTCAATTCTAATCCAAATTTCAACACCTGAATTTATATCTTCATCTAAAATTTTAATAATTTCTTCTGTTATCGAGTTGGATTTATTTTTTATGCTTTCCATGGAGTTGTTAAATTTTAAAATTTCATCCTCTGATAAATTACTAACTAGTTCATAAGCTGAAATCTTTTTTTGTGCTTCTGATAATTCATATTTACTTAGCTTTGAAATTTTTTCATAAGCTTTTAATAATTTTCTGAGATATATAATCTCATTTTCTTTATCTAATTCAGTCATTTATCACAAATCAAGTAAATTAATGTTCTTGGCTCTATTAATTTTTTTTTAATCCTCCAAGCAAGAAGAAATTAATTCAACTTTCTTCAATTGAAGAAATTGGTAAATTATTTAACGAATTAAATAAGAAAGACTGAAAAATAGATTCTAAAAATTTAATTGGTATCAGACCTAAAGAAATTTATTCAGAAAATTCTAACCTTGATTTATTAAAATTTAAAAAACTTAAGAACTAATGATTGTTTTAAATGTTATTAATTCTGTTTACACAAAAAATTAATTTACATAATTATAAATCAAATTATTTCAAAAAAAAATTGATTCAAAAAAATTAAAAAATTTTTATAGATACAAAAATATCTTGAATTTCAGATTATCAGCGATAACGATTGTAGCGTTTCTGAATTCACGTGTTTTAACACGAGGATTCAGAAGTAGCGTAAAGCGTGGTCGAGACTTGTCTCGAATCGCCCAAACTTTGAATAATAATTTTTCCAACTTGATTCAAAATAATATAATTTTAAACTAGTATAATGAAATATTTCTTTTTTATAATTATATTTAGCCAAAGTATATTTTCTGATGATAAATTAAAAACTGATGATGTAATTTGGCCAATGAAATTAAAACTTCCAATCTCAGGAACATTTGCTGAATATAGAAATTCACATTTGCATATGGGATGTGATTTTAAAACTTATGGAATAAATGGTTATCCAATTCTTTCCGTTTTTGACGGACATATTTCTTCAATCTCTTATTCAGATAAAGGTTATGGATTGAGTGTAAATATTTATTCACCAAAATTAAATTTAACTGCAAAGTATGCTCATCTAAATGATTTTGTTTCTGATGTAAAAGATTTAGAAAATTTAAAACTCGCATTACTATTGTTAAATGATAATTCTTTTTCGGTAAAACTTCCAAAAGATAAATTTAATTTAAAAAAAGGTCAAAATATTGCTAGGAGTGGTGAAACTGGTTCTGGTGTTTCTCATTTACATTTGGAACTATTCGACTCAAAAGAATATTACAATCCTCTAATATTCAAAGATTATAAACAAAAAGATAATAATCCCCCTACTCTTCTTTCTTTGTTTTTGGAATCTGATTCTGGATATTTTAAAAAAATAAATTTAATTTCAACTGAACTTTCGAATTTTGAGTTTAAAGAGAAAGAAGAATTTGAATTATCAGGAAAACTAAAATTAAAAATTGCAGCTTTTGATAGAATTAGTTCTAAAAACCAAAATAATATTTTTTCTTATTCATTGTATATAAATCAAAAATTAGTTTTTGAAAAAAAATTTGAAAAAATGAGTTTTTCTGAATCTAGAGAAAAAGAAGATATTTATGATTCAAATAAATCATCTCTTAGTCCTGCATATTATGTTTATAATTTATTTTCCAAAAAAGAATCCTATTCACTTGATTTGGATGAATTTAAAACTGGCGAAAAAATTTCTGTTAAAATAGAATTAAAAGATGCTTCAAGTAATTCTTCGTTTCTAAATTTTAATATAAAAAAAATGGAAACTTCAAAAAAAGCAAACTCTTCTATATCAAAAAAATTTATTTCTGATGATTCTAATTTAAGTTTAGATTTTTCAAAATCAAAAATTACTGGTGAGGGTTCTGTTCAAATTGAAAAAGTTTCTTTGCCAGAAAATATTATTCATCCAAATTTAAAACCAGTTGGTGATGCTTATCATATTTCAGCCTCAGATTATTCTTGGAAAGGAGAAGTTTTTGGAGAGTTCAAATCGAAACTTAATTCCAAAAATCAATCTCTTTATATTTATGATTCTGTTTTAAATCGTTGGTCACCACTAAGTGTTCAATCAAAATCTCCAATTCGATTTCAATTTTCACGTCTCGGCATCATTTCCATTTTAGAAGATAATTCTCCCCCAGAAATTTATTATCCTTATTTAATTTATCGTTATTATAATCTTCCTGAAATTTCTAATCCAAACTTGATTGAAAGATTTTATGCAGTTAGTGATCGAGGCTCAGGAGTTTCATCCAATTTTGAAGTTTTCTTAGATGGAGAAAAATATCCTTATCAATTTGATAGAGATCGAAATTTTATAAAACTAGAAATTCCAAAAAAATTAAAACCTGAACTAGGTTATATTTTAATTTCAATTCGAGCTCACGATTATGCTGGAAATTATTCAGAATGGTTTACAGATATTTATAAGAATTAAAACTTTAGGCGATTCATTGCAAGCAGCGACCGGGCTATTACCCCCCTGCTGTTATTCGCAGCATTGAGCCAAGCTATGCTACTTCCGCAAATGCGGAAACGCTTCAATCCCTATCGCGTAGTTTTGAGAAAAATTTTTATTCAAAAGTTTTTAAAGAAGTAAGAAAGACTAGTTTAAAAAGATTCCCATTTGATATTTATTATATTTATCAAAATAATAAAATTTATGTTTTAGCCATTTGGCATAAAAAACGGCAAAAAGAACTAAACATTTAAGAAACAATTCAACAAAAATCAACCCCCTATCACAAAGGGGGTCGGGGGATTAATCTTTATGAGGTGAATTTTTTATTCCAAAATGACCAATCGACACAACCCCCCTTGTTTGGTCAGCAATGGAGAGGGGGTGTTGTGTTGAATTAGGGTCCGGATATACAACGTACATAATTGTTAATGGTCTTAAGGTATGCGTCAACTTGACCATCACTGAAAAGGACAACCCGCGCATTGGCTGTATTAGCTTCGAAGGTAGTAGAACTCCAATAAGCGCCAGCAACTGTTGAAGGGAAAATAGAAGTATTGATTGTAGGTTAGGTTGCAATGGAATAATCCACTATTCCTATTAATTCATTGACTGTAGGTAACCTCCATGTTCTGCCAGCTAAAGCTAGCCCTGAGCAGTAGGTAATTGATGTCTTGTCCTGAAATAGTTGACAATATAGGAGGGATAAAAATGGAAAAAGTAAGTCCTACGTATATAAGATACAGTGAATCGTTTCAGAAAAAAGTGGTGGAAGAAATCAGGCGAGGTAAATTTA
>JAAFIR010000038.1 GCA_013297885.1 Leptospirales bacterium | reverse complement strand
CGCTAGTTAGGATTTAAACCTTGAAAGGGATTTAGGCTTCTTCTACAGATTGTTCAGATCACTTTTTTACTGATAATATAAAACAGTAAAAAAGTCACCTTTTTATCTAATGGAAAGGGATTGAAGCAGAGGTCAAAAAATTTCTGCAATTCGATAGCCTTAGTGTCCTCATGAAATTTTTTGACCGAACAGAAAGCCCGTTTTTTTCCACCTAACCCAATTCTATTTGTATTCGATAATATTTTTGATTCACTTGTTCCATTTCAGGCTAAAACTGTTAGGTGGGAAAAATTCGCCCCAAAATTTCATAACGAGATTACAAATAAAAAAAGCTCCTATCATTCTTTCGAAAAATAGAAGCTTTAGTTTTACTTTAACTAAACAGTTTTAAATTAAAACATGTTTGAATTAATTATCCCTGCAGGAACATCACATGCCTTGAAATAAGCATCATAACCTGATTTTGCAGTAGCAACTTTGTTTTGGCTAAAATTGCAATTGTATTCAACAACTTTTCCTTTAACACAAGAAACCAGAGTTATATAATTTTGTGCTGCAGTTGAAGTTACTGTTCCATCAGCTGCAACAGTACCTGTGTTCATGTTATTAGGGGAACACATTACATTTGCAGAAAAACCTCTTCCAGATCCAACACATTGATTCATAACTAATACTGCTTCAATACAATTTCTTCTTTCAACTGTATCAGTACTATTGTCTCTTTGACGACCGAGAGCGATTAATAATGCAACATCAGTTTGTTCTCTATCATTACCCGCAGCCTCAGATTTACATCCAATGATTGATAGTAAAGATAAGATTAATATTGTTAATTTTTTCATTTTTTTTCTCCTTACCTTAAAACATTGCCACGATACCAAGGATTAGACCATTTTGACCAGCAACTGCTCTACCTGCTTGATCAATAAATTGTCTTCCTGGACCCCAGTCTCTTCTAATATCCAATTTAATTAATAAATTCTCTGTGAATTTATATGTTGGAGTCAAAGTAAAAGTTTGAATCATACCATAATTTGAAGCTGCTCTTCCTAAACCACCAAATCTAGTACTAGTATAATTTCCATCAGCTGCCATTAAATCAATTCTATCTCTTGGAGTTTGTGCAAAAGTTGCTTGGTTAACTGATAAAGATCCACCATATTTACTATCATCGATATGCTCATATCTTGCAGCAAGAGCAAATTGATCAGTAAATTCATATTTTGCCCAAATACCATAAGTTTTATAAATTCTGATAATGTCTTGACGCTCTGTTCTGTATCTTAAATCTGCACCATTTGTTTCAACAATTCCATTTCTATTTGAATCAAATGGAATTCCACCACTTGTTCCTGAAGATAAGTAACCATACGAATTATCGTTTGCATAACCAGATCTTTGACCAAAAGTATAATCTAATAAAATAAAAGATTTTTTAGTTGGAGTAAAGATTAAAGACATATGGTTGATAAACCAATAATCAATTCTATTTCTAGAAGGTTGAGCTATTGGAGTTTGTTGTCCACCTTGAACTAAACCATTAATACCTTGTTGACCTAAGTAAAATTGAGCATCTGAAAGACGTGATTGTTGGTTATCGTTACCATATAAAGTGTTCCAAACAACTTTAAATTTTGAAGGAATAGCATCAAATTTAACTGAAGTTCCACCAGCTTTTAAAGCATTGGGACCATCAGCATAAGAATGGTATCCAGTTCCAAAAACTTGATTTTGATTTAATGGGTTAGTAGTACATCCTGAAAGACCTGCTTGACCAGCACCTGCAGTTCCAAATTGACAACCGTTTCCAGTATAACCTGTACCTTGTGCAGAATTGTATAATAATAAAGCCATTGATAGTCTATCATTTACAGTTAATGTTGCTCTAGCACCAGTATGAATGAATGGGATTGTGTTATAGAATATATACCCTATTGTGTAGTTAATATTATCTTTTGAGTCCAAAACCTCATTACCTATATGAGTCGCCATCTTTCCAATATCAACTATTAAGCCTTTTGTGCCTTTGACATTAAAAAACATTGAAACATAAGCTTGTTGAAGAAGTTGCATATTGTGTAATGAATTAGCAGTTTGGTATGGTCTTTCTTGGTACATATTGTTTTGACCATTTTGCATATCCAATCTAAAACCCCATGGACTTTCTGCAGTAGCTACTTTTTCAGCTGATAATTTAACAGCATTTACAGCAAACTGTTTGTTGTATTGGTGAAAAGTACCAGCAGTATCTTGTTGAGCACCTTGTTTGTTATTGCTTGTCCAGTTGTAGTAAACATCAACATAGCCTGACATGTTTACTTTGTCGTACCATTTTTTTTCTGCAGGAGCGGAGCCTTGACCTTGAGCGAAGATTCCAACAGAAGAAAATGCGACTAATAAGAATAGAATTTTGTGAATTTTCATTTTACATATCTCCTATACCATGTTAAGCAATTTACGTGCCAAACTGTTTTCCTAGAATAATTGTAAAAATATGAATTCTGTCTCATTAAATGCTCTTATTTTAAGCCAAAAAATAGTAAATTTATTATTTCCTATGGAATTACTGACAGTGCTTAAAAAGTAAGCAATATATTCGAGTATTTTCTATGGGCGACTGGGGCATAAACTTTTATTCGATGTTTAGCATACTTTAAAATGCCCCACCGAGCTTTCAACTCTTGTCAAAATTTTTCAAATAAAAAATTTTGACACCGTTTCAATCTCTGTCGCTTTGCTCTTTGGGATTGAATAAATTTTTAGATTCCAAAACACAGTTTAATATTAAAAATTTAATTCCTATTGACAATTTAATTATAAATTCGTATTATAATTTATGAAAGAAATAAATTTTAAGTTAATATTGTATATTTTTAATTTAATTTTTTTTATTAATTGTGGTAATGAAAATTTAAAATCTGATTTTGCAAATTTTTTTTTAGTGAAGTTAGCAATTGAAGAGTTTAATAATACCCAAAAACCAAAATGTAATTCTAGCCAAACAACCAATACACCTCAAGTAAATTTATTTAAGGTTAAAATTAAACAAGGCATTTGGGGAGAAGTAATTTTTATGGAAGGAAATTTTATGCCATCTACTGGTTGTAATAATTCTCGTGCTACAATTCAAAGAGTAAATAGAAAAATAAATGCATTTAATTACACTTTAGGTAGTGAAGTAGAAACTTTAGAAAACAATCCAACATTTTATACAAAAATTAATTCTATATTTGTAAAAGAATTTGAATCTAACTCAAATGGTTTTTTTGAAACGGAATTAGAAATTGGAAAATATTCTATTTTTGTGAAAGAAGAATTAAACGGAAAAATTTATTACTATGCAAATGGATTTGATGGAACTGGTGGGATAAATCCAGTAGAAATTAAGAAAGATAATATTTTTAAATTTAATATAAACATAAATTATTTAGCATCATATTAATTTATCGAACTAATGATAAACATGTCAAAATTTAATTTTCAACTTATAAATCAAAATGATTCAAAAGAAATGGAGTTAATCTCAGAATGGTATTTTGAGGAATGGAAAATTCCAAAAGAAAAAACAATTCAAAAATTAAAAACTCTTTTCATCGAAAAACAGGAATTTCAAATTTTAATGAAAATAGGTGAATTACCAATTGCAACAGGTGGAATTTTTACTCATGTTGGAATTTTGGATAAATTACCAAGATTAAAAATTTATAAAAATTGGCTAGCTTTAGTATTTACAATTCCTGAACAAAGAAAAAAGGGTTTTGGTGAAATATTATGTAAACAAATTGAATCTAATTCAAAAAAAATTGGCTTAAACGAAATCTATTTATTCACTGATACTGCTGAAAGTTTGTATATAAAACTTGGTTGGAAAGAATTGGAAAGGGTGAATTTAGATAATAGAAATATAGTAATTATGAAAAAAACTTTGGGTTAGCTAAAAACTATGATCGATAAAAAAAAACATTCTAGTTATAAATGGAAGTGCTGGCAAGAATTCTTCAAACCATAAATTGATCCAAATTTTAATCAGTCTATTGGATAAGAATTTTCAAATAGAAATTTTTAATGAATTAAAAACTCTGCCCCAGTTTGATCCAGAACTTTCCACAGAAAACCCACCTGTTGAAATAATTAATTTTAGAAATAGGATTAAAAAAGCTGACGGGTATTGATTTGTATTCCAGAATATATTTTTAGTTTTCCTAGTGGATTAAAAAATTCAATCGAATGGTGTGTTTCAACTATTGTTTTAAAAGACAAATCAGTTGGATTGATAACAGCTTCATCGGTTGGAATTAAAGCACAGGAAGAATTAAAATTGATTATGAAAACTTTATCTGCTAAATTTACCGATGGAACTACTTTGTTAATCCAAGGTTTAAAATCAAAATTAAATTCAGATAGTAAAATTATGGATGAAAAAACAATTCTAGAATTTAAAAATTTTATTTTAGAGTTTCAAAATTTAATAGAAATTTCAGTTTAAGTTTTATGTTTTTCTAATAATTTTTACAATACTAAGCGAAAGTGATTGAAGCGGAAATCCTTTTGCGTTTTAATAAAATGATAATTTGTTGAAGTGAGATTGCAAAAGATTGTAGCAAAAAGCACGGTTTTTTTCCACTGAATACAACTTTATTTTAACGAATAATAATTGTTAGGTGGAAAAAAATTCGCCCAAATTATTTTACAATCAAACTTCTTTTATTTTCATCAATGATTTCGATTTCGATCAAAATTGAATTTCTGTTTAAATATTCTTTAGCGATTTGCCACCATTCAATGAGACAAAATTCATTTTTCCAAATATCTTCAAAACCAAGATCCAAAATTTCAGAACTAGATTTGATTCGATACAAATCAAAATGGAAAATGCTAAAATTTTCAGATTTGTATTCATTTACCAAATTATAAGTTGGAGAATTTGGATTGGAGTTTGGAATTATTTTCTGCACAAGATTTCTAGTGAATGTAGTTTTACCTGCACCCAGATCCCCAGTTAGTAAAATCAATGGACTAGATTCTTTTTTTAAAATTGGAATAATATCTTCTAAAACAGAATCTAGTTCTTTAAATTCATAAATAAATTCTTTCACTTTTTATATCTCATTTTTTGGATTTCCATAAATTCTTCTTTCATCTCTTGTTCTTTTTGAGTAGTGGAAATATTGATATTCAAATTTTTATCAAATTCCATTTTGTAGGAATATTCGATTAACTTTGATTTGCCTGCATTTACTTCAGGAGCAAGATTCAAATCCCATCTCAAAATTCCTTTAATCCTTTCATATCTTTCATAAATTTCTTCTTTAGATAAAGGAAGTTTTGTATCAAAAGTAATTCTATAATTTTCTTTGGAGTCTTCTTGTGGAATGCGATCTAAAATTCGAATGGGATGAGTTTTTTTAGAATAATTGTCTAATGAAATTCTAACTTGAAAATTAATTTCTTTATTTCCACCTAGAATTTTTTCTTTTTTATCTAGAAGTTCACGTTTTGCTCGAAGTTGGGAATCAATTCCAAATCCCATTGTAAAAATTTGACCCACAGCCACATTACTCACTTCTCCTTTGCCCACAAATTTTTCATCTAAATAAACATTCCCATTTGCTTGAAGCATTGCTTCAGTGGAAGTGTTTTCAATTTCAGCTTCTCTATAAATAAAATTTGTAAGAAGTGGAATTGCTACATTATAAAAATTTCCATTCAAATCAAAACGATCTACTTTTACAATTTGATCTACTTTTTTAGATGGCAAAGAAATTTTTCCTTTGATAGCATAATTTACAACTGGACTAGATTGAAGAACAGGATTTTCTTTTTTCAAAACATTTAGATCATCATCTTTAGCAATTAATTCCAAGCTTTGCAGTTCATTTGCTGCTTTATTTAATTCCCAACTTCCTTGAATGGATTCATCAAAATTTGCAGAATTGGATTGTCTTGTATAAGCATCACCCATTTTTTTTGCAATTCCTTGAGTTTGGTTTTTAATATCATTAATTTGGTAAGATGCACCAAGTGTAACTTTAAATGGAGAAAGAGATGGAGGGATAGAGCTTAAACCTTTTGTTGCATTTGAAAGAATGATATTTATATTCTCCCAATTTTCGCCCGACAATTGTTCTATAATTGCATTTAACTCTACTTTAATTTTTTTATCATTTTCTTTTGCATAAAAATTATATACAGGAGTCCATGTAGCTTTGTTTACAAGATAATAAATTTTTAAATCAACTTTTCCAGAATTTTGTTTTTCTAAAAATATACTTGCTTCTAAATTTTTTAAATTTGTTTTTGTGTGCTGTTGTCTATTTCTAGTTTGTTGGTCTTTTAATTTATTTAAGTTTTGTAAATCTTCTTTGAGTTTTACTTCTTCCAAACCAAGTCTTTGTCTTTCTGCAAAATGAAATTTGGTTAGCTCTTTTAATGTTTCAGGATTTAAAACATTTTTAGAAATTTCTAATTTTTCATTTTGAATTGTAAACTCTTCTTGTTTAGAAAGATAAGCCAAGTTTTGTGTGTTGATTAAAAATAATTTATTTAATTTATTTATTTCGCGAATTGTTTGTTCCATGTCTTGGTTTAATTTTTTAATTTCGTCTGAATTGTCTTCAAGCAGTTCATCTGTTTTAATTCTAGCTGCACGAACATCAGCACCATTTGCTTCTGCATAAATACTAGATGGTTCAATTTGATTTGGAAGTTTTGTAATTAAAATTTCGTGAGAGCCTTCTTTTAAATCCAAAACAACTTCTCTCATCACAAGTGCTTGTCCGTTTTTATAAAGAATAACTTCTTTTACTTTACCGCTATGAGAATTTTCAGCTAATATAGAAAATTGAAGAATTAAAATTGTTAAAATAAATTTCATAAACCAATTTTTAATTTTTAAAATTTTTAATCAAGAATTATCTTTTTAGTTTTTTTTGGGCGAATTTTTCCTCTACGAGGAAAAAACACGCTTTCAACTCTGGTCAATATTTTGTAGGAACAAAATATTGACCCCGTTTCAATCGTTTTCGCTTTTGTTGACAAACTATCTTCAAGCTAAATATATTACTTCAAACTTTTCTTAAATTCAGAAATTGTTTTTGATTTGGCAGAAGCAATCAGAATTTTTTTGAGTTTATCTATATCTTTAATTTTATGGATTACATTTAAAAGAGAATCGTCTTTTATATTAAATCTAACTTCTAAATTGAGTTGGATACCTAAGTAAGCGGTCTCTCTGCCTTGTTCAATTCCTTGTTCAATTCCTTGTTCAATTCCTTTCTCTAAACCTTCTCTAAATGAGTCACTGAGCCCTGAAGCATAATCGAGTTCAGCTTTACGGCGAGATTCATAAAGTTCTCTATTCCTTGCTGTGGAGGAAAGAGTTTTTAATTCAGAAATTGCTTTTTTAACTGCTGGATTTTTTTTCTCTAATGTTTTCATACTCTCTCCTTTTAAGTTTGATGCTTCTTTTAAAAGATAAAACCAAACATCCAAATCAGTGTCTAGATTTTTATAATCCTTTAAAAATTTAGACAATTCAATAATATGAATTTCTAAGTCATTTGTCAATTGAAATTTTCTATCTTTTTCTAACAATTGAAATGTGGATATATTTGCAGAATCATTTTCCCATAATGATTGTTTAACAAAATTAAAAGAATAAACTTTTTTTAAATTTTCATATTTGTGTCCTTTGCCCAAACTTCTAGAATATACTTTAGCCCAATAGTAAAGAATTCGTTTTGGAAAACTAGATTTTGACATTGCTTGCATTTCAATTAGAAATTGTTCACCTAATTCATTTTCTGCTTTGATGTCCAAAATAGATAATTTCTCATCTGACATTTCTTTTGGAATTTCAGGATTTAAAACTTTTAAAGTTTTGATTCTATTTGAACCAACAAAACTAGGAAATGAATTCAGTAAATTTAATAACAGGTCTGGATTTGGTGCAAATAATGATTTGAATGCAAAGTCAACTGTCAGAGAAAAAAGTTTCATTCTATTTTTATTGGAATTTTTGTAATTGAATAAAGGTTAGAATCAAATCTGCTTGAATTCCAAAAACTATTTTTTCCACTCGATATGACCATTTATATTATTTTTTTCAAATACAGTTAAAATCTCATTACAGAATTTAAGTAGATCATTATTTTTTTCTGTTTTTGCTAATTCATACAATCTAATAAACATTTTTTTTCCAGTTTCAGTTTGTTTAAAATTCTTTTTCATAAAATTATGCTGAGCACAAAGTGTTTGACCATTTTCAACTTTTGCTTCACCACCAAAATCTTTTGGCTTGATATGATCTGCTTGAATTTCAACTCCTTCTTTTTTTCCTCTTCCACAAATTACACATTTATATCCATCTCATTTAAAAATTTCTTCTTTTTGGGGAGCAGTAAAATCTTGCAGTTCCCTTTTGTATTCTAATTTTGGATCGTATTTATAAACACCTTTAGCAATTTTAATTAAAAATCCAGATTGAGCTAAATAACGAATTCCTCTATCAGGATCTCTAAAAACTTCACCTGTTCTTTTTTTCAATTCTTTTACAACCCAATCAACAACTTCGGGATGCTCAATATCTCTATTTGGATTTTTTTTAAAATATTCTTTTATTAACTCTAGTTGTGAAATTTTTTTAGGCATATTTGAATAAAACTTTGTCTGACTCCTGAAGAATTCTTTTTTTTGCTAATTCACAATATGTGGAATCAATATCTATTCCAATTGCTCGTCTATCATTTTGAAGTGCAGAAAGTAGAGTTGTTCCACTTCCCATAAATGGATCTAAAATCATATCATCTACAAAGCTAAATAGTTTCATACATCTTCTTGGAAGTTCCAATGGAAATGGTGCAGGGTGGCCAATTCGTTTTTTACTTTCACCGTTAAAAGTCCAAAGTCCATTTGTCCATGCCATAAATTCTTCTTTGTTAATATCTGATTTTAAACTTCCACTAATTTTTTTCCATTTATCTTTGTATAAAACTAAAATTAATTCTACAGGAGCAATCACATATGGAGCAGATGCTGACAGCCAAGAACCCCAAGCAGTTCTTCTAGAAATATTTCCTTCATTCCAAATTATAGTGGAATGATATTTAAAACCAATTTTTTTACAAATTGTTGTGATGTCTGCCCCAACACTTTGTTGACCACCTTTATTTTTGTCTAAAGGTATATTCAAACAAAGCCTTCCATCATCTTTTAAAGAATCAAAACAATTTTTTAGCCAGTTTTCAGTGAACAAAAGATAATCTTCATAAATCAATTCATCGTTATTTGAATTGTATTGTATGTCTAAATTGTAAGGTGGAGAAGTGATAATCAAATCAATTGATTTTTCATCCAATTTAGAATCTAAAATACTTTGATTTAAGATTTTTACAGTTTCATATTCAAAGTATAAATTTTCTTCCATAGAATTTACATGCTTTAGGTTATAAAAAATTATTCAAGATATTTCCGGAAATGAATTTAAGTAAAGTTATCTTTTTGATTTTAAATTTTCATTATTCAAAAATAACTCTACTTAATCTCTTCAATTTTACCTGAATGAATTTCTTCTACTTCATAATCAAATGGATTTGGATGATCTATAATCCAACTTCCATTTGTAAAAACAAATGATAAATAACTAGAATTTATTTTACTTCGCATTTCTAAATTGTCTCCTTCTATTGGAGAATATTCAAAATCAAAACAATTTCTTTGAGTTAAATTTTTTAAAACAAATTCTTCATTTAGTCCATTTCCAATATCATTAGTTGGAGGAAGATACATACCTTCAATCCCTAGCTCATTTGAAGTAGTTCTTTCCAACCTCCAAATATAATTAAATTCTTCAATCGAATCTTCATCTAATTCACAAGTACAAAGTTTAAAACCTTTTTTAAAATCACACATGTTTCGATTTTTAATTGGAAATAAAAAATTTCAATTGGATTTCTTTCAATCCTAAAAATTTTTCAATACAGCAAAGCACGAGTTAGTGATAGAAATGGTTGCGGAGCAAGTCTGAACTTGTGAAGACGAAACCCATTTCTAGCACGACCCTTTTTTTACTATTGTCAAACAATAGTAGTATCGACTGATGATAGTAAAAAAAGGGAAACTCCCAGAAAATAATTAAGAATTATCTGTGTGATTGCTAGATGGTGATTCAGAATTTTCCCAAGAAGAACTTGCTCCGCCACCAGAAAATTCTCCTTCATTGCCAGAAATTTTATCTGATGAAGTGTAAGAATTTGTTGAAGAATAGTCTTTCTCGCTTTCGTAAAAATCAGGAGTGATAATATGAAAATTTCTGAATCGTGATTGGTTATAAAAATCTGGGTTAGATGTATATTCTGTTTCTTCGTAATCTTCAAATTGTTTTAAAAAATCTTTCCAGTCTTTTTCGATTTGAATATATTCATTTTCGTTTCTACAATTTTTTAATCTAGATTGGATATAAAAACAAAACCTTGAAGCTTTATCATCTTTTGAATTTTTAAATCTATCTTTTGATCTCAAAACTTCATCTAGTAAAACTGCTATTTTTTTCTTAATGTCTGATTTAAAAAAGTCAAAGAATCCCATCTTCTAATCTCTCTTCAAAGTATTTTTTTGCCCAAATTTCAAATTCTTTTGCATCTCTTGACCATTTATACAATCCACTTGGTTCTATAGTCAAATGTTTTTTTGGATTAAAACCCATTTTTGCTAGCTCCCAATTTCGCTTCACATATTTTCTGTTTGTAGTTTCTCCATGCCAAAGATGATAAATATTTCCATTTGTAAAACTAATAGAAGATTTTGTGTGGGAATAAATTTTTTTTGCCCATTTTAAAAAATTCTCTCGGTTCACATTTTTTTCACCTAGCACACGAGTGACACATGGAGAATCCCAATCGCCCACAAAAGCATGCGCCATCACATGATCCCCACTTCCAGCAACACAAGTATCAAAAAAACCAAACTTGTCTAAAATTTCTTTTTTGATTGCCCATGCAAAACCTGTGTGACCGTGTTTTATAAAATCTCCTTTGGTACAAAGAAATGGATTTTTTAAAAATTGCTTTGCAAAACTAAACCAATGCTCTTCCGTTTTTTCTTTTTCTGTTACACCTTGTTTCATTCTATACACATCTGAATAGGGCTGAACAATTTTATATTCTTCTAAAAGCTTTTCAGTTTCATAAAACCAATTTTCATTTTCAAATAAAATATCTGAGTCTAGCCAAATTATATTTTTTACTTCTCTTGGTATTTTCATTAATCCAATATTCAACAGTCTTTCTTTTTGCCATAGAACTGAACTAGATAAATACCTTAAATTAAATTCAGATACTTCAAGTTGAAATTCTGATCCTGATTTTGCAGTTTCAAAAGTATACAAAGGAATATTTTTTTTTATTAAATTTGATTTGAATATTTTATAGTTTTGTTTTTTAGTTTGGAAATTTTCAGGATTAAAATAAGAAGTGATACAAATTGTTTTCATTTTATTTCAGTTTCGTCAAATTTAGATATTAAATCTTTTAAGGTTTGTGCTACTTTATCTTTAAAAATATGATGAGTAAAAGCTATGGAATCTTTTTTTCTAGTGGCAATAAATCCTGTTTCAAAATCATTTACTTCAAAAAAAAATTTACTTACACCAAACCGATCAAACTGAACATAAAAATCATTTTTATCTTTTACGAAACTCACAATTCCATTTAAATAAGTTTTTTTAATGGCTCTTGTAATTTTTTCAAAAAAATTTTCAAGACTTTTAGATGTTTTAATTTCTTTCATAATTTCATTTACCATAAATGAATATAAAAATCAAATAATTTATTAATAACTCATGTTACGCAAAATTAATTACTAGAATAATTTTCTTTACTAAAGAGAATTAAAAAGTCATTATTTAGGAATAAATTAAGGAAGCCTGCGGCAGTACGCCCTCCGCGAGGAGTATCCCAAAACCTCACCTGAGCACGGAGTGCGTAAGGTGAGTTAATAATTTCATTTTTTTCTTGACAAGTATATATGTGAATATATACTATTTAGAGGAGACAATACAAATGGAAACAGCTAAAGTATTTGCAAACGGTGGAAGCCAAGCTTTGAGACTTCCCAAAGAATTTCAATTTAACGGCAAAGATGTTTTGATTAGAAAAGTGGGTTCTGCAGTTATTTTAGTTCCTCAAAACAAATCTTGGGAAGTTTTTATGGAAGGTTTAGAAAATTTCTCTGAAGATTTTATGAAAAATGGTCGAAGCCAAGGTAAATCAAAAAAACGCCCCAAATTATAATGTATTTACTTGATACAAATATTTGTATTTATACTATCAAAAAAAAGCCTCTTGAAGTTTTAACCACTCTCAAGCAAAAACCGAAAAAAGAAATTTATATTTCCTCAATCACAATTGCAGAATTGGAATATGGAATCGCGAAAAGTCAATTCCCTGAAAAAAACAGAATTGCTTTGATCCAATTTTTATCCTATTTTAATCTTTTAAAATTTGATGAAAATGATGCAATTGAATTTGGTTTGATCAAAACTGATTTAGAAAAAAAAGGAAAAATTATTAGCATGATGGATTTGTTAATTGCAGCACAATGTAAAGCTAAAGAATTAATTTTAGTTACAAATAATACAAAAGAATTTGAAAGAATTAAAGGAATAAAACTGGAAAATTGGACGAAGTGAATTTACCTGACCCAGTTTTCAATTTTAATTTGATTTATTCTACTAAACTCTTTAGTGTTGTTTGTTACAAGTATAAACCTGTTTGTAATTGACTGAGAAGCAATTAATAAATCATATGGACCGATCATTTTACCAGATGTTTCTAAATTTTTTCTAATTTCTCCAGCTAAAATTCCATCTTCATTTGTAAATGAAATGATATTTAAATAACTTAAAAAATTGGAAAGTGCAGATTTATTTTTTTCAAACTGCTTGCTTTTAAAAATTCCGTAATATAGTTCTGAGACAGTGACTGAAGAAATAAAAATATTTTCTAATTTTATTTTTTTAAATTTATGATAAATTTCTTCAGGTTTTCGATTAATTATATAAATACAAATATTGGTATCTAATAAATATTGATTCAAATAGCTTCTCTTTTATCGAATTTCTTTGGTTGGTTTCTTTTAAGATTTACATCAGGAGAAAATTGATTTAAAGTATCCCAAAAATTATCAAGGGTGTTTTTAATGGGTGACAAAACAACATTTTTTCCTTCAAATCGAATGTAAACTTCTTTGCTATCAAATCGAAATGCTTTTGGTAAACGAATTGCTTGACTATCACCGTTTTTAAAAATTTTAGCTAAATTCATCATATAAATATATATTCATACATATATATTTATTTTTGTCAAATATTTTTTAACAATTTTTATAAAACATTTTGACAATTAAATAATTTAATCATTATAATGATTTCAAATTCAGTATAGGGGTTGTTATGTTAAATGAATTTTTTGTTTTTATGTTTTATTTTGAAATTCCTCTTATACCAATTTTAGCTTACTTCTTGTATAAAAAAAATAAAATCGGATTTTTATTCCTAAGCATTTTTAATTTGTATAAAATAATCGAGACATTCTGGATAATTTTTTTTAATAAAGGTTTTTCAGATGTTTTGGATGATCCTCCGACTTTTATAACATTCAAATTTATAGTCCTCCAAAATTATAAATTTTATTTAATCTTTAGAGTTATTATTTTTATTTTAGGAATTTTTTTTGTAATATTTCATTCTAAAATTTTCGTGGTGAATAAATTTAATATAAAAGATTCTCCTAGTTTTTCCAAAGAAATATTATTTAATACAATTTTAATTCTTGTAATTTTAATCGAAATTGCATTTATACAGATTTAAGGATTTATGCTTATGATTACTGAAGAAGAATACCAAGTTCACTTAAATAGAATTAATGGAGTTTTTTATACAACTTTTGTTTTAGGAATTTTTTCTTTATTATTAAAAATTACTTTTTTTATTTTTGATAAAAATGATTTAATACCATTTCAATTTGCTGATTTTTTTGCTACTTTGATGTCTATTTTTTTAATAAAGAAAAAAATGAGAACTGGTTTTATAATTTTTATAATACTTCAGTTGATTACGATTTTTTATCTAATGAATGTTTCTACTTTTATAGTTAAATCTATCATTCTTTTTTTTGTAATCAAAGGTTTAATTTCAGCAAATAAAGTCTATGACTATGAAATCGAAACAGGAATAATTGAAAAAAAATCATTTAAATATAATTTTATTTTTGTTTCTGGGATAATTCTTTTTTTATTAATTGGGACAATTTTTATTTCTATACTAGAAGAATATCCAAAAGACCAAGTTCAAAAAGGGATCGAGTTAAAAAATGAACAAAAGAAAAATTTAATTGATTTAAAAATTTTAGAAAAAGAAGAACTTATAAATTATTATTATGAACTTATCTCTGATGAAGAACATTATCTTCATTTTTATACAAATGATGTTTTTTATTATTATAATTTTTTATTACCTGATGGTGAAGATAAATTTATTACATTAAAGTTGAATAAAATTGAGACTATCGATTTTAAAAAATCAGATTCTTTTTTGTCAAATAATTCAATTCTCCATTTAAAAGGTATTGATGGAACTGAATTTAATCTTCATTTATCTAATCATTTTGGTAAAGACAAAGATTACTACGAAAATTTGAGAGGAATTGTTGATAAAGCCAAATCGAAATAATAAAAAAACTATCCAGTTAAAATAAAAAAATCTTGTCTAAATTACTAAGTAATTTCAAATTAAATTTCAACTCAAAAAGGTAGGTAAATTCATGAAAAAAATAGCTATTTTCATGCTCATCGCTTTCTCTCTAAGTTTCGCTCTAATTTCTCAAGAGCAAGCAAATGCGTTCTTAGATTTAAAATCTTTAAAGAATAATGAAATCACTGTAGATAATAAAACTCAAGCAATTGATAAAAATACACAAGACAAAGAAAAATTTCACGAGCAAATTAAAACTGCTTTAAAAAATAGAAAGTCTGTTATTTTTAAAGATCCCTCAGGAAAATTTTTTACAAATGGTGAATATCGTTTTCATTTAATGCCAGAAACAAATGCAAATACAATTGCATATATTGAATACCAAATTGACAAAAATCCTTATACTACTTATGTAAATCCAATTCCTCTTGAAAAAGAAGGAATTTATAATTTGACATATCGTAGTGTTGATATTTTAGGTTCAATTGAAAAACCACAAACTTATGTTATTCAGGTTGATACTAAAGCTCCTGATGTAGAAGCAAAACTAGTTGGTGAAGGACTCAAAGCAAATGATGTTCAATATTACAAACCAGGAGTTAAACTCCAAGTAGCTGCAAAAGATGATTCAGCAGGTGTTTATGCAATTTTGTTAAACACAAATGGTGAAGGAAATCTTCCTGTAACTGGTGAGCAAACTTTTACTAAAGGTGGAGATTATGAGCTTGCAGTTAGAGCTTTTGATAATGTTTACAATTTATCTAAAAAACAAGTTTTTTCATTTTCCATTGATGATAAAAAACCAACTTTAAGTTTAAAAACTGATCCTGCTCCAGTATCAATAAACAACATCACTTTTTGTAAAAAAGATTCTTTAGTAGCAATTTTTGCTTCTGATGCTGAATCTGGTCTTGCAAAAGTTGAATATAGTTTAAATGCTCCAGGTTCTTGGGCTGAATACAAACCAAACACAATCAAAGTTCCAGAAGTTGATACTTTTAAAATTTACGGAAGAGCATTTGATGTATCGGGAAATGTTTCTGATGTAGTAGAATTAACTTGTAGAGTTGATTATAAAGCACCAGTTTCAAAACACACTGTTAACAAACCAGCAACAGCAAAACAATAAAGTATTAATTAGTTATTAGTAATTAGATTTTAATTTTTTTTAAGTTCTAATTACTAATAATTCTAATTAATTCTTATAAAAAAATCAAAAAACAACAGATTCTAAAAAAAATTAAATTAAATCTAGGTTTCTATTTTCATTTAGTTTATTTTCTATTTACGAATGAAAAAAAATATTAACTATAATTTTTTAGAATTGTTTTTGTAAAATATTGGAATTAGTTAATAAAATAAGCTATCTTTTGTTTATTCTTAGATTTAATTTTATTTGAGGAAAATATTTTTTAACCTTTTTATTTTATACCTACTCAATTACCACTACAATTAACTAATAGTCTCTTTGAAAAGCTATTTTCAAGAAAGATTTTTTTTAAAAATTTTTTGTTGTAATTCTATATTTTGATTTTCTAAAAAGATATTTCTTATCATATAATTTATTTGAATGAAGAACTAAATTGAATTGATTGGTGTGATAGTTAAGCGGTAAAATTTCATTTCATCACTAGCGTTAAGGATTGAAGTGGAAATCTTTTGTAAGTTAAATGAAGAGTTTTTCAAAGAGGTCAAATACAAAAGATTGGAACATAAAGCCTGACTTTTCATTTACTATTGTCAAACGAGATTACTCTCGTTTGACAATAGTAAATGAAAAGAAACGCCCTTATTATTCTTTTGAAGTATGTTATTTTTGGTTAAGCTAGTTTTAGTTGTTTACGCTTGTAATAACCATAACCAACAGCTGCAAAAAGAACAATTAATAACACCCACCATAAATTAATTAATAGGATTGTTAATAAAGTTAAAATAAAAGCAACACCACCCATTAAAAATCTTAACGCTGTTGCTCCAAGACCACCAATAAATGGGATAAAATCTAAAAGAGCAGTTACAGGTCCAATTAATGCAGCAAGTGCCGCCCACATTAAAACAAAACAAGCTATTCTTCCAATTTTTAACATCGTTGCATCATCAGATTTCATAGTTGCAAATACTGCTTCTTTATCGCCAACTCCAGCAGTTAAAAATGTATCACCCTCATAAGTATATGCACCAATTATATCACCAGAAACTTTTCCAAAAAAAGTCATGTTTTCAGTTGGAACAGGAGTAACACTAAGTTTTACTCTTTCGCATCCTTCAACTTCAGCATTAACACATTTCGGATCATTGAATAAATATCCGTTACCTTTATGAAGACCATTTAGAATAATTTCTGAATCCTCAGCATCTCTCATTGGAACATTACTCACATAACTTGTGCTATCCAAATCAATTTTATAATCTTTCCCTTCAATCGATTTTAAACTTCCACCATCAGCATTAAATGTTTTGCTAGCAATAGTTTTTTGAAAATGAGGTTTTGTTTTACATCCAGGCAAAGAAAATGAATTTGGATTTTTAGAATCTGAAACCCATTTTAATAAACATTTACTCTCTTTTGTTTGATCTGAACCAGAACCCTTTGTTGTGGTTTCTTCATCCCAAGCATAAATTTCAGAACCCTGAGAAATTCTAATAAATTTTCCCGGCTTTACAAATTGTCCACTTAGATCTGCTGAAGAAACTTTTCCAGTCACATATGTAGGCTTTCCTTCTACCATCGCAGTAACAGGAACTGCTTTTTTAAAAGCTTCACTTGACTGAGTACAAGTTTCTACTAAAAAAATAAAATAGAATGATAATGGAAAAGCAACCATTCCAAATAAAATTCCTTTAAATGAATCACCAATTTGTGTTCCGAATCCAACACTTTCTGATGAAGACATTCCATCTCCGCTAATAGCCATAAAAACTCCTAATTTTTGAATTTCATGAATCTTCTAATTATTAAGCAGAATCACAAGCTTTTTTCTTGAATGAATTCCAAATCCCAAAAAATAATTAGGAATTTTCCTAGTATTAAAAAAAATTCTTTCTTTATTTAAAAATCATTTATTATCGAATTAATGGAAGATGAAATTAAAATTACTGAAGTTGCATTAAGGGATGGTCTGCAAAACGAAAAAAAATTTATTGAAACAGAATCTAAGTTTAAGTTTTTAAAACTCCTAGAAGAAGCCGGATTCAATCATATCGAAATTACTTCATTTGTAAGAAAAGATAAAATTCCAGCTCTTGCTGATGCAGAAGAATTTTCTAAAAAATTAAATTTTAACGACGACAAATCTTATTCAGCTCTAACTCCAAATTCAATTGGTTTAGAGAAAGCGATAGAACTTGGTTACAAAGAAATAGCCATTTTTGGAGCAGCTTCAGAAACTTTTTCCAAAAAAAATATTAATGCTACAATCCAAGAATCAATAGAAAAATTTAAAGAAGTAAGTATAAAAGCAAAACAAAATTCAATAAAAATCAGGGCTTATATTTCCACAATTATTCATTGTCCCTATGAAGGAAAAATTGATTCTGAAAAAGTAATTTTTTTAATTGAAGAATTTTTAAATCAAGGAGCTTATGAAATTTCTCTTGGTGAAACAATTGGACTTGCAACCAGTTTTGAAGTGGAAGAGCTATTAAGTAAAATTTTAAAAAAATTTCCTGCGAAGTTATTTGCAGGACATTTTCATGATACTTATTCATTTGCACTTGGAAATGTTTCTAAATCTCTCGAAATGGGCATTAGAAGTTTTGATTCTTCTGCTGGTGGACTTGGTGGTTGTCCTTATGCAAATGGTGCAAGTGGAAATTTGGCAACTGAAGATTTGGTATTTTTTTTAGAAAGTTCTGGTTACAAAACAAATATTGATTTGGAAAAATTAATTTTAGCATCTAAATTTATAGAAGAAAAACTTAGTAGAAATTTGATTTCAAAAACTTATTTAGCAAAAAAATGAGTTTAAAAAGATTTTTAGATGAAAACAAATTAAAATTTGATAAAGAAGAATTTTTAAACTCAGATCCAATTTTGTTTCCAAAAAATTTTAAAAACCCAGAAGACATTGAATTTATAGCATTCGTGTCTGCATTATTTTCTTATGGAAATGTAAATTCAATTCAAAAATTTTTAGAAAAAATATTTTCAAGATTTGGTGAAAATCCATTTTTAAATTTTAAATCAATTCAATTGGAGAAAAAAATTTTTTATGGACTAAAATATAGATTTCAAACTGAAGATGATTTATTTTATTTTTTTCATGGACTAAAAATTTTATATGAAGATAAAAATTCATTAGAAAAAAATTTTGGAGAAAAAGACAATCCAACAGAAATAAGAATTATTCATTTTCAAAAAAAATTTATTTATATTTTGGAAAATTTAACAAAAAGAAAAATTTCTTCTGGTCTAAAATTTTTAGTTGGAGCTGGTGAAAAAAACTCTACTCACAAAAGATACAATATGTTTCTTCGGTGGATGACTAGAAAAAATTTTCCTGATTTTGGAATTTATAAATCTTTTGAAGAAAAAAAATTACTTTATCCTGTGGACGTTCATATCGGAAAATTTTCCAAAGCAATTGGTTTAACTGATAGGAAAACAATTAACATAAAATATTCAAAAGAAATTACAGAAAAAATTTTAGAATTTGAAAAAGATGATCCTTTAAAATATGATTTTTCAATTTGTAGACTTGGAATTTTAAAACTCTGTAAAATGAAATATGTTCAAGAAATTTGTGAAATATGCTCCCTCAAAAAAGTTTGTAAAATTTATTCTAGTTCTATAAAATAAATTCTATACAAGCGAAAGTGATTGTAGCGTTTCTTCATCCAAAGCAGTGGGTCAAGACCCACTGTTCATCAATGATGTCTTTGGATGAAGAAGTAGCGAAAAGCACGGTTTTTTTGGTAAGGACTTAATTAATTAAGTCCTTACCAAAAAAGATTCGCCCAAAAAAAAATTAATAAAACTTATCTGCGTTTTTATAATAAATTTTTTCTAAAATTTCTTTTTTTAAGCCTAGCCCATAAATTTTCCAAAATCCTTTTCTCGGTTTATGAGAAGGATGATAATCAAAATACTCATCTGTGGTTTCTAAAAATCTAGAATAAATTTCTAATTTGCCAAGATCAATTGCTCCATCCATTCCAAAAAAAATTCTATCTTGAAATTTTTCAAAAAACTTTTTTGCTTTTTCAGGTTGGCGACCAAGCTCATCAATTCTTGCTGCAATGTCCAAAGACACGTTTGGATTTTCAGATAAAAGTTTTTCTGCTTTTTCCAAATCATGTGCATATTCTCCGAAATGAAGTGCAACAAATCTTAAATTTTTGTGACGTTTAAATAAATTTTCTCTTTCTTTTAACACTTCTTCAAATTTTGGAAATTTTTTATCCTGAAAAGACCATTCTGGATGACGAATTAATTCTTCATATCTTTCATTTTTTTCATCTATTGGAGAAAAAAAAGCAAATGGGTCAGCTGTATGAATCGAAATGATTAAATTATTTTTTGCACATTCTTCAAATAATTTATCAAGCCTTGGATCATCCATTTTTAATCTTTCACCATTTTTTAATTTATTATAAAGTCCAAAATCTTTCCAAAGTTTAATTCCTTTTGAACCATTTTTTATATCTAGTTTCAAATCTTCCAACATCAATTCAGAAAAATTTTCTTCAGATAATCTTTTCCAATTAAATGTGCTAAAATGAATAATTCGAGTATCGTTATATTCTTTTTTTAAATTTACAAAATCTTCTCCTGTTGTAAAACTCAAATTGATAAATTTTTTAACATTGTATTTTGTAAATTTTTCTGATTGTTCAGTTGGACTAGTTTTAAACATTTTTCCAAGATGCCCATGAGTTTCAATAATTGGAATGGAATTGTATTTGCTTGTTCTTTTGTCTTGATTGTCTAAAACAGAAACTGGTTTAAATTCTTCAAGAAGCATTGTGGATTTAAAATCTGGAACAGTGCCTGAAGTAGGAACAGAAATGATTTTGTAAAACAATATTTCTAAACGAATTTTATTTTTTGGAAATACAAAAAATAATACTAATAGTATGTTTAAAATCAACGAAAGAATTAAAACGTATTTTATTTTTTTATTTTGCATATAACCTTTTTAGTCTTAATTGAAAAAATGTCAAGTTAAGTGAATATACTTTTTTTAATATAATCAATTATAATCTTGTATTCCTGTCCAATTATTTGGTTTTAAATATTTGACGGATTCCATTTTTGTTAAATAGTAGTCTGGAATAAAATCAGTTGAAATTTCTTTTTTTATTTCTTCAAAATAATTTTTAGATTTTTCAAATTCTCCTATTTTAAAACAGTTTAATGCAAGCTCTAAATTTTCTTTTTGTTTATTTTTTAACGATATAAATTCAGGACTTTGAAAATCAAATATTTCATAAATATCATTTTCTTCAATTTTACCTTTTACTTTAACTGTAGCAACTTTTCTTGTTTGAAATTCTTTTTTTAATTTTGAGACAGTTTTATCTGAGGCTAATATTTCTACTTTAAATTCTTTAGTTATAGATTCTAGTCTGGCTGCTAAATTTACAGCATCCCCAATAACTGTTGTATTCATTCTATCTTTAGAACCAACAGTTCCAAGAGTTACCATTCCTGTATTAATTCCTATTCCAACTTTTAATTCAGATAAATTTTCTTTTCTTCTTTGAAAATTATAATTTGAAAGCTCTAATTGCATTTCTATTGCTGCACCAATTGCTTCCTCTGGAGTTTCAAATAAAGCTAAAATTGCGTCGCCAATAAATTTATCTATCACACCTTTATTTTTAAAAATACATGGATTTAATTTTTCAAATACTTCATTTAATAATTTAAAAGTATCATCAGTAGAAAGTTTTTCAGAAAGAGTTGTAAATCCCCTGATGTCTAAAAATAAAATTGTTAATTCTTTTTTAATTGCATTTCCCAAATTTACATCTAGCAAAGAATTTTTTTTCAAAAACCCTAAAAATGCTGAAGGAACAAATCTGGACATAGAAGAATTTAATTGCTCTGATTCACGAAAGGCTAATGCAAATTTTGTAGAAAGAATCATCGATTGAGCAAAAATAAAAATGATCAAACCATATTGAAAAATATAAGGAGTTTGAATTACATTATTAGCGTGAAGTTGGTCATGAATCATAAATGTAACCAAAACTAGACAACCAGTAAATGAATAAATTATTCCTGGAACTTTTTCAATTAGTTTATAAGTAATTAAAATTAAAAAATAACTAACTAAGAACAAAGTATAGATATGATAATAAATTATGTATTGAGAAAAAATTCTTGTTGGTAGTAAAATCACTGAAATACAAAAAGTTACTGAAAAAGTCCAACTCAAAAAATTCATATATTTGTTTTTAAATTTATTTGAATTTGAATAAAAAATACTAATTATAAATTGGAGGAATAAAGGTGTACCGAGATAAAAACTAATATATTCCAATCTATATAAAGCTTCAAATTGATCCTCAGATGGGATTCTAAATAAATAATGAACTAGTCGATCTATTGTAATGATTCGAATCAAAATTACTAAACAGAAAAATCCAAAAAACATACTACTTTTATCTTCTTTTCTTTGAAAAAATAGAAAGAAATGATAAAGCCCCATTATAAATAGTACACCAACAGAAAAATAAGAAAGTGCTTTTTTTGACTCTTCTTGTCGAATCACTTTAGTTGTTTCACCTATATTAATTGAATTCCAAAAACCACCTTGACGATGATGAAAATTTGAAATACGGACTAAAAATATATGTTCATTTTCTTCATTAACAAAATTATTTATAGTTGGATAAATTTGTGGAATGGATTCTTTAATAGAATCTCCAACTTTACCATTATACAAAACTGGTTTTAAATTTTCATCTAAAGATTTTTTGGAAATAGGAATATCATAAAATTCAAATGCGGTTCCTTGTTCTAAACTATAAAAACTTAAATCTTGACCTTTTGGTAAATTTTTTATATAAATCAAAAAACTTCCATGATCTAATTTTTCTGCATAAGACTGACCATTTTCATTTTTATAATCTGTCCATTCTGAAGGAACATTTTCCAATCTGTATTTTCCTAAATTATTTAAAATACTTGAAAAATCTTTTTCGCTGAAATTTTTGAAGTCATCAATTTTTTTTAATTCTTTTTTTACGGATTCAGGTTCGATTAATATTCGATGATAAAAAGCCCATTTACCTTCAATTGGAATTTTTGTAACTTTTGAAATTACTTCAACAGGAAATTGAAAAATTGGTAATTCTTCAGTATACCCTGTTAGAGTTAGAATGAAAAATAGAATAAGTCTTAGCACAGGTATATTTTAGAAGCTAAAATTTTTAGTCAAGAGATTTAGATATGATTTTCTTTAAAAAAAGATTTTAGATATTGGTCATATGATAGTTATTTATATACCTTGTAAAAATTTAGAAGAAGCAAAAAATATCGCTAAAGAATTACTCAAAGAAAAGCTTGTAGCTTGTGCAAATATTATTCCTGAAATTATTTCTATTTATAATTGGGATGATAAACTAGAAGAAACAAATGAATCTGTTTTACTCTTAAAAACAAAACTAGAAAATTTTAATAAAATTGAATTAAAAATAAAAAAACTTCACTCTTATTCAATTCCTTGTATTATGAAAATTGAAAAAATTGATTTTAATCCTGAATATAAAAACTGGTTTTTCGATCAGTTTTAGGGCGAATTTTTTTCCACTTAACAGTCATTATCCGATGAAATAAATTTTAAGAGGTGGAAAAAAAACGGGCTTTCTACTCTGGTCAAAATTTTTTATACAAAAAATTTTGACCCCGTTTCAATCCCTTTCGCACCAGTTCTAAAAACTAGAAAATTATTCAGATAAAATATTTCCTTTCCTTTCATATATATATGTTTCTAAATCTTTCATATCACCAGGATTTGATGAGAAAAAATTTACTCCAAGCCGAAACCCATCTTCAACTTTTATAAAACGAACTATCTCACCATTAATTTCTAAATTCGCTTTCCCAATTGGAATATACATTTTAATACTAGTATGCTTTTTTAGATAATTGTATAAACTTATGTCATTTACTTCAAACAATAAACCTGAAATACTAACATCAATAATCCTAGTATTAGTATATACATCATTAAAAGAATTCCCTTTGATAGAAATTTTAGTTAAACCATAACTAAAAATTTCAGCTAATTCATGAACATATTCCAAATGGTGATTTGTTAATAAATGTTTATCCATTGCTGTTGTATAAACTTTTAAATGACCAATTACTTTATCAAATAATGTTACTGGAGAAATAATATAAGATACTAAAAAGTTTCTACTTTCTTTCTTTTGCAAAACTTCAAAAAATTTTTTAGCTTGAAATTCACCTATTATTTCTAATTTTTCTTTATACACATCATTATAAGTTTTATGGAATTTAGAATCCAATTCCAATAAATAAGTTTCTACTTCAGAACAATCTGAAATATAAATTGTTTTATTATCAATCATAAGAGAATTTTTTATAAACTCATGTCCATCACCTTGTTTATAAATTACAAATTCAAATTCGGAAGATATTTTAATAATAGATTCTGTAAAAATTTGATTTAAAAGTTTTATATCAGGAACATCTTTTTTGACTTCTCTAACTAAATTTGTAAATTGTCTTTCTGCATGAGAATTATCTCCACTGACATATTTACCACCTTTAAATGATTTGAATAAGATTACAAAATCCATAAATAAATCATCACAAGAAACTCTTCTATACTTTCTCATTTCAGCACTTTGGAGTTCAGTGGGTAGTTTTATTTTTACAATATTACTTCTAATGTCTTCTATGATTACTTCAAATACATATAAAACATTAATTACTTCAAATTTTATTTTTGCTCTACGGCTTGTACCTTCAATAAAATCAGGAACATTTAATTCAACATAGTCTTGTAGTACATTATGAACTACAACAGACATGTAACGATCATCATATTCAAATGAAAATTCTTCATTTTCAAATCTTAAATAATAAAATAAATGTTTGATTAAATTTACATCAGTACCAATAATTGTTTCACCATATATAGAATCTAATAAAGTGATAATTTCTTGCATGGAGTCAGTTCTACCAATTGCCATAGTATAACTATCGTCAAAAATTCAATTTTAAATAATTAATCATTTACAAACTTTCTGGATTAAATTTTCTTATCTCAAAGGTTCAACATGAGTTTAATTAGTCTAGAAACAATAGAAATTAATAAAAGCCAAATTGAGGTTTTATATTTAAATAATCCCCAAACAAAAAATTCCATGACCTGGGAAATGGGTGAAGAATTTTACGAAGCAATTCAAAATTTAAAAAAAAGAAATCCTTTACCAAGATGTTTAATTTTAACTGGGAAAAATGATATATTTTCTTCAGGGGGAAATTTAGAATTGTTAAAATCTTTTGCATCAAAAACGTATGAACAAAATAAAAGAGATATGTTTAAATTTTATAATTTCTTTTTATCCATTAGAACTCTACCATTTCCAGTAATTGCCGCAGTTAACGGACATGCAGTTGGTGCAGCATTTTCTCTGGCATTAGCTTCCGATTTGAGAGTGTTTTCAAGCGAATCAAAATATTCCTTTAATTTTGTTAAACTTGGAATACATCCAGGAATGGGATCTTCATTTATAGTAAAAGAGTTATTTGGAACTGATAAAGCGAACCAATTACTTTTTATGGCAGAAAGTATTACTGGTGTAGAAGCATATAAATTTGGTTTGAGTTATGATTCTGTTCCACAAGCAGATGTTGTTAGAAGAGCAATTGAAATTGCAATTTCAATTACTGAAAGTGGACCTCTTGCAATGAGATTACTTAAAGAAAACACTTATAATTTTGAAGCACTTCAAGAAGCATTAAAAAAAGAAGCAGATGCACAAGCAAAGAATTTTCAATCAAAAGACTTTTTAGAAAGTATCAAAGCTATTGAAGAAAAAAGAAAAGCTGATTTTAAAGATTATTAATTATAGTTCATGAGAGCTGTTTTCTGAATAGGCTCTCAAGTTGTCAAATGTATAAATACCTGTATCGTGATTGTCGCTCCAATAAAAATTAAGAGCATAACGACCAACTTTTTTCCATGATAAAAGTTTTATTGATTGGATGTAGCCAGTAGCTTGACCAACTTTTCCGCCATGTCCACCTCTACAAGTTGCGCATGGACATTTTTTTCGCAAATCAATTAGAGAATAGTTTGAAACGAAGCTATCTTTCCAAATGATTTTTAACTCAACTTCGTCGTGAGAAATTTCAGATGGAAATGTTGATAACATTATTTTTTAACTAAAGCTGCTAAAAACTCTTGTCTTTTTTTATCTTTTTCAGATTCGTTTAAAGAAAGCCATTCTCTTTTTAATTGTTTAGAATTGATTCCTTTTAAATCGGAAAATTTTTTTATAATTTTTGCTGTTTTTGAATTCATAAATTCAGATTTTTAATAAAATAGTTTTTTTCAAGTAAAATTTTACTAAGACTCAATAATCTAAACGACGTTTGATCCATTTATTAATTTTATTTTTGGTATTAAGAATTAAGTTCTTTATACATATTTTTTTAATGAAATAATTGCTTTGTTGTTAAAAAAATCTAAAATGAATAATTTTAATATTACAATAAGTTAAAAATTTATGGCAAAATTATTGCTAACTAAAATTTTTTATAAAATCTATTTTTTTTTGTTAGTAATGGCGGTCATTGGTGCATCTTCTTGGCCAGGAGAAAAACTCATCATAAATGAAGTTTGAGCAACTGTAATTTTCTGAATTTGTCTTCTATATTTAATTACTGCACCAGGAAAAGCTGAACCTTTAACAACTATATTAATTGCATCTTGATTAAAACGACTAGTTTTTAATTCTTCAAATTTATCTGAGTTCATTTTATGGATTGCAGATTTTTCTTTAAATTTAGCAAATAGCTGAGAATATTTTTTCTTTTTTTCATCATCTAAACGACCTTTCATCTGTTTCACAATATTATTGGCTTGTTGGACAAGTGGAATTAGTGAAGATAATTCTTTTTCAGAATGTTTTATTTTCTCAGAATATTCAATAAATAATCTTTCATTTACGAAATGGGCTCCTAGTTCTACAACAGCATCCAAACCTGCATTTGATCCGAGATTTGTTGTTGAAAGTCCACTCATAGTAATTATTTCTGAACCTAGGATTGCTGCTGTTGGACCTGTGACAATAACTGTTCCTAAACAATAAATTTTTGAATTTAAAATATAACCTTCTATTATTACATCACCTAAAACTTCTAAATTACAATTTTCTAAAAATTTTGTTTTTACTGTTCCAGCAACTTTTATTGTATTTCTTGATTTTGATTTAATTCCTCCAACCACAAATAAATCTTTTCCGACATCAATATATGTTGATTCTAAAACTTCACCAATGTTTAAAGAACCTTCACAGTTTATAACTGAACCATCTTCTACAGTTCCGGTTACATTGACAGTTCCAGTGTAATTAATATTTCCTGTACTTAAACCCACATCTCCTTCAACTCTAAGTTCTGGTGAAACAGTAACAGATTCATCAGTTGAAAAAAGAACTCCATCACAAGCTGAAGAATAATCTATAAAAATTTTTTCTGGTTCTTCAGGATTTGAGTATTGGTTCATGGAAATATTTGAACCAATAGTGATTTTAGGCTTTTTTATAGAAGGAGCATTTATTTGAGCCCCGTATACATCTTTACCTGGTTTACCAGGGACCCCAGCAAATAAAGTTGCGATTTTCTCTTCATTTTTAATAGAAATATATTTTTCTAAATTTCTATAATCAGCTGAACCATCTTGACGAAGTACAACTCTTTGGTTATGAGGGTGGTAAAATTTTACCCAGCCATCAATCCCAAGTATCATTTCTTGCCCTAATGCAACAACTTGTTTTAAAATATTATCTTGAGGATTTGTAATTTCAGTTAATGGTCGTGACTCTTTTTTTCTCATGACTATTTCATCAGAAAAATTTTGCAGAACTGAGAAGTTTACCATTGAATCATTTAATTTAGAATTGGTTATAGCAGTAAATAATAAGGTTGGTGAAAAATCTTTTAGGCTTATTCCATCGAGTTCAACAACCAAAGAAGCTGTTAATGAATCTTTTGCCACTTCAATATAAATTGATTTAGGATTTGTTTGGGTTAGTTGGAGGTCAGCACCCATATTCATTGACATTGATTTTTCTTTTTCTTCCATAGATTATTATTCAGTATCGGAATTTCCTTAAAAAATATTTACTTATTCAAAACTTTTAAAAAACATTCCAAAAGTTTTTGCTAATATTGGAATCTTGTCTAATTTGTCTAAATAACTTACCCTATCTCCATGTGAAAGAAGTTCAGTGAAACAAACATTGTGTTTAATTTTATTTTCAGTTAAAAATTTTGACAACTGAATTGTTTCACTTTCTGGAATCACCAAATCATTTTTCCCATGAATTAATGTTAATTTAGATTTAATACTAGATACGAAAAATTTCGGGGAAATCTGGGCTGAAAATTTGCTACTTTTTGAAATAATTTTCTCTATAAGATCTTTTCTATATTGAGCATTTGTAGTTATTTTGTAATAATTTTCTTTTTCTGATTTAGTTAACTTTTTTTCCAGTTTGGGAGAAAGTGCTAAAGAAGTATTATGTCGTCTCATTCCATTATCTAATGCACGAGCTAAAAATAAATTTTTTAAATTTGTGCTTTTAAAAATGAATTCAAAAAAATTATAAAAAAGTATAAAAGTTCCATAATCATCTTTGTCAAAATTATCTACTACAAATTTTGAAGGATTTTGCATTTCAAAAAAAGACCCCACAACTAAAATAGATTTAACTTTTTTTGAAATTTCTGCTTCAGAAAATGCAACTAGTCCCATTCCAGCTGAGAAGCTAACTGAAAAAAAACCTACCTTTGAATTAGGAAAAAACTTTTCAATACAAAAAAAACAATCTCTAATATTTTGGACTGTTTCTGGAATAATTTTTAAAGATTTAACTTCCTCAAATTCTGGGGTGACAACAGTAAATCCCATCCTAGTTAAATTTTTTGCAAGTTCAAATAATCTATCGTCATCAATACCAAACCCACTCATTCCATGTGCTAAAAAAATCACTTTCTTTGGATTGGAATTTAAATTTGATTTATAAATTTTAGTTTTATAAAATTTATTTTTTTTATAGATACTTTTTAAAACTATATCATCTATATAAACTTTTTTAGTTTTTATTAATCCTGTAAATAGGACTAAGAATTTAATTCCTAGAAAAATTTCTTTTAATAGAATCAAGACTTAACAGTGTCTGAATAAAGTTTAAATTGGTTTTTACCAGCTTGGTTCATCGCCAAAGTTGCTCTTTCTAGCCAATTATTAGAGAGCTTAAAAGCAGAATTAAAATCTGCAGAACCAATACTAAATTCTAAATTTTGTATTGATTTTTTTGCATTTGAAAAAATTGACCCAATTGAATTAGAAATTTTTTGTCTTTCATCTAAAGATAGAAATAATGCAAAACTATCTTCAGAAATTTTATAAGCTTCTGGATTTTTTGAAATTGAATCTTTTATTGCAGAAACAATTTCTTTCATAGCTTTATTTTTATCAGGAATTTGAAAAATTTTTACAACTGTTAAATTTTGTGGTATATCTAAAGTAATTCTATAATTGATAATGTTTTGAAAATGCTCTAAAGTGAATAAAGTTGATTCTGTATCTTGAAGTGATAAATTATAGTTTGTAACTTGTTCAAAATTTTTTGCAAAATTTTTAATCTCAGCCCAAAGTGGAGTTATATCTAGATTTGCATTTGGTTCTAAAAAAACAATTTTAACTCCACCAAATAATTCTTGTTTATTTATTAAAGGTAAAACAGCATCAGCATGATTCGAAGAAAACGCTCCCATTTTATTTTTTAGAAATTTAATAACTTCATCATTTAAATCATTTTTTCTGAATGCTTCATATTTAGTAAAAATTTCTAAACTTTTTTCCATGTAAGCATGAAATTTATCTGAATGCAAAAAATAAATACTGATTGATTTTGTTTTAATCATTGAAGAAAGTTTGTTTAGTAATTCTTTGCAAGTATTTTCAATCACTAAAGATTTTGTTTCAAATACTTTACTGTAATTGGAAAGTTTAATTTCGTTTGAATTTACTGGTAGAGCAGGAATGCTTGGTTTTGTAACAGGAACTTGTACTTCTGTGTGGGTTGGCTTAATTACTTCTTCACTGACTCTAGTTATTTCTGTTTTTAAAAGTGTTGGAACTTTTTCAATTTCTGTGGCATTTGTGCTAAAATCAACTTGTACTTTTGGTGAAGTAATTTTTCCTCCACCACTTTCTTGAAGTTTCATAGCCATGTCTAGTCTTTGTTGTTGTTTTTTGTAAGCTTCTGATTTAGGAAAAATATTTACTATAACTAAGAGGCTAGCAATAGCAATTACCAAAAAAGCTGAACCATGCCAAAAAACTTTAACTTTCATTTCTTTTATTTCTAATTCTTTTTTCTTTATTTCTTCTAGTTTTTTTTTGGCTTCTTCTTCTTCATTTATTTGTGGAGGAATTTCAACTTCTTTCTCTTCAATGAGAGTTTCCATTTTTTGAGGTGTGGGTTCCTCTTTTTTTTTGATCGGACCGGAATATAATAAATTTGAAATTAAAAAGAATACTAGTAAAAACTTTACAAAATTAGCCATTATAATTACAATAACGGCAAACTCACACTGTTTTCAATATCTTTATTATTTTCAAAGATGATTTTTTTGAAAATACTACAATTAAAATTTAAAAAATTAATCATCTTTTATCAAAACAGGAAGATTCAACTTAAAACTTTTAAAAAAAAAAATTATCCCTATTTTGATTGACAAAGTTCCTTAATCTATTAAAAAATATTTATGAAATGTATTTTTATTCTATTACTAATTTTAAATTGTGGAAAAATCCAAGAATTTTTCACAAAAGACGAACTTAAAAAAGAACCCACAAAAACAGACCAAGAAAAAAAAGAATATGATGATTTTTCTGATCCATATCGTGTTTTAAGAGATTAACAATTCAAAAAAGTTTTTCTAAACTAGCGAAACTGATTGAAGCAGAGGTCAAAAATTTTTGTATAAAAATTTTTGACCGAACTGAAAGCAGGTTTTTTGCTTTTTTAAAAAAAGTTAGCGAAGAGAAAATATAAGAGACGATTGCAAAAATTCGCCCATCGCACCTCAAATTGTTTTGATTAAGAGTGTTTTATTGTTCAAGCCCTCTCCATAAAAAAAATCTTAGAGAGGTGAAATTCATAAAAAAAGTAGCCTTCTCCATTTTGTAAATAATGCAGAGGGCATTTCACTATCTCATATTTTAATACAAGTAAAATTGGGTGAGGTCAAATTCTTCTTGACGTAAAAATTTTCCTTTATAGCAATTACTTATTTCTAGTAAAAGAGGGATTTATGAAAATTGGTCTAATTGGTTCAGGAAGTTTTGGGACTGCACTTGGAAGTTTACTCGCTGACAAAGGTTATGATGTTTTGATGTGGACTCGTAGCAAAGACCAAATGGATTCCATAAATGAACACCATAAAAACAATAAACATCTATCAACTCTTGAACTTCCACCAAAATTAAAAGCATCTCAAAGTTTAGAAGAAGTTGTAAAAGACAAAGAATTAATTTTATCAGCTCCACCCTCCCATGTGCTGACAGATATTTTGCGACAGATAAAAGAAATTTTACCAAAAGATGCACCAATTGTTTCAGCCAGTAAAGGAATTGAAAACGAATCTCTTCGTATGGTTTCAGAAATTTTTGAAGAAGAACTTCCTGGTCGTTTGCATAAAAATTTGAGTTATTTATCTGGACCAAGTTTTGCAAAAGAAATTATTGGGCGTGTTCCAACCGTTGTGAGCATTGCTTCTAAAAATGAAAGCACTGCAAAAAAAGTCCAAGAAATTTTTAGCTTCACTTATTTTAGAACTTATTGGACTCCTGATGTTGTTGGAGTGGAACTTGGTGGCTCTTTAAAAAATGTAATTGCAATTGCTGCTGGTGTTGTAGATGGACTTGGTCAAGGACAAAATACAAGAGCAGCTGTAATCACTCGTGGCTTAAATGAAATGACAAGGCTTGGAATAAAAAAAGGTGCAGACCCAATGACATTTCTTGGACCATCTGGAATTGGAGATTTGGTTTTAACTTGTTGTGGAGATTTGTCTAGAAACAGAACAGTTGGAATTAAATTAGGTCAAGGAAAAAAATTAAAAGAAATTTTAGAAGAAATGAATGAAGTTGCAGAAGGTGTAAAAACAACTAAGTCCGCTTATGATCTGTCCAAGAAACTTGGAGTGTCGATGCCTATCACTGAAGAAGTTTATAAAATGATTTATGAAGACAAATCTCCAAAAGAAGTAATGAAAGATTTAATGTCTAGAGATTTAAAAAGAGAAGGTGTTTAATGATTTATATTGTAACTGCATTTTCATCTGAAGCAATTCCTGTTATCAGACATTTTAAATTAAAAAAAAATTTAACCCACACTCGTTTTGATATTTATGAAAACGAACAAATGAAATTAATTATTTCAGGAATTGGAAAATTAAAATCTGCGATTGCAACTACTTATTTACTTCTTAAAGAACCACCCAGAAAAAATGATAAAATTATTAATTTTGGAATTTGTGGTTCTGTTTCAGATAAAAATAAAATTGGTCAAGCAATGGTTGTAAATAAAATTGAAGATGAATCTTCTGAAAAAATTTATTATCCTGAAATTTTATACACTCATTCATTTACAGAATCTAGCATTACTACTTTTGATTTTCCTGTTTCAAAAGCTGCAATCCGTAAATTTGACAAACTAGTAGATATGGAAGCAAGTGGATTTTTTGAATCTGCAAATTCATTTATGCTTTCACATAATATTCTTGTTCTAAAAATTGTGTCAGATCATTTAGAGCTTGAAAAACTTTCTGGTTCATTTGTCCAAGGGATGATTGAAAAAAATATTCCTTCTTTAATCACAATTCTAAACCAAGCAAGAAAAAAAACAACTATTGAAGCTCCTGAAACTGAAGTTCTAGATTCCAAAGAATACAAAGCTTTTGAAGATATTTCTGAAAATTTACAATTAAGCACAACCCAGAGATTTCAAGTTTTAGATATGATGAAAGGAAATAAAATTCGTTCTGGAAGAATGGATTTAAAAAACTTAAATGATTTTATCAAAAACAAAAAAACAAATTCTAAACAAGAAACAAAAAAAGCTCTAGATGAATTAAAAAATAAATTAGAAGTTGTGCCTGATTAATTTTATTTGTAAAAATTAAAATAAAAGTCTTAAACCATAAATAAAAAAAAGACTTGATTTATTTTATTTTTAAAATTGAATTATGTTATGAGTAAAAGAATTGAACCAATTCAAGTTCCGATTTCAATAGATGCTTATCATCTACTTTTTGAACATGGAATGATAAAAGAAAAATCTGAGCTTATTGAAGGAGTAGTTTACGAAAAAATGCCTAAAGATCCAATTCATTCAAATGTAGTTCAAAAAATTTTTAAATTTTTAATCAAAAATTTTGGAAATTTATTTTATATTCAATCAGAAAATCCGATCTCAATTGGTGGCTCCGAACCAGAGCCAGATATTTCAATTGTTCCAGAAGGAGATTATTCAAAATCCCATCCAACAAAAGCAATTTTAGTAATTGAAGTTGCAAATTCTAGTTTAGAATTTGACAGAAAAAAAGCAAATATGTATGCAAAAGCCGAAATTTCAGAATACATCATTTTTAATTTAAAAGATAAAACACTTGAAATATATAAAAATCCAAAAAATGGAATTTACACTGAAATGAAAATTTATTCTGAAAAAGAAAAATTTATTTCAACTGCTATTTCAGAACTTTCATTTCAATACAATCAATTTTAAAACAGTAATATTTACTTTATAAACTCTAATCATTATTTTTACCGATTAGTCTAAATAAAAACACTTTCTAATCCAAATCAAATTTGTTCTGATTATGAATCAAGAAAAAATTTCAGAGAAACAAAAATCGAACTTGGCATTATGAACTCTTAAGAAGAACTAGAATTTATCTTGGAATCTCTAGAAAGCAAATTAAAAAAAGAACAAGTAAATGCGGATAGAAATAAATCAATAGTTCCCAATTTTGTTAGGCTATTTGCAAATTTAACCTTGTTATTTTTTATTCCTGAACATTTAGTTTTATTTAAAGTAATTTCTTGGTTTTTAACTTCTTTATCAATTGTTTGGACAATTTCTGAATTTTTTATAAAATTTAATTATTTAAGATTTTGGATTTTACCATTTGTTCCAGCTTCGATGGATTTAGTTTCTATTTTTATTTTAATTTATTTAACAGGAAGTGGAAACTCCGCATTTTCAGGAATGTTAGTTTGTAATGTAGTCGTAAGCTCTTTATTTTCACCAAAAACTTCTCAACCAATTTTTTTACTCATTACTTCACTAATGATTTATTTTTTACTTTTGGTAGGAATCTATTTTGATTGGTTTCCTTATGTCAATATTATGAATTTTGAAAATAACAAAAATATCTTTTTATATATTTTTACATTTTCTTTTTTGGGAATTATGATTTATGGAATTTTTAATTCTGTTAGATTTATAGGGCTAGCAAATTTCGATTTAAATAAAAAATTAAAAGAATTAATCCTCATTTCTGAAAATGAAAAAAATAGAAGTGAAAAACTTTTGTTAAATATTTTACCATTTGAAGTTGCCCAAGAACTAAAAGACAACGGTTTTGTAAAACCAATCTTTTATGAAAATATAACTATTTTATTTTCTGATTTTAAAGGTTTTACAAAAATTACAGAAGTAATGAATCCAGAAGAATTGATAAAAAATTTAGATGCAAATTTTACAAACTTTGATAAAATCATTGAACCATTCAAATTAGAAAAGTTAAAAACAATTGGTGATTCATATATGTGTGCTGGAGGAATTCCAATTAGAAATAACACACACACTGTTGACACTTGTTTGGCTGCTTTAGAATTAAAAAAATCTATGGAAAAAAAATCATGGGAATTACGAATTGGAATTCATACAGGTCCTGTGGTGGCAGGAGTAATTGGAGAAAAAAAATTCGCATATGATATTTGGGGTGATTCCGTAAATACTGCAAGTAGATTAGAATCAAGTGGTGTTGCTGGTGAAATTAATATTTCAAAAGAAGTTTATGATAGTATAAAAGATTTTTTTGATTGTGAGTATAGAGGAAAAGTAGCTGCAAAGAACAAAGGCGAAATCGATATGTATTTTTTAAAAAAAATCAAAACAGAACTTTCAATTGATGATTTTGGTTATATTCCAAATGAAAGATTTTTAGAAATGTATATGAACATAGATTTAAAACAAATCTAAAAGTATTTTCTGATTTTTTTTGCCGAATTTTTTTCCACATAACACTGCTTAAACGAAAAGTATGATATTTACAAAGTGGAAAAAAACCGGGCTTTCAACTACTTCGCTTCGCGAAACGTTTCAATCCCTTTCGGGTAGTGTTGGGAAATTTTTCTTGGTGGTTTATATTCCCTACCAACTATCAAAACATTTGGCTCGATTGAGATTTTATTCCTTTACATTTCAATTTTACAAAAAAAAATCAAATTATGAAATCACTAAAAGAGCAATTAATCGAAGCCAAATCCAATATGGAGAAATTAATTGAAAATGTAGAACTTGAAAGAAAGGTTATGCAGGCGGTAGAACTTATTGATTCTATATTAAAAAAAAATCTTCCTTTAATGGTTTGTGGAAATGGTGGTTCTGCTTCTGACTCTATGCATATTGCAGGAGAATTGGTAGGTCGATTTTTAAAAGAAAGAAAAGCTCTAAATGTGATTTGTCTTTCTTCTAATCCTGCAGTGATTACTGCTTGGGCAAATGATTATTCTTATGAAACTATTTTTGCTCGTCAAGTGGAAGCATACGGCAAACAAGGTGGAGTTTTATTAGCAATTAGCACAAGTGGAAATTCAAAAAATATTTTGGCTGCTGTGGAAATGGCAAAGTCATTAAATGTAAATACAATTGCTCTCACTGGGGAAAGTGGGGGAAAATTGGCAGGTCAAGTTGATTTTTTATTAGATGTTCCATCAAAACACACACCAAGAATTCAAGAAATGCACATTATGTTGTATCACTATATTTGTGAGAGACTAGAAGAGCTTTAAAAAAATCTTTTTCGACAAGAAAAACAAATAGCTAAAGGCATTTTTAATTCGATAATAGATACATGAGATTTTATCTATTTTTTCTTTGTTTTAACCTTTTTTCTCAAGAAGTTAAAGAGCAAGAGCTAGTCAAGTTTGGCTATCCATTAAATTCACAAAACGTTGAATATAATCCTGTTATAAGTCCAAATGGAAAATACATTGTATTCCAATCCAATAGACCGGGTGGACAAGGTGGAATGGATTTTTGGTTATCTGAAAATAAAAATTTTAGAGATAGATTAGGGAAAGCTCAGTGGCAAGAACCAGTTAATTTAAACGAAGTAAGCTCTGCTGGATTTGAAGGACCATTCACAATTAATTTTGATGAGGATGGCAAACCAAAAGAAATGTTTTTTACATCGCAAAAATCTGATTCAAGAGATGGATATAAAGGTTTAAATATTTATTATTCTAAAAGAGAATCTGCTATTGACAAATGGTCAGTACCAGTTCATATAAATGATTTAAATTCTGATTTTGATGATAAGATGCCTGCAATTTCACCAGATGGAAAAACAATTGTTTTTGTTTCCAATAGACCCGGTGGATATGGTGGATTCGATTTATGGATTTCAGAACGTGTGAATACAAAAGAAGATCCATTATTAAAATGGTCAAGACCCACTAATATGGGAATCAAAATTAACACAGCTGAAAATGAAATTATGCCAAGTTTTAATTTTGATAACTTAACATTATATTTCAGCTCCGACAGAAAAGACGAATATCATAAATTTCATTTTTATGGAATTGATTATGAAGAAGTTATCGAAAAAGAATCTTTATCAGATAAATTAAATAGTTCACATGTTCCATTACGTTCTCATTCATTTAAAGAAGTTTATAAATTACCAAAACCTCTTAACTCAGTATTAGACGATGAAGGTTTATCAATGACAATTGATGGAAATTGGATTTATTTTTCTTCTAACCGAGAAGGTGGGGAAGGAAATTTTGATATTTATAGAACTAAATTTCCAGAGAGCATGAGAAAATCATATATGTTTGATTTTCATGGAATTGTACTTGATGGATCAGAAGAAAAGATGATTGGGCTTGCATCGACAATTAAAATTTATAATGAAAAAGGTTTGTACAACATAATTACATCAGAAAGAATTGGTGGTGATATAACAAATATAAATCCAAAAAATTTTCAAACTAAACTTTTAACCAATTCACTTTATAAAATTGAAGTATCTGCTCCAGACTTTCATCCAACAGAATTTTCATTAGATCTTAGAGGATCAGTTGGTTTTAAAAAATCAAAATATGTTAAAATTGTTTTAATGCCTCTTGAAAAAGATGGTGAAACAAAAAAAGAAAACTATCCCGATACAAAAATAGCTAAAGAAACAAAAGACTCTAAAACAGCTAAAGACTTCAAAGATACTAAAGAAGCTAAAATTGCTGAACCAGTTGAACCTGCTAAAGAAGTGAAACCCCCTAGAGAAGTTAAAAATTTTACTTCAAATTTAAAAGTATTTCTTAAGGATTTTGAAACTAAGAAAGATATTTCGGGTGGATTAGTAAAAATTTTCACTGAAACTGAAAGAAAAGGAATTTCTTTGAAAAAAGAGAAAGATTTTTTTGTTATAGATATTAGACCTAAAACTTCTTTTGAAATTTTGGGAAAAGCTGAAGGTTATGTTGATGAGACTTTAATTATAAAAGAGAATGAATTTTTAAATCAAGATAGTTTTGAAATATTCTTGAAAAAATCTGACTCTAAAAATAAAGTCTTTGGAACTAATCTTTTCTTTGAGTTTAATGAGTTTGAATTAACCAAGGAACAAAAGAAAAGTTTAGAACCATTGGTGAATTACTTCAAAACAAATTTATTAGATAAATTTGAAGTTGGTGGTCACACTGATAATATAGCCGGAAAAGATTTTAATTTAAAGCTAAGTGAAAAAAGAGCTAATGCAGTAAAAAATTATTTTGTTACACTAGGTGTGGAAGCAAAAAGAATTACTACTAAAGCTTATTGGTACTCACAACCTTTGTCAGAGAATGATACAGATGAAGGCAGAGCTAAAAATAGGAGAGTGAGTTTCAAAAAAATAAACTGAGGGTTTTATATTTTGAATAAAGAGGACAAAGCAACTGAAAGCCAAAAAAAAGAAGTATTATCAAAACTAACAACCATTCACCAGACACCTCGTGAATGGGAGTTAGTGGAAAATAATCCTGAAAAGATATTAGAATTAATACAACATAATTTATTATTTAAAGAACCTGTTCTAAAAAATTATAAAGGAAAAAATAGTTTAACAATTAAATCAACATCTGAAAAAAAGAAATTTGTTTTGGAAACAACTGCAGACTCTTCTTTATCAAAAGATTATGAAATAGCTATTCATAAATTTGCAAAAGAACAGTTTTTTGAAATTTCTTTTGAAAGATTTTCTTCTAAAGAAAATTCACATTCAGTTCAAATTAAACAAGTTAGAATTGCAAAAAAAAATAGAAAACATGATAGATTTATTACAAAAGAAAATCCAGTTTTTGCCACGAATTTTCAAGTTGCAAAAATTGATTTGGATATTAAAACAGCTCTTGGTTTTTCAGTAGAAGTAATTTTTAATGAGATTGATAAAACTTTAAAACAAAAATATCCATTTTCAAAAGTAGTTCCACTATTTAACCGAGATGATTTAAGTGTTGAAGAAGATTTAGTTTTAAAACATGAGCTTCCAATTTTTATTACTAATACATTAAAAATGACATCATCAGAAGAAATTTCTTGTTTTAATTTAAAAGATTATTATGAAGAAGAATTCATTTTAGATGAAAAAATTGCTGGTTTTAGAAAAGAAAATTTAATTTCATTTTTATACTACCCTATTATTTTTAAAGGTGAAGATGAAAATGTGATTATTGGTTATTGTTATAACCAATCAAATAAAGAAGTTTCAGTGGGAAATGTTGATTATTTTTCTGTGATTGCAGATACAATTATCAAAAGAATTATGGACTCGAGTACTGCTTTGATTGAGGAAAGACAAAACATAATTGATGTTTCTGAATTTGGTGTATTGATTGAAGCAAATTCTGAGTATATTAGAGACGCTATCAAAATTAAACCAAGCTTTTCAATGGATATTAGTTTTAAGATGATGACTCCAATTCGTTTTTCAATGATGATGAAGCATATTTACTCGATGAATAATAAAACCTATATCGGTGCTGAAATTACAGGTTCAACTACTGATGAAAGAGGTATTGAAAAATATAGAGAAATCATAAGAGCATTTAATAAGTGAGTAAAGAAAAAAAACTTCCTACAGAAAATTATAAAGGCACAAGAGATTTTTATCCTGATGACATGCGTTTTAGAGAATGGATGTTCAGGATTATGAAAAAAACTGTCAAACTTTTTGGATATGAAGAATATGATGCACCATTAATAGAATCATTCGATTTGTACAAAGCTAAAACTGGCGAAGAAATTGTAGGTCGCCAGCTTTATGATTTTATAGACAAAGGAAAACGTCATGTTGCGGTGAGACCTGAAATGACTCCCACTTTAGCTAGAATGGTAGCTTCAAAAAATAGAGATTTACCAAAACCGATTCGTTGGTTTTCTATACCAAATTTATGGCGTTACGAAGCACCTGGTCATGGAAGGCTACGTGAACATTGGCAATTGAATGTAGATATTTTTGGAATTAATTCTTATCGAGCAGAATTAGAAATCATTCAACTTGCTTGCGAAATTTTGTTTGCTTTTAAAGCACCCAAAAATTCTTTTAAAGTAAAAATTTCCCACAGAAAAATTTTAACAGGTTTTTTAAAAAATACTTTAAAACTTGATGAAGCATATGAACAAGCAGTTGCAAAATTATTAGATAAAAAAAATAAAATTTCTAAAGAAGAATTTGAAAAAGATATTTCAGTATTATTAAAAAATCCAGCTGAAGATTTAAAACTTGTTTATTCTTATTTGGAGTCTAATTTCGAAACTTTGGATAATTTTTCAGGAATTGATTCTGAAGTTATTTCTGAAACCAAAAAATTATTTTCTGAATTAAAATCACTTGGTTTAGATGAATGTATAGAGTTTGATCCATCTATTATCAGAGGTTTTGATTATTACACTGGATTTATTTTTGAAGTATTTGATACCAATCCAGAAAATAAACGTTCTCTTTATGGTGGTGGTAGATATGATAATTTAATTGGATTATTTTCTAATGAAGAACTTTCTGGAATTGGTTTTGGACTTGGAGATGTAACTCTTGAAAATTTTTTAAAATCTCATAATTTAATTCCTGAAATCAAAAAACATAATACAATTTTTATTCCACTTTTAGATGAAAAACTTTTTCCAAACACATTAGAAGTTGCTAATATACTTAGAAAAAATAATATTTCAGTTGATTTAACATTAGAAGATAAACAAAAACTAGGAAAACAAATTTCAATTGCTGAAAAAAAAGGTTACCGTTATTTATTGGTTCTCGGTGAAGAAGAAGCAAGTTCAAAAAAAATCAAACTAAAAGATTTAATCAAAAGAGAAGAAAAAGAAATCAACTTAGAAAATTTAATAAAAGAAGTAGAGTCTTTATTTGTTTGAATTAATTGATAAAATAGATTTTTCAATTTCTAATTTTATTTTTAAATATATCAAAAATAAAAAATTAGATTTTGTTATGGGAAAAATTAATAGAGGAGAAATTTTCTTTTTGATTTTTTTATATGTTTGTTATAACCATGGTATGATTTGGAAAGAGTTTGGAATTCTTTGTGCACATCTTGCAATTGTTACAACTTTTTCAGAAAAATTTTCTTTATATATAAAACGAAAAATTAAACGTGTTAGACCTGGTAATCGTGTAATGGGAAAAAAAGATCCAAATCCAGATATGAATAATTCTTTTCCTTCAGCACATGCCACAAATTCAATGACAGCAATTTCTTTAATGGTTTTTATTTATTCTTTTAGTCCCGGGCTTTTCTGGTTTAGTTTTTTTGCTGGGTTTGCAAGACTCATCACCCTTCATCATTTTCTTTCAGATATAATTACTGGGTGGATGTTTGGATTATTTCTTGGTGTATTAAATTATTTTGTTTATTTAAAATTCTTTCAATAAATTTTTTTAAAACTTAAAAAGTAATTCAAAGATATCAAAATCTTCATTAATTTTGTATCAACCAAACATTTAATAGTTAAAATTATTCACCATATAGTTTGGAAAATGTTGGGTATATAACTTTTTTTAATTTACCGATTTAATCTATTATCTTAATTTGAAAAACTAATTACAAGTATGTGAAATTGTTAGATTGTATTTTTTAGATAAATAACAATGTAAAATTTGAATGTTTGGTGTTGATAAATTTGTATCATAATAGAGTATCTCGGCAATTTGCCCATTAAAAAAAGCTACATTTGAAGTTGATCTTTTTCCAATTGCCATGTTTGTATTATTAGTATAATTTCCAACAGATGGTGATTCGGATTTAAGCAATGTTCCATTTAAAAATAAATTAGAAGTAGCACCATTTATATATGAATTTGAAGCAATATAGTTTGTATTAGAAACCATAATAGTTGTTAGATCTTCTAAACTATGAACATTACATATTCCAGTATTTAATGCTCCACTTGGTAAAATTTGAAAAACTTTATCTGTTCCACATGCGTTAGTACCAAATGAAATCACTACAATGTTATTTCCGACTATTGGTTTAAAAACAGTAATTATAGAATGAGGAGTAGTAGTTAATCCAATTCCTGAAGTTTTTTCCAAAAAATTATTTGTCCCATTAAAATTCACAGCTGGTTGACCATTAATTGAAGGAGTAATAAATGTTGGAAAATTTGAACCTACAGTTACAGTGTTTCCAGTTCCACTTGAATCAGTCCAGCTAGTTACATTTGCTCCATTAGTAAGGGCTAAAGAATTTGCTTTAAACCAAGCTTTTAAATTAGATGAAACTGTTCTAGGTGCATAAAGTCGCACAAAGTAATTTTTTGTGGTTCCATCTTCAGCCGTTACAATATAAGTTAAAGAGTTAGAATAATTATTTTGTGTCGTTCCACTTATTTGTTCAATAGAACCAATCATTACTGTTTTTCCTGTTGTGGTGAATGTTGCGATTTCAGGAACAAATGCAGAATAAGTTTCAGTAATCATGTAAATTTCTGTTCCATTAATAATTCCAGTTAATCCAAGAGATGGTATAGAATAAGTAGTGATATCTTTTGTGGAAGATGTGACAGTTGGTGTTGAGGGTGTTGAAGCAGGATTTGAAGTAGTAGGAGTTGCAGGTGTCGGATTTGTTGTCGGCATTTTTAAACCACAAAAATCTTGTTTATTTGGACTTATAATATTATAAATAGAATAAGTTTTAAAAAAGTTTGATTCTGGACTAGAAGGAGATGGATATTTTGTAGGATTACAATTAAAAATTATAATAAAGGAAAATAAAAATAGTGAATTTGTTGAACTATTAAATCTACACTAAGACATGTGAATATCCTTAATTAAAAAAGTTAACTTTTTAATAACTATTAAAAAAAAAACTGTAAAGAATATATTAAATTTTTTTTTGTGTCAAAACTTTAAAGTAAAAAATATTCAAGCTGGGTTTTGTTCACTTTTATTTAAATAAAGTTTGAGGATAATGGAGGTTTAATG
>JAAFIR010000025.1 GCA_013297885.1 Leptospirales bacterium | reverse complement strand
CTAAGAGGGTAAATCTCTTTTAATAAGAAGAAAAAGTTTCCCCCAATTTTAGTTTCTGCTTAAAAAGTACGATATTGTTTTTATGAAAGACGGATTAAAAGTTAGAGTTCAGAATACAATTCTTGCATTTGCTTGGAAAGTCAAAGCAATAAGTAGAAGACTTGAATTAAAAGCCTTAAATAAAAGATTTGATGAATTAATGCAAAGTCGTGATTATTGGAAGCGAAAAGATAGTGAGAAAAAAGAAGAAATTCTTAAACTTAAAAATGAAATTAAAATTTTGAATAAAGAAGTAGAAAATTTTTCTAAAAAAAAACTTTAGAAATAGGTAAACCCCCTAAAAGATATTTTTATGGAATCAATCTCATTCATGCAATGGTTAAAAGTAAACTTGAAACATCATGTAGTTTTAGAGGTTTAGCAAATGCATTTAGAATTATTTTTTTTAATTTATTTTCTGAAACAAGAACACCATGTCGTAATACAATTCGATTATGGGTTCAAAAAATTGGATATTATGAATTGACAAAACCAAAAGAAGTTTCTAATGATTGGATAATTATTTTAGATATGAGTGTTGAAGTTGGACAAGAAAAAATTTTGTTAATATATGGAGTAAGAAAAAAGAATTTAAGTTTTAGTGAAGCTTTAAAATGTTCCAACTTAGAAACACTTAGAACTAAAGTTAGAAAAAGTTGGAGTGCTGATGATGTTACCGAAGTATTAAAAGATTTAGAAAAAGAAATCGGAACGATCATTTATGCAGTTTCAGATTCAGGGGCAAATATCAAAAAAGCATTGTTTAATCAAGGTTTGAAGCATGTTCCAGATATAACACATGTAATTGCAAGTATTACGAAAACAATGTTCAAACATAATCAAGCTTATTCTGAAGTTTCAAGTCATATGTGCAAAATGAGAAATGACTTATTTCAAACAGAAGCAGCTTTTTTAATTCCACCAAATCAAAGACATAAATCACATTATCAAAATCTAAAAAGATTTTCAGATTATTTAAAATCTCAATTGATATATGTAAAAAATAATAAATATAAAAAAGATTTATTACATAGAAAAGAACAATTCATGTGGATTAAGAAATACGAATTATTCATAAGAGAATTATCAGAGTTAAACGATATAATTTCTAAAATCGAAAAAATTGTAAAAGTAAATGGTCTTTCAAGAAGAACTGTAAATGATTGCAAAAGAATTATGAAAGAAAATAAAAATCAATATGTAAAAATTTTACAAACTAAATTGGGTAAATACTTTGAAGAAGTGCTTTCTTTATTTCCAAATGAAAAAATTCTTTGCACATCAGATATTATTGAATCTGCATTTGGAAAATATAAAAACTATTTAAGCCAAAATCCTTTATCATGTGTAACAAATCTTTGTTTAAGTTTGGCAGCATTCTCTTCAAATCTTTCAAAAGAAAATATAAAACTCGCTTTGGAAGTAACAACAGTGAATGATATTAAAAAATGGACTTTGGAAAATATTGGAACAAGTCTGCATCAAAAGAGATGTCAGGCTTATTCTTTCACTTAATTTTATGGGGGAACGCTCATAAAAAGATAAAAAAGAGATTTACCCTCTTAGCTTTCCGCTACTATCAAAAAATTGTATAAACAATTTTTTGATATCGCTTCAATCCATTTCGCTTCTTAAATAAAAAAAAATGAATAGTGTCGATATAATTTTAGTTTAATGAATTTTTTATTTTTTTCTAAAGAACTCAATTGAAGCTAAAATAAATCCTGATACTGATATTGTAGTTAATAAAACTGAAATTATTCCTTCAAATTCTTTATACATATTCAATAACGAAACAATTAGTCCAATTGCAATGACAGATAAAAAAATTAGTAAAGTATCAATTTTTTCCAATTTCTTTTTTCACTTCTCTAGCAATCATTCTTCCAGTTGCTTTGATTAAAATATAAACCCAACATGCAATTCCAAGAATTCCAATTATTATATAAATGTTCATTTTTAATCCTTATGATTAATTTAATTGATTATTGAACATTGTCAAGAAGTTTCTTAATCATAAAGATAACTGATTAAAGCAAATAAAAATTTCTAAGAATAGTTTTCTTGCTTTTTTCATTTTAAGTAGGTTAAGATATCAAATCTAATATTTCTTTAAAACTAGAAATTTGAATATCTGATGAATCTTTGTAGATAAATTTTTTAGAAGGATCAAAATATCCTCGAGCGATTCCAGAATGTTTAGCAGCATCTAAATCATAAATATAATCACCAAATAAAATTGTTTCTGATTTTTCTGCTTTCCATTTTTCTAAAATTAAAAATACCCCATCAGGGTCTGGTTTAGGTGGACAAGTTTCTCTTGTGATAATCAATTCATCTTTAAAATATTTTTTTAATCCAGAAGCATTTAAAGTGATTTCAGTGTTTGTTGAATTATTTCTAGTAAGAACTGCAATTTTTTTATTTTGAGAAAGTAAAGTCTCTAATACTTCAACAACATATTCATTTGGTTTTGCTTTAATAGCTAATCTTTTTTCAATTTCTTGCAGATGTTTGTGTTTTTCTTTTTGTAAATTCTCATCCAGAGTTTTGATTCCAGCTAAGATATCCAATTCAAGTGGTAAACCAAGCTCTTTTTTTATTTCTATAAAATCATGAACGGCAATAGTAAGTGTGCCATCCATGTCAAAAATCCAATTCTTAAAATTCACTTATTCAACTACTTTGATTTTAATTTTAGAGGAAAGTTTTGGTCCATAAGAAATATGTGCTCCATTTCCCATTTGAAGTTCAATTTCATATTCTCCTTTTTCCAAATTGATTTCAGCTTCAGTTTGGGCTTTTCCATAATGGTAAGTTTTTTTTTCAACAAAAGGAATCATTTCACCATTTGGAATTGGATCCATGTTCACTAAAATATGAAAATGACCAGAATTTGGTTTTACTTCACCAGCAGGAGCAACTTCCACACCTTCAGCTTTCATAATAAATTTCACAGGGCTTTTTAATTCTGCTCCATCTTTTGGTTCTGAAAAATAAACTTTTTGTTCAGAGGATTTTTGGCAAAAGCTTAATAAAAGTAATAAAAAAATAATTTTTTTCAAATTTGACTCCTAATTCCAGAAACTAATTTAAAATTTAAAAATCAATTAGCTTTTCTTTTCTTTATTAGCTTATTTAATTTACAAGAAAAAATTCCATCAGTTCCAATTACATAATGATCTAATAAATCAATTTGTAATTCTAAAAAAATTTTTTTTAGTTTATAATAAATATGATAATCTTCTTCACTAGCAACAGAAATTGCATTTGGGTGATTGTGAATAATTAAAAAAGAGCTAGCTCCATCATCTAATGCTGTTTTGATTACATCTCTAGCTCGAATTCCAACTTCTTCCAAACTTCCTTTAGCTAAAAGTTCTAAATTAATTAATTCTTCTTCAGAGTTAAAAGTTGCGGTGAAAAAATTTTCTCTAACCTCATTTTTGGTTTTTAAATATAAATATTGAAATAAACTATTAAAGTTAATTTTTTTTGATTTGAGATTTTCAAAACGAATTCTTTCTACTAGCTCTCTCACCGAAAGTAAAATTGAAAGTTTTGATTTTCCAATTCCAGTGAGTTTTTTTAATTTTGAAATTGGTGAATAAAATAAAGACTCAAGATTCCCAAATTCTAATAAAATTTTTTTGGAAATAATTTCAACCGATTCAGCTTTAGTACCTGTTTGCAATAGTATTGCAAGTAATTGCCAATTCTCTAGCGACTCGATTTTTTTGAGTGCTAGAGAGCGAGGATCATCAGTTGAATTTTTTCCTTTGCTGAAGCTTAGTCTCAGATTTTTTTCAAATTTCTGACTGTCAGAGCGGAAAGATTTTTTGAATAATTCTGTCCATTCTGCACTACTTCACCCTGGAAGGCTTCAGTTAAAAACTCTTCAAATGACTTTGTAGAATTTGTAGCAGGTTTTAATTTTAAGGCAGTGTTTCCTGCAAGACCACCTTTTCTCCTACGATAATAAACTGGGTTTTCCAAAGACTTAATAATCATGGTGTCCTCCGTTTGATATATTAGACGACATAAAGTTAATTATGTCAACAAAAATATTTTACTTAATTTATAGTAAGTAATACTAAATTTTTGTAAAGCTTTTTTTATTTTCTAATGATTTTTTTTCAACAAAATCAAGCAAAAATAAACTCTTTACTAATAATAAGTATAAAAATCATCCCGACAAATTAGAAAAAAAAATCAAAAAATTTCGCTTTTTTTGTAAAAAAAACACACTGAAAACGAAAAATTTCCCTGAATAAGAGTATGGGGAAGATTTTATTTATATTTATAGCATTAATTCCAGTTCATTCTGAAAACTCACTTTTAGATTCAAATGTTCTTGTTTCACCTTCAATTGCAATTTCTGTATCTGAATACAATCAATCATTTCATTTTCATTTTAAGGATAAAATTTATAATGATATTGGATATAATTTTTATTTTAAAACAAATTATTTTAACCAAAATAAAATTAATTACCAGCATCGATTTACTAATTCATTTTTATTAGGAATTAATTTTTTTTGGGTTCAAAGTTTTTTTGGAATTGAGAGGATTAAAGATTTAAACACAAAATTTTTTGTATTAGAAACAAAAATTTATAAATCTCAAAGTTTAGTTTTTCAATACAAAGAAAATGAATTCCAAAAAACTTATTTTTTATCAAATACCAAAGGAGAAGATTTAAAACTAGGATTTGGAATTGGAAAAAATTTTTTTGATAATAATTCTGAATATTTTGGAGCTGTTTCGATTTCTTTTTCATTTGGGAATTTTGAACTTGGTGCAATTACCAATAGAGAACAAGAAAAATTTATTTCGTCAGGATTTATCAAATATGAATTTGAAAAAGAGGAATCTAGTTTTTTTGGAAAAGAATTTAATCCAACTTATGAGGAAAAAGAAAATCTAACAAAACCAAAAAAAGAAAAAAAAGAATTTGTTAAAAAAGAAAAAATAATTTATGAATTGAGACTTGATGAATTATTAAAAGAAAAAATTCCACTAAAAATTTCCATCCAAATTGTTGAAGCAAGTAAAGATAAAGAAAAATATCTTACACTAGAAAAAAAACTTCCTCCTGAAATTTTACGCAAATTAAAAAAACTCCAATATGAAAAATTTTTGGAGGAACAAGATGAATAAAATTTTGATTTTTTTAATTATAAATTTTATTTTTGCAGAAGATAAACCAAAAGTAAAAATTGGTGCAACAGTTGAACTTTTGGAATCTAGATTTGTGAGAGACTCAGATCGAACCAAAACCAATCCATATTTATTCCTCACTTATAAAAGTTTTCAAACTAGTTTTGAACAAAGAGGAGAAAGGGCTTTAGGAGGATTTGAATTTAAAAATGATTATTTCTATTTTTCAGCTGGACATAGATTTAAACCAATTCAAGGATTTTATATTTTAAGAGATGAAAAATTTTATTCTGCATTTCAAAATCCAACCGGGGGAATAATTCCTCAGCCATTAAAAAGGTCTATTTGGTTTGGGATTAATCTAAATTCTTGGTCAGTGGGTGGGTTTATGGGAAAAGATATATCTGAAAAAAATTTATCTTTTTATTTTAATTCTCCAAAGGATATTTTCTCATATACATATTCTCCTGAAACTAAAATTCATTTTTCTAATTTGAATTTTAGAGATTATAAATTAAAAGAAAATTTATTTTTAACATTAACAGGACAAGGAATTGGTACAAGAGAAAATTTTTCAGGATTTTTTACATCCAAATTTTTTTTACCAAAAAGCGGAATTGAATTAGAAACTCTAAATTACCGTGAACCAAATACTCAAGCTTTTGTTACAAGTAGGGACGATATAAGAAATGGAAACCAAGCTCGTGGAAATTTAATCAAATTATCTCGTTACCATTATGACAGGTTGGAATTTTTTCAAATGAACTTAGATGGAAAAATTGAAAAATTATTTGGTGCAAATACTTCTATTCTTTCTGGAAAATGGGGAGCAATTTGTACATCAGGGCGTATATATGAAAAACGTGAAAAAGATTTTTTATCAACTGAAGCACTTGGAGTTTCTTATGAATATAGATTTTTATCCACAGAATTTATGTTAAGATATGAAGAGAGAAAAAACAAAGACGCACTTGGTGAATTAAAATTTACTGTAAGACCAATTCCTGAATGGAGATTTGAAATTTCTTCTCTTGTTCAAAAAGAGAACAACCAATTTCGTTCCATGTATGAACAATGGTCAGACGGCGAAAATATACACACTATTATGACTGACAGAGCTTATGCATTTAAAATTAAAGTTATTGGAAATTTTGTTGTATTTAATTTATCTGGTTCAAGAAGAAAAAACCAAAGTGGTGAAGTTTATTTTGCAAACATTCAATTTAAACAAGAATTCTAAGGGCGAATTTTTTCCACTTAACCGTAAATATCCGATAAATATTTAATTTGATAAAGTGTCAAAAACCGAGCTTTCAACTACTATCAAAAAAATTTTATACAAAATTTTTTGATATCGTTTCAATCTCTTTCGCAAGCTTCGCCAGTATTGATAAATTTTGTTTTTAAGCAATATCAATTTTTCATTTTCCTCCCTAAAGCCATTCTTCGCTTTTGCTCGAATATCTTAATTTCTAGAAAAGAGTTCGATAGAAAATAGCTTTACTAAAAATAAAAAAAGCCTATATTAAAAAATATGTTACTACTTGAGCCTAGTTTTTTTACTCTTTCACCTTTGAGCAAAAAAATTACTCTGAAAGAATTTTTCAAATTAGAAAAAAACCAAAATGGTGAAATTAAAGAATTAATTGATGGAGTTATTTATATGAGTCCAATGCCAGTTTGGGGACACGCTAACGCTGCTCTTGCAGTTGAAAAATTACAAACTAGCTTAGCTGAGTATCTTTCAAATAATAAAATTGGAAAATTTTTTCAACCTAGAGCAGGGATCATTCGAGATAATAAAAACACATGGCTTGAACCAGATTTATTTTTTTTATCAAATGAAAATTTAAAAAAATTTAAAAAAACAAATCCCACAACAGCAGATTTAGTAATTGAAGTTTTATCCATTTCTAAATGGGAAAAAATTATCATTTATGAACTAGGTGATAATTTAGAATCCAGAACTTTTCCAAAAATTAAAATCAATTTAAATAAGTTTTTTTTGACTGATTAGTTTATGCTTTTGGCATCTGAACCTGAGATTGAAAAAATCTTAAATACTATTAAATTAAAAATTAAATCTGAGAAGGTTTTCATCATTGCTATAGATGGAAAAAGTGGATCTGGTAAATCAACTTTCGCAAAAATCTTAACTAAGTATTTATTTGCCCAAATAATTGAAGGTGATGATTTTTATTCTGGTGGAGTTAAAATCAGAAAAGATTCTGTCCAAAACAGAATCAATGATTGTATTGATTGGAAAACACAAAGAAAAGTTTTAGAAAGTCTTAAAAAAAATAAAAAAGCAACTTGGTATGCTTTTGATTGGGAAGCTTTTGATGGAAGTTTATGTCAAGAAATGACAACTATCAATGCAAATCAAATTGTTATACTAGAAGGTGTATATTCCAGCAGAAAAGAATTGTTGGATTTAATTGATTATAAAATTTTAATTGATACTTCTAAAGAGTTTCGTTTAAAAAGACTAATTCATAGGGAAGGAAAAATTGGAGAATGGGAAAAACAATGGCATGAAGCTGAAGATTATTATTTTAATAATCATATTTTATCATTATCTGACTTCGATTTAATCATAAACAATGATGTTTGATTTTTCATAGATAGTTGAAATTATAAAACTAATCTCTTAATCTAGAAAACTCGATTTCAAAACCTTTAATGTCTTGTTTTAGTAAAAAAACTAAAGAGCGAACTTCATTATTCATTTCTCGTCTATTTGTGATTTGAGAAATATTACTTACTCCACCTTTACCAAAAAATAAATCTACATATTTTACTCTTTCTTCATTTTCACCTAGAAAATTATTTTCTATCCATCTTTTGACAAGTAAATCTCTTATTGGTAGTTCATTTTTTAAAACTGGTTTGGTCATAATAAACCACATTGGTTTAGAATAATTCTCTGTATATTCAGGGTTAAACCAAATATCTTTTAAATTAGTTGACTTTGGTTTAAACTCAATTGTTACATTTGGTGTAAAAGCTTTATAGGAAAAATAAGTCACTCCTAAACCACCTGTCATAATTGCAGTTTTATTGACCCAGCTCACTTCTTGGGTAGCTACGTCTACAAAAGCAGCTAAGGCACCAAATAAAATTGCATATAAAGTATTTGATAAAACAATATCATCTTCTTTTTCTTTCATCATCGCAAGAATTTCTGTAAATCTGTCAACATAACAACTAAACTCCGAAGTAGTTGAGTCAACATCAAGGGACATTGCAGTAATTTTTCTGTAAATTTGATTTTCAATTCTTATTAAATCTAAGTTATTTATTTTAGAGTTTAATCTCAAATATAGTTTTAAATCATCATGAATATTATAAGCAATTGCAAGCCGAATTGACTTAGCTGAAAAAACCTTATTTAGTTCATTATCTTCCATAATTTTAGTTGCTTCTTCGATACTTGGAACTTTATTATCAAGATGTAATTTTTGAGAGAGACAATAAGAAGCACCTTGAACTTGCATTCTAATTTCACGATTACAACTAAAAAAAAATAAAATAAAAAATATTATTTTTAACTTCATAAAATCAAGATTTAAGTATATTTTCTACTGAAAATTATTTTTTCAAAATTTACTTAATAGATTCTGAAATTTCTTTGGAATATTGAAATAGCTTTTTTGCACATAAATCAACATTTTCTAAGTTTTCTTCAATTATTCTAACAATAGCAGAACCAATAATAATTCCATCAGAATATTTAGAAATTTCTTTTGCTTGAGTAGAATTGGAAATTCCAAACCCAGCACAAACTGGAATAGATAAAGTTTTTTGAATTTCTTTAATTTTTTTTTCCATATCTTTATCAAATGATTTTCTTTCACCTGTTACACCATAAGAAGTAACATAATAAATAAAACCTTTTGCAATTTTTTTTATTTTTAATATTCTATCTTTGGAGGTTGCAGGTGTTATCATTTGGATTAAACAAATTTCATTTTTTGTTGCTTCCTTATTTACTTCCAAAAAATCTTTTGAATCGGAGGGTAGGTCTGGAATCACAGCCCCAGAAAGACCAGAATTTTTTGCTTCTTTAAAAAACTTTTCAATTCCATAAGCAAATATTGGATTATAAGAAGTTAAATAAACAATTGGAATTTCTTTTTTAAAATTATGAATAGCTTTTGTTGTATCCAAAACCTTTTTCATTGAAAAACCTTTTTCTAAAGATCTAAAATTTGCTTTTTGAACAACTGGACCATCAGCGACCGGATCCGAAAATGGAATTCCCAATTCTAAAATATCTGCTCCACCTTGAATTAAAGCTTTAGACCATTCAACTGAAAGAGCATATTCAGGATCACCAAGAGAGATAAATGGAATAAATTTTTTTGTTTTAGTGGTAAAAACTTTTTCTAACTCGTTCAAATTTTTTCTCCAAGAATTCTAGCCACTTCCATCACATCTTTATCACCACGACCAGATAAACAAATTACTATATCTTTTTTTGAACCAAGTTGTTTTGCAATTTTTTTTGCAGCCGAAAAAGCATGTGCAGTTTCAAGTGCGGGAATAATTCCTTCCAAAGTTGAAACTTCTTTAAACGATTCCAAGGCTTCTTTATCTGTTACAGAAATATATTCAACTCTTTTTGCAGTGGAAAGATAAGCGTGTTCAGGTCCAATACCAGGATAATCAAGCCCTGCTGAAACTGAATGAGCAGGAACAATTTGCCCACCTTCATCTTGAATGAGAAGTGTTTTTGTTCCATGTAGTACACCAATTTTTCCAAAAGAAATAGTCGCTGCGTGTTCACCGGGTTTTGTTCCAAGTCCACCTGCTTCCACTCCATAAAGTTTTACTTTTTTATCTTTTAAAAATCCATAAAACATTCCAATTGCATTTGATCCACCACCCACACAAGCAATAACAGCGTCTGGAAGTTTTTTAGTAATTTTTTTAAATTCTTTTTTTGTTTCAATTCCTATAACTGATTGAAAATCTCTCACTATTGTTGGAAAAGGATGTGGACCAATTGCAGATCCCACAATATAATGAGTGTTTGAAACTGACAAAGCCCATTCACGCATAGCTTCTGAAGTTGCGTCTTTTAAAGTTGCTGTGCCAGAAGTAACAGGAACAACTTTTGCTCCGTGAAGTTTCATTTTGTATACATTTAAACTTTGTCTTCTAACATCTTCAGCACCCATATAAATCACAGTTTCAAGTCCGAATAAGGCACCTACTGTCGCAGTTGCAAGTCCGTGTTGACCAGCTCCAGTTTCAGCAATAATTCTTTTTTTTCCCATTGCTACAGCTAGTAAAACTTGTCCAATTGTATTATTAATTTTATGTGCACCTGTGTGATTTAAGTCTTCACGTTTTAACCATATTTTTGCTCCACCCCAAAAACGTGTGAGTCGATCTGCATAAGTTAATAAAGAAGGTCTCCCAATATAATTTTTATTGTAATAAGAAACATCTGCTAAAAATTTTTTATTTTTTTTAAGTTTATTATAAGTTTCTTCTAGCTCCAAAAGTGCTTTCATTAAAATTTCTGGGGCGTATCTTCCACCAAATTCACCAAAATATCCATTCCTAAAATCATAATCTAATTCTTTCATGCTCTCACCCTACGATACTATTGTTATACAATAGTAGTTATTTCCCCGAACAATTTTTCTCTTAAAGATAAAATTTCTTTTTCTAATTCTGAGATTGTGCTAAATTGGTAAGTTTTTTCTTCACCAGTTTTTCTATTTAAAATAGAATATTCTTTTTTTTCAAAAAAACTTTTTCCAAGACTTAGTCTAATTGGAAAACCAATTAATTCAGAGTCTTTAAATTTAAATCCAGCTCCGAGATCCCTATCATCCCAAAAAATATCTAAACTATTTTTATTTAGTTCTTCATAAATTTTTTCTATTTCAGAATATTCAGATTCAGTTTTGGAAATACTCACTAAACAAATTTCAAATGGAGCAACTGAAATTGGAAATATAATTCCTTTTTCATCGTTAGCTTGTTCAATAATTGTTGCAATTGTTCTGTTTACACCAATTCCATAACAACCCATTGTGGTAGTTATCATTTTTCCTGATTTATCAGAAACTTTTATATCAAATGCTTTAGAATATTTTTGGCCTAATTTAAAAATATGACCAACTTCAATTCCTTTTTCAAGACTTAATGGTTTTTTTGAAATTGGACAAGGATCATTTTCCATTGCCACAGAATAGTCTTTGTAATTGATTTCTTTTTTTAAATCTCTACATGGAACAAAATTTTTAAAATGAAAATCTAATTCATTTGCTCCAAGAATATAAGAATCAGTTGAATTGATACTTGCATCAAATAAAATTTTTAGATCTTTTGAAATTTCTTCAGTTAAGATTGGTCCAATAAAACCAGTTACCAAACCAAGTTTTGAAATTTCAGGCTCAGATAAAGGTCTAATTTCAGTTGCAGAAAATTGATTTTTTAGTTTAACTAAATTGGCTTCTCTATCTCCCCGAATAAACAAAACAACATTATGTTTTTCATCAATTTTAAAAAGTACAGCTTTGATTGTGTTTTTAGATTCAACAGAAAAAAATTTAGAAATCTCTTCAATTGATTTCTCGTTTGGAGTAGAAACTTTTTCTAGCTCAGGAAAAATTTTTTCTACTTTTTCATGTTCCCAATTGATTGGAGTTTTTTCTACATTTCCTGCATAACCAGATTCTTTTTGAATTGCAAGAGTTTCTTCTCCGATAGGTGAGATTACCATAAATTCTTCTGAGCCAGAACCACCCATTGAGCCAGAATCAGCTTGAACAGGAATTGTTTTTAACCCACATCTTGAAAAAATTTTTCTATACACTTTTCTCATAAGTTGATATGTTTCATCCAAACTTTCATCATCTAAATGAAATGAATATGCATCTTTCATCACAAATTCACGTGAACGAATCACCCCAAATCTGGGCCTGATTTCATCTCTGAATTTTGTATGAATTTGGTACACATTTTTTGGTAAGTCTTTATAAGATTTTAAAATTGGTTTCATTAAACTTGAAAATGATTCTTCATGAGTTGGTCCAAGGCAATGAAATACTTCGTGTCTATCTTTGATGCGAAACATTTCTTTTCCCATTTTTTCCCATCTTCCAGATTGTTCCCAAACTTCAGATAAAGTTAAAATTGGTAATGAAAATTCTAATGCCCCGGATAAATCCATTTCTTCTCGAATAATAGATTCAATTTTTTTAAAAACTTTTAAACCAAGTGGTAAAAAATGATAAAGTCCAGCTGAAGCTTTGCGAACAAGTCCTGCTCGAATCATTAATTTATGGGAATTAACTTGTGCATCAGATGGATCGTCTTTTGTGGTTGGTAAAATATATTTGCTTGCTTTCATTGAAAATATCTTGTAAAATCGTAATAAGTAACCATTACCCCAAGCAAAAGCAAAAATACAAATCCAATCTTAAAAATCATATCTATTACTTTTGGGGGAAGTGGTTTTCCGGCAATTGCTTCAAATAGATACAAAACTAAATGTCCACCATCTGCAACAGGAATTGGAAGTAGATTCATAAACATTAATGCAATTGAAATATTTGCTACAAAATTCCAATATGTAAACCAACCATATTCAATGCTACTTCCAGCTAAGTGAACAATTCCAACAGGACCAGACAAACTATCTTTAACGGAAATTAATCCTTTAAAAATGAGACCAAGACCTTTTACAGAAGTTTCAACTGATTTATAAACTTTGTTGGAGGCTATTAAAATGGCTTCTTTCACAGAAATATCTTTTTCAATTTTTTCAGGTTCAAATTTCATATCTGCCATAAAACCAAGTAAACCAATTTTTTTTAGATTAAATTCAGTATTGTACTTATTTTTTTTAATTACTAATTCAATTTTTTCCTCATCAATCGATTCTAAATATGAATAAACTTCTTCGTATGATTTGAAATTTTTATCATTAATTTTTAATTTTCTGATTTTAGTTTCTATATCAGGATCATGAGAATTAAGTTGAAAATTTTTTAGACTAAGCGATTTAAAATTTTTTTCTTCTAAATTTTTAAATCGAATGATACTTGCTGCTTTAACAGGAGCTTTAATCATTTTTTCTTCAGAGGCTAGAGGAGTGAGCAATGGAATGGTTCTTCTTTGAACTTTAATGGAAACTTCTTTATTTTGGTATTCTCCAAGTAAAGTTTGAAGTTCAAATACAGTAGAAACTTTTTTTCCTTCTACTTCTAAAATCATATCTCCGTCATTTAAAAATGAAATAGCTCTAGTTTTGAAATTTTCAGTTTTTTGTTTTACTTCAGGAAAATTTTTTTTAAAATATTCTTCAGATTTGTTTTCAGTATCAATTAATGAATTTAAGAAATGTCTAAATTGTTCTGAATAAGTAAAACTTGCTACTAAATTTCTTTGTCCAAATGGTTGTATTCCAATACTTGGTCTACCACCTTCAGAGTCAACATCTGGAATAATTTCAGTTTTTTGAATTTCTCCATTTCTTTCAAATTCAACTAAAATTTTTTCTCCACCAGAAAGACCCACGTTTACAAAAATGTCTTCAAAAGATTCTACTTTACTATCGTTTATCGAGAGTATTTTGTCACCTGTTCTGAGTCCACCAAGATAAGCTGCTGAATATTCTTTTGTGGATTTATCTATAAATATTTTTGATGAGATTGGTTTGTCGCCAAGAACTGCTAGTAAAAAGAAAATTGCAAATCCCAAAATCAAATTAAACAAAGGTCCACCAAGCACAGGGATCATTCTTTTTAAAGGCGGTGTTGAGAGTAATTCGCCTTGTTTGCCTTTGAGTCCTCTTCCATATTGGTCACCTTTGAACATCACATATCCCCCAATTGGAAGAGCTGTGATTTGGTAAATGGTTTCACCAATTCTTTTTCTCCAAATTCCTTTTCCATAACCAATAGAAAAAATTCTAGCTTTTACTCCCACAAAAATTCCACAGAGCAAATGACCAAGCTCATGGATAAAAATGGAAATTCCAAGCATCATCACTGAAGCAAATATGATTAATAACATTCTTAAATTCCTTGTACAAATTTTCTGGCTTGTAAATCTGCATCCAAATAAATCGAAATATCGTCTATATATTTGACTTCGATTTTGTTTAAAGTTTTTTCAATTAAAGTAGCTATTTCTAAAAAAGAAATTTTTTCATCTAAAAATTTTTGCACAGCTTCTTCGTTAGCTGCATTAAAAATTGCTGGTGCAGTACCACCTTGTTTTCCAACTTGATAGGCTAATTTTATTGCAGGGTAACGAGCTTCTTCAACTTCTCTAAAATTTAAACTTTTCCAAGATTTTGCAGGATAGTCGATAATTTTTTCGGGGACAATTTTTGGATAGAATAATGAATGTGCAACCGGAAAAGACATATCTGGTTTTGAAGCATAAGAAATTGTTGCTCCATCGTTTAATTCTATTAATCCGTGAACAATACTTTCTGGATGAATTACAATACCAATTTGATCGTAGGAATAGCCAAATAAAAAATGAGCTTCTATTACTTCCAAACCTTTGTTTACAAGTCCAGCTGAATCAATTGTAATTTTTTTCCCCATTTTCCAAGTTGGATGATTTAGTGCTTCTTCAACTGTTACTGATTTTAATTTTTCAATTGGATAATCTCGAAAAGATCCACCTGAAGCAGTTAAAATGATTTTGGAAATTTGTTCTTTTTTAAAACCCTCCAAAAGTTGAAATAATGCATTATGTTCTGAATCAACGGGAACTAAAATGGATTTTGAAGTTTGTAAAAGTTTTTTGATTATTGGACCAAAAGTGACTAAAGTTTCTTTATTTGCGATTGCAATTTTTTTATCAGATTTAATTGCTTCAATTGTTGGCATCACACCAATTGAACCAACAACTGCTGTCACTACAATATCAACATCTTCATTTTTTACTATTTCTGAAAGAGCATCGTTACCATAAAGAATTTCTGTGTTTAAATATTTATCTCCAAAATTACCAATTCCAGATACAACACAGTATTTTGGATGAAACTCTTCAATGATAGATTTTGCTTTGTCTATTGAAGAATGAACTGAAAATGAACAAAGAGAAAAATCATTTTTAAACTGTCTTAATACTTTTAGGGTTGTTTCTCCTACAGAACCTGAAGCTCCTAATAAACAAATTTTTTCCATTTCAGTAATGTTCCTGAGTTAGGGATATGAAGCATCGTAGAGTCTTTGCTAGCAAAGACCGAAGCGTAGCAGAGTGCGAAATAGCCCGACCTTTTTTTTTTGCAGTGGGATTATTAATTACAATAGTGGGCTTTTGCCCACTGAGATTAAAAAGGGAACTCCCAAAACTCAAATAGAAAACCCTAACATCTCTTTAACGATTAAATAAATATAACAAAGTGGAATTGTAAATAATAATGCATCGGATAAATCTAAAACTCCTCCATGCCCAGGAATTGTGCCAGCAGAGTCTTTAATTTTGGCATCACGTTTCATTGCTGATTCAGATAAATCTCCTGCAACAGAAATTACTGAAAACACCATTGCAAATAGAATTGTTTCAATTGTACCAAAACTTGGAGTATCTTTCCAAACTTTTACCCAGATAAAATTAATCGCTAAACAGTAAATTACCGCTGATATAATTCCAGTTGCGTAACCTTCCAATGTTTTTTTTGGAGAAATTTTAAGTCCAGCAGGATGACGACCAAATAGTCTTCCACCAAAATAAGCTCCAACATCAGTCATCATAGTTAAACCAGTCAGGATATAAACATAATAAATTCCATTTTTTAAAGCCAGTATTTTAAAAAAATGACCAATTGGAATTGAAACATATATTACACCAAGAACTGTAGTTGCCACAGAAAAAATTGCTCCATCAAGTGGGCGTTTTAAGATTTGATTTATTAAGGAGAAAAATATTACTAAAAAAATGCAAATAGTTACTAATTCATAATCTGCTTGAAAATATTTTGCAATATTACCAATAAAAAAAGGAACTTCAAATTTACTTTGTCTGAATAAAAAGTTAAAATAATAAATAATATAAATTACTTGGGCCAGAAAAAAGCCTGTTCCAAGAAAAGGTTTTCCTTCTTCTTCTCTATTTGATAATGCATAAATTTCTTTTAAACCAAGATGTATTATGACAACTCCCATTAGATAAAGTGGTAGAAAAAACAATCCTTCACTATATTGAAAAGAATAAATATACATAGGAAGAAGAATAATTGCAGATAAAATCCTCATTAAAGTTTCTTTCATTTTAATCCCCCGAATTTTCTAGTTCTACCAGCATACCAATCTAAGGCAAGTTTTAATTCTTTTTTGTCAAAATCTGGCCATAAACAATCAGTAAAATAAATTTCAGCATAAGCAGATTGCCAAAGCAAAAAATTAGAAATTCTTTGTTCTCCAGCCGTTCGAATCATTAAATCAACATCAGGAATTGGATATGTATAAAAAAAATTTTCTAATTCTTCTTTTTTTATTTTTTTTGTGAGATCTTTATTTTTTGAAATTCTGTCATGAATAAGTAATGATATTGAATTTAAAATTTCATCTTGAGAACCATAATTTAAACAAAAATTTAAAACTATCCCTGTGTTTTTTTCTGTTTCTTTAATTGCTCTTTTAATTTGTTTCATAGATTGAAGTGGAACTTTTGATTCAGAGCCAGAATGTAAAACTTTGATATTATTTTTTTTTATTTTTTCTAATCTAGTTGAAATAAATTCATCTAGTAAATTAAAAATTGCTTTGATCTCAGCAATTGGTCTTTTCCAATTTTCAGTTGAAAAAGCATAAAGAGAAATATATTTTAAATCAAACTCCATTGCAGAATCCATTAAACGATCTATTGCGATAGAACCTTCTCTGTGTCCCTCTGATCTAGAAAGATTTTTTGAAGTTGCCCATCTGCCATTACCATCCATGATAATGGCTATATGTTTTGGAGTTTCCATTTATACTGTAGTTATTTCTTTTTCTTTCTCAGTTGTAATGTCCCCGATTTTGGCAATATATACATCTGTAATTTTTTGAATTACATCTTGCATAGATTTAATTTGATCAGAAGAGCTTTCAGAATTTTCTTTTTTAATTTCATCATTTACATCTCTTCTTATATTTCTAATAGCAACTTTTTTTTCTTCTGATTTTTGTTTTAAAACTTTTACCAATTCTTTTCTACGCTCACCTGTTAATTCAGGAAGTGGAATACGAATTACAATTCCATCATTGTTTGGTGAAAATCCCATACTGCTAGTCATTATGGCTTTTTCAATAGCTTTTAAAGAAGTTTTGTCATAAGGGTTAATCACTATTAAGCGAGGTTCAGGAATTGTTATTGCTCCCAATTGATTAATTGGTGTCAACGCTCCATAGTATTCAACTTTGATGTCTTCAACCATAGCTGGATTTGCTCTACCTGTTCTAATTTGACTAAAATCTTTTTTTAATGAATCAATGGTTTTATCCATTTTTACTTTTGCAATTTCTTCATATTTACTCATTTGCTAATACAACCTCATCATTATTAGAAATTAATGTTCCAATATTTTTCCCAGAAATCAATTCTTTTAAATTTCCTTTTTTGAATATATCAAAAACAATTACTGGCATATCATTTTCCATACAAACTGTGAGAGCAGTTTGATCCATCACTTTGAGTCTCTTTTTTATGGATTCTGAAAATGAAATTTTATCATATCTTTTTGCATCTTTATCTATTTTTGGATCTGAAGTGAAGACACCATCAACTTTAGTTGCTTTTAAAATTACTTCTGCACCAATTTCAACAGCTCGTAGGCTTGCAGTTGTGTCTGTTGTAAAATAGGGGTTGCCTGTACCACCAGCAAAAATTACAACTCGCTTTTTCTCTAAGTGCCTAACAGCTCTTCTTCTGATATATGGCTCTGCAATTGAATTCATTTCAATTGCTGATTGAACTCTTGTGTAAAGTCCAATTTTTTCACATGAATCTTGCAGGGCAAGAGCGTTCATTATTGTGGCCATCATTCCCATATAATCAGCTGTAACTCTGTCGATGCCTTTTTCAACACCACGAATCCCTCTGAAAATATTTCCACCGCCAATTACAATTGCTATTTCAAGATTTTGTTTATGTATTTCTAAAATTTCTTTTGCAAGAGCTGAAATTGTGTTACCATCAATTCCATATTCTCCCTCTCTGACAAGAGCCTCGCCAGAGAGTTTGATTAATATTCTCTTAAAAGTCTTTCGACTTTCCATCATCCACCTATTTGGTAACGAGTCATTTTGCTAACTGTGATATTTTCACCAAATTTAGCAATTGATTCTTGGATAAATTCTTTTACAGTTTTTTTACCATCTTTGATAAATTCTTGTTCTAATAAACATACTTCTTTATAAAATGAAGTTAATTTACCTGGAATGATTTTAGAAATTTGGTCTTCTTTTTTTCCTTGTTCTAAAAGTTGTGATTTTAAAATTCTAGATTCTTCATCTATCACAGCCTGTGGAACATCAGTTGTATTGATATAACCTGGATTAGTAGCTGCAATTTGTAAACAAATTTCTTTTCCAAGTTCTTCAAAAGCTTCATTCTTAGCAACAAAATCAGTTTCACAATTGAGTTCGATCAGTACACCAATTTTTCCATTGCTATGAATATAAGAAATGACTCTTCCTTCTTTAGTTTCTTTATCACCACGTTTAGCTGCTTTTGCCATTCCTTTTTCTCTAAGGAATGTTACTGCTTTATCAAAATCACCATCGTTTTCTGTGAGTGCTTTTTTGCAGTCTAAAAGACCAGCACCAGTTGATTCTCTAAGTTCTTTAATTAAATCTGAAGTTACTTCTGCCAAAATTTTTCTCCTTAGTTTTCGTAGTTACTTTCTTCGTCCATGATGAATCTACCTTTTTCATCATACTCACCACGATAATCCATGCTCATTGATTCTGTATCATCTTCATTAAATTGTGGAACATCTGGAACAACACCACCAGTTCCTTCTAGAACTGCATTTGCCATTGTTTCAAGAAATAACGAAATCGCTCTAATGGCATCATCATTACCAGGAATTGCATAATCAATTAACTCAGGATCACAATTAGTATCTATAACTGCAAAAACTTTTAATCCAAGAGATTTTGCTTCTTTAACTGCAATTTCTTCTTTTTTTGGATCTATGACAAATAAAATATCTGGAATAGAATTCATGTCTTTAATTCCACCAAGAGTTTTTCTTAATTTTTCTAATTCTCTTTGTAAACCAAGTTGTTCTTTTTTTGTGCTAGCTTCTTGGTCCATTGAATTTGTTTCAAACATTTGTTCTAATTTTTTTAATCTAGAAATACTTTTTTTAACTGTGTTCCAGTTAGTTAAAAGTCCACCTAACCAACGATTTGAAACGTAAAACATATTTGATCTTTTTGCTTCTCTTTCAATTGCACCACGAGCTTGTTTTTTTGTTCCTACAAACAAAACTTTTTTTCCACTTGCAGTCATTTTGCGAAGAGCATCATAAGCTTCTTTTGCTTTTTGTACAGTTTTTTGTAAGTCGATGATGTGAATACCATTTCTAGCCGTAAAAACATACGGAGCCATTTTTGGATTCCATTTTCTTGTTTGATGTCCAAAGTGAACACCAGCTTCTAGTAAATTCTTCATTGAAATTACTGACATGAGCTACCCCTTTCTTATCATGAAATAGGAAGTTACTACCATTCCAACAAGGGAGGCAGGGGTTAAACCTATTTCAATCTTAATAATATAAAATTCTAAGGCTAACGAAGAATGAAAAGTTTTGGAAAGAATATTTATTCCAAATAAATTATCTATAATGGAGCCAAGCACAGCACCTAGAAAAAGTCCAAGCAAAGCTGATAGAAAAATTGTTGAAATTTTTTCTTTCAAAAATTTAAATTCTCAATTAACAATTCCATAAAATTGGAGTTTTATCTCTAGTCAAGTGAGTAATTAAAACCAGTGTTGTTTTGGAATTTCAGTTTCATAACCTAACTTGGATGCAAGTAAATTGAGATTTTTATCAAAACTCATTAAAATGATTTTGGAATTAGTGTTTATTTTATAATATAAAAAAGTGGTAAAATGAATTGCATCTAAAGTTTTTAATTTGGAAATTTCAAAATGTAGTTTCATCATTTCCAAAATGGAATCATCCACATTTCTTAAAAACATAGTTTCTAGAATATGCTGAAGATTTAAAAACTTTTCATAAAAAACCTCTTCAGAGAGTGAAGTTTTTAATTTATTCAAATTATTAAAAGTTTCTGCAACTGTTAATTTTGAAGTGAAATTATTTGTTTGGTTTAAAATTTTTTCTGCAACTTGTGATTTTTCTTCTTCAAATAAAAAAGTTAAAATCACAGATGAATCAATGTAATTTAAAGAATCAAATTTCATGATTTTGAATCTTTGTAATTTTTTTTCCAGTCAATTTTTGAAATCGGTTTTGATTTTAACTTTAATTCTGAGAATTTTCTTTGAGGTTTTGTGAGTAGTCCTGAATTAAAATCTTCAGTTAAAGTTTTTTCAATTTTATTGATTTCATTTATTGAAACTTTTCTGATTTCAGCAATAATCTCATTTCTATCACTAACATAAATAGTTTTTCCAGCTTTGACACTAGAAAAATATTTACTTAAATTTGTTTTTAAAAGTTTGATTCCAATAGCAGTCATGTGGTTACCTTAATATGAAAGTGACCACTTGTCAACTCAAAAATTATAAAAAATTATAAAAAATTAATGTACTTTTTTATTATCTTTGGAATGATCCAAAATCATTGGACCTTCAGTTCTACCATTTATAAATTGCTGGATTAATTGATTGGGAGAACTTCTTAGTTCAGCAACAGTTCCACAAAATATGGCTTTGCCTTCATATAAAAATGTAATTCTATCTGCAATCTTATAAGCTGATTCCATGTCGTGAGTTACAACAACTGAAGTAACTTGTAATTCTTTTTTTAATCTGATAATTAATTCGTTAAATACATTGGACATCACTGGATCTAGTCCTGAAGTTGGTTCATCATAAAGTAAAACTTCTGGGTTAGTTGTTAATGCTCTAGCAATACCTGCTCTTTTTTTCATTCCACCACTTATATCAGATGGTAAATTATCTTTTGCGTGAACTAAATCCAACCAGCGAAGTTTTTCCATAACATTTTCATGAAGAATTTGTCCTGAAGAAATTTTATGTTCTCGTAAAGGAAGAGCAACATTTTCATATACAGATAACCAATTGATTAATGCACCTGATTGAAATAATACTCCCATCCTAGCTCTAAGTTTTCTTCTAATTTTTTCTTCCGAGAATGAAATTGATTGTCCAAATAATAAACAGTCCCCTTCATCTGGCGAAACAAGTCCGGTTATATGTTTTAGAGTAACTGATTTTCCTGTTCCAGATGGACCTAGTATTACCATGGTCTCACCTTTTTTTACATTTACATCAGTGCCTTTTAAAATTTTTCTTGTGCCAAACGTTTTATGCACATTTTTCATTTGAATTACATATTCACTCATTTATTACCTATATAAAATTGCAGTTAGAACATAACCAATAAAAATGACCAACAAAAAAGAAATTACTACTGATTCTCTTGTTGCTCTTCCCACACCAATTGCACCATTTGTTGTTCTTAATCCATGAGAACAGGAAACAATTGAAATTGTAATTCCAAAAACAAATCCTTTTAATAAACCAACATATAAATCTTTTAAACCAGGAACTGAGGAAATTCTTCTAACGACATCATTAAAATAAACTTGGTAATCAACACCTAATTGAAACTGCCCAACAATAGCTCCTCCAATTATCCCAAGAATACTTGCATAAATACAAAGAATTGGAACCATAAATGAAAATCCCAAAACTCTCGGCATAACCAAATACCTTACTGGACTAATAGACATCACTTCAAGTGCATCAATTTCTTCAGAGACTTTCATTGTTCCGATTTCTGCTGCTATAGCTGAACCCACTGAAGCAGATAAAATTAATGCAGTCATAAAAGGAGACATTTCTCTTGTTAAAGTAATTGTGAGTAATAAACCAATTTGACCCTCTGCCCCAAAATCTTTTAGTCCAAGACCAGCATTTAGTCCCATTATCATTCCTGTAAAAACAGCAACAATCGAGACTACAAAAAAACTACTAATTCCAGAAATATACATTTGGTGAAGAATTTCATTTCGTTTAAAAAAAACAGCTCTTAATTGTAAAATAGTTTGGAATAGAAGTATTAAAGTGTAACCTGCACCATAAATAGAATTTTTAATCAATTCCATAAAGTTATTTCATTACTTTTTCTAATAATGATTCTAAATCTTTCCCAGCTATAACTTTTATAACACCTTGATTTGCTTTTATTACTTTTTTTGCACCAGGTGTTAGTTCAGCATCTCCGATCACAAAACCTTTTTCAGCTACATGTTCTGTTATAGAACTAATTAACTCTGTTAAAAAAACATCTGACATGTTTAATTTTTTCCATTTTCTGATTTTGAAAATTGCTAATGCACTAGAGTCATTTTTTTCAGTAGCTAGAAAATTAGCTCCTTCAATTTCTAAGGCTGGTAACTCTCTTTTTACTTTGTAGCCAAGTTCTGTTAACATTTTGATACAGATCGTTTTAAATTGACTACCTTTAAGAGAGTTAAACTTGGAAACTTTGTCCTGAGATAGTTGAGAAAAACTTGAAATTATTTTTTTACCTTCTTGGTTTATCATACCACGAATATTAATTACTTCATTGGATTTTAACCCAGAAATTTCAAAGTATCTATCTTTGGAAAAAATTTTATCAGGCAATTCTTTAATGGCATGTTTTAAATTGTATCCTCTTAAAGATGTTTTTCCAGCTTGTGCTGATCCTTCTTCAATATCAAATTTATAATGAGCTAAATTCATGATATCAAAATCATCAATACGTAGGGATTCAGCTTCGATTAAATATTCAGAAGATTCTTCAAGTTGATTTAAAACTAAACATAACATTGCATAATGTGAACAAGAATCAGCGAGTTCAATTTCCCAATCATTTTTTCTTGCAATCTCAATTGTTTTTTTTGCATAATTTTGAGCTTCTGCATAATCAGAAGTAGAAGCAAGCAAAGTCATCATAAATTGGTTTAAAGTAAATTTTACTAAATCTTCTGAATCTAATTCAATTAATGGACCTGCAATTTTGATTGCTTCTTGGTATTTTCTATTTCTGGATAAAGATAGTGAATATAAAAAAATGTTCACCACAGCACGAGAATCTAGTTTGTAGGCTTTTTCAAAATATTCAAAATCGTTATCACGATTGAGCATTGCTTGAACAACACCTTTTGCAATAAAATAAGAGGAAAGTCTAATTTCTTCATCATTGATTTGTCTCATAAAAAAATCTGCAATTTCAAAATCTTTTTGTCCAACAGCCATAAAAGCAAGTCTCATTAAAGCTTCTAAATTGGAGGGATTTACTGCAAGTGCATCTATGTAAGAATAAAATGATTGATCTGATTTGTCCAAACGATAATAAATATTACCGAGTTTTGTATTAATCATTTCTTCTGAATAATCTTTGTTATAAAGTCTTTTAGATTTGATTCTTTCTAAATAAGCTGCTTCAGATTCAATATCGTTTTCCATTGAATAAAGTCTTGAAAATGTAAATAAAAGTTTTGCATCATCTGGGTACAAATCTAATTGGTCTCGAATAATTCCTTTTGCATCAATTAAATTTCCCATTGCAGCAAGAGCCAAAGCTTTTTCAGTTAAATTGGCTTTTGTTCCAAAAAAACTAAAATACAAACCTATCATTATAATGATAGCAACTATTACAGCAATGATGATATAAATATTCATTTGAACTCATTTTCAGTATCGGATTACCTTAAATCTATGACAAGTTCTTTTTGTAGCTTGTTTTAGTTTTGATCTTTATTTAATTTGTTTAATAAAATTGGGGGAAACTTTTTCTTCTTATTAAAAGAGATTTACCCTCTTGGCTTTCAACTACTTCCGCTAAAGTGGAATCGCTACAATCTCTTTCCTTTAGAAAATAAAAAATTGACTATGGAAAGTTAAATTTTGCAAAACTATTTTTTTAAAATTATCTTTATTTATTCTAATAATAAATTGACAAACTTTCCTCATGAAATATATTATTACAAACTAAATTCTTGGTTAGTGTAGTCATTTAAATTATGAAAAAAATTCATATTGCTATTTTTTATTCTTTAATTTCTTTTTTCTATTTTTTAAATTGTAGCCCTTCTTTAAAATTTAGTAAATTATGTGACATAAATGATCCTCCAAAATTTCTTAGAGAAGCTATAATTACAGCTTTAACTTCAAACCAAGAATTTTATTGTAATATAAGAATAAGAAATCCTTCTTCAAATACTCAAACAGGAACAGGTATTGCGACAGGAACGGGTACTACAACTGGAACAGGTATTGCTACAGGAACTGGTTCAGGCACACCAGTTATTGAAACTGTTGCAACACCTGTTTTTTCTCCAACAGCAGGATTTTACAACACACCACAAACAAACATCACAATCACCACAACAACCCAAGGAGCAACAATTTACTACACTTCAAATGGAACCACACCAACAGCAAGCTCAACTCTTTACACAACAGGTCTCGGGCATATTTATCCTTTAGCTGGACTCACAATCAGAGCAATTGCAATCAAATCTGGAAGTAATAATTCCGCAGTTGCAACAGCAGAATATTCTTATAATGTAATCAAAACTGGACAGACTCAATGTTGGGATAGTGCACCAAGTTTAATTTCTTGCACAGGAACAAACCATGATGGAGAGTTTCAAAGAGGTGTTGCAAGGGGATATACTGATAACTTCAACGGAACTGTAACAGATAATTATTCTGGGCTAATTTGGCAGAAGTGTTCAAGAGGGCAGTCAGGTGGGGGTTGCACACCAGCTCCAACTGCAGACACATGGGCAAATCAAGTAAATTTTTGTTCTGGTCTTGGTTCAGCCTGGAGATTGCCAACGTTGATGGAATTAGCTGACTTAGTAGAATACCAAATAAGTCCAATCAATTCAATATTCCCAAATACTCCAGCAACGCCTGCATATTGGACTTCTACTGATGCTGGTTTATCTGTGGGCGATGCTATAAATGTTTCATTTCAAGACGGTCCAATTGTATTTACAGGTAAAGGTGCCTCACTAAATGTTCGTTGTGTTTCAGGAGCAAGTTTCCAAAATCAAATCTTTGTTGATAATGGAGATAATACAATTAGAGATAAAAGAACAAATCTATTTTGGCAGAAATGTAGTTTTGGACAAGCAAATGATGCAAGTTGTACTGGAACAGCTCCAAATCCGACTTGGAATACAGCAATTGGAAATTGCCCAGGACTCAGTCTTGCAAGCAGAACGTGGCGGCTTCCAACTATTAATGAACTTAGGACTCTTGTGGATTATTCTAAAACTTCTGCACCAAGTTTAAATCTAACTTTTTTTCCGAATACTCTGTCCACTAGCAGGCATTGGAGTTCCACTACTTACTTTAATGGAGCTCGTCAGAATGCTTGGTACGTTAATTTAAATAACAGTGCTTTTTCGAGTGATTCTAAAGCTACTGGTACTGCGGCTGTCCGTTGTGTTAGTGGACCTTGACCAAATTTTGCTTTGCAAAATTTGGAATGAAAAATTGTGAATGATTAGATTAAATTTCATTCAAAATTCAGAATTCTTCATTCATTAAAAGGAAACGCCCAAATTAGTGATTAGTTTTTAGTAATGTCTTTTAACAATTTTTCTTTTTCAAATTCGTTAAGTTCTTTCCAGTCGCCGTAGGAAATTCCTTTGAGAGTAAAATTCATAATTCGGACACGTTCTAGTTTTTTTATTTCATATTCAAAGTATTCACACATTCTTCTTATTTGGCGGTTTAGACCTTGGATTAAAATAATTTTGAATTTGGTTGGAGTAATTTTTTCTACTTTGCATTTTTTTGTTCTTTGTCCTAGAATTGGAACACCAGATGACATGCTTTTGATGAATTCATCTGTGATTGGTTTTGTGACTGTTACATGGTATTCTTTTTCGTGAAGATTTTCTGATCTCAAAATTTTGTTTACAATATCTCCATGGGAGGTTAAAAAAATTAGTCCTGATGAATCTTTGTCTAGTCGCCCAATTGGAAAAATTCTTTTTGGGTACTTTACATAATTTAAAATATTAAAGGTTTCAGATTTTTCAGTTGTGCAAACAACTCCAATTGGTTTGTGATAAGCTATAAAAACAAAATCTTCTTTTTTTTTGGGACGAATCAAAACTCCATTTACAAAAACTTTATCATTTGGAAAAACTTGTTCTCCAATTTTTGCTGGTTTGCCATTGATTCTAACAGATCCATTTTCAATAAAATAATCTGCTTCTCTTCTGGAACAAAATCCTGATTCAGAAATAAATTTATTTAGTCTTGTAGAGTTTTTTTCGTTCACTGATTTTTTTGCTCACCTTGAACCCAGTTTCCTTGGAAAAGAATTTTTCCAGATTTATCGTATAACACCCCGTAACCGTCACGTTTATTATTTTTGTATTCTCCATCATATTTTTTGCCAGTATTAAAAAAGAACACACCTTTGCCTTGTCTCATATCATCTTTAAATTGACCTTGGTAACGATCTCCATTTGAATAAACATAAATTCCATAACCATTGTATTTATCATCTTCAAAATCCCCTTGGTAAGATCCACCATCCGTAAAAATATATTTTCCTTTACCATGGTATTTGTCTAATTTAAAATCACCAATGTATCTATCTCCATTTGCATAATAATAATTTCCTTTTCCATTTCGTTTTCCATTTTCAAAATCACCAATATATTTGTCACCGTTAGCATAAGTTAAAGTGCCTTTGCCATAATATTCCCCGTCTCTAAACTCACCCATGTATTGGTCACCATTTGCATAAAGAATTGTGCCTTTCCCAAAATATTTATCATCTCTAAATTCACCTGTATATTTATTTCCATCTGAAAACTTGATATCACCTTTGCCATTATAAGAATCGTTTTCAAATTTTCCTCGATATACAGTTCCATTTACAAAAGTATAAACTCCTTCTCCGTGAAATTTATCATCCTTAAACTCACCTTCGTATTTATCACCATCAGAAAAATAGTATATACCTTTTCCAAAATATTTTCCTTTTTGAAAATCTCCGATGTATTTACTCATGTTTGCAAAAATATAAATTCCAGGACCTTCCTGGTAATTGTTTTTAAATTCTCCTTCGTAACGATCTCCATTTCTAAATTGAAAAATTCCATTCCCATTAAATTTATCATCACTAAAGTCACCGATATAAGTTTCTCCATTTGAATAAATATACTTTCCTCGTCCTGAAAATTTTTCGTCTTTAAATTCACCTATGTATTCGTCACCTGAAGAGTATTTATAATTTCCTTTTCCATTTCGTTTTCCATTTTTGTAATAGCCTTCAAAAACAGATCCATCATTATGATAAAATCTTCCGAAGCCTTCAAAACTACTCCCTTTAAATCCTCCTATGTATTTTGAATTATCTGAATAATAAAAAGTTCCCATTCCAAAAAAAGAACCCGATTTCCACTCTCCTTCATATTTATCACCATTAGCATAAATATAAGTTCCTTTGCCTTCTTTCTGTCCGTTTTTCCATTCACCTAAATATTTATCTTTAGAAGGATAAAGCATCACTCCGTATTTTTCATCACAGTCACCTTCAATACATTCACCTGTAGAAAAATTATTTTTTTTTGATTGGGAAAAAACTATTTGAATGAGTAAAATAAAAATTAGAATTTGTTTCATATAGAGTTAGAAAATTAAAACCTCATACTAAGTTATAATTAGTTTCGGAATAAAGTCAATTAAAATATAAATACCCTTATTAGGTTTTTATTTTTTTTTGAATCTGATTAAAAAAACTTTTGTTTTAAAATCTAAATAGTATTTGTTAAATACTTTATTTAAATTTTTGATAATAGAATTTCTATATTCTAGCGAAAGGGGATTGAAGCAGAGGTCAAAAAATTTTGTATAAAATTTTTTGACCAAACTGAAAGCCCGGTTTTTTTTGTAGATACTGGAAAATTTCCTGTATCTACAAAAAAAATTCGCCTAAAGAAACTAATTCAATAATTTGCTGTTTTCTCTAATTGAAAATCTTGGAATAAAGTTTTTTGGTTAGAGTGTTTAGTTGTATCAAAATGAATTGGATATTTTCCAGTAAAACAAGCGTCACAATAATTTGAATTTTTATAATCTTGTTCCACAGATTTATGAAGTGATTCCATGCTTAAATAAGAAAGTGAATCTACTCGTAAATATTTTTGAACTTCTTCTATTGAATGAGTTGCAGCAATTAATTCTGAATGAGTGGGAATATCAATTCCATAATAACAAGGTGAAATTGTTGGAGGGGCTGAGATTCTCATATGAATTTCTTTTGCTCCAGCGTTACGAATCATCTTAACAATTTTTCTAGAAGTTGTTCCTCGCATAATAGAATCATCAATAATAACTACTCTTTTGTCTTTGATAACTTCACGAATGACATTGTATTTTATTTTTGCACCAAAGTCACGAATCTTTTGATCTGGTTCAATAAATGTTCTTCCTATATAATGAGACCGAATGAGACCTGTGCGATATGGTATCCCTGTGGCTTCTGAATAGCCGAGAGCTGCAATATTTGCTGAATCTGGAACAGGAATAATTACATCTGCTTCAACGGGAAGTTCACGAGATAAATATTCACCCAATTTTTTTCTAACTTTATAAACTGATTCACCAAATATATAAGAGTCTGGTCTAGCAAAATAAATAAATTCAAAAATACAAAGGCTCGATTTTCTTTCTTTAAAAGGAAAAAAAGATTTTGTTCCAAAACCGTCTACAACAACCATCTCACCAGGCAAAACATCTCTTACATAATGAGTGTCAGTTATATCAAATGCACAAGTCTCAGAAGCAAACACAATGCTTCCATCATTTTTTTGTCCCATAACAAGTGGTCTAAATCCATTTGGATCTCTTACTGCAATCAAATTTTTGCTTGTTAAAATGAGAAGTGAATATGCGCCTTCAATTTGACGAAGTGCATTACTTAACGCATCTAGTAAATTTTTAGAACCTGATTTTGCCATTAAGTGCACTATAACTTCTGAATCAATAGTGGTTTGGAATATACTTCCTTCCTCTTCAAGCTTTCTTCGAAGTTCATAAGAATTAACTAAATTACCATTATGTGCAAGTGCTATTCCACCAAGATGTGATTCCACACGAACAGGTTGTGCATTTCTTAAAAAACTATCACCTGTAGTAGAATAACGATTGTGTCCAATTGCTGCAGATCCGGATAGTTCTTTAAGTTTTTCTTGGCTAAATAAATTTGCAACAAGACCCATTCCTGCATATCTGTAAAGATGTTCTGAATCTGTTGTAACAATTCCTGAAGATTCTTGACCTCTATGTTGCATCGAATATAAACCTAAATAAGTAAAATTTGCTGCTTCCTTATTATTAAATATCCCAAAAATAGCACATTCATCTTTGGGTCTGTCCTCAGATGAAAAAATATTTTTTTTAGAAGAAAGAGACTTGTTTTCTTGGATGAAATTTTTTTCCATGTGGTTATAATTTCATTTAGTGGAAAACATGCAAATCAATTCCAAATACATTTTAGTTCAAGATAAAAAAAGCTTAGAATTAGCTTTGGTTCATTTAAATTCAGCCAAAATTATTTCGGTTGACACAGAATCTTCTGGATTCTATACATATCATTCAAAAATTTGTTTGATTCAAATTACTGCGAATAACAAAAATTTTATATTTGATCCAATTTCACAAATGGATATAAAGCTTCTTGGATCAGTTTTTAAAAATCCTAATATAATTAAATTATTTCATTCTGCAATAGATGATGTTAAAGCCCTTAAAAGAGATTTTGGTTTTGAATTTAAAAATATCGCAGATACAATGTACTCTTCAAAACTGTTAGGACTTGAGCACAATTCTTTAAATTATCTTGTTGAATATTATCACCAAGTAAATTTATCAAAAACCGAACAAAAATCAAATTGGGAAAAAAGACCTTTAGACAAACAACAACTTCAATATGCTGCACTAGACACTGCTTATTTAGAATCAATTTGGGAAAAAATGAAATCTGAATTAGAAAGACAAAAAATTTTAGACGAAGCTATCTCTGAATTTGAAAAAATTTCAGATGAAGCTCCTCATCCAAAAGAAACTACTAATGAAGCACATTGGTATAAATTTCCAGAGATAGAATCATTTAATTCCAGTGAAAGAAGAATTATTCAAGATATTTTAACTTTTAGAGAAGAAAAAGCTAAACGAATGAATAAAGCTCCATTTCGAGTAGTAAGCAATCAAAACATAGTTAAAATAGTAAAAAAAGAATTAAAGCCAGAAGAACAAATTGCATTACTTGGAAAAAAAGATTCTGGTGAATTAGATAAAATTTTACTAAATCCTTCTGGGCCTCCATTAGAAAAATCTAATATACCAAAAGCAGATTTTGAAGTCAGTTCTGAAGAAGAACCCAAATTTAAAGAACTTCGTAAATGGAGGGAAAAAGTTATGAAAAAAAGAAATATTGATCATTCTATGCTTCCTTCAAATAAACAAATTTTACTTATGATCAGGTCAAATGTGGAAAGTATTGAAGATATTTCAAAATTAAATATTTTATCTAAATGGAAAATAGAGAATTATGGTACTAGTATTTTAAAAGCTTTAAAAAATGAAAACTACGATCAAGAATTAAATAATCTCAAAGTTTTGCAAAATTCAAAAAAGAAAAAATCTTTTACTCCTAAGAAAAATAATCCACCTAGATTAGAAACCAAAACTAAAATAGAAGAAAAAGTTGAGATCGAAAAAGATAAAATTATTTTTGATGAGAATACAGAAATAGTTCCTGAGAGTTAATTTGGAACTAAATTTAGTTCATTTTAAACAAAAAAAAAATATCCTTTTAGAAGAAAATATTAAATCTTCTGCAGTTGTATTTGCACTTTTCAAAACAGAAAATTCTTATTCGATTATTTTAAATAAAAGAAGTCCATTTTTAAGTTCTCATCCTGGACAGATTTCTTTTCCCGGTGGAAAAAAAGATAAAAACGATAAAGACTTACTTTCTACAGCTTTAAGAGAATGGGAAGAAGAAATGGGTGAAAGCTCAAAAAAATTAAAATATCTTGCTGGTTTAGATGATTTATATACTGGTACTGGTTTTTTAATTTCACCTTATTTATTTTTATATGAGGGTGAATTCCATTTTAAATTAAATCGGGATGAAGTTGAATCTTATTTCTTATTAGAATTAGATATTTTAAACCAAATAAACTTCTATGAATTAAAAGTTCCAAGTAGTCTAAAAGATAAAAGGAATAAAATCCGTTATTTTGATTTAGGTTCAGATTTGCTTTGGGGTGCAACTTGTGAAATTATTTATAGGTTTTTACTTTCAAATTCTGATTTTAATAGAAAACCAATATTAGTTTTGTCTAATATGAATGAGCCTCCTTTTTTTAACCCTAGATTAGAAATTAAGGTTGTAGAGTATTAATTATGATAGAAAGAAAATACTTTAATTTTAGAAATTTAAAATTATCCTATTTAGATACAAACACAAAAAATAAAAAAGTAGTTATTCTAACTCATGCAAATGGTTTTTCTGCTGAAACTTATTCCTATATTTTTCGAAGACTAGGAAATGAATTTAGATTTTTGGGACTTGATTTTGCTGGACAAGGAAATTCAGAAGGCACAACAAAATTTAATGATTGGTTCTTTTCAAGAGACCAAATTATTTCTTTAATAGAACATGAAAAATTGGAAAAAGTAATTTTGATTGGTCATTCACTTGGTGGAGGTAGTTCAGTACTAGCTTCAAAATTAATTCCAGAAAAAATTGAAAAAATGATTTTATTAGACCCAACTTTTTTATATGTATATGTGATGATTTATAAAATGTTTTTTCCATTTCCAATTGCTAGAAATGCTTTAAAACGTAGAAATGAATTTAAAAGTTTAGAATTAATTAAAAGAAGTTTTAAAAGTTTTCCAATATTTTCTGATTGGGACAAAGAAATTTTTGAAGACTTTATAAATTCTTGTTTTAAAAAAGAAGGTGAGATTTATAAACTTTCTTGTCCTCCTGAGATCGAATCTAGATATTTTGAAACCTTATCATTGAGGAATTTTTTAGATTTTGGAAAAAATAAAATTGAATCACATATCATCATCCCAAAAAAATATGAAGTCTGTTCACCTAAACGGGCTAGAATTATTATATCAGGAAATAAAAATTCTACATTAGAAATTAATCCTGAGTTAAATCATTTTTTTCCTTTTATTAAAAAAGATTTTACATTGGAAATTCTTAAAAAGTTTTTATAGTTATGGATTTTTTTTTTCTATTCTCAAAAATATTTACAATTTTAATTTTTCCAATACCACTTATCATCTTGATCGGAATTTATTATACATTATTTAAAATTTCTGGTTTTAAAAATAAAATTTATACATTCCAAATTATTTTTTTGTTATGGCTTTGTTCTAGTTTTTTCTTTTCACAGTTTTTAGTTTTAAAATTAGAAGAAAAATTTCCACCAGTCGAGATAGAAAAATTAGAAGAAAACGATGTGGCAATTGTTCTCGGAGGAATGATTCATTCTTTACCATATCATAAAAATAGAGTTGAGTTACTTTCTTCAGCAGAGAGACTCACTGAAGCTGTAAATTTATATCAGAAAAAGAAAATTAAAAAAATTTTATTCACTGGTGGTTCGGGAATTTTATTTGCAACTGAAACTTCTGAAGCAAGTTTTGCAAAAAAGTTTTTTTTGGATATTGGTGTAAAAGAAGAAGATATTATTTTAGAAGATAAATCAAGAAATACAATTGAAAATGCAAAATTTACAAAAAAAATTTTGGATGAAAAAAAATTTAAAAAAATTTTACTAATTACTTCAGCTTTTCATATGCAAAGATCTAGCCAAATTTTTAAAAAACAAGAAATTGAATTTATCGCTTATCCTGTTGATTACCGAGCAAGTGGTCAAGGATTCAATTGGGAAGTTTTTATTCCTTCTGTTGGTGCTTTGGAAACCACAACAATTTCAATTAAAGAATGGATTGGAATTTTGGTTTATGAATATGCTGGTTTTTTGTAATATTGTATAGACGATTTTTTTTAAGTTATAATTTTTTGTATCCTTAAAAAAATTAACTAGTCAAAGTTAGAAAATTCTATTTAATAATATTTCTTGACTAAATGAACTTATTTAAAATAGATTAGAGTAACTAAAAAGGTATTTTAGTAGGTAATTTTAATATGGACAAATTAATTTTTTTCTTTTTTATGTACTTCTTTTGTTTTGAAAACTGTGCTCCAAGTTTAAATACTGACAAAATTTGTGATTTATCTGATCCTGCAAAATTTATTCGTGAAGCTTTAGTCTGGAGAACAACTACAAACCAAGAATTTTATTGTAGTTTAAGAATCAGAGATCGAGCAAATATTTCTGGTTCAAACACAGGAAGTGGAACTGGAACAGGAATTTCAACTGGGACAGGAACTGGAACACTACAACCAACAGCCCCCACAATATCTTTTGCAAAAACACTTTATTCAGGTTTTCAAGGTGAGGCATACAACATTATTCCAACACTTGGAGGAGACCCACCAACTTCATGTACTATTTCACCAGCTTTACCAACAGGACTAAGTATCAATGCAACAACTTGTGCAATAACTGGGACTGCCACAACTGGCGGAGCTGGTGCAAGTTATACAATTACTGCTACAAATGCAGTTGGTCAAGCAACTGCGTCCACAAAAATAAAAGTTCTTGGACAAAATGCATTTCGAGTTTATGCACAGAATGGAAGTTTTGGAACAAACACATTAAATATTGGTTCAATAGGAGCAAATGGGGATAAATGTTTAAACACTCCAAGAGGTGTTACTGTAGATGCAAATGATAATGTTTATATTGCAGATTCTGGAAACAATCGAGTTCTATTTTTTACTGCTGGAAGCACAACAGCCACAAGAGTTTATGGACAAGCTGGTTTCATAACGGGAACACCTTCTGCTGGCACTGCAACATCTTTAAATACTCCTTATGGACTAACTTTGGATTCTCAAAATAATTTATACATAATTGACCATGTAAATTTTCGAGTATTACGTTATCCTCCAAGTGTAACGCCCACTACCGCAAACTTAGCTTATGGTCAAAATGGAAATTTAACCGGGGCTGCGGGACCAAGTGTTAATCAGAATTTATTTAACTATCCGCAAGGAATTTCAATTGATTCAAACAATGAAATTTATATCTCAGATAATATTAATAATCGAGTAATGTTCTATTCAACAAATAGTCCAATCGCCACATCAGTTTATGGAAAAGCAGCAGGAACACTACAATGGACATGTGCGAATGTTAATACAGATAATGTGACTAATACATGTTCAGGAGCCGGTATAACAAACTCAAGTGGTTTATCAGGTCCAAAAGGAGTCATTAGTGATGCTACATCGGTTTATGTGGGAGATACTGGTAATAATCGAATTTTAATTTTTCCCAAAGGATCTAATGTTGCTTCTATTGCTATTGGACAATCTGGATTGACTAGTAATGTCGCAACTCCACCTGCAAGTTGTACTAGTTCGACTGTTGGAGGTATTACAGGTTTAACATTTGACTCAAATGGAAATTTATTTGCTAGCTCTGATACTTATTTTAGGTTAATGATATTTAAACCTCCATTCACAATGAACATGAATGCAACTTATATTCTCGGTCAAACTAGTTTGACAAATTTTACAACATGTGCTACCGGAATAGCAGCCAATCGAATTGATAAGCCAATGGGAAATACTGCTTTTGACTCATTTGGAAATTTTTATACTTCAGAAGAGAGTAACCATAGAGTGTTAGTTTTTTAGTTTGAGTTATAATCTGTTAGTAAGTTTTTGTATTGCTTAATTAATTTAAAAAATAGATAAATTGTTTTGCAGTCTTTTTTTAAATCTAAAAATTAATTGACAAAATTTTCAAAAAAAATATTATTATATTTTAAAAATTATATGCAATTTGCAAGGTTTTGCTCATGAAAAAAAGTTTTGTAATCAGTATTCTATCTTCAGTTCTTTGTTTTCATAACTGTGCACCAAGTTTAAATACTGACAAAATTTGTGATTTATCTGATCCTGCAAAATTTATTCGTGAAGCTTTAGTCTGGAGAACAACTACAAACCAAGAATTTTATTGCAGTTTAAGAATCAGAGATCGAGCAAATATTTCTGCAACAGGAACTGGCTTAGCTACAGGAACAGGTACCACAACAGGGACAGCAACTGGGACTGGGACAGGGACACTTACACCCTTTTCTTTTGCTTACGAAAAAAATGCATATTCATTTTTAATAAACCAAAACCAAGCAGTGCCATTGCCAACAGTAGTTGGAACTTTACAAAATGTTTCTATATCACCGAGTTTACCTGCTGGATTGAACTTAAATGTGAACACTGGAGCAATTTCTGGAACTGCAACACCTACTTCACCTGCCACAAATTATTCCATCATTGCATCATCAAACGCAGGACAAACTGTTAATGTAACTATGAAAATTAGAGTATTTGGTCCACAGCTTCAAGAGTTTATGGACAGAACGGAAGTTTTACAACAAATATGGCAAACATTGGAACAATTGCAGCAAATGGAGCAAATGCTTTAAACCAACCCCACTCTGTTTTACCTTCAGTGGATGGTGTTTATGTTGCTGATGTAATAAATTCACGAGTATTATTTTTTTCAGGAACTTCAACAACTGCCACTAGAGCCTATGGAAATGATGGAAGTTTGACAGCACTCACAACTGGGGCTTCATCTACAAGATTTACTGCAGCAATTCGTGGAATAGCTCTAGACAAAAATAATAATTTATATGTAGCAGATGGAGCACAAGCTAACCAAAATTGTAGAGTTGTTCGATTTCCTTCAAATATAACAACTGCAGACAGAGTTTTGGGTAGATTAAGTAGAACTGATTTGAATACTGCCAATCCTTGTGCTACTTCAAATTATCAATTTTTACTTGCAAACTCTATTGCGATAGATTCGAACTTAGGAATTTATGTTTCAGATGAAAGCTCAAAACGTATCCTTTATTTTCCTGATATTGATTCAAATGCAAATAGAGTTTATGGACAACCAACAGGCAATTATAGTTCAATTACTCCCAATAATGCTGGAGTAATAGATGCAGCAAAACTTACTTCTCCACTAGGAATTTTTTTAGACAAAGATGAAAATTTATATGTTTCTGATTCAAATAATAATAGAGTTTTGTTTTACCCAAAAAATACTACTTTAGCGACTAGAGTTTGGGGTAGAGGAAATTTTACAGATTTTTCTACTGCTGGTGGTGGAACCTGCAGCAACACAAATTTATTTTTTCCAACAGGAATCACAGTGGATGATTTTGGAGGACTGTATATCGCTGATTTTTCTAATCATCGAGTAATTTATTTTCAAAAGGATAATCCAACAGCCACATTGGTTTTTGGTCCACCAACTAATACTAACCTTAATGCTTGCACTGCTAACAATCCTTCTCTATCAGCAAATTCTTTAAACAATCCTCATGATGTAAAATTAGATTCAGAAGGTGGAATTTATATAGCTGATCTAACTAATCATCGAGTGTTGTATTATTAAATTCATTCATTAACTCAAATCTGAAGGATTAAAATGATAATTTTAAATTCTTAGAAATACTAAAAAGTATGCGAAAGGGATTGACTCGATGTCAACTTTTTGCAAATTAAAAAATTTTGGAAATGAAAAATTTAACAAAAAGTTGACAAAAGAGGAAAGCCCGGTTTTTCCCTTCGGAATTAAAAATGTTGAATGCTAAATGCAGAATTTTTTGACTTAGAATTCTATTCATAATTCCTCATTCTTCATTTTGCATTCAACATTCCTCAGCAGAGCTGTGGGAAAAATTCGCCCCAAATTTCTCATACTAGATTCTTGATTCTAGCTATAAAAGTCTCATAAGGTTTTATATTGTAATGATTTAACAATATACAATATAAGTAAGAATTGATTTTTGGACATGTAATGCCAGAGAACAAACCAAATTTTAGAAAAAATTCAGATAAACCAAAGAAAAAATTTGGTGGAACAGGTTCAGATAGACCAAGAAAACCTTTTGGAGAAAAATCTGATTCAGGTGAAAAGCCTTTTAGAAAATCTTATAACGATAAATTTAAAAACGACGACAGACCAAAGAGACCTTTTAGAGAAAAATCGGAAGGTGAAGCAAAACCTTTTAGAAAAACATTTGGAAATAAATTCGGTAACGATGATAGACCAAGAAGACCTTTTAGAGAAAAGTCTGAGGGTGAAGACAAACCATTTAGAAAAACATTTGGAAATAAATTCGGTAACGATGATAGACCAAGAAGACCTTTTAGAGAAAAATCAGAAGGTGAAGACAAACCATTTAGAAAATCTTTTGGAAATAAATTTGGTGATGATAGACCTAGAAGACCATTCAGAGAAAAGACGGAAGGTGAAGACAAACCATTTAGAAAATCTTTTGGAAATAAATTTGGTGATGATAGACCAAGAAGACCTTTTAGAGAAAAGACTGAGGGTGAAGATAAACCATTTAGAAAAACATTTGGAAATAAATTTGGTGATGATAGACCAAGAAGACCTTTTAGAGGAAAGACTGAAGGTGAAGACAAACCATTTAGAAAAACTTTTGGAAATAAATTCGGTGATGATAGACCAAAGAGACCATTCAGAGAAAAGACTGAAGGTGAAGACAAACCATTTAGAAAATCTTTTGGAAATAAATTCGGTAACGATGATAGACCAAGAAGACCTTTTAGAGAAAAATCAGAAGGTGAAGACAAACCATTTAGAAAAACTTTTGGAAATAAATTTGGTAACGATGATAGACCAAAAAGACCATTCAGAGAAAAGACTGAGGGTGAAGACAAACCATTTAGAAAATCATTTGGAAATAAATTCGGTAACGATGATAGACCAAGAAGACCTTTTAGAGAAAAGACTGAGGGTGAAGACAAACCATTTAGAAAAACATTTGGAAATAAATTTGGTGATGATAGACCAAGAAGACCTTTTAGAGAAAAGACTGAGGGTGAAGACAAACCATTTAGAAAATCTTTTGGAAATAAATTCGGTAACGATGATAGACCAAGAAGACCTTTTAGAGAAAAGACTGAGGGTGAAGACAAACCATTCAGAAAATCTTTTGGAAATAAATTCGGTAACGATGATAGACCAAGAAGACCGTTTAGAGAAAAGACTGATGGTGAAGACAAACCATTTAGAAAATCTTTTGGAAATGATGACAGACCACGTAAATCTTTAATTGATAAATTTGAAAAAGAAGACAAACCATTTAGAAAAAAATTTGACTCTGATGAAAAACCAGATTTTAGCTTTAAGAAAAAATCTTCAGGGTTTGATGCTTTAGTTGAAGATACAACTGATGAATTTAAACCTAAGAAAAAAATCAAATTAAAAGAATCTTCACCTGATTGGATTTTTGAAGAAATTAGAAATGAAAAATTGGGACTTCTAAAAAATTTAAAAGAAGAAGATTCATTAATTGAAAATCGAGTTTTTGAAAAATCAGACGAAACCAAATTTAGAATCAATCGTTTTTTAGCCCGCTCAGGGCTTGGCTCTAGAAGAGATGTAGAAACTTTTATTACAAACGGTGATATAAAAATCAACGGTGAAGTTGTAACTGATCTTGGTTATAAAGTAGATATTACTAAAGACAAAATTGAATTTAAAGGGGAAGAAATTACTTTTTCAACTGAAGAAATTATTTTGGCTATGAATAAACCAGCTGCTTACCTTTGTTCTCATCATGACGTTCATCATGATAAAACTGTATTCAATTTGCTCCCTGAAAAATACAAAAGACTTTATATGGCTGGAAGACTTGACCTTGGTTCTCGTGGACTAATGATATTTTCCAATGATGGAGAATTGATAAATCAAATTTCTCACCCATCCATGCACTTAAAAAAAATCTACATCGTAAAACTAGGAACACCAATTCTAGATGATTCGTTTGTAGAATTATTTTTAAAAGGAATTGATGATGAAGGAGAATATCTTCGTGCAGATGATATAGAAATTTTGGACAACCAATCTGGAATTGTTAAAATCACTTTAAAAGAAGGAAGAAAAAGACAAATTCATAGAATGTTCAAATCCATTTCATTAAAAGTAACAGATTTAGAAAGAGTTCAAATTGGAGAATTAAATTTAGAAAGTTTAAATTTGGCTGAGGGTGAATTTAAAATTATTACAAAAGAAGAAATTTTTGGGAAATGAGTTTTCTAAGTTATAAATTTTTTGTTTTAGTATTAACAAGCTTTTATATTTATTGGAATATTCCTGATAAGTATAAAAGATATTTACTAATTGTTTCATCTTCTATTTTTTATATGCTATTTAGCATTCCATTTTATTTTCATTTATGTTTAGTGATTCTAATCAATTTTTATTTAAATAAATTGATTTTACAAAATGAAAAAAATTTAAAATATTCTATTTTGTTTAATGTATTCAATTTAATTTTTTTTAAATATTTTTATTTTGTTTTAGAAACTTTTGGTTTAATTTTTCAAATTCCTTTTTTACAAGAAAAAGTAAGTTTAAATAGTTTTATTTCTTCCACACTTGGACTAATGAATTTTGAAGTTGTGTTACCTGCGACAATTTCATATTATACATTTCAATTTATTTCTTTATCTGTGGATATTTCTAAGAAAAAAAATACAGAATTAAATTTTTTCAACATCACTTCTTATATTTTATTTTTCCCAATTATGATTGCTGGTCCAATCACTAGGCTTTTAGAATTTAAAGAAAATTTCAAAGCTCCTGAAATTACAAAAGAAAAATTTTACGTTGGAATTTGGCTAATTTTAATGGGTTATTTTAAAAAACTGGCTTTATCAGATTCATTAATGAGCATTATTGTTCCAGTTTTTTCTGAGCCAGAAAGTTATTCTGGTGTTTCACTTTTATTAAATTCTTATTTTTTTGCTATGAATTTGTATTTAGATTTTTCAGGACTAACAGATATTGCTCGTGGTTTTGGAATTTTATTTGGATATGATTTGCCTGTAAATTTTAAAGCCCCATTTTTTATGGATGGATTTTCTGATTTTTGGAGAAGATGGCATTTAAGTTTTTCGTTTTGGATCAGAGATTATATTTATATTCCTCTTGGTGGATCAAGGGTTTCAGAGTTTAGAAATTATATCAATTTGATTATCACATTTACAATAGGCGGACTTTGGCATGGGTCTAGTTTTAATTATTTACTTTGGGGTGTAATTACTGGAGTTTTTATTTCTATCGAAAGATTTTTTGAAATTAGAAATATACAAATTTTTAAAAATAAATATTCCAAAATTCTAAAATATATTTTTGTATTACATCTATATATTATTCCTTGGAATTTATTTTTTACTAGCAACTTAAAACAAGGTTTTGTGGTGATTTCAAAAATTTTGACTTTTTCAAAAGGACTCAGTATGAATTATATTGAAACTGGTTTTTATGTTTTAATTTTTGGAATTATTTTTCATCTCTCTGAAGAATTTCCAGCCTTTTTTAAAAGATTTGATAAATACAAAAAATTTATCATTCCAGTTTTATCTTTTATCTTAGTTTTAATTTTACTCAATTCAAATAACAAAGATTTCTTTTATGAAAAATACTAAATTTTATTTATACACTCCACTCATTTTTATAGGATTCCTTTTTTTATTAGATAAATTGTTTTCTCTTCCATTTTTTAAAAATGAAATTTTAACAAATGCAAATTCTGAATATTATAGACATCGAGTAAAATTATTTGAAAAACTAAAAAATAGAACTGATGATAAAAAATTAATTTTAGCTTTTGGTGATTCAAGAGCTTATTCCTATTCAGAAATAGCATTTGAAGCAAAACGAAAAGATAAATATACAGTTTATAATTTTTCAGCTCCACAAGCTGTTGTTGCTTATTCGCTTCAGACTTTTCAAAAAATGATTTCAAATCATATAAAACCTAGCCTAGTGATTTTAGCAGTTAGTCCAGAGGGTTTTGATGATAGCAAAGGAATTTATAATTCTCCTTTTTTAAGATTTGGTGCAACAGATGAATTTATTGAAAAATATTTAGCTAAGTTGCCAGAAAATGAACAGTCTGAATATAATTTTGATAGAATAATTAATTTTCGTAAAATCGAATTTAATTATAAAATCTTTTTTGATAGATTGCTTAATGGAAAGCTAAATCATTTTTCACCAAAACATAATCCTTTTTTACCTATATTAGATATTTCTAATGGAGCACAGCTAGCTTATATGACTTTGGGAAATGATTATAAAGCACTTGAAAAAGATACTTTGAGAATCAAAAATATTTATCTTGGAAAAAATTTTAAAGTGGATGATACTTCTTTTTATTTTGTAGAAGAATTTTTAAAACTTGCAAATGAAAACCAAATTCCAACTTTTATCGTTTGGCCAAGAGTTTATTCAAGTTATAAAAAAGAATATGATAGGTTTAACTTAGATGAAAAATTTGGTATTCGTTTAAAAACGATCACTGAAAAATACAACCAAAAATATTTTAACTTAAACACTGATTTAATTTGTGATGAATTTTATGATGCTTCTCACCAATCAGTTGCTTGTTTTGGAAAAAATATGAATTTTTTTGTGGATGAGTTTGAAATTAAGTAGAATTAATTTAACTCAGTATTAAAAAACAAAAAAATCACAAAAAAAAACTTTACTGTACAATTTCTTTTTTATTAAAATCAACGTCCCATATTAAATGTGGTTTGTGATAGGGAAAAACATTTAATCTATAATTCGGATCTACTTTATATTTTTTAACTTCTGATTTCCAAGAGGGAAAACTCATTTGATAAAATTTATGCAAATCTTTTGTAGTATTTATTGTTATTAAAATAAAATACAATAGTAAAATTTGAAATCTAAAATTAAAGAATTTATTATATTTGCTAGTTTGATTTAAAAAAAATATGATCAAAATTAAACTTGGAATATAAGAATATCTTGGACTACCTTGCATTTTTAGTGAACCTAAAAGAGATAAAATGCTGGTAATAAAAAAACTTATAATTAAATATTGAACAAGTTTTTGATTCCAATTTTGAATTATTAAATAAACAAAATAAATGAAGATAAATAAAGAGATATAAATTACAGTTTCATCTGAAAAAGGTAAAAGTAATCCAAACCCATCTCTTAAATAATATTCCATAAAACTTGAAGAATCGAAATTAATAAATCTTGAATATTTATTATTAAACAGAGCAGAATAAAAAATTGCTGAACCTTGAAGAATACAAGCAATTAGCATAATAAAAAACTGAATAATTGATTCTTTAGTTTTTTCTTGAATTGCTCTTAAAAAAAATACCATTCCTGCAAAAGCAGCAGAAGGGCTACTAATTGTTCCAAAAAAAATCAGTGACCTGAATGAGTATTTTGTAAATTTTGAGTCATTTTCTGAAAATGAAATTGAAATTAAAAATACAATAAAACCTAAATGGATATGAATATTCGTTGTGTTTAACCATATTTCATATGGTGTGATTAAAATTAAAATACTTACTAAAAAAAATTTTTTTACTTTTGTGTTCCAAAGTTCAAAATCTTTAAATATAATTATGGAAATTGAAATTAATTGAACAAAAAAACATGCATAAGTTGTTATATTTGGTGCATATTCCAAAGGAACTAAATTACATAAATTAGCTATCAAAGTATTAAAAAAAGTTGAATAACCTACGATGGGTTTAACTAACATTTCCAAAAAAGGTTTTTGGTATGCATAAACAAAAAAAATTGTTGCTTCTTCAGCCCAAAATCTAGGAGCTAAAAAAAAATCAGGTGCTCTAAAAAAAATCAAAAATAGGGAATATAGAAATAGAACTGTTTTAAAATTTGTAATTTTGTTTATACTCATAATAACTGCCATCATAATTCGTCTAAAGTTTTTTTAAACTATAAATTAATTCTTGACGAATGAAGCTTTAAAATGAGAAAAATAAACTTATTCATTAGGAGGAGTCTTTGGAAGTGTTTGATTTACTAACTGTGTTTTTTATAATCGCGATTCTTGTGATTTATAAAACTTTTATTATTGTTCCAGAAGAGTTTAATTACATAAAAGAAAAATGGGGGAAATATGTAGAGCCACCATTAAGTCCTGGTTTTCATTTTCTAATTCCTTTTGTGGAAAAAGTACATTACCAACATACCTTAAAAGAAGTTGCTTATGATGTTCCGCCCCAAGAATGTATTACTAAAGATAATGTATCTGTTGAAGTCGATGGAATTTTATACTTAAAAATTTTTGATGCAGCAAGAGCTTCATATGGAATTGACAACTATCTTCTTGCTACAACCCAGCTTGCTAAGACTACTTTAAGAGCAGAAATTGGTAAACTCAATTTAGATGATACATTTGCTGATAGAGATCAAATTAACCAAGCAGTTGTAAAACAAGTGGATCATGCAACTGAGCCTTGGGGTTTAAAAGTAACAAGGTACGAAATTAAAAACATCACTCCTCCAAAACAAGTTCTACATTCCATGGAACAACAAATGAGAGCTGAAAGAGAAAAACGTGCAGAAGTTACAATCTCTGAAGGTGAACGTGCATCTAGAATTAATCGTTCTATGGGAGAAAGGCAAGAAGCAATTAATATGTCAGAAGGTGAAAAACAAAAACGTATTAATGAAGCAGAAGGAAAGGCAAAAGAAATTGAAGCAATTGCTAATGCAACTGCAACTGGAATAAAACTTGTAGCTGATGCAATTTCAAAACCCGGTGGAGAAGATGCAGTAAATTTACAAGTCACACTTGGTTATTTAGATTCTTTTGGAAAAATTTTAGCGAATTCAAAAACTACAATTCTTCCTACTGAAGTTGCAAATATTGTTGGAATGTTTCAAGGTTTATCTAAAGTAACAACCAGCTTACCAAACATTGGAGATAAAAAATGATCAGTGGAATTTTTTGGACTTTATTTACTATTGTTATTGCTTATAAATTTATTCGCTCAGTGAGAGTTGTACCTGCTCAAGAAGTACTAATTGTAGAGTGGCTTGGAAAATATGATAAAACTTTAAATGCAGGACTTCATTTTCTTGTTCCATTTTTTCATAAAGTGACATATAATCATATTTTGAAAGAACAAGCTATTGAAGTGCAACCTCAAATTTGTATAACAAAAGATAACGTACAAGTTAAAGTTGATGGAGTGCTTTATTTAAAAATCCTAGATCCAAAAGCAGCTAGTTATGGAATTGAAGATTACCGATTTGCAGCAATTCAACTTTCACAAACTACAATGCGAGCAATTATTGGAACTATGGAATTAGATAAAACTTTTGAAGCTAGAGATTCAATCAATCGCAAAATTGTGGATGTAATTGATCAAGCAGCAGAACCTTGGGGAGTGCAAGTAAATCGTTACGAAATTCAAAATCTCTCACCTCCTAAATCTGTTTTGGAATCGATGGAAAAACAAAAAACTGCTGAGCTAAACAAAAAAGCAGATATTTCACTTTCTGAGGGTGATAGAGATTCAAAAATAAATCGCTCACAAGGTTTAAAAGAAGAAGCTATTAATAAATCTGAGGGTGAGAAACAAAAACGAATCAATGAATCTGAAGGTAAAGCTCAAGAAATTGAATCAATTGCAATGGCTACTTCTAAAGGGATCGAAGCAATAGCAAATGCAATTAGTGGAAATAATGGTAAGGAAGCAGTAAAACTTCAAGTTATCCAAAACTTCATTTCTCAATTTACACATTTAGCTAAATCAAATACTGAAGTAATTCTTCCAATGGATTTGTCTAACATTGATGGAATTACAAAATCAGTTACAAAAATTATTGACTCTAAGTAAGGAATTTCCGAAAATATAATATGGCTACTCTTTCAAATGCTCAAATTTTAGAACTGCAAAAATTGCAGAAGTTAGTTTTGATGTTAGATAAAATTTCTTCAGGTTCCAAAAATGATGACCAAAAAAAAAGGGTAGTCAAAGATATCCAAAAATACAAAACAAAAATTTTGTCCATTTCTCCTGAGGGTATTCCTCAAAATATTCAAAATTTCACTGTAAATTCAAAAACTGAATTTAAAAATGCTAAAGCAAATGAATTCGAAACTGATTCTGAACAAAATCATCTTTCAAATATTCCAGTAATGAAAATTTCGCCTCATTGCCATGATAATGAAATTAATTATATCGGCTCATTAATTACTTATATGGAAAGTGAATTTGTTCCATTACTTGGGGACTCTCATACAAAATTTGATTTTTCTCATGCATCAGAAAGAGATGCTTTAATGAAAACTTTGGAGAATTTGAGAAGAACAATTAAAGTTCTAACTGAAACAATTGAAGAATACGCTTTATCTGAAAAACAGGATTTTAAAGAACAATTGGGAAGAATGAAAAATAAGCAATCAAGAATTTTTATCTCTGAAACAGGTGAAATGTTTAGAACTTTTAAAGATTTTTTATTCAAAGTAATAGATAGTATTGATACAGGAGTTATTGTTGTTATGAATTTAAATGAAAAACTTCATTTTAATCCTAAGTATGAACAAGCAACTGTTTATGAAGGTAAAGAAGTCCATTTTGCTTTGAGAAAATATTATGAATTCTTAGTTGCAGTTATAAAAAGTTTAAATATTCCAACCAAAAAAAAATGAATCGCATTATTATTACAGAAGGGGACCCATCTGGAATTTCTTATGAATTATTAGAAAAGTCTTTTTCTATAATCCAAAAAATTGCACAAAAAAATCAAATCATTTTAGTTCGTTCTCAAAATCAAATTTATCCCAAACAATTTATTCAGTTTAAAAAATATAATTTTGAAAAAACTGCAGGAATTTTTTTTTATGAAAAAGAAATTTTCTCTGGAAAAATAAATTTATCAAAACCAAACTCATTAAGTGGTAAAATTTCTTATTCATCTTTAATAACTGGAATTGAACTTCAAAAAAAAAATGGAGGGAATTTAATTACTCTTCCATTAAGTAAAGAATGGGTAATTCAATCAGGTATAAAAAATTTCTCTGGGCATACTGAAACTTTAGCAAAAGAGTACAATCAAAAAACTTTTATGTTAATGTATTCAAAAAGTTTAAAAGTTTTGACTCTTACGACACATATTCCATTGAAAAAAGTTCCAGAAAGTTTAAAAAAATTGGAAATAGGAAAATTAATTTTAGCTTTAAAAAAAAATCCTGAACTAATTTTGAAACCAATTGGAGTCTGTGGATTAAATCCACATGCAGGGGAAAACGGAAAAATCGGCACTGAGGAAAAAAAGATATTATTACCAATGATTAAAAAAATTGAAGCTTCTGGAATCAAAATCTCTGAACCAATTTCTGCTGATTCAATTTTTATTCCTGAGATTTCAAAAAAATTTGGTATCATTTTTGCTTGTTATCATGATCAAGGGCTTATCCCTTTTAAATCAATTATTGGAAAAAGAGGAATCAATATGACACTTGGTTTAGATTTTTATAGAGTTTCACCTGATCATGGACCAGCTTTTGATATTGCTGGGAAGAACTTGTGCAATCCAGATAGTTTTATAGAATGTTTAAAGGTTTTATCATGAATTTTATGGAAAGTATAATTTTCCCTTTATTTTTATTTTGGGTAATAGGTTTGGGGTATTCTTTTTTTAGAGTAGAATTGGAAATATATATTAAATTATTTTCAATTTTGATTTTTTTCTTTTTTGTATATTTGTTTCATGATGAATTAATTTTAGGTTTTGCAAGACTTAAGAAATCTTATTCTAAAGAAATTGTTTCTTGGATCTACGGATTTTCCAAAGTTAGTTATTTTTATTTAATTTTAGCTTGGCCTTTAACTTTAATTAGAATTTTTTTCTCAGCTGCACACTCTGTTTCAAGATTAAATTTGCTTATTTTAATTTATTTTACAATATTTTATTTTTCATCAAGTATAATCTATTCAAATTTTCAATTGAAAATAGATCATTTTTTACAAAATTTTCTTGTACAGTTTTTAAGTATTTGATTTGATAAATTTTTCGATGGACTTAATTAAAAATTCTGGTTCTTCTAAAACTATATTATGTGATGCATTTGGAACAATTTCTAAAACCGAATTTTTGATTTGAACATTCATTTCTTCAGATCTAATTTTTGGTGCAAACAAATCTTTTTCACCACATAAAATCAAAGTAGATAATTTAATTTCTGATAAATCTTTAGACAATTTATGATTGTGAACATCCATTATAAAATGTAAAAGTAAATTCATATCTTGTTGAGCAAGACTATCTAAAAATGGTTGAACATCTTCTGGTATTGTTTTATCTTCATTTAAAAATATTTTTGAAGCAACAAATAGTCTTAACATAAATGGAAGATTATGAATAATTCTCCATGTATTTGCAAATGCACCTGACATTAATGGAGATAATTGCTTTAAACCTTCAACAATATATGAAAAAATATTTGTATTTAAAAATGAATCAAATACTTTTCCACTAAAACCTGCAATAGAAATTAAAGAAGTTGAATAATTAGGATATAAAAAATGGAACTCAAACATAATTTGAACACCAGTACTGTAACCTAAAAAAATTGTTTTCTCAATTTTTAATTCATCAAGAATTTTTTTTGCATCTGAAATGCTACCTTTTACAGTAGCATTTTTAAAATCTTTTGGTGTTTCTGAATTTCCATGTCCAACATAATCCCAAAAAATAACTTTATAATTTTTTGATAAATCACTTACTAAATGTTTTAAGTTATAATAACTACAAGTAAAACCATTAAAGATAAAAATAGGTTTACCTTCCCCAATTTCATAATAAGCAATTTTTGTTTTATCATTTGATTCAATAAATTTTGGTTCAATCAAAATGAAACACCTTCAACTTCTGATTCATTATATTCAAATTTTCCATCAGCAGTTAATACAATATATTTTCCATCTTCCTGCAAAACAATACCACGAATTGAATTCCCATTTTTCAACTTTAATTCTTCTGATTTTCTTCCCATTACTACTTCTAAACGTTTTAAAATTATATCTTTTTTAAGAGCAATTGAATTAGAAATTTCTTTATTTAGCATTGATTCATCTTTTTGTTTATCTTTTTCTAATAATAAAATTTCTTCAGCTTCTTTTAATTTTAATCCTAAGTCTGAAGAAGATAATTTTGTGACTTCAAAGCTTGCATCATTAAGAGTTTCAATTTTTTTCAAATCTATTTTAATTGATTTAGATTCAGCAGTTTTTAATATATTCAAAACATCTTTTTTTTGAGCGATATCTTCATTAATACTATTTACTAAATCCAAAAGACCTGATTGTTTTAAAAGTGCAGAATTATCAGTTTTACTTTTTGAAATATCACCTGAATTTAAGATAGATTCTTTATCTAAATTTGTTTTTAAAAGTTTTAATGCAGGAATTTTTTCGATTATATCAGATGGAATTGATTCTAATTCAAGAACTCTTCTTTTTTGAGCAACCACACCTTCTAACACTGAAGTAGTTGAAGAGTTTTTAGCAACCATAACTTCAAATGATGTTCCTCTTACGCCAGCAACATTTACAGGTGAGAAAAGTTCTAATGATTCATTTTGTTTTAGTTTGTTTACTTTTACTAAAGCTACACCTAATTTTAGGATAGGATTTAAAGAATTTTTATCATTATTTTTGTTTAATTTCAAAGTGAACTCAGAGTTCTCTTTTAATCTAATGCTTATTAGTGTTTCTAAACCTAAAACTTGAATATCACAAATTGATTTTGCAGCAACAGTAATTGTTTCGTCTAGTTTAAGTTTAGTTCCTAAAGTAATTTTTTTGTCAGAAATTTTTACATCTCCTACCACAAAAGTCACTACAGCATTAATTTCATTTCCTGGTTGTTCATTTTTTTTATCACAAAATTGTGAAAAAAGTATTATTATAAAAACTATTATCTTCATTTGATTTACTCCCAAACATACTTTTTATTTTAATTTTAGAGTTTCAAGTAAAATTTATGCAACAAGTCTTAGTGATTGAAATTTCCTTTTTTGATATTCTAGAGCTTCGAAAATGTGTTTTTCCTCAATAAAATCAGATTGATTAAGATCAGCAATTGTTCTTGAAATCTTTTTGATTTTAAGAAGCTTTCTAATTGAAAATTCATTTTCAAATTGGAGTTTATTCCAAATTGATTTTGCTTTTTCAGAAATTAAAAAAATCTCATCTATATATTTTCCTTCGACTAATCCATTATATTTAAAATTAAATTTTTTAAATCTTTCTCTTTGCATTTCAACAGCAATTAAAATTTCAGATTGAATTTTATCTAAATCAACTTCAATTTGTTTTCTTTTCTCTTCATTAAAAGAATTTAGTTCCAATTGAATATCAATCCTATCTAAAAACGGACCCGATAATTTTGCTAAATATTTTTGAATCCTAACTTCAGGACAAATACAAGCTTGAATTTCAGAACCAAAATAACCACATGGACATGGGTTTGATGCACATAAAAGTAAAAAATCTGCTGGGTAAGTTAGATGGTAATTGACTCTTGAAATTGTTATTTTTTTTTCTTCCATTGGTTCTCTTAAAGATTGAATAACTGCAGTTTTAAACTCAGCAAGCTCATCTAAAAATAAAATTCCATTATGTGATAGTGAAATTTCCCCAATTCTCAAATCTCTTCCTCCTCCAACGATTGAGACATCAGAGGCAGTGTGATGTGGGGAACGGAATGGTCTTTCCAATTTGAACGAGTCTTCTGTGATTAAATAATTTTGGCTTGATTTAATTCTTATCAAAGAAACTTTTTCTTCTTCAGTTAAAGGAATATGAAAATTTTTTGCAAGTTTTGCAAGCATGGTTTTACCAGCTCCAGGGTTTCCAATCATTAGCGTATGATGTCTTCCTGTGACAGCAATACTTAAAGCCCTAAGAGAGGATATTTGATCGTTAAATAAATTAATTTTTCCCAAATTTTCTATATTAGAATTTTCTAATATAAATTTAGGTTCTGGTTTTTTTTTATCAGATAAAATTTCTACAAGTTCTGAAAGATGTTTGATTGGAAAAATATTATAATCTTCTAAAAGACTTGCTTCGAAACGATTCGAAAAAGGAACTAAAATTTTATCAAACTCTTCATTTTTAGCTTTGACCAAAATATTTATTAATCCTTTCATTGGTTTTATTGAACCATCTAAACCTAGTTCTCCTAAAAATAGATATTTTTCAAAATCAATTTCAACTTGAAGCTGATTACTCAAAATTAAAATCAAAATTGCAATTGGTAAATCATACCAAGTTTCAGTTTTTTTTGCATCTGCTGGGGCAAGATTAACTAGAATCGATTGCATTGGAAATTCAAACCCTGCATTTTCGATTGCAATTTTAACTCTTTCGCTCGCTTCTCTAGTACTACCCTGAGCAAGTCCAACAATTTGAAATTTTGGAATTCCTCTTTTTAAATTTACTTCAACTCTAACAAATTTAGCACTTAATCCTTCTAAACCAGCACTAAAAGCATAACTCATATTCATTTTTTACCCCTAAAATTTATATAGGCAGAAGTGAATTTCTAATGAATATTTTTTTTCATTTAGTTCGTTTTTTTCATAAATTTAAAATTAAAAACGATAACTTAATTTTTAAAACAGATTTGACCAAAAAAAGATTTTCAAATTTTAGTTAAGTATCAAATGAAAGTATTAGAAGTAATTTTAGGGAATTCAAAATCGATTAAAGAAGTCAAAGAAAAACTTGAATCAGTTTTATTTCTTGATGTACCGATTTTTTTTGTGGGTGAAAATGGAGTTGGGAAAGATTTTTTTGTAAATTTAATAGCAACTCTAAATCAAAAAAAAATAATCAAATTTCATTCAGATGATCTTGAAAATGAATTAATTATTGCATCAAAAAAATTTTCTGTAACAAAATTGGAATTCCCTAAAAATGAAAAAATTGTCTCCGATTTTATTTATTTTGATGGAATTGAAAATTTAAAAGAAGAAGCCCAAGCAATTTTATTTAAATTAATTGAAAAAAAAGAGTATTCTAATGAATCAAAAATAAAGTTAATTTTTGAAGGAAGATTTTTTTTTTCAAGTTCAAATTTAATTTTAGAAAAATTAAAAATCGGTAAGTTTAGAAAAGATTTATTTCAAAAAATTCAATTAGTAAGAATTAATCTTCCATCACTTTCAGAAAGAAAAGATGATATTCCGTATTTTGTAAATTTTTTTTTAAAAGAGTTTTCCTTAAAATATAAAAAAAAAATTAATTCTCTTTCTGATAAATTGATTCATTTTTTAAAACATTATGACTATCCAAATAATATATCTGAATTAGAAAATATTATTGAAGGTATAATTTTGCTTTCTAAAGATAAAATTTTAGATATTAAACATTTACCAAAAGATTATATCGAATATTCAAATGAATTTAGAACAAAAAAAATTCTAATTCAAACTGGGATTAAATTAGAAGATTATGAAAAAGAAATCATAAAAGAAAATTTAAGATTTTTTAATCATAATCGAGAAAAAACTGCACAAATTCTTGGAATATCGGAGAGGACTTTATATCGGAAGATCAAAGATTATAATTTATAAAGTTCTGAATTTAGATTTATTTCCATTTTTTAGAAGATTATAAGAACTAATATATTTATCTTTATCACCCTCTCTAAAACCTATAAACTGTAATCCTAGAATTAAATCTTCTCCATCTTTTCCTAGAAAACGTATTTGGCATTTTACGTTTACTGCAGATTGCATTTTAAAAAATATATCACAATTGAACATTGAAATATGTGGGAGATTATTTTTTAATTCTGGATCTGTAATTCGAATTCTCATTCCAGTTGGAGACATATCTAGGATTTGGTATTTTCCTGTGTTCAAAATAAAATTTGATTCACGGATTCTATCTATCATTTCAAAAGTGAGAATTTTAACATCCATCACTTGGTCTTGGTCAATCAATTTTCCTTTACTTTGGATATGAACATAACCAAATGGGATTGCTTCGTTATAAGGGCTAACATAAATTACAGGCATGATAACTTCAGAAACAATTCCTCTAAGTTTATAAAGAGTTTTTAATTTATCAACTTCTCCAAAAAATTCTTCATTTACATTTATAAAATCTTCTTCTGCAATTGATTCATAACTTTCTTTTTTTTGTGTATTTTCAATATACAAAGTTTTACCAGATTGTTTTACAATATCAAATCTTGTTTCTAATTCTGGTTTAAAAATATCAATTTTAATAAAGTCAAATTTATCTCTTAGTTTAGCTTCATAATCCGTAAAATTAATTTTGATAAAAGTTGGAACAGTTATAAAATTTGTATCAATTGTAACTCCATTAGCACGAACATTTGTAACCCAAACTTTATCTACTAAAGGTGTGACTCTATCGTTATGTCTATCTTTGTGTGAAACTTTTACTTTTTTAACTCGAAATAATATTAAACCACCTGGTTTTTCACCTGCTACTTCACATTCAATTTCAATATACCTTCCTAAAATTTTAGAAAGTGTATATCTTTTTCCTTTTTGGTAAACTAAATTTACATCAATTTTCTCAACAATTAATTTTAACCCATCTGGACTGGCTTCTTTGATTTTCATTTCAGAATTAGTTTCTTTACATAACATTGTTGCATTATCTAAATACTTTTTAAAAATAAGTACCCTTTTTTCAGGGTCATTTATTTCTAAAATATCTCGAATTTTTCTGTCTATAACATCCAATTTTCGTTTCTCCAAATAGAATTTCTCTTGCAATACAAACCAAAAAGTTTTAATTGTGATAAAGGATGAATCATGAGTACGATAATTAAACAAAATAAAACCTTAGCGGATGGACTATCAGGCGAGCAGTTATTCTCCGCACAAATTGGTCTCACATATCGAGATTTTCTTGTGCTGCCTGGATTTATAGATTTTAATCCATCAGAAGTATATTTAGAAACAAAAGTTAGTAAAAATATCACTATCAAAAGACCCCTAATTAGTTCACCCATGGACACAGTTACTGAATCAGCTATGGCAATTGCTTTAGCTCTACAAGGTGGACTTGGAATTATACACTATAATAATACTTTGGAAGAGCAAGTAAAATTCGTTAGAAAAGTAAAAAGATTTGAAAACGGTTTTATCACTGACCCTATTATATTAAGTCCAAATAATTCTATAGAGGATTTAGATGATATTAAAGAAAAGTTTGGCTTCTCCGGAATTCCAATTACAGAAGATGGGACTTTTAATTCCAAACTAATTGGAATTGTCACAAATAGAGATATTGATTTTGAAAAAGATAGAACTCAAAAACTTGGGAAATTAATGACTTCAAATTTAATCACTGCTGAGGTTGGAATAAGTTTAAATGAAGCAAATAATATTTTGCGTGTTAAGAAAGTAGGTAAACTTCCCATTGTAGATGTTTCCGGAAGACTTGTTGCTTTAGTGAGTCGCTCCGATTTAAAAAAGAACAAAGAATTTCCTGATGCATCTAAAGACTTGAATAAAAGACTTTTAGTTGGGGCTGCTGTTTCTACTTTACCTGAATCAAGAGAAAGAGTTTCAGAATTATATGACGCTGGAGTTGATTTAATAATTATTGATTCAGCACAAGGAAATTCAAGTTATCAAATTGATATGATTAAATATATCAAAAAGAATTTTAAAAATTTAGATGTAGTAGCGGGAAATGTTGTAACAAAAGAGCAAAGCCGTTCTTTAATTGAAGCAGGTGCAGATGGACTAAGAGTTGGAATGGGTCCTGGTTCAATTTGTATTACTCAAGAGACAATGGCTGTTGGAAGAGCACAAGCAACAGCAGTTTTTATGACATCACATTATGCATCTCAGTTTGATGTACCAGTAATTGCTGATGGTGGGATTTCAAATATAGGTGATATTGCAAACGCATTAGCAATTGGGGCATCAACTTGTATGATGGGTTCGATGTTTGCTGGAACAAACGAAGCACCAGGTGAATATTTTTATGAAAATGGAATTAGGTTAAAGAAATATCGTGGAATGGCAAGTCTAGAAGCCATGAAAGCTGGAGGAGACAAAAGATATTTTTCTGAAAGCCAAAAAATCAAAGTAGCACAAGGAGTATCTGGAGCTGTTGTTGATAAAGGTTCTGTTCAAAACTTAGTTCCTTATTTAGTTCAAGGATTGAGACAATCATTCCAAGATATGGGATATAAATCTATTCCTGATTTACATAAAGGGTTAAGAGAAGAAAATTTAAGGTTCGAAAGAAGAACTGAATCAGCTCAAGCCCAAGGATCTGTTCATGGCTTATATTCCTATACTAGCCCAACGATGAGAGTCGAATGAAATTTAGTTTATACATCTTATTTTTTTTTATTGTAGGACTTCATTCTAGAGAAATTACTTTTTTACCAAGTTCAGTAAGTGGAGTAGAGCCTGCATCTTTAAAGAAAAAAGACAAGTTAGATACAGGTCTTTCTGAGTTAGTTTCTTATTATGCTAAAGAAAATTTTTTAGTAGATATTTCTGAATTTGATAAAGTCAAATCTTTCATTTCTGAACAAACAATTGAATTAAATAGAAAACCAAGCAAACTTTTTTTAAGTAGAATTTGTGAAGAATTTAGTTCAGATTTTATTGCTCATTCTGAAGTAATATTCGATGATAAAATTTCATTTTTTACAGAAGTTTATTCTTGTAGAGGGAAAGTTATTTCTTCTCATGAAAGTATAATCGAAAAAGATTTTTATAATAATTTAGAAAAACATACCAAAAAAGCTTTTTCATTTTTAACACCAAAAACAAAAGATAAAATTCTATATGAGTCTTCTAATAAAGATGAAATTATTTTTTGTTTAGATTTATCTGGAGGACTATCTCGAGAATTAAAAGATATTTTTGATTATATTGAAACTTTAAGTATTAGAGATGTAGCAATTGGCCTTGTAGCTATTTCAAATTCAGAAACTAAAATTATTAAACCAAATTTTAATCACAAAGAATTATTAACTACAATTAAATATTTAAAATTTTCAGGTGAAGTTGGATTAGACAGAATCACTTCTGGGCTTTTAAAAGCAAAATCTGAACTTTTAAGTTCAAAAATTAAAACTAGAAAATTTATTTTTTTTACTGATGTAAAATCAAATAAAGATTCTGACTCGACATATATTTCTGCTCTTCAAGGTATAAGAGAACTTGGATTTCAAATTAGTTTAATTTCTGGTTCTTATTTTGATTTTAAATCTGTTAGTCTGCACAAAAAGGCTTCTCGATCTGTAAGTTCAAAAGATTATACTAATTTAATCCATTCACAAATGATAAAAACTTCTAGAGGTAATAAAACTTTGTTTTTAAAAGATAGAATCATTTATATTGAAGATGGAGAAAAAAATAATTTTGAAGATTTAGAATTCAATTCTATGCAAAAAATTGAAGAGAATAGAGTTTTTACAATTGTAGATTCTATTCACCCTTCAAATATTTCTGAAATTTATTCTAAACTTGTTTCTCCAGTCACTGAAAAATTTTCGATTAAATCAAATATCAAATTGGAATTAGATAAAGCTTTATCTAATAAAACTACCAACTGGTCAGGAGTTAAGGTTCTTATTTCTATGGGATCGACTTCTTTTTGGTTAAACTTCAATTCTCTACCAGATTCATATATAGATCAAGAAATTGCAATTCGTACTAGTTTTATTAAAGATAATTTCTCTTCTTCAGGTGTGAATAATATTGGAAAAGAAACTGAGGTGTACACTGAGGACGTTCCAAAACTTTTGATTTTAGAACCAAAACAGATTAAAAATTTTGTAAATAATAATTCTGTATTTCAATGTTTTGTAAAAGGTAGAGTTTTAGAAATTAAAAATTAAAAAAATATTTTTTAAATTGATTTTAAGATTTTAGATTCTTTTTTGTTATTTCTAAATGTTTCAAAACCCTATTCTTACCAAAAAAGAATAGGGATTAAAGTTGAAAGGGAATAATTTTTCAATTTTGACAAAAATTTAATTTATCATAAAATCTAAGTTAAAATTGAAAAAAGTCTTCTATTTTTAGCCTGCTACATTAATATCTTCTACTAAAATATCTGGAACTTTCATCGAGCTAAAAGAATCATTGTATTCGTTTGAAAAAGAATGAATTTTTTTTATTAAGTCAAAATAATTTGTGCTGAGTGTGATATTATCAACTGCACGAACTCTTTCTCCGTTTCGATAAAGTAATCCCTGAACTCCAATTGAAATTTCGCCGGATAATGCTGAACACCCACTTGAACCTTCAAGTTTAGTAATATACAAAACTTCTTTAAATGAATTTAATTGTTCATTAAGTGATAATTTACCTTTTTCAATAAATAAGTTACTGATACCAGTAGAAGCTTTTCCAGAATAATATCTTACTCCTGATCCTGTTGGTTTGACACCAGCTTTTTTTGCAGATTCTAAATTGTATAAATAAGTTTGCAAGACACCATTTTCAATAAGAGAAATTTTTTTAGTTGGAACACCTTCTGAGTCAATGAGGGATGAGCCAGGAAAATCCTCTAGATGTGGATCTAAATGTAAATTTAAAAAATCAACTGCAATTTTTTCACCAACTTTATCTTTTAATCTAGACTGATCTTTTTGAACAGCATCAGCAAAATAAGGAGATAAAAACATTCCAATTATTCCAGAGCTGATTCGATTGGAAAACAGCACATTGTATTTTCCTGAATCCACTTTATCAGCATCTAACAGCTCTAAGCCTCTATCAACAGCAGTTTTTGCAATTAAACTAGTATCAAAAATATTCATTTTGCGACCAGACTTTCCATAATATCCCATTTTAGTTTTTTCATTTTCTTTTGTAACAACTCCAACTCCTGCTGAAATTGCATTTGAATATTGAATGTATCGTACACCTTTTGAGTTTAAAATCATAGATTCAGAATTTGATTTTCCCATTCCGAGATAGGGAACATTTTGAACTTTGTTCGAAAGTTCTTTTGACTTTGCTTCAAGCTCCAAACAAATTTGAATCATTTCTTCGTTTGTAACAGATTCCAATTCTTTATTATAAGAGCCAAAATCATTATAATCAATTTTTTCATATTCAGGTAGATCTAAATCCATTTCATCAGTAATTTTTGCATTTTCAAATGCATCTTTTACAGTTTGAGTTATTGCTTCTTTAGTAAATTTTTCTGTATAAGAAATACCAGGTCTTTTTTCTAAAAAAACTCTGATGCCAACTCCACGTGAATTTGAAATTTCAGTATTGCTAACTTTTTTCTCAAACACTTCAATTCCATTTGATTCAGATGATCCCCCTAAAATATCAAATTGAGTTGGGTTTAATTTTTTTGCTTCTTCAAACATGTATTCAATTGCTTCAGTTAATTTCATCTTCCACCAACTAAAATTTCATCTACTTTTAAAGAGGGTTGTCCAACAGTAACTGGTATTGAACCAGAAGATGCACCACACATTCCAGCTGTAATTTCTAAATCGTTACCTACCATCGAAATTCTAGAAATAATTTCATCACCTTTTCCTATTAAAGTTGCTCCACGAACTGGAACTGTAATTTTTCCGTTTTTAATGAGGTATGCTTCTTCTACAGCAAAATTAAATTCTCCTGTTGCAGGATTAACAGAGCCACCACCCATTTTTTTTGCGTACAAACCATCTTCTACAGACAAAATCATTTTTTCAAAATCGTCAGAACCTTTATCAATATATGTATTTCTCATTCTTGAAACTGGTGCATATTTGTATGATTCTCTTCTCGCCGAACCTGTTCTTCTACTTCCAGTTTCCATTGAACCAATTTTATCAGAAAGATAGTTTTTTAATACACCATTTTCTATTAGAACAGTTTTTTCTACTTCATGACCCTCATCATCAATTCCTATTGAGCCCCAAGAGTTTTCAATAAATCCTTCATCAACTGCAGTTAAACAAGATTGTCCAATCATAGTTCCCAGTTTATCACAAAACGGAGATGCTTTTTTTCGAATTGATTCTGTTTCAAGTGGATGACCACAAGCTTCATGAAAAATCACTCCACCAAAACCAGATCCCATTACCACAGGCATTTTTTTTCCAGTAGCATAACCTGCATCAAGCATTCTTAATGAACGTTCTGTTGCTTGTTTAGTGAGTTTATCTAAGTTAAGTGTATCAAAAAATTCAAAACCAATTCCAGCACCAGGTGCTTCTGAACTAGAAAAAATTTCACCGTTTTTTTCAGTAGTAACTGATAAAGAAAATCTAGAAAGCACACGATGATCTTTTACAGATAAACCTTCTGAATTATAAATTAAAATATCAGTGACTGAATCAATAATTCGTGCACTAACTTGTTTTACAAGTGGGGAAAGTGAACGAGCAACTTCATCAGTTCTTTTTAAGTAGGATAATTTTTTTTCACCTCCCACAGTTCTTGGATCAATTAAAATTTTATTTTGGAAACTGACTGACTTGTCAGCAATTTGAAATACAGTTTCAACTTTTTTTGAAATATCTGATTTTGCTTTGGATAATGTTTTGATAAGATAAATTAAATGTTCTTCTTCATCATTTGATGTTGATGCATAAAAAACTTCAGTACCATAAATTAATCTAATTCCAATTCCAAATTCAGTTCCAGCATTTGCTGTTTCTACTTTTCTATTGGTAAAAGAAACTCCTGAACTTCTAGTTTCTTCAATAAATAATTCTACAAAATCTGCTTTGTGATCAAGTCCTGCTTGCAAAACTCTTTCAGCTTTTAATTTATCCATTTATTCCCTCAAGTCCTAGATTTTAGAATTTGAGTAAAATGCAAACTAGAATTTATAGTAATTAGTTAAGGCAAATTTTTTTTAGCTAAATCAATTTTATTTGAGTTGATATATTATTTTCTAGTCCCTTAACTTTGTAGCACTAATACCCATACAAACTCATATAAGAGTTAAAGTGAAAAAAGGGTTTCAGTTTTCATCACATAAGGTTTCATTAATATAGTGAAAAGTTAATTTGACTAAAGCAAACTCTTTAATATATTAATTCAAAATAATGAAATCAAAGTTTTTCTATTTAATTTTAATTTTTAATTCTTGTTCAGTTTTTCATGTTAAAGAAAATAAATTTGAAAAATTAATTCTTAGCACAAAAATTTTAAAATTAGCTATTCAATTGGAAAAAGATATTCCATTTCAAAATGAAATTCCGAATTATAAATTTACTGATTCTCAAAAAAAATTATATTCAAAACTTTTTACACAAGCAACAAATGACGAATTATTTGAACTAACAAAGCTAAATCATTCTGTTTTAAAAATCTTTGTTTATGAAATTTTAATCCAAAGAAAAAAAATAAAAAATCCATTTCAAACAATTCTAGAAAACATCCACGATAAAAATTTAATTGCAAATTGTTCCCAAAAGAGTTGTGAATGTGAAACTTTAAATCTCCCATTTTATTTATTTTATACACTTGAAAATGTTTTAAAAAAAGAAGAAAAAGAATTGATTCAAAAAAAACTATCTGAAAATAATACCTAAATGGAAGAGATAAAAAAATTAGAAAAAGAATTAAATAAAACTTTTACAAGAATTGAAGTAAAAAAAAAGAATGAAATTGGTTTTACTTATTCCATTTATGAAAATGAATTCCAAGTTTATAAAAATAAAATTGTTTCTTTAAGTTTTAATGGTTATATTGATTATTTAAAAAAATTAGTTCTACCAAAAATTCCAGAATCTTTAAAATATTTTAGAGATTTACAATTTTTAAGTATGACAAAATTTGCAAACTTAGAAAACTTTGAAAGTTTAAAGTATTTAAAAAATTTGAATAGTTTAACTTTAGATAATTTAGATTTAAAAGAAATTCCAATTGAATTAAATGAATTGAAAAAATTAAATTTATTAATGCTAAAAGATTCTAGTAATAAAATAGATTTATCAAATCTAAAATATTTAAAGAATTTAGAAGTGTTATATTTAGATGGTTATGAAATAAAAACCTTACCTAATGAATTAAAATACAATCAAAAACTTAAAGCTCTTAGTTTGTATTTTATTAGAAATTTAAAAAATTTGGATGTATTAAAACATTTAAAAAATACTTTAATAGATATAGAAATTCGTTCAGAAAATTTAACAAAAGTTCCAAGCATAGTTTCTGAATTAAAAGCATTAGAAAAATTTACCATGAAAGAGACTAGGAAAGGCATTACTGATATTTCAAGTTTGAAAAATTTACCCAAATTAAAAGAACTATCTCTTGGTTCTTTGTATGTCAAAAAACTTCCTGAAACTATAAATACTTTAAAAAATTTAGAAAAAATTTTTATTTGGAAATCTTTACCCCCAAATGCTGATCTTCTAAAAGGTCTAAAAAAAATAAAATCAATCGAGTCAGTTTCTTCATTAAAAAATGCAAAAACGTTTAGTGCTTTAGAGAACCTACAAATTGAATCACATAAAAAAGTTGATTTAAGTGCAATTTCAAATTTAACCAACCTAAAAGAATTAATTTTATTCACTAAAAACTTAAAAATTTTACATGAGAGTTTATTCACTAATAAAAATCTCAGTTGTTTGGTTATTTATTCTGATGAACTAGAAGAAATTCCTGAATCTATTTCAAAACTAAAAAATCTAAAAAAAATAATTTTTCGCGATGGATGTAAAAAACTACAATCCATTTCTGCTTTGAACTCAGTAAATAGTTTAAAGTATATTTCACTTTATGAAGTAAAGAATCAGTTAAAAGAAATTTTAGTTTCTCAAATTAGTACAAGAGAAGGATTAGAAATTTCAGTTTGAATTTTTAAAAATGATAGCTGCAAAATTGAAAAAAAAATTACTAATAAATCCGAACAATTCTTTTCACTTTGAAAGAATTTTCTTTTATCCAAAATACTCTCATGTTTTTGTGCCATTTTTTTGTTTCAATTGACTCAATTGCTTTTTTATTTGAAAGTAATGCGTAAAAAGAATTTCTTTTTAATTTTAAATCTATGTCATATGGATTGTTAGGAACATGAATTAAAATTTCATATTGTCCTTTTTTTAATTTATTGTAAATAAAAATAGAAAAGCCATAATCAGAAGGAAGTGTATCATAATTGATTTCAATTTTTCTGAATTCATTTTCAAAAATATAATTTCTTCTTTTTTTATTATATAACTTTGTATATCCTCTATCTTCAAGATACATTCCAAAATAATTTTCAATAAATAGTTTATGTTTTTTGTCCATTTTCAAATCCACCCTTATTTATTTATTAATTCAAAGTTTGGCTCATTTGAAATAGAGACTAGAAACGGTAAAAGTTTTTGCAATTCTTTATCATCAATTTCTCCTGTAAAAGCTTTAAGGATGATCGAATTATTTTTATTTTTTTTACAAACAAATGGATTGTCTTCTAAAATTAAAATTCTATTTGTGGGATAAAATTTAGATAGTGTTTGAATTTCTTTGTAAAGAATTGGATTTTTTGCATTTTTATCCCCTTCAATTGTGCATTTTTTTCTTCCCCACAAAAAATCGATTTGGATTTTATTTGGAAAAATATCAGAAGCAACTCTATCGATATAATAATCAGCAGCACTAGACCAAACTCCAAAAGAATAATATTCAGAAAGTTTTAACAGAAATTCTTTTAAAAATGGTCTTGAATAAACATAATAATCCAAAAGTTTTAAATCAAATGGATGTGCAAATTTGAATTTAGTACAATAAACTGTTGTTTCATCCAAATCTAAAATGAGCAATGGCTTTTCAGGAGAATGTAAAATTGGGTCTTTATTTAAATCAAACATTTTTTTAAAACCTTAATCTCTAGAATTTTAGTGACAATTTTGATTCATCAATTCTTTTATTTAACAATAAAATTATTCAGAAAAAGAATTAGATGAATCAGGATAAAAGAGTTTAAATTTTCCAAATTCCAGAAGCAATTTTAGCTAAATTTGCTTGTCTATGTTTAATCATTTTTACAGACCATTCATTTCCTTTAATTTCTTTAGTAATTGCAAATCTACTAGTGTTGTAAACAGGTAATTTTTTTTGAAAAGATAATCTTGCAGCGTCTTTAGAATTTTTAATTGGTTCTAAAAGAGTCAAATTCCCCAGTGAATAAATACAATTGCTATGATCTTCTTCGCTAAATAGTGATGACCAATGTTCATCCATATTCTCCGGTAAAATATGTTCTATAGTTCCGTCATCTAAATCAAAAGAAGTTTTAATTCCATTTTCCATTTGAGATTCAATTTTATATAAAATATAACGGACTATTTTTTTTTGCTGACTATTTTCTGTATTCAAACTTTTTAATTCAAAATAAGTTTTAAACATTTCATCACTAATATAAATCCCTTTTAAATTTGAAATAATCTCATTACTTTTTTGGAATTCCCCAGAGCTTATTTTATTCGCTACAAAATTATAAACTTTTTCCATAAGTTTAGTTTGTACTTTTACTATGACATTATATCTAAATGAAATAGTGACTATTGCCCTTAAAATTTTTTTGAATTCAGCTTTTTCAAGTTTATCCATTGATACCATAAGTAAAGAATAACACTGAGTTACCTGAAACAAATTTAAAGTTTGAATATTCTCTTTTATTTCTTTGTCACCATTCCAAAGTTCATCTTCTGAATTGGATAAAGCATTATAAATATAAGCATAACTTTCTAACTGGTCTAAAATATTCAAAACATCTGATTCTAATTGAACTTTGCTTTTTATAGCTTTAAAAAGTTTATCTTCTGTAACTAAGGAACTATTTCCATTTAAAAACGCAAGAAGGAAGGTAGGAAATTTTTTTAGCCCGATAGCTTCTACAATTTTTTTCCATTGATTTTTAACTACTTTTAAATCAGTTTCACTTTTTGCGACTAGAGAGAACAAATAATTTTTTAAAAGATCTGTTGAAGTTAACTCAACCCTTCTGGAATTTAATGTTTCAAAAACAGTATATGCATTTAATTCATCCACAACAGTAATTTGAATAAATTTTAATTGTTCAGCTACTGTCTTTGTTAAAAATGAAGAAATCAATTCCCCGTTTTTTTCTTCTATAAATTGGGTTTCAATTTTATCTTTAAAAAATAAAAATGCTGACCAAATAAGTTTTTCTGAAGATTTTAATTTATTTGGATTCAAAGGCTCTTTAAAATTTAAAAGCCGTTGATAAAAACTATCATCAGTTTCATTTAAAAATAATTTACTTGAATAAAGTAAAGATGCGGGATCTTTTTGACCTATATATTGTTTTAATAATAATTCAACTCTTTCGTTATTTTGTTCTGGATCAATTCCTTGTTTAGCTAAATCTTTAATTTTGTGAATTAATGCGAGAGTCAAAATACTTAGTGTAGTAAATCTTTGTTGTCCATCTATGATCCAAAATTCTTTATCTCTTTCATCTCCTTTAATTTGTAAAACAATTGAACCCATATAATGAGCTTCCTTTGCAGTATATGTATTCAAAATATCATTCCATAAATCTTCCCAATTCTCTTCTTCCCAAGAATAATCTCTTTGGAATTGTGGGACTCGATAAATTTTACCATTACCAAGAATTTCATTCAAAGTTAAAGTTTTAGTATCAAGCAAATTTGTGTTCATTTCTATAAACCTTTTATTTCGATTTCCTATCTTACATTTTTAATTTCAAATCTCAAAATACAAATAGTATTTCAAATGGTGACTAAAACTTTCAAATAATATTTTCTCTACACTAAAGCGAAACTGATCGAAGCGGTATTCAAAAATTGAGAATGCAATTTTTGGATAGTAGCTGAGAGCAGGTTTTTTTTGTGGGTCACAAAGCGATTTTCGCTAAAGAGAAAATTTTATCGAAGTGACCAACAAAAAAATTCGCCCAAGAAATAAAATAGATTTGGAAAAAAAACTTTAAAAATAATTTATGAATTTGATTTATAAGAAAGAAAAAGAAATAGATTAATTTGTTGATTGAGTTGTATTCCATGAAAATTTGGAAGTAGTTTAAACTTGTTAGGAGTTCTAAAATGAAGAATAAATTTTCCCTTTATGTGTTTGGAGGAATTTGTCTTTTAGTGGGAACTTTTCTTTCTCCCATATTTTTTAGTGGTTATAAAAAAATTGACCCACCAATTGTTGCAGAAAATCAATCCCCACCTGTAAAAGATTCCCCTTCTAAAGCACAAGCAGTATCATTAGAAAACGCTTTCCAAGATGTCTTTGATTCTGTTTCACCATCTGTTGTTTCAATCGCTACCGAAAAAACTGTGAAACTTCGAATGAATCCAATGGATCCGTTTTATGACCACTATGGTTTCTCTCAACGTGGACAAAATCCAGGTGGTGAACAAAAACAAAGAGGTCTTGGCTCTGGTGTTATTTTAAATTCAGATGGTTATATTTTAACCAACGATCATGTTGTTGCTAAATGGGATAAACTCACTGTTAGATTAAAAAATAAAAAAACTTTTGAAGCAAAATTAATTGGAACAGATGAAACCCTAGATTTGGCTTTGTTAAAAATTTCTCCTAGTCCAGATTTAAAACCTGTTGTGCTTGGTGACTCAAATAAAGTTAAAGTTGGAAATTGGTCTATTGCAATTGGTGCTCCACATGGATTTGAACATTCATTTACTGTGGGTGTTGTTAGTGCAATTGCACGCTCCAAAATAGATCAGTCTGGTCTTGGTTATATTCAAACTGATGCTGCAATTAACCAAGGAAATTCTGGTGGACCATTACTCAATATTCACGGGGAAGTAATTGGAATTAATCGAATGATTGTTTCTCCAAGTGGTGGTTCAATTGGAATTGGTTTTGCTATTCCTGTTAATGAAGCAAGAAAAATTATTGAAGAATTAAAATCCACAGGTAAAGTAAAACACCCTTGGATCGGAATTGGATTTAATCCACTAACAGAAGAAAAAGCAAAAGAGCTAAAACTAAATGAAGCAAAAGGTGCTTTAATTACAAAAGTATTTGATGGTTCTCCTGCTGATAAAGCTGGACTCAAAATTGACGATGTAATTGTTGCAGCTGATAAAAACGAAATTGAAGCTGGAGAAGATTTAAAAGATTATATTTTAAATACTCCAATTGGAAAAAAAATTGAACTAAAAGTAATTAGAAAAGCTTCTCAGATTAATTTGACTTTAATTACAGCAGAAAATCCAAATAAGCCTCGCTAAAGCTGATAACTTAATTGAAAAAAAAAGAAAACCAAACAGATGTCAGTAAAGATAAGTCAGTAGATGATTTGTCTTTACGACCAGATAATTTTTCTGATTTTGTTGGACAAAAAGAAATTATTGCTAATCTAAAAATTTTTATTGAATCTGCAAAAAAAAGAAATTCTGTATTAGATCATATTTTACTTTCTGGTCCACCAGGACTTGGAAAAACAACCCTTGCCACAATTATTGCAAAAGAAATGAATTCAGAAGTAACAATTACTTCAGCTCAAGTCATTTCAAAAGGTGCCGATCTTGCAAGATTTTTGACACTTTTAAATGAATCAGATATCTTATTTATTGATGAAATTCATTCTCTTGGTCGTAACTTAGAAGAAATTTTATACCCAGCAATGGAAGATTATAAAATTGATTTAGTAGTAGGGGAGGGAATCACTGCTCAATCAGTTGAAATTCCATTAAAGAAATTTACTCTTGTTGGTGCAACAACTAGAAGTGGAATGATCTCAGAACCATTAAAAAATCGTTTTGGAATACAGTTTCGTTTAGAATATTATTCTGATGAAGAAATGTCTTTGATTGTTTCTAGATCAGCAAAACTGCTTGGTGTAAAAATATCTGATGAAGCTTGTTTGTTAATTGGATCACGTAGCAGAAAAACTCCAAGGATTGCAAATCATTTAATAAAACGAATCAGAGATTATGCAGAAGTTGAAAATGAAGGTGTGATAGACAAAAAAATTTCTGAAAAAGCATTTTCCAAATTAGGTATAGATTCACTTGGTTTAGATAATATGGATAGACAAATTTTATCGGTTATGATAGAAAGATATAAAGGTGGTCCAGTTGGCCTAAAAGCCATTGCTGTTGTGGTTGGTGAAGAAGAAAGAACCATTGAAGATTCATACGAATCTTATTTAGTCAGAATTGGTCTAATAAAAAGAACCCCATCAGGTAGAATGGCAACTGAATTGGCATACCAACATTTAGGATATGATTTTAAACGAGAACCTCAAGAAAGAACTCTTTTCATTTAGTCTAGATAAAACTACTAAAGACGAAACTAGACTTATATTGTCTGCTAGTTTTGTATTTTTAATTTTGTCTTTACTCATTGGTCATTTATTTACTAAAAATTTATTATGGAAGTTACTAGGCTCCGAAAGTAATCTAGTTGAAATTGAACAAGTAAATAAAAACAAAAAAATCTATGAAGTATTATTAGAACAAGAATTTTCAAACAAACAAATTAAAGATGAAATGAAAGCATTGTCTAATGAAGACTCTGCTGGAACAGGTGGCTTAACAGAAAAAATGGGATTTCATTCTGCTTCTCCCTTTTATGAATTTATTTTTGGTGGAATGCCATCAAGTGCTTCACAATTAATTTCTAAAACTCAAGAGAAAAATAAATCAGAAGATGAAATTTATGAAATAGGGGTTGTTCACCAAGACCCAATCCAAAAAAATATGCCTATTGCAAAACAAGCTGTAAGTAATCCAACAAATGGACAAGAAACTAAAATCCCTTTTAATTATCGTTTTCAACAAGATTTTCAATTTCGTTGGGATGGTTCATCTCAAATTTCTCTTCCAAGACAAAAACTCGCAGGTTACGAATATTTTAAAAAAATGATTAAACAAATTGAACAGTCGTTTGCACCTCCCGGCGGTGGTAACATTGCTTATAGAGATCATGGTGGAACTGTGATTCACCAAGGAATTAATCCGGGTGAAACTAAAGTTAGTTTTTTACTAAACGATGAAGGGCAAGTAATTGATGTAAAACAAATGTCAACCCAGGGACAGTCTATTGTTGATAGGGCATGTGTGGATGCAATACGTGGACAAAATTTTGGTAAAGTTCCTGAAGAAGTAAAAAAACAGGGAATGATTATTGGAATTAATTTTGTATTTGTGGGTTATATCGGGAGACGATAGTATTGCTAAACGATAGTATCATTTGTATTGACAATCATTATATTCAAGAAAATTTTGCATGTTCTTATTTACTTAAAGAAAAAGACAGAGCTTTATTTATAGACAACGGAACAAATTCCAATATTTCAATTTTATTAGATGTTCTCAAACAAAATGGTTACTCCAAAGAGCAAGTAGAATATTTAGTCATCACACATATTCATTTAGATCATGCTGGGGCGACTTCTGGATTAATTGAACATTTCCCAAATGCAAAAATATTGGCTCACCCAAAAGCAAGTCCTCATTTGATAAATCCAAAAAGAATTATTGAAGGTGCATCTTCAGTTTATGGAAAAGAAAACTTTTCTAAAATGTATGGAGAAATAAAAGAAATTCCAGAATCAAAAGTAATAAGTATGAAAGATGAAGAAGAAATTTTATTTGGTGATAGAAAATTAAAATTTTATTTTACAAAAGGGCATGCAAATCATCATTTTGTGATTCATGATTTTGGAACAAATTCTATTTTTACTGGAGATTCTTTTGGCGTTTCATATCCCATTATGAAATCTCAAAAAAATTTTTTGATTTTTCCAACAACAACTCCAACAGATTTTGATTCTAAAGAAGCAATTCTTTCAATCGAAAAAATTTTAAATACAAATTCGGATATAGCATATTTAACTCATTTTAATTCTTTTGAACAGATGAAACTTGGAGCAGAGGAACTAATTGAAGGTCTTCTTAAAATGCAAAAACTACTTGATAAATTAATAGAACTTGAGTTAAAAGACCAAGAACAAAAAACATATACAGAAAATTTTATTCTTGAATATTATACAAAAAAAATAGAAAAGAAAAAATTTCCCTTAGAAGTTTTAAAATTTTTAAAAGACGATATTTTGATTAATGCAATGGGAATTAATTTTGTTGCAAATAGATTATTAAGAAAAAAGTAAACTAATCTTCCACCGCATCAAATTCTACAGTTTCTTTGATACTAGGATCTTTTCCAAATGAAAATAAATCTTTTGAATTTTTATTTTTCAAATTAAAACCTGGATGAATTTTATTAATTACAAAAATAAACTTTAATCTTTCAGAACCAATCTTATCAAAAAAGAATTTTGCAGTTAATGAAATTTCAATGTAGTCAATCATCCTTCCATCTTTTGTAACTTTATCTGAAATTCTAAAAAAAGCTGATTTACCAATTAACTCATGACTTTCTATTTTTTCAGTTGCGGGCATTTTAGAAAAAATATTCATCCTAGGTGGTTTAATTAATACTGCACCTTCCCTTTTAATTGATATTTGATAGTTTTCATGTTTAGGATCTTTTTTAAATTGAAAATTTAAATGGCCTTCAGAAATTGCTGCACATTTAGTTATAATATCACCTGTGTTTGCACCAACTGTATAAGTCGCAAATCTTTCTAATTCACTCATAACAAAAACAAATTCATCACCAGTATTAGGGGGAGTTTCTATTTCAGAAACTTTTAAATCAATGTAGGGTTTAAATATCTGATTGTACAACACAAGTAAAATACCTGCAATTGAAATCAGAAATATAAACCCTAATAAATAAAGGGCTGAATTTTGAATAATTATTGCGAACACAATTATCCTAAAACGTCGATGTTTTGACCCTTGCCACTTTCTTTAGTTACTTGACGAATCACAAGTGATAAAAGCTGCTTCATTTCTTCAGTGCTAATAACTTGTTTTAATCTTTCTTCAAAACTTACTTCAGAAGAAGGAATGTATTCATCCTTGATTTCCTTCATCTTGTAGGGAGATTCCAATTCCTCAACCATCGAAGGTTTGGTTTTGGAAATCTCGGAACTGGTCATATTCAAATTTAACTTTGAATCTTGAACCATTTGGTATTCAGAAATAATATTTTTGTTATTTTGAATCTCTACTGTCATAAACCTAAACCTCCGTTTTCAGGTTCATCAAGTTCTCTTGATTACTGTTTATACAGTCGGTATGTTTATATTCTTACTTAATTAAAATTTAGTCGATTGCTTGGTACTTAGTTGTAATTGAGGTTAAAAGTCTTCTTTGTTGGAGTTCATTTTTGGGAATGCTCTCGTCGACTTCGATCCAAGCTTTTTTCCATTCTTCATGCCAATTTAACCAATTTTCTCTTTTTTCTTTATTGGTCTCGATTTCAAGTGGAATAGTTTCACATAATTCTTCTAAAACATCAGCTTTTCTTGTTACTCTCTCAATTAGTGACATAAATATATTCTTTTTTTGTATCATCGAGTCATTCCTTAAAAATCTCAAGCATTATTTTTTATTTATAGATTTAAGCAAGTAAAAAACTTATTTCCATGTTCGAAGTAGTTTATTTCATAACTTAGAAGAGTTTGTCAAGTTTATAAAATAGTAATATTTCTATTTTTTCAAAACTGGTTATTTATCCTTACTCAATAGAATCAGCAATAATAGTTAACTCAATTAAATTCTTTACTTCAATAACATTTATTATAATCGTAAATAATTTGCTAAAAATATTTATTAAAAAAATTAACTGTTTAATGCTAATTCTTCTAATTTTTTATTATACAATTTGAATTCTTTTTTTAAGATTATTAGAGTATTATGTCAACATTTTGTTATTCAGAAAATCTAGTTAATATTTGATTTTATTTGTTTTGCTAAAAAAAGTATTTATGATTTTTAAAGTGAACTTATTTATTTGATAAAATTTTTTATAATCACAAATCATGATATGGCTTTTTCCTAAAAAAGTAGAATTTATAAACTTTCGTATATTGCTAAGACATGTTTGTATTGTGGGATTTTGTAGAGTTAGGAAAAATTGCCTTTTGTTGAGAAACTTTTCTGCTTATAATTGACTTATTTGCTTTGAAAAACTTGTTTTGTTTCGAATAATCTTTCTGTGTCGAAAAAACTGACCGAAATCTGAATAACTATTCGTTTCTCAAAGTTCT
>JAAFIR010000044.1 GCA_013297885.1 Leptospirales bacterium | reverse complement strand
ATTCACAAACTCTTTATTCAAAAATTCAAATACTTCACTATTCAAATTTTCCGTTGCCGCTGATAGAGCTTGATTACTGAAATGTTCAAGATTGTAGTTTTCACAAAAATCAAATATTTCTAAATAAGTACTTTTAGAATTTGTTCTTAATGTATTATGTATTAAATTTGGCAATGTTAACTTCCGATTCCTAGTGAAAAACTGCTTTTCACGTCTAGATAATTCTCGAACATAATTTGAAAGAATTAATTTTTTATGATTCGATATTAATTTGAAACTTTTTTTTCATTATTTCAGTATTGTACAAATATTCAATTTCTTTAGCTTTTTTCCTTAAGTTGATAGCAATGGTTGAGACCCACTGCCACTGTCAAAAAAAATTCGCCAAAAGAACAAAAAAAATTTCTTTATTTGAATAACATCTTTGAGATTATGAAATTAGTACATACTTAGGAGAGAATTATGATTCTTCCACCACTTGCATTATTCAATTTAGGACCTTGGGAAATTACATTTATTTTGTTACTCGCACTCCTTTTATTTGGAGGAAAAAAACTTCCCGCACTTGCAAAAGATTTAGGTTCAGGAATAAAAGAATTTAAAAAATCTCTTTCAGCAGCATCAGAAGAAGAAACACCAACTAGCACTGGAAACATTCCACACGAACCAGAAGCAGAAACTAAGAAGAAGAAAAAATCGTAATTTGGCTGCAAAAAAAAAATCAACTAAATCCAAAACAAAACAAAAACCAATTCCTCTTGAAATTGAAACAAGAGAAATTTCTACATCAGAAACATCTTTAGAGGAATTTGACCCAAGAGAAAAATACATGTCTCTTGGAGATCATCTAGAAGAACTTCGCATAAGACTGATTAAATGTTTGTTCATAGTTTTTGCAATTACTGTTTTTTTTATGTCATTCGGAGCTGAAACCCATAAAATTTTAGCAGGACCTTACAAACGAGTTCTAGGCGAAAACGCAACTTTTTTTCAAATCAAATTAATGGCACCAATTTTAATTTATCTCAAAACTTCAATGATGCTCGCAGTTTTAATTTCAGTTCCATTTATTTTGTATCTGATCTGGGGATTTATTGCACCAGCGGTTGATAAAAATACAGAGCGTTATGGAAAAGTTTTAATCATCTTTGCTACATTTTTATTTTGGTCTGGAATCACTTTGTGTTGGTTCACAGTGTTTGAAAGTTTCCTTCGGGTTTTTCTTGTGCTGTTTCGCACACCTGATATTGAAACCAAACTTCCAATTGATGAATACTACGATATATTTTTTAATTTGCATTTGGTTTTTGGTCTTAGTTTTGAATTACCAATTGTACTTATAATCTTAGGACAAATTGGTCTAATCAGTTCTGATTTTTTAATTAGCAAATGGAGAGAGACCACTATCATCATTGCAGTAGCCTCAGCAATTCTTTCACCAGGACCAGAATTGTTTTCGATGATGATGCTTTTTGTTCCGCTACTTGTTCTATTTTTTCTATCTATATTTTTGATGCGATTTTTAGAAAAAAAATCTGCTTTTTAAATAAAATAAATTAAGTTTTTTCTTTTAGTCTTACTAAATAAGTTTTAGATGCTTTATCTTCTGGAAAAACTTCAATTACAGATTCAAAATAAGATCTCGCTGATAAATATTCTTTATTGTAAAATAATTCCACACCTTTAGCAAAATCATTTTTTGTTTTTGATTTTAAATTTTTTACTATAGAATCATCACCATCAAAAATTTCATAAACAGCTGTTTCAATTGTTTTACCTTTAACTTTTACATTCCCGATGTATCTTAATAAATATTCTGATTGATTTTGTAATTTTTCAAGAACTGCTTTACTTATTAAAAGAGTTGCACCAACTTTTTTTGTGAGGGTTTCAATTCTTGAAGCCAGATTCACTGTATCAGAAATCACTGATCCTTGCATAAATTCATCATTTCCAATTGTACCGAGCATCAAATTTCCAGTGTGTATTCCAATTCCAACTCGAATTGGTTCTAAACTATGGGATAATCTTTCAAGATTATATTCTGATATTTTAGCTAAAACCTCAAGAGCTGCATGAACAGCATCATCAGGATTATTTGGGAATAATGCCATTATACCGTCACCTATAAATTTATCTACAATGCCATTATTTTTTCTAAATACTGGAACAACTCTTCCAAGATATGAATTTATAAAATTAAAATTTTCTTTTGGAGTCATTTGCTCTGATAAACTTGTAAAAGATCTAATGTCACAAAATAAAACAGTCATTTGTTTTAATATTTGATCTCCAAGATTTACATCTAAAATACTTTTTTTGTCTAAAAAATTTAAAAATTCATGTGGAACAAATCTTCCATAAGCAATATTTAATTCTTTTTGAGCTTTTTCTTTTTCTGTTTTTAAATCGTTTATTTTATCTGCTAATCCGAGTGATAATAAAAACATTTCCATCACTGCTCCAATTTGTAATCCCCACTGAGTAAAAAAATTATTTGGTATAATGCCAAATGTTTTTAATACAAATGCAGTGATTCCAAAAATCAAAGCAGACCAAGCAATTAAATAATATCGTGCAGGACGATAACCTTTGATTTGGCATAAAATTCCAACTAGTAATAAAGTACCTACAGTAACTGCTGCTAAAACTGTTGCGATCTTAATTCCTATTGAATATTTAAAAAATAAGGAAACAGACATTCCAATTCCAGCAATAACCATTAAGATATTCATCCAAATTGTGAACTTTGGTTTTATTTTTCTAGTATTTAAAAAATTCCTCGCGAATAATAAACCGAATAAGGAAGCAGTACAAATAAAAAACGGCAAACAATGATTTGCCCACCAAACCCAATTTGGCCAAAGGTATTCAAATGCAACCCCATTTAAAGTAATTAAAAAAGTTCCATAAAATAAAACGAATAAAATATAATAAAGATAACTTCTATCTTTTGTTGAAATAAAAATAAATAAGTTATAAAAAATCATAATAAATATAATTCCATAACTCATTCCTAAAAGAGTTTGTTCTTTATTAATTTTTTCAGTTAAATTTTGAATACCCCAGGCAAACATTGGTAAATTGATAGAGCTGGTAGATTGAATTCTAATAAAATATTCTTTAAATCCTTCAGATTGTTCATTCATTTCAAATAAAAAATTTCTATAATGAATTTTTCTTTCTTTAAAAGGTTTTTCATCTCCTTCTGAAACAAGTGAAAAACCTCCATTCAAATTTGGTGAAAAAAGTTTGATTTGATCAATCATTGGATAACCAAGTTCTAAGATCCATGAAATATCTTTGTCTGTAGAATTTTTAACTTTTAGCTTTAACCAATATGCTGAATCTTTAAATCCAAAACTTAAAGAATCTATTTTAGATTGGATGAATTTATCTTTATATTCTTCAGAAGTAATATCTTCAATTTGTAATTTTCCGGTAGTATCTTCATAATATTCAAAAAGTTTTCCAATGGGAATACCATTTTTTTCAACTTCATTTAATTCCAAATTAACTTCTTTCGCAGTTATGGGAATTAAATTCACTATTAAAGCAAAAAGTAATATGATTTTTCTTTCCATTCGATTTTCAACATTGAAAAATAATAAAGAATTTAGTAAAGGAAAAAATTTATTGACTTATTTTCCAAAATTTAGAAATAAAATAAAATTTTGATGATTATAAAAAAATCTATCAACTAATACTTTGGTACTATTGTAAGAAATTACTTTATATGCTATTTTCTTATTATGAGGTTAGTTAAATGAAGACTTTACTAATACTATTATTTTTGGTTATCAATTGTGAAGCCAATCACCCTAACAGGCAATGGCTAAATCAAATTACAGCATTTTCAGAACAACAACCTTGGGATGGAAATAATGCAAGCCCAAATTTACCTATTATGCCAAGCACTCCTCCAATTACAACTGGAGAATTAAAATATACTTTAAATCAATTTTCCGGTAATGATCCTGTTTTCTTTTTTGATAATACAAGACAAATTGGTTTTGGTTTAAGTGTTTCATTAGGAAGTAATTCTGCTCCTGGTTCAGAAATTACCTTTTCAACCCTTGAGGGTGAACAAGGATTATTTAGAGCTGTAACTGATGAAAAAGGTAACTTAACAGGAAATTTTGTAATAGATCCAATTTTAAGTAAAATTAATTTGAATATCAAATATAATGAACACCAACTAAACGTTGTGCTTGATGTGAAAAATGGTTATGCATATTCACAAGATTATTTAATTATTGCAGTTTCTACACATTTAACAGACCCAGATACTGACGGAGATGGAATCAAAGATAAAGACGATCATTATCCAAATGATGCAACAAGAGCAACAAAAATCAATTATCCAACTAATGGGTTTTATACTGTAGCTTTTGAAGATCTATATCCTAGACAGGGAGATGCAGATTTTAATGATTATGTTGTGAGAGTAAGATATGAAGAAGATTTAGATTCTCGTGGAAATGTAAAACGAGTAAGAGGATTTTATCAACATGTTGCTAAAGGTGCAGGTTATAATCATATTTTAAAATTAACTTTACCAAATGTACCGAAAGCAAATTACAGTTTAAAAAATTTTACTTCAACTGATATTTTAGAATCAGAAGTTAATGTTGAATCAGTTTCACCAAGTTCTATTTCATTATTAGCACAAAGTAACTTAACTTTAGGTAATTCAAATACTGGAAAAAATCAAAGTTTTCAATTTGGAAAAAAATCTGAAATAGAATTTATTTTAGAAACCCCAATTTCTAAATCTATTCTTGGATCAGTTCCTTATGATTTGTTTATCTCAGTTATTAATACCAATCAAGAAATTCATTTCGCTGGAAGAAAATTTGATCAAAATGGAAAAGATTTATATTTAGATGAAACTTCTTTTCCATGGGCAATAATGGTTCCAGGAAATTTCAAATGGCCTTATGAAAGAAATAATATTCATGTTGCTTACCCAAAATTTGAATCATGGTACAAATCCCTCGGAGGAGTTGATGTTGATTGGTATAATTTTCCAGTTCTAGAACAAGTGTTTCCATCTGAATGAAGAATAGAAATTTTACAGAAGATAGAGTTGATTTATTTAAAATTCTATCTTCTATTTCCCCATTAGTTTTATTTGATAAAAAATTTGAAATCAAATATCTAAATCAAAGTTTTATAAATGAATTTCCTTTAAGAAAAAAAAATTCTATCCTTGAACTATTTCAAGATAAAGAAGAATTAATTTATAATTTTAAAGAAAATTTAAGTTTATCAAATACTAAAAAAATTGAAAATGCTGAATTTATTTTTAACAAAAAACTTTATGGTTATACTATTTATAAATATGAAAATGATTTTTTGTTAACTGTAAAAGAAATTTCAAAAATAAAAAAGCTAGAACTTGAAATTGAAGAACTAAATAAAGAGTTGGTAAAAATTGGAGACACTGAAAAAGAGGAAATTGCAAAAAAACTTCATGATGATATTATCCAAAATATTTTAGCAGCAAAACTATATTTAGAGAATTTTAGAAATTCAAAATTTTCAGATATAAATTTATTTAACTTTTGTATAGAGATTCTGGATGCAACAAAATCAGAAATTTCAATGATACATACAGAAATTTTACCTAGAAGTATTTCTGAACTTGGCTTTAAAGCCTCCTTAAAATCTGAAGTAGAAAAAAAATTTTCTATTCACTTTTCCAAGTTAAATTTAATAGAGCCTAATGAATTAGATAAAAATTCAAAAAATAAATTACTAAAACTTATACAAATTTTAACAAAAAATCATTTAGATAATTTAGAAACTCTTGAAATGGATTTGACCTCATCAAAAGAAAAATATAAATTAAAACTAAAATTAATTTCCAAAACAAAAGGATTCAAAATTCAGTTAGATAGTAAAATGAGGGCTTATTTATTTTTTCTAAAATCGAGTTATAAACTTATAAAGGAGAATTCTTTAAACATTGAAATCCCTTTTACAAAATAAAACTAGCATTTATCTTGCTGACGATCATCAAATTTTAAGAGAAGGATTAAAACTTGTAATTGAGTCTAAGCCAAATTTAAAAGTGATTGGTGAAGCATCAGATGGATTAACTGCTTTTAAAGAAATTATGAATTTAAAACCTGATGTTGCAATTTTGGATATCTCTATGCCTGAAATGAATGGAATACAAGTTGCAAAAAATTTAAAAGACTCACATACAAAAGTAATTATACTATCGAGTTACGATAGTAAGGAATATATCAAAGAGTCTCTAAAACAAAAAGTATTTGGTTATATTTTAAAAGAGGATGCTGGAAAAGAGCTTCACCAAGCAATAGAATCAGCCTTACAGAATAAACTTTATTTATCAGAAAGAATTAAAGAGCAAGAGTTAGATGAAGATTTTAATTTAACAGATCGAGAAATAAGCACTCTAAAATTAATTGCAGATGGTAAAAGTAATAAAGATATAAGTAAAATTTTAGATATTTCAGAAAGCACTGCAAAAGTTCATCGAACCAATTTGATGAATAAACTTGGGATTCACAAAGCGACTGATTTAGTAAAATTTGCTATAGAAAATAAAATCATCTAATTATTGCCTTACACAAAGAACTCTTCTTGTTAAATTACAGAAAGTTGATTGTTTTGAAATAAAATCATCTTTAAAAGTTGTGTTACCAATTCCTGTTCTAGCAGTAAATGCACCTAAGGGGGAATTCCAATTTGAGCATCTCAATCCAGTTGTATAATTATTATTTAATCCAGTCCAAAACTCTAAACCAGTCGAATCTAAAATTTGATCAAGATTGTTTATAATTCCAGAAGAAGCAGAAGTTGTAAAAATTTTAACTTTGGATTGAGAGTAATAATCTGTTGCGACATTTAAAACCCAATCCAAATGTTCTGAAGTTCCTCCGTTACAATTTCCAGTTGTACATGCTATTCGATTTACACCATCAATTGCGAATGCTTTGTATTCCAAAGACTCACCTGGAAGTGTTGAAAAATTATTAATTTTTTCAGTTCTACAAAATTGATCCATCTTGGAAATTCCAGTTGTTGCACCGTTAATTGAAAGAGCGGCATCATTAAAAAAATCACCATTATGACTTATTGTAGTTATGAATAAATATTTATAATTTAAACTTGGATCAGGTGTCGATGTTGTTGTAGGGTTTGGAGTTTGGGTTGGAGTTTGGGATAAAGGATTAAAAGAAGTTATGGTTGAACTTTGTAGTAACTTTCTTAAAATCGAAATTTGATAAATTTTTTTATTTTTAAAATCATCTGAACATGAAAACAAAAATGAAATAATTACGAAGAAGCGAAACATTTAAAACCTCCAAGTTAAAGAAATTTCAGAATAAGATTCTACTTGTTGAAAATTCGTTTTTTTTTGGCTTGAAATATTTATTTCTAAACTTTCTCGATGAAACTTTCTCGCTTGATAAACTTGAAATAAATAACTGCACAAAGCTAATACAGAGATTTGTTTCTGTCTTTCCTGATAAATATTATATTCATTTTCTGCTTGATTAAGTTGATTCAAAAAATATAAATCATAAATAATTGGAGTGTTCCAATTAATAAATATCAAATAGTTTGGATCGTTTAAATTTCTATTTGCAATCTCATTTCCTTTTTGTCTGAACTCATTTCCTGCTACAGCGAGTCCTGTAAACCAAATCCACCAAAAAGAAGAATGTTTTTTTTTACCTAATTGAAACTGAACAAGACCAGGGATAAAATATTGATAAGTTTTTATTTTTGATTCTAGTTTAACAGTTTTAGGGGAATCTTTTTCAATTTTAATTTCTTCCCATGTTGTAAAAGTAGAAGGTTTACCAAATTTATTTGCAAGAGCAATTCGGTAGGAGTATACTCCTGATTTTAATTTAAATTCATAAAAATTATTTTTTATTTTTTCTTTAAACAAAATTTGATTAAAAGAATTTTTGAGTTCTAAAAAATATTCTGTATTCTCTGAAGTTTTTTTCCACTCAATATAATACCTAAATTCTTTCTCATTTGAATTTAAAAATAAAGTAAATAAGAAAATCAATTTCCATATCATGATATGATTTTACAAGATTTAGTTTTAAAGTAAATGAACAATTTGAGAATAATAGGAATTTTCCTAAAAAAAACATTTAAAAATGTAATAAATAATACTTTAGTGTTAGGTAATCATAGCTTATATTTGAAAAACTATTGCTTAATTAGAAATCAAAAAAAAACTATTTGAAATTAAGGAGAAACTATGAAATATTTTATTATATTCTTATTTATCATTTTCAGTTTATTCAGTCAAAATAAAGAATTTCAAAAACCAGAAAAAAATTATTTGTCTTATTCTTGGGCATTTTACATTAAGAACCACCCTTCTTCAGATACTAAACCCAAAGAAGAAACAATTTCTAAATCAAAAAAAATTTTCCAAGAAGCAAAAAAATTAAAAGAGTCCAAAAAAACAAAAGAAGCAATCAAAAAATATGAAGAAATTTTAAACGATTATGCAGATGGAGAAATTTATTATGAATTTGGAAATGCACTTTCAAATTTTCCAAGATTAGAAGACTCTATTGAAGCTTACAAAATTGCAGAAAGACTTGGTTATAAAAGACCTGAACTTGTTCAATACAATATTGCTTGTTCTTTTTCTAGACTAAACAAAATAGATGAGGCATATAAATATATTTCTTTTGCAGTTGATAGAGGTTATTCTGCATTCAAATTTATTCAAAAAGATCCTGATATGATAAATTTAAGAAAAGATCCAAACTTTGAAGAAAAAATTACTGCACTGATTCCAAAATCAATAAAGTATACTGAGGATGATTTTGTTGGAAAATTAGAAGTGCCAACGCCAAGATTGCCAATCAGTTATACACTTTGTAAAAATGGAACTGCAATTATGTTTTCAGAATGTGAAAAAGGTTTTCATCGTGGAAAATGGAATTATAAAAATGGAGACCTCATTGTGAACTGGCAAGAAGATTGTACAGAACAAGGAATTGGTGAAGCAAATTATTCTAGTGCAGTTTGTGCTAGTTACAAAAAATATAAATTTGATGGATGTCGAAAAGTAGGAGAAGAAATGTCAGGTGATGGGACAATTTTATCTAAAACTGATATTTATTATCTCAAAGGAATAATCAAACCAGAAACAGGATTTGATGGAGAATACAAACTCATCAAAACAAAAGATCCAAAAGCTTGTGATTTAAATTTTAAACCAAAAACCGTAAAAGAATTAGATTAAAAAATAGACGATTACTATTCTTTAAATTTTTAAAAAACAGCAAAACTATTCAATTCAAAGTGAAAGTGATTGAAACGGTATCAAAAAATTTTGTATAAAATTTTTTGATAGAAGTTGAAAGCACGTTTTTTTTGTGTCTCGTTTAACAGTAATTATCCGTTTTAAGAAGATTGTAGACACAAAAAAATTCACCCTAAAAATTTAATAAAGAGTTTTATTCTTTTTTTTCTTTTACAAGAATCTCAGGTGGAGATAAATCTTTACCGAGTGAGATATTAAATTTAATTGAAGAAGTAACTGAGGAAGTTTTTTCATCACCCGGAATAGCAGTGACTTGAAACTGAAAACTCCCAACATCTAATTTGGATAGCTCTTTAAAAGTATAAGTATTTACTGTTTTTTCAGTTTCAAAAATCAATTCATTTGTAAAACTTAAAAGTTGAATATTGTAAGCTTTTGCTCCTGCAACTTTAGTCCATTGAAAAATCAAAGCATCCAAATTGTTCATATCTACTGTAGAAGAATTTTTTGGAAATAAAATTATTGGTTTTGAAATTTTAGGTTCGATATTTTTTTTTAATTCAGTGATGACTTTCTCTTTTGATGGAATCTCTTTAGATGGAGGTGGTTCAAATTCTTCCGAACTAATTGTTTTACTTGGAATTTTTTTTGCCTCTTCAACATCTATATGAAAGCTAAGAATTTTACTAGTTTTAGTTGAATTATTTAAAGAAGTTGAAGATTCAACTTTCCAATAATACTTACCTTTTTCCAATTCAAATAAAATTGCATTTCTAGTTAAAGTTTTTTCCTCTATTATATTTGTAAAGTTCTCATCTTTTGAAATTAAAATTTTATAATTTAATGCCCAAAGTTTTTTATTCCATAAAAATCTGATTTTCACTTTATTTTCATTTGTAAAAATACTTTGATTATTTGTTGGATAAATTAATTCAGATGCAGAATTTTCAATAACTCGAAATTTATTCGTATTTGAAAAATCTTTTTCCTTTACAATTCTCCAGTAATAAATTCCTTCTTGGAAAGAATTTTTAAAACTAGATTCTTTTAATTTTTCTTTTAAAAAGATTTCTTTAAAATTTGGAAATTTTGAAAATTCAATATAAAATTCTGGTGTTAAATTTGTTTTAAAACTAAATTCTAATTCTTTATCTTTTTCTTCAGAAAAAAATCTAGAATTCATTTCAGGATTTAAGTCTTCAAATTTTTCTTCAAGTTTAACTAATTCTTTTTTATCTGAATCAAGAAGTATTCTTTCTTTTTCATTAATTTCTCTTTTTGAATTATTGTAATCTAGATTTGCTTTTCCTTTTAACAAACTTACTTCAATATTTTTATCTTTCTCACTTAATTTTATTTCTGCTGAATTTAATTTCATTTTTAAACTTTTAAATTTAATTTCAGTGTTAGGGTCAGTGCTTCCAGAAACTAAAAAACTACCGTTTTTTAAATCTAAAGTAAGTTTTTTATCTTGGATATTTAAAATGAACATGGAATCAGGATCCAATTCAATTTTTAATCCATTATTTAGCGTAACAATTGCTTCTGAAAGATCATCTGTTCTTATTGAATCTAAATTATAAATTGGAAGCATTTGTTCTGCATCTTCCCAAATCATTCTATTGGAAGGTTTTACTTGAGCTATTTTATATTTAAAAGTTATAAAACCTTGCTTTTCTTTATTTAAATCTATTTCTCTTGTTGGAAAAAAATCTTTGTATAAATAAATTGCACAAAACAGTAAAATACAAAAGCAAACAAAAAAAACTAAAAAATCTCTTTTAGTAAAACGAATCATTTTGCACCAATTAAAATTCTTAACTCATCTAAATTTTTAGGTGAAGTTAAATCAATTTTTTTGCCAAGCACTGCAAATATTTTTTGAGGTTGAGTTTTTCCTCTTATTTTAATTGGCTCCATTTCTACAAAATTATAGAGATCTTTTACTTCCTTATAGGAATATTCTGAAATTAAAATATCTGTTACAAATTCTTTATTCAAATATTCTATTCTCGAAGCAAGATTTACAGCATCACCAATCACAGTGTATTCCAATTTTTTTGAAGAGCCGATTTGACCAGCAATCACGTCTCCAGTATTAATTCCACAACCAAATTTTAAAATGGGTCTTTTCTTTTTTGTTGCATCAAGATTAAAAATAATCAATGATTTTCTCATTTGAAGTGCTGAATCGATTGCTGACTCAGTATCATTTTCACCTGAATAAATTGCTCCCCAATGAGCCATCACAGCATCACCAATAAATTTATCCACTATCCCATTTGTATCATAAATACATTCAACCATTTCACTAAAGTATTCATTTAAAAAAGCAACAACTTCTTCTGCTTCTAAGCTTTCAGAAATTCCAGTAAAATTTCTTAAATCAGAAAAGAAAACTGCACATTTCTTTTTTGTTCCACCTAACTGTAATTCACCGTGAAGAGCTTTTTCAGCTATTTCTTTGTTTACAAATTTACCAAAAGTGTTTTTAATATTTTCTCTTTCTTTTAAACCTTTTGCCATGTGAACAAAAGATTCAGCCAATCTTCCAACTTCATCTCTAGATTTTGATTCAATTTCAATATCAAAATTTCCCATTTCAATTTCTTCAGTTGCTTTTGCTAAATCCAAAATTGGTCTAGTTATACTTGAAGCAAATAGATAAACTGTTAAGAAACTAATTGTTAGAATTAAAATTGTGAAAACAATGTTTCTTTTTTGAATTTGGTAAATTCCTTCAAAAATTTTATCTGATTCAACAGTAGAAATTACTGAAAGATTTGCAAAATCGATTATTTGATAAGATCCCATATACTCTTCACCGTTGTAAAAATATTTTTGGGAGGAGTTATTTAAGTTGCTGGTAAGTAATTTCTTTACAATTGGAATTTCAGATTTATTCTTTGGTTTAATAGTTTCAGAAAGTTTAGAATCTAAAATTAAATTTCCAGTATCTGTAACTAAAAATACTTCAAATATTTCTGTTTGAATTGAAGATTGAAAAGAATTTAATAAATCATTTGGTGTAAAATAAAGTAAAACTGCAATTTCTGGATTAGAATCAAGTTTAGTCGCAAGCCCAAGAACTGCCCTAGAAAATTTTTCAGATGCATTTATTAAACTTGGATTTCCAGATTTTACTTTTTCCCATTCTGGTTGAAATAACTCATGGATCATTGGAAAAAAAGATTTATCTAAATTTGCATCTGTTAAACTTTTTTCACTAAAAACTTCGTCAAAGAATTCTTTTTTTTGTAAGTTATAAAATCCAATATAAAAAAAATTAGGATTTTGTTTTAAAAATAAATTTAATTTATCAAGATCAATTTTATTCTCTTTAGTATTTTTATAATTCTGAGAAAAAGTCTGGAGTTTATAATTTAAACTTTTTAAATTTGATTCCAATTGGGAAGCTGCAAGTCTAGATAAACTTAAATTGTATTCTTGAATTAACACTTCTGAATTTTTTTTGTAAAAAAAAGTTACTAAAAAAATCATTGAAGACATGGCTAAAATAATTATACTAGTAATAATTAAAAGTAGTTTAAAACGAATTGAAAATTTTACTTTTTCTCTTTCAACTGCTTTAATTTTAAATTTAGTAATAGAAGTGATTTTCATGGAATGGGAAGAATGTCCTCTACAATTTTCATTCTCATATCATACATAAAATCTCCACCTTCTCTTTGCTTTTGGTTGTTAGCTAAAGGTTTAAATGGTTTTTGCATAACTTCAGAATAAGCTTCATAGTAAACTTCTGAAATGTTTTCTTTAAATTTAATTTTACAGATTAGGTTACCTTTAATTTCATCATTTGATTTTGCAAGTAATTCTAAGTAATCAGCAAAATAGGTATCTAAATCACCAGGTATAAATGCGTTTACTACTGATTGAGGTAAAAAATAAAATACTTTCCCTTGAAGTTTGTATTTTGGAATCGATAAAAATCCACCTTTTATTGATTCTTCTGTTTCATAATTTCTGTATTGTATTAAATAATCAATATTTGAAATAGAAATTCTTAGACCATAAAAATTAATTTCTACTTCAGTTAATACGCTGAACATATTTTGTTTTGTGAGATCATTATTTTTTAAAGGAAAAATTTTGAGATAAATAATTTTACCTTCAGAATAAATTTCTGCAATTTTTAATTGTCTAGAAAAAATTTTTGTTTTAAATCTTGATTTACTTAGAATATCATTTAACCTATTATAAAAAGTTTTATAATTAGTTGCCATTCTTGAATCTAAACCAAAACTTAGAATTGTATTTTGTTCATCTCTATCAACTGAACATCGAAATTCATTACATAAAAATTTATATAAAACTGATGAGTTTAATATAGATAATCTATTTTCATTTTGTAATTGAATTGAGAGTTCTTCAAACCAATTTAAAAAATCTTTAAATGAATATTTAGGATACTTTAATTCAGTGATTCTTTTAATTTTATAAGTTTCATTATTTTTAAAACTAGACTTTCGATATTCCACTTTTGTAAAATACTCTTCGTTTGGATTTGAAAATTCTCTTGAGTGAATTTCAGTTTGTATGATTCCTGAATTTCTTGTGGCTGATGCTGATAAATATAAGTAATCTAAACTTTTATTATCTGGAATATCTTGATCTTGTTTTAGTTTTTGATAAACTTTACTTTCTAGTTTTGGTTCTAAAGCACCAAATAAAATATTGTACAATTCAATATCATTTTTTTCTTGAAGATCGTGATGATTATTAAAAAAATGCTCCCAGAAATTGGAATGAGATTTATTTTTAACTAAACAATTTAAAAAAAATATTGGGATTAAAATTAAAATTTTCAAGGTGATACCTTTATATAATATTTTGATGATATAATTTCATTATAGACTCGCTAAAAAATTTATACCAATTAACATAAATATTTATTTGCAATTTGGTATAAATAATTTATTTCTGTTATTCTTTTTGACTTTATAAAATTGTAAAACATTATATTTTTATTTACAAAACTATTGAAAACTAAGTATCCATATAAAAATAGTTCACCTTCCTAGAGTTGGAATTCCTGTACCAAGAGGTGTTTGGTTGGAATTTTGAGGTGTGCCAGAAGTATTAGTCGTTGTTCCATTATTTTCAGTTAGGATTGGATTTAACTCTTCACCAATTACTCCAAGTCTTGTTTTTTCAACTTTTGAAAATAAATCTTTTTCAATTTTTCTAAAAATTATTATACATTTTTTATCGTCATAAATTTCTTTATGTATTTTCATTGTGTCTAAAAACCAGTTAAATTCTCCTTTATTCAAAAAAGTTTTTCCTGTAGCGTCAACATCACCAGCAGTTATATTTTTTGCAAAAGTTTCTGTGGGAATGATACTGTATGATTCTGAAAAAATTTCTGTTTTTTTTTCTTTTAGCTTTTTTTCTCTTTCAGCTAGATTTTCATTTTTTGGTGATTCAAAAGCAATTTTTTTTAGAATTGGAATTATTAATTTATCTCTTTTTAGAAAAGAGGATTTTTTACAAACAGCTCTCTCTTCTAATATTCCAAGCTCATCTCTGCTTATTGGAACTTCAACAACAGCTTGAAAAAATGTTCTACTTATAAATCCTGTATATTCTAAATTTTGTAGTGGTTTTAATCTATAATTCGGATCTGCTGGTTTACAAAAAATTATAAAAAATAAAAATAGTTTTATCATCTGCTAGCTTCTTTCAAAATGCTCAAAACTTTAACTAAAAATTTTACTAAATCTTCACCTTCATCCTTAGAAGGTTTGATTTTATAATTAAAAACTTTTAACCCAAATCTTATAAAAAAATTATCTAATACTTCTGTTTTAAAATTAAAATTCATTACCCAGTTTGTTTTTGGTTTTGTAAAACTCAAATTTATAAAACTACCTTTCCCATTTGCATCTTTTAAAACTTTTGTAAAATCATAAATCAAATCTTCCATATTTCCGGGTATGACCAAATCAATTGCCCAAGCTGGAATTATATATGAAAAACCTCCACTAACTTTTGTTCTATTAATTTCTTTTAATTGAAAATCTAATTTGCCAAAGTTAGTTTTGTTTTGGAAATTTGAAGAAATTAAAATTTGATCATTTTCAATATACAATCCATATATTTTAGCAATAAAAGAAGCTTTAATTTCGAAGTCATAATTTTTTAAATTTTGAAAGCTAAGTCCATCTTTAAAATTTAATTCTATTTGATTGTTCTTTTTATTATAAGGTAAAATTAAATTTTTAGAAGTAAAAAAAATTGCTTCTAAAGATAAATCTTCTGAAAGTAAATGAACTTCGCCTAAAGTTCCAAATTTATTTTGAAAAACTAAATGAATTTCTCCAAGATCAGAAATTGTGTCCAAATAATTTCCAAAATCAGGAAATTCTCTTGAAATATTTTTTGGAAGCATTTTTCCTTTAATATGAAATTCTAAAACTTGTTCTTTGATTTTAAAAATTTGATCCAATTGAAAAAATTTTTTGAAAAACTTAAGTAAATCCAAAAAGTCATTTTCAACCAAAGAAATTAATTTTTTTTCTTCAGAAGATTTTAAATTTGGAAAAATCCCGGACTCTTTTTCGGAGATTTGAATATTTTCAATTTGAATCACTTTTAACAATTCATGAAATAAAACCATAGCTTTTTCGTGAGAAAATACTCCAAAATTTTGATCTATTTCTAAATCTAAAGAATATGTATTTGAATTTTTGTAAGTTGATTTTGATAATCTAGAATATTCATTTTTATTGATTTCTAATTTACTAAAAAAATCTCCAAAATTTTTTTGTGCTTGTTTTGATTTATTTAATTCAATAAAAATTTTATCTTTTAAAACTTTCCCAAGATAAGTGATAGACTTTCTGTTTTCACCTAAATCAATTAAATATTTTGATTCATATAATTTTTTTATTTCAAACTTATCTATACTATCTTTAATAAATTGATGAAAATCTTCAACTTCTTTACTGTATTCAACTTTGGTTAATGCAATAATTAAAAGTTGAAAAAAATCTTGAACAGAATTTTTATCTTTACCTTCAGCAAGTTTGATTGCAGATTTAAAATCCAAAATAGGAAATAAAAGACTTGGAATAAAAAAATAAACAAAAATTGATTTTTTAAACTTCATGAAGTTTTACCAAAATAGAACATTATTCACTCATGTTAAATGCAAATTTTTTTTCAAGTTTTTTATTTTAATCTAAATCGACTCTTTTGAATATTAAAGGTAAACTAGTTACTTTGGGCGAATTTTTTCCACCTAACCCAGTTTTGTTTGAATCGAAAAATATTCCTATTACCCCCCATTGCTTCATGTAGAATGGAAGTGGTTAGGTAGGAAAAAAACGGGCTTTTCGCTACTTCTGAATAATCTCTGACTAAATCAGAGATTATTCAGAAACGCTACAATCCCATTTCGCATTGTATTGAATTACTTTTCTTGAATTGAATGAACTTAAAAAAAATATTTCCCAAAATACTAGCGATAGTGATTGAAGCGGAAATCCTTTTTTGCTGTTTAAAAAAGATTGAAGCGAAAAGCACGGTCATCGCTTAATCAGTATTAGGCGAAGCCAAGCGATGAATCGCCAAATAAAAATTATCTAAAAGAGTATAAAGTTTTTTTCTTTCCGATTCGTTCCCAGTTTAATTCAATTCGGTTATTATAATAAAAAGATTTTTCTGGTTTTAATAACGCTAAAACTTCATAAAGTTTCATTTCAAATTCCAACATCACTTCTGCAATATCATTCAAATTATTTTCTAGAACTTTTGCAACATCAACCATGATATGACGAGAGTTGATTTGGTCTGGTTTAACCTGTTCAGCAATTTGGAAAAAATTATTTTTTGTGATTGTTCCACCTACTGAAGTTCTTTTACCACGTTCTTTAGCAACTTTTATGATTTGAGCAGTTACTCTCATGACTTCAGGTGCATCTGGTTCTAAATCCATTGAAGCTGATAAATCTGATCTAGCTGCAGTTACATTATCTAGTTCCATAAAAAATTTTGAATCAGCAATTTCTAAAATATTTCGATAACCAGTGATTGTTTCTAAGTTAATTGACTTATAAATTTTTTTATAACTAGCTTGAGGAATTAGATTTTTTAAAGTATTTATAAAATTTTTGAGTGCATATTCAGACTCAATCATTGGTGCGGAAATTCCATCTATCAAATTTGCTTTACAAAATCGAATATCTGTTCGAGCTTCAGGACCACCAATTTTAATGATTAAAGGAAGAATTTCTTTGCAAATTAAATGAAAAAGTTTGATTTCATCAAAATCCATATCCTCAGTCTCAGTTCCGCCTTTAATAGCTGTAAACTGGTATTCTTTTTTTAATTGGATTAGCTCTTTTTTGAGTGAAAAAACAGATTGTTCAATTGCAGAATTCATAAAATAATTGTCGTCAATATTCAAAAAAACTTTCTCAAAATAAAAAGCAATAAAATTTGACGTTAGATGATAACAAAAATCGGAATAGAAAAGGATTTTAAAAAATGAGTTACGAAGATGACGATTACTACTACGATGAAGAGAATGAAGAAGGTGAAGAGTTTGATGATACATTTGTAACTTTAGCTTGTGAAGATTGTGATTACAGATGGAAAGTACCTTTAGACTTTGAAGATGAAGAAGCAAATCAAACAGAAGAAGCTATTTGCCCAATGTGTGGCTCTTCAAATGTGGTTGAAATTTAATGAAAAAAAGAATACTAATTTTCTTTAGTATTCTTTTTCTAAACTTGTTAGATATTTTTTCTTTAAATGATTCAATTGTTCTTGAAAAGATACAAGTCCATGTCAAAAAAAAAGAATTTATTGAAGCTTCTAAATTAGCTGAAAAGTATATTAAATTACTTCCTGAATTAGATCAATCAGATAAAGTAATTCGATATTATTTTTTATTAGAATCAAATTTAGATAAATTAGACCAGGCCTTAGATTCTATTTATAAAACAAATGACAAATTAAATTTTAGATTTCATTCATTGGTTTTTATATTAATTGAAAAATCATTATTACAAGGTGATTATCAGTTAGGTGTAAAATGGGGTGATATTTATAAAAAAGAAGCACGAAGCAAAAAGAAAAAATATTATAGAGGTCTATATTATTTTGCTTGTCATCTTTATAAAATGAATGATAAACATGCTGCTCTCTCTGTTATTGAAACAGTTTTAAGAGAAAAACCAAAAAAAAATTTAAAAGACAAACTCACTTTATTAAAAATTCTACATTATAAAAATGAATATCAATTTATGCTTGAATCAAAAAATTTTATTAAAAAAAATCCAGATTCGAATTATGTAGATTTAGTTTTTGTAAATACTATTCAAAATGCAAAAACAAATAATAAAAAAGAACGTTTCATTGAATTAAAGCTTGATTTTTCTGAGGATTATAAAGATTCTATTTTATATGACCAAGTAACTAAGATGTAAATCTTGGCTAAGTGGGGAATTAGCTCAGTTGGCTAGAGCACTTCCTTGACATGGAAGGGGTCACTGGTTCAAATCCAGTATTTCCCACCACTTTAACACTGGGCTATTAAAAAATTTTTAAAAAAATTTAACAAAAATAAATACTCTCTGTTTTTTTAAAATAAAAACTTTTTCAACAGCCCATTTGTAAATTATGCTATATTTTTATTTACTTTCCTGTATCTGATTTTTTATTTCTATCAATATCGATACCATAACTTGCTGAAGGTGCGTTTGGAACTTCATAAGTGGTAATCAAAACGATGTCTTTTTTCATTTGAGTTTTAACACCCAAATTTTCTTCAATCATCATTGCTTGTCTCAAATAAGTTTCAGAATTTTCTATTGCTAACATTCCTAGTAAAGAAGAAACTTTTAATCTAACAACAGAAGATTCATTTTTTAACATTTTGATCAGTTCAAAAAAATGTTTAGTGTTTGTTTTTCTGATGTCAACAATAGAAGCATGCATACAAGCTTTTGCATAATCATTTTTTTCTTTTCCAACTGAAGCATCAAGAGTTGGTATTGCAGTGTCTGAATCTGTGTTTGCTAAAGCTTCGGCTGCAGATGCACGAATATAATAATGTTCATGATTTAAAGCTTGGTTAATTATCTCACTGGCTTCTTTACTTTCATGATCTGATAATAAAGTACCTATTGCACGAAGTACTTCACCTTGAGCAACTATTTCAGGCATCTCTTCAAAATATTCATAAAAAACTCTTTGGTTTTTATTTTTTTCAGCAAAAGTATTTAATTCTTTATAAGTATCAATTAATGGTTGGATCGCGACATCATACCTAATTTCTGCAAGTCCTTGAGCTGCTAAATATTTGATTATTGGTTTATTGTTTTGTTTAATCTCAAAATTTACAAAAGCATATCCCCCGTCTGGGTTTATTTCTTGGGTGTGATTTTTGGTTTGTTTTGAAGTGAGTGAAGATATACCCTTTAAAGCCAAAACAAAAGGTCTTAAAGCACGTTTTGCTCTTACAGCTCTTAAATTATAAATTGCAGAAATTTTTTGTTCTACTGTTCCATATGAAAGTAATTCAATTTGTTTTTTAAAAAAAGCATCATCTCCTTCTTTATAAACAACTGTCTCTAAAGCAAATATTGAATTGCAAAAAAATATTAAAGTAAAAAGTAAAATTATTTTTTTCATCCGAGTTCTCCTAATATGATTCAAGATAAAAACTTCATGAATTTTGAAAACTTAATTTTGTTATCTTAAATCTATAATATATCTTTATTGAGGTCGAATTTTACTAAACTGAAAAATACTCCCCCAGCTACTACCAAAAAAACTAAATCATTTCCAACCCTTGAAAAAACATTGATTTAGGTAAAGAGATCATAAAATTGAAACTTCATTTATAATTAGTTTATATCCTCAAACAAATTTTTTCAAAACTGTAAAAAAGGTTTTAATCTATTCCAAATTGCCCAAGGGTAAAGGTAAAATCGTGTCAGGCATATTCTGTTTGTTGAAGTTGGTAGATATCAGCAAACAAGTAATTACTAAGCAGTTAAATTAGGAAGTAACTTTAAGGCAGTTTTTTAGAAGTAAGTAAGAGTTACAATTGCATCTTAACACCAAAAAAATCGTCTATAAATTAAATTAGAAAATCCTTTTAGTTTCAAATGAAAAAAAAAATATAGTTTTTGTGAAATTTATTTTTTTATTTCTACTAGTTTTTAACTGCACTAACTATTCTAAATCCAAAACTAGAATTGTTGCACCAATACTGGTTTCAGCAACTTCTAGCTCTGGAGATTATAATGTAAAAGTTAGAGTCACTAATCAGGAACCACTTCTTGCAGGTTACAAACTTTATATTGGTAATAACGAAACTGAAGCAAGAACACCACCAGATTTAACAGCTGGTGTTGATTGTTCAAATATCGTAGTTTTACCAAACTTTCCATTAGAATATAGCTTTGATATAAAAACAAATAGCTCGACATCTGCAGTAACTGCAAATGCAATTTGTATTTTTAGAACAAATAATGCAACTAAAGGAAAATACATTGCAATCCGTTCATTGGTGTTGTCAATTACACCATCGAATCAAACCAACAATAGAATAAATCCATCACTTCCCTCAAACTCTTTGATTTTACCTTAACCAAATTGATAAACTTTGGATTGAATCTTTTGCATCTGTAACCCAAATTGAATTTGGAAATTCAGAAATCAATTTTTCATATAAAAATTTTGATTCAGATAAATTTTTCTTTAATTCAATTTCATAATCAAAATCTGGGCTTGTTAAATTATGATTCAAACTTCTTTTTTGAAAATAAATTCTTATTGAGTCATTTTCAATTTTTTTTGCTTCTTTATAAATTTCATAATCTGATTTTAATTCTTTTGGGGTATGATGTATTAAATTATTTTCTAAAATTTCTTTATGTTTTAAAACTTCTAAAAAAATATAAGCTGAAGTAAATTCTGAAGAATCAGGGTGATATTTTTTTGCAAGTTCATGAAATCGATGTTTTAAGTCTTCTTTTGTATAATTTTTTTTAAGTCCAAAAAATTCTAATGATTCATCTACGTTCAAATCGGAAATTTAACTCCATATACTAAAAAATTTGAACCACAAGGTGGATCAGGTGGGCAATAAGTTCCCCAAATCCCAGACCTATGATGAAGTCTCACAAAAAATTTTGGGGAAGACTCGATTGGAATTTTGACATCCAATTCTAATAATAAAAAATTTAATACTGGTCTAGTTTCTTCTATATTTATAAAATTGAAAGTTCCTCTTTCTCTATCAAATCCAAATTTTCTGACTTCTAGTTGTGGTTTTTCAGAGGCAAGAGATAATCCTTCACCAAATCCAAAACTAATTGGGATTCGACTCCATCGGTTTGTTCTAGCGATAAAAACTCCATCAACTTCAACATGATTCATAAAACCATAATGTTTTCCCACTAAACCTTCTATTTCAAAATTTAAAAAACTAATTTTAGGTTTGAGATGATAATTATAACCTAATACATATAAATTTGATTTTTTATATGATATATCTCCATATAGAGATATTGGAACTAAATCAGAGTTTATAAATTTTCCAGTATAACTAATTACAGAATGTCTAGATTCTTTTGAAAAAATTGAAACTGTAATTAGAAAAATTAAAATTCTTTTTTTCATTTGCAAACAAAAATTTGTACAAAATCAACTGAATTAGCTTTTCCTCCAGGTGCACCTGATACTATCACAACTTTGTCTCCACTTTTTACAAATCCTTCTTTTAATAAATAGTCTTCCATGTAATTTAACATATCTGTAAACTTGTCCACATAAGGAATGTTAAATGGATATACTCCACGATATAAATTCATTTTTCTTGCAGTCATTAAAAATGGAGTAAATGCATAAATAGATTCTTTAGGTCTAAACTGAGATGCAACTCGAGCTGATAACCCGGAACGTGTAAAATTTACAATTGCTTTTGCTCCAATAGAATGTGCAATTTGTTCTGCTGCAGTTCCAAGTGCAACTCTGTCTGTAACAGTTTCTGGTCTATTTGCAATTCTATGTGCGTCATGGTTATCAAAGATAGTTTCTGCTTCAGTTATAATTTTACTCATAATCGAAACAGATTCAACTGGATAAAGACCTGAAGCTGACTCAGCGGAAAGCATTACAGCGTCTGTTCCGTCTAACACTGCGTTTGCGACATCAGAAGCTTCTGCTCTAGTAGGTCTAGGATTTTCAATCATCGATTCAAGCATTTGGGTTGCAGTGATAACTGGTTTACCTACTTTATTCATTTTACGAATTAATTCCTTTTGGATTAATGGAACTTTTTCTGTATCCAATTCGACTCCCATGTCTCCACGAGCAATCATAATTCCATCACAGGTTTCAATAATTTCGTCTATGTTATCAATTGCTTCTGGTCTTTCAATTTTTGCAATTAAGCCTTGAAAATTTTCACCAATTATTTTTTTTGCAATATCAAGATCACTCGCTCTGCGAACAAAACTAAGAGCAATATAATCAACTCCAAGTGAAAGAGCAAATTTTAAATCTTCAATATCTTTTTCAGAAAGTGCTGGAGCAGTAACTGCAGTTCCTGGCAAATTGATTCCTTTATTATCTTTAATTGTTCCTGGAACTAGAACTTCTAGTCTTGCTTTTTCAGAATTTTTTTCTATTACTTTCAGTAAAATTTTTCCATCGTCAATTAAAACTTTTTGTCCAACTTCAATATCTAGTATTAAATTTTTATAAGTTGTGCTGATTTCTTCTTTTGAGCCTAGAAAATCTGAATTTGTATTTACCCAAATTTTATCTCCAATAACAACATCAAATGGACCATCTTTCATTTTGCCTGTTCTGATTTTTGGACCTTGTAAGTCTGCTAAAATTCCGATTGCTCTTCCTGATTTTTGTTCGGCTTGTCTGATAGCATCATAAACTTTTTTATGAGTAGCATGATCAGAATGAGAAAAATTCATTCTTGCGATATCCATCCCGACATAAATTAGTTTAGAAATCATTTCTACTGTGTTGGATGCTGGACCAATTGTACATACAATTTTTGTTTTTTTATTTAAAAAATTCTTATTCATAAAGCTACCTACCAAAAACCCATAAGAAACTTTACATTTTTGAATTCAAGTTTTATTAATTAGCGTTTAATAAAAAAACTCCTCTTTGAAATCCTTGTGCGATTCGTATACCAGATAAAAGAATGATTGTGCAAATAATTATAAAGGTTAAAAAATCATTGCCACATTCCATTTGAAATGAAGTTTAATACCGGTTTAATTTATTCATTATATCATTACTAAAACATTATCAATTTATTATTTATGAATTTAGTTGGGCGTTCCTTTCTTTTTGATCTGTTGAATAATTATAATTAAACGATAAAAAAAAGAAAGGTCAGGCTAGAAAATGGTTTCGTCCTCACAAAAAAATGTTCGGACTTGCTAAAGCAACATTTTCAATCCTTAACGCTTTGAGTTGGGAAATTATTCTTGATGACTAAATAAAAGATTTTTTTTTTCATTACATATGAGTTTTATTTATTTAGCTTTTAACAAACCGTTTCAAGTTTTGTCCCAATTCAAAGAAGAAGGTGAAAAAACTACTTTAAAAGAATTTATAAAACTTCCTGAAAAACCAAAAGCTGTTGGAAGATTGGATTTTGATTCTGAAGGACTTTTGCTTTTGACAAATGATAATTCATTTTTAACAAAATATACTGACCCAAAAAAAGAAATTGAAAAGGAATATTATGCTCAAGTGGAAGGTGAGCTGAATTTATCAAAACTGAAAGATCTTGAAAAAGGGATTCAAACTAGTTCAGAATACTATCGTCCAGCGATTGTAAAGTCAATTGAAGAACCTTCTTGGCTTTGGAAAAGAAATCCTCCAATTCGTGTTAGAAAATCAATCCCAACTTTTTGGATTTCGTTAATTATTTCTGAGGGCAAAAATAGACAAGTGAGAAAAATGACAGCTCATATTGGTTATCCAACTTTGAGATTAATTCGAGTGCGAATTGGAAAAATAAAATTAGAAAATTTAAAACCAGGTGAGTTTCGTAAGATCGAAATTTGATCTTAAGAAGTTTTGAAAGTATTAGTTAGATTAATTTATTAATCTCTTCTGCTGAAAGTCCAGTTAGTTCTGAAATATCAGAAATAGATAAACCCTTTCTCAAAGCATTTTTAACTATTTCAATTTCTCTATTCTGAATTCCTATTTGGATACCTTTTTCTAATCCTCTTTCTAATCCTCTTTCTAATCCTTTTTTTTCTGCTTTTTCTATGGCTAACTCTATTCTACCTCTTTCATCTTGTTCTCTCATTAAAAAGTAATCATAGCGGTTTAATTCTTCTTTACTCCAATTGTGTTTATTGGATTCAGCATAGGCTTGTTTTAGTCCTTCATCATCAACATTCGGTGGAATTACATCTAGGTTCTCTGCATTTTGAATAAAATAAATCCATTTATCAGTCAAAGTAATACATTCATTTAACTCTTTTTTAAATTTAGGTAATTCTATGAAATTAAAATTAATATCTTTTAATTCATTTTCTAAAGTCTCAATATTTAATATTACATGACGAGTTAAATAATTATTACCCTTAAAATATTCAAATTCTAAAATTCCAATAAAAACAACAGGTGTAAGTTTGGAGTATTCTTCCCCTTTTTCAATTTGAGATGAATATTCTTTAGAAACATAATATTGAACTCTTTTGTCAAAACCAGAAACTTCACTAAGTTGCATTTCAACAATATATGTTGTTCCAGATTGGTCTTTTACATTTACATCAATAATTGAAGATTTGAGTCCAGAAATTCGAGGCAGTTGAAAAGTGTTCCGAAATTCTAAATCAATAATTTTTCTTTCTTGTTCTAAATTCAATATTGAATTCAAAAAAGATATAAGAATTCCTTTTTTTGCTTCATTACCAAATATTTTTCTGAAAGCAACATCGTTTTTTGGATCAGCGAATTTCATTTTATTAATAATCCATCAGAATAAGCAATATGTCAAGCCAGAAAATGATTCATTTATATACCACTTTGCCTAAGTCTCAAAATTTCTTGTAGATGAAATTCAATTGTACTGAGTTGGACGTATAAATTATAATCTTCTTTAGAAATTTTTACATAGTTGAAAAATGTCAGCTCCACTATTTCCAATACGATTTTAGTGGTAGGAATATTTCTATAAGCCCAATTCATTTCTTTTCTTTTTTGTAAGTTTTGCTACTGTCAAATTGTAAGATGTGTCAATTAATTGAAAAAGTATTTTGTCAGGAATAGATTTGTTCATTAAAAGTTTGCTCCAATGTTTATTGCTGAAATATGTATGATCAGTTATAGCTTTAAATTTAGAACGCAATAGGTCAATAGTGTCAGAGTCGTGCTTAATACTGAAACTCTCAAACGTATTTACATCTGTCGCAGTAAACATTTTGTCTGCTACTTTGAAAACTAAAACATATGGTAAACTTGGAAAAGGAAAACTTTCTGTTACTTGTTTTTTTGAAAGGCAGTAGTTTCTATAATTTTCTAAGTTCATAAAGCAAAAATTTTAAACCTTATTGATTGTTCTATCCCGATTTTGCAAAGGTGTTTTATCTGTGGCAGTCGATTGACAATTTTTTCTCTTTTAAACTTTTTGTTTATTTGTTTATTGGTCTGTCTTCCCACACTTGCCAAATAACATTAAGAGTCTCTTAAGTAGGAAAAATAACGAGTGGAGTCCCCAAGAATTTTTTGGACATTTCTTAATGACTCCGAGCCAACAACTAATAGTAAGTTTTGAGACCCGAACGAAGGCACTGGACTTGCGTAAGTTCAACAAAAAAACTACAAAGTTTGACTAACACGACTTAGCCGGCTTGGAGCAAGGAGGTGAACAGCTTCCAAACATAGTTCACTTCCGCAGTGGATACTCGCAGTTAGGCGAATTTCGACGTCTATTTCAATTCAATTTTTTGGAATCGGTAACCGTGAAAAATAAATTCCAGGAACTTTGTCCCAACTTCCTTCCATTTTTGAAACTCTTCCAAATGTTAATATGTAGATTGACTCCTTTGTAAATCGCACGTATATCATCTCATTAAACTGATCTTTATTTCCTTTGCACTGATAAGTTCTCACAAACTTTTCGCAGTCCGTTAATGAAATTCCTTTATCAAGATCTGATAAAAATTTGAATAGTGAATTTTCTTTATCAACACTACCTTTTTCTAATTGAGAAATTAATGCTTTCGTGTCTTCAATTTCCTGATCAGATTCAGATTCAACTTTATACATATTAAAACTTAGAGTGGAATTTTTATTTTTGAAAAAGATTACAAACCAATTACGTCCATATTCCCAAGTTTGTCTAAAGGTAATATGAGCTGAAAAAAATCTTCCAACTGTGAAAAATTTATTAATTTTTTCTGGCAAGTCACCTTTTGCATTTTGGAATCCAATCAAAACCTTACAAAGTTCCTCTCTCTGGACTGTGCATGATTTTGGATTAACAATTTCATTCAATAGATTATCTATTTTTTCTTCTATTTTTTTTGGATTTTCGATTTTATCTTCTGCACTTAGTGATATGTAAGCTAAAAATAAAACGATTGTTAGTTTCTTCATATTATACCAACCTTTTTTGTTATAATTCAGTAAATAATAATTTATTCATTTAAAATAAATTCAAGGAGAATTTCGTCTAACGTTAAGAGTATCCGACGTGACTTTGAAACTCGAAAGTGCGGCAGCACCTTTTGAGTTTCAAAGTCATGTCTCCAAGCCGTACTATTACTAGCAAGTCCCGTGACTGAGTGTAGGGCGCAAAACTTGCATTATTCTCTTGCAAGTTTTGTGACCGGAACGAAGGCACTGGACTTGCGTAAGTTCAACAAAAATACTACAAAGTGTGGCTAACACGACTAAGCCGGCTTGGAGCAAGGTGACGGACAGCTTCCGATATAGTCCGTTACCGCAGTGGATACTCGCAGTTAGACGGCGTTAAAAAATCTATAACTTATAGTCATTATAAACCTGTTTCCATTTATTGTTTACATCTTTTCTAATAAGTATACTTTCCTCGTTTGCCACTTTTTGACCTTCCTTTTTATTAAATGATAGGAAATTAAAGCTTCCTTGTATAAAGTATTCATTATCTTTTATCAGCAGTTTTCTATGTGTTCCTGCTAAATTATGCATTCTCTTTTTCTCAAAATGACTTGGTAAATGAACTAATTTAAAATTCTGATACTTAGAACTAAGTTCTTTTAGTTTTTCAATTGTCTTAAAATCATGTTCATCATTACCTTCTATTCCATAAAGTATAATTACTTCTTTTTTTTCTTTTAATATATTATCTATGAATGGGATATATTCTAAAGTTGCTTTTTTTATCCAAGGACTTTCTATTAAAATTCTATTTTGAACCTTCTTTAATGCCTCAGCGAATTTATTTTGAGTTTGCCAAATTGATAAATATTCATTTTCATGTGCGGTCTCAATTAAATTTGAATTAGAAACGAATTCATTTTGCAAACTATTATTTTCATTTTCTAGTTTTGCTATAACCGTTCTTTCTGAATTTGAAAATTGATAGAGAATCTTCGGATATAGTTCGGAAATAATCTTTGTTAATCGCTTATTCAAAGAGAACATATTATCAATATTTCTTATTTCAATGTATGCCTCTAACTCATGTTCCTTACTTTTTATAGGTATATATTCTATCAGATAATAGTCATGATATTCTTCTCTATCGAACTTAATATTTGATTTATCATAATCCACTAAGTAGGCTTTTTTTTCATTTATGCTTTTATAAACATCAAGAAGCTGCTCATTTTTATCAGATAATATTTCTGGGTCTTTTATTGAGTATTCAATATTTGATTCTATTTTATTTTTAATTTTATCATCATGGGATAATCTGAAATCTTTTGGTAAAACTTCATTAGTATTTGAATCTATTAAAAATTCGAATTGCTCTTCTTCTAAAACTCTTAAAATATTGTTGTCTTTGATAAATTCCTTTCCTGATTCTGTTACATACCAAATTCCCGATACAATGTCTAAGTAACCTTTTTCTCTTAGGAAATATAATTCTCTTAAAATAAAATCTTCTTTTTGTAACCCTAAAAAATTAATAATATCTTCATCTTTGTTATATCCAGATAATATCGTTCTTAAAAAAACAGAGTAAACTTGCTGAATAGCTTTATCAGGATTTTTGTTAACCGTGACATCTATTATTAGCCGTCTATATGGATAAGCGAATGGTAAAATTTCATTTATCCTATAATGATTAGAGCATTGCTTGCTTAATTTATTATGTAGTTCTTGTATATCCATTAGAATATTTGTCCTATACTGTTGACAATCCAGTCAGTCTTTAGAGCTTTTAAATATTTATGCAAAGCTGGTATATGATTCTTTTCTAGCATTGACTGAGGTGGTTTTGCATTGAGAATACCATTTAAATTTCCAATGATTATAAGTAATTTTTTCTGTCTTGATAAAGCCACGTTTATGCGATTCGCATTTGATAGGAATCCTAAATTTGGCTGTCTGCTGCGCACTAGATCAAAAATAATTATATCTTTTTCTAAGCCTTGAAATTTATCAACGACAGAGATTGCAATTTGAGTGGAGTTTAGGTTAATATTTGTTAGCTTCCGATTTCCGAATTCATTTTTTACTTCTCGCTTAATTTGCCTAAGTTGTGCTGTATAGCCTGTTATAATCCCAATTGAATAATCTTTGACTATCTTTTGCTTATCCAATTCTTTGAGAATCATAGGAACTAATTTTGCACTTTCTTTGTTGTAGGATGATCCGCTTTCATTTATTTCACTTTTTGAATTGTTACCTATATCGAGGAAAATAATGGAACTGTTTACCTTTAAATTTAAATTATGTTCTTTTTCCTTTGAACGATCTACTGGATTAATCTTATCGTCCCCAAACGGCTCATAAAAACACTCAGAAATTAATTTAATTTGTTCTGCGGAACACCTCCTGCACTCATCCAATTGACTTTTATAGTCATCATCAATTTTTGTAATTATTTGCTCGAATATACTTGGTCTATTAAAATAATCATCCCAACTATCAAATTCATCAGTTTCAGATTTGTATTTTTCTCTCAGCCATTTTTCTACTTCATTATTGGAAGTTAGCATAGGTCTTAACTGCCGATGATCCCCAACTAGGATTGCATTATTTCCTAAAGTAAGAGGAATTAATGCTTCCGCAGTTGTCGCTTTTCCACTTTCATCCATTATAACATAATCAAATTCAAAATTGAATCTTTCATATTTTTTGGCAGCGATATGATTGGTTGTAGCTCCAATAACTTGAATACTTTCAACAAGTTTTTGATTTATATTGCTTTTCTCATCTAAAGAGCTAATGGTCGTTAACCAGTCTTTGTGTATTTTATTGCGTTCAAAAAAAGACTTTAAATCTATATTATCAATTTGATTAGTTAAGGCTACGATAAAATCTTCTTCCGACTTAAGACTACTGATTAAAGATTTACCTTCATCATAACGTTCAAGAATTTTTCTAATATGCTGTTGTTTGATTTTCCATTCTTTATTTTCTACTAGTAAATTATAAATTGTGCGGGAAAAATCTGTGATTAATTTCTCGTAAATTTGTTTTTGATAAGTTTCCCAGTTTTGTTTGGATTTTTCTTTTATTTTTTGTTTCCAACCTTCTATCTTTCTTTCTAAAATATGTTTCTGCATATTTTCTTTAGGTTTTCTAACTCCACTTAATCGAACAAATTGAATATCTTTCTTAAGCAAATTATCAAGAACATTATCAACTGCATCATTTGTTTGGGATGTAACTAAAATTTTCGAATCAGGATGTGCATTTAATAATTGAAAGATAATTTCGGTTATAACTGTAGTCTTCCCCGTACCAGGGGGACCTTGGATAACAGTTAACGGATTACGGTGAATTGCATTTATAATAGCTTTTTGTTGATTATAACTGTATTGATAATCCTTTCCATCCTCATCTTTCTGAAAAATTTTTTCAAGTTTATGTATGTCTAAATATTTGGATTCTAACTCTTTTGGATTAAATAGGTAGTGAATTAAATCTCGACTCTGTGCCTCATTATGTTCTACTTTTTTGATAGCTTCAAGTTGCCTTTTCTTTTCCTCTTCCTTCTTACTTATATTCTCAAAAAGATAACCTTTCTTAGGAATCTTTTCTAAGTCTAATTTCTCGCAATCTTTAAAATATAAAATTCTTTTCTCGTTATCAAAGTCATACGCGATACCAGAAAATTTTAATGGATCTTTCATTTGATTTTTATCTGCGGTATCACTTACTATGTATTCAAACTCTTCTGGATTAGGCGGTAAGGACTTATCAATATGAAATGAAATAATACTATTTTTACTGTATTTCTCGTTTTGCTTAATTTCAAAGGAAATTTCATAGTCGCCTTCTTTCGAATAATTTAAATATTGTAATCGCAATGAATTATTTTCTAACACCTCTTTCTCTTTATTTAATAATTCTTTAAAAAAAGATAATTCAGAATATATTTCCTTTTTGCCTTTTCTGTATTCATTTTCGATTTGTTTTTCTTTTTGAATTTTCTTAAAAATAGGAGTAAGGCTAAAATTATTTAAGTCATCGATCGAATTACTAAAAATAACAGGGATTCCAAGTTTTTTCGCGTATTTAATTTTCTTTTTATAATTTTCCTCATTTTCTTCTTTTCGTTCTTCATTCAAAACATATAATCTATTTTCAGAAATTTTCCATTTGCAATGAATGTTAAAATTTTTAGTTATAATATTAAGAAGAATATTTTCTCCTGTGCTTGGACTTATATCAAATAATGGTTTAAAATCTTTATCATTAAAATCTCTCAACAGTTCTTCACTTGTGTTTTCTGAATAAACAATGTTCCTATGGCTAAATGAAATTCCATTAATGGCTTTTGTAACTTTTTCAGCGAGTTGGGTATAATTGAATCTTTTTTCTGGCTCTTTTTCGCATGCTCTGTTTATTAAATTATTTATCTCTTCATACTCTTCTATTTCCTGTTTTTCAAAGAACCATTCAATTATTTTACCAAGAGAATAAATATCGGAAAGATGGGGAAATCCTTTTCGAATACTCCTATCCCATTTTTCTGGTGCAGCGAATTGTTTTGCGAAGATTTCGAGATTTTGTTCTTGGCTTAAAGTTGCAGCTATATCTGAAATTCCAAAATCAATTAAGTAGAAATCATAATTATCATCTACTAATATATTTGCCGGTGTAATATCTCCATGAGTAAGTCTATAATTCTTTTGTAAAAATTGTAAGCAATTAATAAGATTCTCAATTCCTTTTAAAAAATAAACAGGGTCAATGTTAGCGTTATTTTTTAAAATAGCATCTTCTAGAGACTCGACATTTTTATATTCTGAGATAATGCAATACGCTTGTTGTGTTTCTTCCCAGTCATAGTCAATAATTTTTGGTAAGACCGAATGCTCTGCTTTTTTTAAATGACGTAACTTATCAAAAAGTATTTTACCAGGAGGAGAATCTTTCTTTATTCCTTTTATCCATTTTGCAAAGAATAGATTCCCGCTTGAATCTTCAATTATACAAGTGGAGGAATATCCTCTTATTTGAACTTTTTCTATTTCTGTATATTTATTTAAAATCATTTCTTTCTCAATTCTTTTTTTTTAATGCCGTCTAACTAATATTGTTCGAACTTCGCTTATTCTGTCAATAAAAACAAGATTTATGATACATATTGCAAGGTTATTTGTAAAAAAATTTCGTTTATGCTAACAAATTTATGCTATTAAAAATATAGTATT